>CAYSBR010000026.1:0-45537 GCA_964429385.1 uncultured Opitutaceae bacterium
GAGGCCGCCGCCGGAGAGGGCGCCCTTGCGCACAGTCTCGCGGGCCTTGCGGGCGGCTTCGCGGGCACGGGCGGCGTTGAGGCCCTTGTCCACGATGCGCTTGGCGATGCCGGGGGTGGTTTCAAAGGCCATCATGAGGCCTTCGTAGGTGGCGGAGCCGACGACGCGTTCCACTTCCGGGGAGAGGAGCTTGACCTTGGTCTGCGACTCGAACTTGGGGTCGCTGTGCTTGATCGAGATCACGGCGGCGAGCCCTTCGCGCACGTCGTCACCGGTGATCTGCGGGTCCTTGTCCTTGAGCAGGTTGTTGGACTTGGCGAACTGGTTGATCGCCCGGGTGAGCGCGCTGCGGAAGCCGGAGAGGTGCGTGCCCCCGTCGGGGTTGTGAATGGTGTTGGTGTAGCAGAGAACCTGATCGTTGTAGGTGTCGTTGTATTGCAGCACGACCTCGACGTGGATTTCGGCCTCCTTTTCGTCGATTTTCTCGCGGGTTTCGCGGGTGATGCGGATCGGCTTGGGGTAGAGAGGCGTCTTGCCCTGGTTGATCTGCAGGACGAACTCCTCGACGCCGTTCTTATAATAGTAGGTTTCCGGCTTGGCCTCGGCGGGGCGTTCGTCGAGGAAGACGATTTCCAGGCCGGAGTTGAGAAAGGCGAGTTCGCGGAGGCGCTGGCTGATGCGGCTGGCCTGGAACACGGTGGTCTCGCGGAAGATCTCGGCGTCGGGCTTGAAGGTGATGAGGGTGCCGGTGCTGCGGGCCTTGCCGATGACTTCGAGTTTTTTCACGGTCTGGCCGCGCTCGAATTTCATGTGGTGCACCTGGTTGTTGCGGGAGACCTCGACTTCAAACCATTCGGACACGGCGTTGACGCACTTGGCGCCGACACCATGGGTGCCGCCGGAGAACTTGTAGCCGCCCTGGCCGTATTTGCCGCCGGAGTGCAGGGTGGTGAGGACGAGTTCCACGCCGGGGAGGCCGGACTCTTTGTTGATGTCCACCGGGATGCCGCGGCCGTTGTCGCGGATGCTGATGGAGCCGTCCACATGGATGGTGACCTCGATGCGCGAGCAATGGCCGGCGAGATGCTCGTCCACGGAGTTGTCGAGCACTTCGGAAACGCAGTGATGGAGGGCCCGCTCGTCAGTGCCGCCGATATACATGCCGGGCTTTTTGCGCACGGCTTCCAAGCCTTTGAGCTGGCCGAGTTGGTCAGCATTGTAAGCGTTTGGATTCGCTGGGTTTTGGGCGGGTTTTTCGGAATCGGCTGAGTCGGACATGTAAGGGTGGGAAAGAGTGAAAATCGGAAAGTAAAACCCTGTCCGGAATGCCGGTGTCAGGCGAGGGTTTTTTTACGAAAAAAGCGGGGCGGAAACCGTATTCTTTTCGCGTTTAACGGGAGGGTTTCGTTTGACCGCTGTGGGGATGCCGGCAAGGTGCTCCGCCATGCTGACACCCGCGCTTGCAAACGTCCTGATTTTACAGGACCGGGATGCCCGGCGGCGGGGGGTGGAGGCCCAGTTGAAGGCCGTCCCCGGCGAAATCGGGCTGGTGGAAGGAAAGATTGCGGCCGAGAAGGCAGCCATCGAAACGGCCAAGGCGGAGTGGAATGCGCTGGAGAGCAAAAAGAAGCTGCTCGAGACCGAGATCGGCTCGGCCGAGGGCAAGCTCGCCAAATACAAGACGCAGCAGTCGCAAGTGCGCAAAAATGACGAGTATCAGGCGCTGGGGCACGAGATTGAAACCACGGAGGCGGCGATTGGCGAACTGGAGGAGCGGGAGCTCGGGCTCATGTATGAGATTGATGCGGCGAAGCAGAAATTTGCGGAAGCGGAAGGGGTTTTGAAGCAGAACATCGCCGGGCATCAGGCCCGCATCGCCACGCTGCGCGAGCGTGAGGCCAGCCTGAGCGCGGAGCTGGCGGGCGCGGTCAATGAGTTTGAAACCGCGCGCGCTCCGCTGAGTGAACTGGTCCTGCGTCTCTATGACCGTCTGGCGGCCCGAGCTCTGCCTGTGTGCTCGCCGATTCAGGGGGGCAAGTGCGGGGGGTGTCATTTGAAAGTTTCGTCCGAGACGGAGTCCGTGGCGCGCAGCAAAGCGGAAGATGGGAAACTCGCGACTTGCGACCAGTGCGGTCGCATGGTGTATTGGGAGTCCTAGTTTTGGGGCCTGGTCGTCGCTCCGAGTTCTTTGCATCCCAAGGCGCGGGTAATGCCGCGCCCGATCAAAGTTCGGAGAGGAAAGTCCGGACACCACAGGGCAGGATGCCGCACGAGCTTCACCGCAAGTGCGGGCACCAGGCGTCAAGGCCTGGTGACGGACAGTGTCACAGAGAACAAACCGCCGTCCGGGCAACCGGAAGGTAAGGGTGAAAAGGTGGGGTAAGAGCCCACCGCGCCGTCAGCGATGACGGCGGCACGAAAAACCCCGTCCGGTGCAAGGCAAAATAGGTGGCTGGGCGGCCCGTCCAACAGCCACGGGTATGCCGCAGCCTGCTGCGCTCTTCCGGGAGCGCGGCGGGCCAGGTCCGCCGCGAGGCGGGTGTTGAGAGAAATGACGACCGAAGCGCCGCGAGGCGTGGAACATAATCCGGCTTACCGGCCCCAAAACTAGACCTCCCGAGCGACCCGGGCGCCGAAGCTGTTTCGGCTGCAAGGGGCCTCGTCCGTGCGCGGTTGGCCCAACCTCTGCGAGGTGGATCGTGCCGGCACGGTGGTCATTCCGGCCGGCTCCAGCCAGCCGCGTGATCGGGTCGTTCGCGTGCTCAACGCGCTGGAGACGCGTTGAGGTTTTCGCTTTGCCGGCAGTGTCCGTTTTCAGTTCCGCAACGCTGCCTGGACTGAAACGCGCAGAGGGGTGGTGGGCCGGCCGATCAGTTCGGCGAGCTCGTGGCCGTCATGATCCAGCGCGCCTTTGGCGGCCTGGGCATCCCAGTCCGGAATCGCGGCGGCGAGGGCGGCGGGCAGGCCGGCCTTGAGGAGAATCGCTTCGTATTCGGCCGGCGGCAGATCCCGATAAGGGATGGGCTTGCCGGTCTGGTGGGAGATTTCCGCCGCCAGATCGGCCAGGGTGTAGGGCGTGTCTCCGGCGAGTTCGTAGCTGTGCCCGATTTTTGGTGTGCCGGTGAGCACGGCGGCCGCCGCTTCGGCGTAGTCCGCCCGCGCCGCTGAGGCGATCCGGCCCTGTCCCGCGCTGCCGATGAAGGCACCGTGGGCGAGGGCGGAGGCAATGGAGGCGGTGTAGTTCTCGGTGTACCAGCCGTTGCGCAGAATGACGAAGGGTAACCCGGAGGCCTTGAGGGCGTCTTCGGTCGCCACGTGCTCCGCAGCCAGACTGAGCGAGGAACGGTCGGCCTGGAGCAGGCTGGTGTAAACGAGGAGCCTTACCCCGGCCTGTCGGGCGGCGGTGATGACATTGCGATGCTGGGTGGCGCGTTGGCCGATTTCACTGGATGAGATCAACAGCAGCCTCTCCACGCCGGTGAAGGCCTGGGCGAGTGCGGCGACGTCATTGTAATCGGCTTGGCGCACCGTGACCCCGCGGGCGGCAAAATCGGTCACCTTGGCCGGGGTGCGGACGATGGCGGCCAGTTGCGTGGCGGGAATTTTGCTCAGGAGAATGTCGAGGGTGAGGCGGCCGAGTTGGCCGCTGGCGGCGGTGAGGGCGATCATGGGCGGGTATGGTTTGGATGGGATGAAGAGAGGATGAAATCAGTGTCGGGTGGCTTGCATGGTTCGGAAAAAGCTCTTGGTTACTAAAAATTACCACCGATGATGAAATCCCGCAAGAGGGGTTTGGTTTGGAACCAAGTAACCTGAAGATAACCACCCTGCTCATGGCTCTGAAACTGACCCTTTCTCCCGTGGATCCTGACACGGACCAGGCCAGCCGATGCCCGGTGCGGGATGTGCTGGACTGCATTGGTGACCGCTGGAGTTTGCTGGCCTTGCTTTCGCTAACGGGAGGGACACTGCGGTTCACCGAGTTGAAAAGAGCGATTGGCGATATCTCGCAGCGCATGCTGGCGCAGACTTTGCGTCTGCTGGAGCGCGAGGGTTATGTGGCCCGCAAGGTTCATCCCTCGGTGCCGCCCAAGGTCGAGTATCGGCTTACGGAGCTTGGGGTGTCCTTGCTGGAACGGGTGGCACCGCTGGTGAATTGGGCGGAGCACAACCACTCACGGGTGCGACAGGCCCGCAAAGCCTATGCTACCGCCGCATCCCGGGCGGCTTCTCCCAGCGCATAGTTTTCATGAATATTTCCCGTGTGCGGGTTGTTACCGCCACACTCCAAGGGAAGGTAGTGGTATAGTTTGAAATCGGCCCTTGCTTGGCTGGGGGTGCTGCGTAGGTTGCAGTCATGCCAAAGCGCTCAAGCAAGGACCCGAATGTAACGGCCTTCTCTATTGTCCAACAGGCTACAGAAGAGCCACGAGATGAATCGGCGATGACCCAAGCACTGAGTAATGATGAACTGAGACGTCAGATTATGCGAGAAATGGGAAGGCGTGGTGGCCAAAAGGGTGGCAAGGCTCGTGCAGCCAAACTTTCAAAACGTGCTCGGTCTGAGATAGCGCGTGAAGCTGCAAATATGCGATGGAGTGGAAAGAAAAGAGCGGCTAATAAATAGCTTATTAATAATAGTTTACGTCAGTTAAACGTTCAAAATATTACACGGGTAACATTTTCTGCCAATTTCTGCGCTAAGGCTTGACAGGTTTGCGGTGTGGCATATTCCTCATCCCTATTATGAGCTCACCCTACGACAGCGCGATCGATGCCCTACAAAAGGCCATCGCTGAAAAGGAAGCTGCCTTCCTTGCTGAAATTCAGCCAATGAAGATCACGGCGAACGAATTATGTAAGCTCGCCAACCTCCCTCCGGTTTACAGTCAAGAGGCATTGAGTATCGCCGGAGAAGATGCCCATCAAATTAAGTTCCGCGAAGATGAGTTTTTCAACAAGCCGCTCGCGGGAAGCGTGGTAACATATTTTGAGGCTCGCGAAAGCGCTGCCATGGAGCGACCGGCATCAATTGATGAGATTTATGATGCGATCGCTAGCGGCGGTTATAAGTTCGAGGGGAACACCAATAACCCCGATAACAGCAAGCGCGCCCTAAAAATCGCCCTTACTAAAAACACCGCACAATTTGTTAAGATCGGTGAAAAGTTTGCCCTAAAGAAGTGGTATGGGATGCGCGCTTCGCGCAAATCATCAAGCGCTCCGGATAAGAGCGGCGATAACACTGGGGCCGAAGAAGAATCTACGGAGGTGTCTAACGAGGCTACGCAATCAAGCGACTCGGCACCCCCGGCCGCAACGGCAGCTACTACGCCGCCACAATGATATGATTTTATGAGAAGGTAACAAAGCGTTGGACGGTCACGCCGGCCACTACCAACGCCACGACATAAATAACACCACCCCGTAAGACCGAACTTCTTGGCGGAACGAGGTCTTACGGGGTGGAGGGCGAACTTCCCTTACGCAAGCATCCGGTTAAGGGGAGCTGAATGTTTCGGGACGTATTGCTTACGTGGAACAATGTTCCACCTGGAACATTTGTCAAGGTCGGATGCATAACCGCTCAAGCATTTTTGTCTTATGACAATACAGCTCTGTCAGAAATGCGGCGGGCGCATAGTTTTCCGGCCACGTGTGTGGCATGTGAAGGCAAAGCGCATCGTCGTTCCGATCAAAGCGCAGGTGTTCCCTATTCATCTGGATGGGCCGTGTGGCCAGATGATTCTCCCATTGCAGGAGAGCGCATAACACGCACTCAACGCCACCCGGTTAGAAACCGGGTGGCGTTTTCTACCTCCGTTATGCTTGACCGCTTAAGCATAAAGTTACACTTTGCCCATATGAACAAGCTCCCTCTCGAAGCCCGCACCCGCGTTGTTGCCGCTCTTGTCGAAGGCAATTCGCTACGTGCAATTACGCGCATGACTGGCGTGCATCGCACTACGGTCATGAAGCTGTTGGCTGACCTTGGGCGCGTTTGTTCGATCTATCAGGACCGCGTGTTTCGCAACCTGCCCTGCAAGCGGATTCAGTGTGATGAAATTTGGTCGTTTGTAGGTGCAAAGGAAAAGAATGCATCGCCTGAGAAGAAAGCGGAAGGCTGGGGCGATATTTGGACTTGGACCGCGATCGATGCGGAAACCAAACTCACCCCCTGTTGGTTCGTAGGCACCCGCGATGCGGGCGCGGCTTACCACTTCATGCACGATCTCGCGGACCGCTTGGCCCATCGCGTGCAACTCACCACGGACGGCCATAAGCCATACCTGAGCGCGGTTGCTGATGCTTTCGGCACCGATATTGATTACGCGCAACTGGTGAAGGTTTACGGTGAAGGCCCAAAGACAGAGGCCCGTTATTCACCCGCTCAATGCATGGGGGCAAAGAAAGCCAAGATCATTGGCACCCCTGCTTACGGCCATGTCTCCACGAGCTTTGTTGAGCGGGCCAACCTGACAATGCGGATGGGGATGCGCCGCTTCACCCGCTTGACCAATGCGTTCAGCAAGAAGGTTGAAAACCACGAGCACGCGATTGCCCTGCACTTCATGCACTACAACTTTTGCAGGATTCACCAAACCCTCCGCGCAACCCCGGCAATGGCGGCGGGTGTTTCTACCAAGGTTTGGGAGTTGGCGGATTTGATTGCCCTTCTCGACACAGAGCAGGCTCAGGCTGCGGCATAAGCGGCTTGTGCCATTGTTGGGCGATGCGATTAAGGGCGTGATCGCCTTTGCGTCTGCGTTCAGGTTTGGGCAGTAGTTCGGGCCGTTCATCGGGAAGCGTCATCCATTGCGGAGTCCGCTTGTTGTCTACGATGATGTCAGGCCAAGGCATATAGACGATTTTGGGCGGTTCTGCCGTTGGCTTCGATTCGATACCTTTGCCGACAAATGGGTGTCCACCAATGGCCTTAAATCGCTTCCGCAATAGTTCGCCACGCTGCGCTTTATCCATGCTGTCTGGATTGCCTCAGAAGCGCACCCCGACAAGCTGAGATTCAAACTATACCACTACCCAAGGGAAAATACCATTGACTCCCGGGCGCTCGTTTGAGTCTTTGGCCAGCTTTCAATTCTATTTAGACCATGGCCAACACCAAATCTGCCATCAAAGCCGCGCGTAAAACCGTGCGCCTTACCGCCCGCAACCGAGCGACCAAAACCCGCCTGAAGACTCTCCATCGCAAGCTCGAGACCGCGCTCAAGGGCAGCGACGAGGCGGTGACCAAGTCTGCGGCGTCCGCCTATGCGTCCGCCATGGACAAGGCTGTGAAGTCCGGCGTGGTGCATCGCAATGCCGCCAGCCGCGCCAAGGCGCAGGTGGCGAAGCACGCCTTCGCGAAGAAGTAAGCCCTCCGGCTTTCCCACTCTGACCCCGCAGTCTCCCTGGCTGCGGGGGTTTTTATTTTACGGCATGAGACCGGGGTTGTCCCAGGCCCCGGGTATTATTGGCTGCTTGAATCTTCATGCCTGTCCGAGCAGATAAACCGTTTATGCCCCCGCCGCCATCAGCCTCCCGTCGCTTCCTGTCGTGGTCGCGACCGTTGCTGCCGCAGGCGGTGGAATATCTCGCCCGGGGCTGGTCCGGCGAGGAGGCGCTGGATCTTTCCACCCTGCTGGTGCTGGTGCCGACCCGACAGGCCGGCCGGCGGTTGCGCGAGGCCCTGGCCGCATTTGCTGCAAGTCGTGGCCAGGCGGTATTTTCACCGCGCGTGCTGACTTTGGAAGCGCTTGTGACCGAGGTTTCATCGGCGGCGGAGGACGCCACCCGGTTGGAGGTGCAACTTGCGTGGGTACGCGTTTTGCGGGAGGTGGAGATGGCGGCGTTTCGCGCGGTGTTTCCGATGGATCCGCCGGAGCGTAATTTTGCGTGGGCCCAGCGTCTGGCGGTGGAGTTTGCGCGCCTGCAGGATGTGCTGGCCGAGATCGGGTTGCGCTTTGCGGATGTGACGGCGCGCGCGGGCGCGGAGTTTCCCGAGCAGGAGCGCTGGCGGCAGCTGGCGGCGCTTGAGCAGTTGCAAGCGGCGGCACTGGCGCAGTGCGGCCGGCACGACGCCACAGGGGCCCGGCTTGGCCGGTTGCGCGACGCAGCGCTGCCGTCCGGGGTGGCGCGGATCGTCATGGTGGCCACGCCTGACCCGCGACCGGTGGCGTTGGCGCTGCTGGCTCATTATGCGGCGCAGGTGCCGGTGGAGGTGCTGGTGTATGCGCCGGAGAGCGAGGCGGAGGCATTTGACTGCTGGGGGCGACCGGTGCCTGAGGTTTGGGCGACACGCGAATTGCTGGCGGATAACTTCGAACAGCGGGTCACGGTGTGCGCGGATCCTGCGGCGCAGTCGGAACGTCTGGCGGAGGCGGCTGAGGCCTACACCGGGGCAGAGGACTTGTGTGCGCTTGGTGTGGTGGATGAAGAGATCATTCCGGCCTTGGCCGGCGCGTTGCAGCAGCGGGGGATCGCGGCTTACAATCCCGAGGGCGCCACCCGGCGTGGCGACCGCCTGCACCAATTGCTCGGCGCTCTGGCGAACTTTGCCCGCGAAGATTCGTTTGCCGCGGTGGCGGCCCTGGCGCGCCAGCCCGACGTGCTGCTGGCCTTGCGGACAAAGCTTGGTGCGGGGTTTTCGGCGGCGCATTTTCTGGATGAGCTCGACCGCGTGCACGCCCGTCATCTGCCGGCGGATCTGACTGCCGCCCGCGGGCATGAGGAGAGCGCCGGGCTGGATTGCCTGGCCGGTTGGCGAGAGCGTCTGGGGCAGGGGGCCTTCCCGGCAAATGCGGCGGCGGTATTGAGTGAGATTTTTGCCGGCCGGCGGTTTGCCTTGGCCAAGCCCGAGGAGGCCGACTTGGCGGCGGCGGCCGAAATTTGGTCCGGTGTCCTGGACGAAATCGGGCGGGGTATGGGCGTCTGCCCGGGGTTGACGCGGGAAGAGGCGTGGGAAATCGCGTTGCGGCTGTATGGTGAGGCCCGGGAGTTTCCGGACAAACCGGCCGGGGCGATTGAGCTGCAGGGCTGGCTGGAGTTGGTCTGGGAGGATGCGCCGCATCTTGTGATCGCAGGCTTCAACGAGGGTCGTGTGCCCTCGGCGGTCACAGGGGATCCTTTTTTGCCGGAGAGTCTGCGCGTGAGACTTGGGCTTAAGACCAATGCCATGCGGTATGCGACCGATGCGTATTATCTGCGCGCGCTGGGGGCTTCGCGGGAAGAGGAGGGGCGCTTTGAAGTGGTGCTTGGCCGGACTTCGGCAGGCGGCGAACCGTTGCGACCGTCGCGGCTGTTGTTGCGTTGTCGCGATGCGGAATTGCCGCCGCGTGTGGCGTATCTTTTCCGGGAGTTGCCGGCGACTGCGGCGAATCTCGCCTGGAGCCGGGCCTGGCGACTGCGTCCACCGGAGGTCAGGGCGCCCGACCGGTTGGCGGTGACGGCGTTGCGGGCGTGGCTCGACTGTCCCTTCCGGTTCTATCTTGCGCGGGTTTTGAAGATGGAGGCGGTGGATGTGGCCAAGGTGGAGATGGATGCGATGGACTTTGGCATACTCTGTCATGATGCGCTGGAGGCGATGGCCAAAGAGCCGGCGCTGTGCGACTGCATGGATGCGGCCACGTTGCGCGGGTTTCTGCTGGAATCGCTCGACCGCGCGGTGGCGCGGCGATTCGGCGGAGAGCCGGCGTTGCCGTTGCTGGTGCAGCTGGAGTCGGCCCGGCAACGTCTGGCGGCCGCGGCGGAGGTGCAGGCGCTGCTCCGGGCGGAAGGCTGGGTGATCGAGCGCAGCGAATGGAAGTTTGAACTCTCAGTCGGCGCGCTCACGGTGGCGGGCAAGATCGACCGCATTGACCGCCACGCGGTGACCGGGGCGGTGCGGGTGATCGATTACAAAACCTCGGACAAACCGGTGCGGCCCGACGAGGCGCATTTACGGGCGGTGCGGGCCGGCGAAAATCGCCCGGAATGGGCTTTGTGGCGCGATAGTGAAGGCGGCCGGGAGCGGACTTGGAAAGACTTGCAGCTGCCGCTCTATGAGCGGGTGGCGGCGGCGCTTTTCCCCGGAGTGGAGGTGACTTGCGGTTACTTCAATCTTCCGAAGGCCGCGACGGAGACGGCGCTGGAACTTTGGCAAAACTATCCGGCGGAGCTTGCGGAGTCGGCCTGGGCCTGTGCGGAGGGCGTGGCGGCCGCCGTGGCGCGGGGCGACTTCTGGCCGCCGCGTGAAGTGTCCGGCCGTGAGGCGGACTATGATGATTTTGCCACATTGTTTCACCGTGGAGCGGAAGATAGCATCGTGTGGTTGGGCGAAGAGGAGGGCGGTCGCGGATGAAAATCGGTCACGAGATGATTCTCGCGTCGGCGGGCTCGGGCAAAACCTACGCTCTGACCAACCGGTTTGTGCGCCTGCTGGCACTGGGCGCGGCGCCGGAACGCATCGTGGCGCTGACGTTTACCCGCAAGGCGGCGGGCGAGTTTTTTGACGCGATCCTGCGCAAGCTGGCGAGGGCGGCGGCGGAGCCGGAGGCGGCGCGCACGCTGGCGGAAGAGATCGGCGTGCCCGGTGCCGGCCAGCCCGAGTTTCTTGCGCTGCTGCGGATGGTGACGGAATCCATGCACCGGCTGAAACTCGGCACATTCGACGGTTTTTTTGCGGGCATCGCACGAAATTTTCCACTGGAGCTTGGCCTTGCGGGCGAATTCGAAGTGCTGGAGGAACACGCTGCGGCCCAGGCGCGCATGCGGGTATTGCGCCGGATTTTTGCCCGCGGTGGACGGGTGTCCGCCGCCCAGCATGAGTTCATCGAGGCATTCAAGCAGGCCACCTTCGGCCGGGAGGAGAAGCGACTGGCGGACAAATTGCTGCTGTTCCTCCAGGATTATCAGGAAACCTATCTCGATACGCCGGCTGCCGGTTTGTGGGGCAATCCCGAACGCATCTGGCCGGAGGGGTGCGCATGGCTGGTCGCGGCGGCGGAGTGGCGCGGGGCGGTGGCGGCCTTGCGGGAGGCGTCGGTTGGAGATTGGGACGAGAAACGGCGGGCGTGGTGGGAGCGCTTGTTCGCAAGACTGGAGGGATGGACCCCCGGCGCCGAAATGAGCACCGAGCTCAAGAATGTCCTCAAGGCATGGCCGGATATGTCCGTCGTGACGATGGATCGGAAAAAAGTGGAGCCGGCGGCGGAGTTGCGGGAGGCCCTGGCGGCGGTCGTCCGCGGGCTGGTCGGCCTGGAGCTGGTGCGTCGCATTGAGATGACGCGCGGCATTCATGCGGTCATCCGTGCGTATGAGGAAATTTATCACCAGACCGTGCGGCGGGCGGGGCGGTTGTCATTCGCCGATGTGCAGCGCCTGCTGCTCCCGTCGGGAGAGGATGGGCGTGTGCTCTCGATGGAGGGGGATGGCGAAGGAAGGATGCTGATCGATTACCGGCTCGATGCGGAAATTGATCACTGGCTGCTCGACGAGTTTCAGGATACGAGCTTTGGCCAGTGGTCGGTGCTCAGAAACCTCATTGATGAGGCGGTGCAGGATCCGGCGGGGCGGCGCAGCTTCTTCTATGTCGGTGATGTGAAGCAGGCGATCTACGCCTGGCGCGAGGGGGACCCGCGGCTGTTCCGGGAGATTTTCAATCATTATAATGAGGTTTCTCCGGGCGTGATCGCCGAGGGGCATCTGGACCGCTCATGGCGCTCGGGCCCTCCGGTCATTGACATGGTCAATACGGTGTTCGGTGAGCCGGAGGTCATGATGTTGCTTTTTCCCGGCGAGGCCGCGCTGGCGTGGAACCGTGAATGGCGCGCGCATGCCTCGGCCCGGCCGGCCTTGGGCGGGCATGCGGCGTTGCTGCTGGCGGAGGATATGACGGAACGGTTTGCGACCACCTTGCGGTTGTTGCACGAGATGCCCTCGCCCCGGTCTGATTTTACCGTGGCGGTGCTGGTGCAGAAGAACAGCACGGCGGCGGAGCTGGCGGATTATCTGCGCCGCGAAGGTGGCATTGCCGCCGTGGCGGAGGCGGACTTGCATGTCTGCGTTGATAACCCCGTCGGTGCGGTGCTGCTTGCGCTGGTGCAGGTGGCCGCGCACCCCGGTGATACGCTTGCGTGGCGGCATGTGCAGATGTCGCCGCTGGGCGCAGTGCTTGCGGCGGCGGATATCGTGACGCCGGAGGCGCTGACGTGGCGGCTGCTTGGCCAGATCGCTAGCAATGGGTTTGAGATGACGCTTAACGGGTGGTGGCAACAGCTGGCGCGGGCGACCGCACCGGATGAGTTCACACGCTTGCGCGGGCGTCAGTTTCTGGCGGCGGCGGCGGAGTTTGATGCGGGTGGAAGCCGCGAGGTCGCGGAGTTTGTGGACTTCATGACGCGTTATACGCTGCGCGAGCCGGATTCGACGGCGGTGGTGCGGGTCATGACGATCCACAAGTCGAAGGGGCTGGGTTTCGATGCGGTGATCCTGCCCGATTTGGAGGGCCATAAGCTGGCCCAAGCCCGCCGGGGGCTCGCCGTACGGCGCGATGACGGGCATGCGCCGGAGTGGGTCCTCGACTTGCCGGCGAAGGAGTTCGCCGAGCGTGATGATGTGCTGGCCGGTTATCTGCGGGAAGCGGAGGCCTCGGCCTGCTACGAGAAACTGTCATTGCTTTACGTCGCCATGACCCGGGCCAAGCGCGCGCTTTACCTGGTGGTGGAGTCACCGGCGCGAAATTCCGCTTCGCATAACTTTGTCAAATTGCTGACCGAAACGCTCGGTGCTGAAACCGGGACGGTGCGGGTGGGAAAAACGGATTTTACAGGTGTTTGGTCGCAGGGTGATCCGGGGTGGCCGGCCAAAATCGAACCATCCGCACCACTGCCGGGGCTGGCTCCGTTTATCCGCCTGCAGGATCCGGCACCGTATAAATCGCGCCGGTTCAGGGCGCGTCGTCCGAGTGAGGAGCGCACGGATGCAACGCTGTCGGCGGAGGGGTTGTTCACGCGACGATCCACTGGGGAAGGCGCCGATTTTGGGCGACAAGTTCACCGTCTTTTTGCGGAGGTGGAGTGGTTGCCTGACGGCGTGGTGGCGGGGGAAACCGCGGCCATGTTGGCGCAAGCGGGTGAAGCCGGGGAAGCGGTGCGGGCCTGCCTGCAATCGCCGGCTTTGCACTCTCTCTGGCGGCCCGGCCCGGGGACGGAACTTTGGCGCGAACGCACGTTTGAGGCGGTGGTGGCGGGGGATTGGATCACCGGCACGTTTGATCGGGTGATTGTCTGGCGTGATGCCACCGGTCGGCCGATCGAGGCGAAGGTTTATGATTTCAAAACGGACATGGATGCGGCGGGGGCGGCCAACCTTCATGCGCGGCAGTTGAATCTTTATCGTGCGGCGACCGCGCAGCTCCTGGGTTTACCTGTTGAGAAGGTGCGGTGTTTTCTGCTCATGACACGATCCCGGCAAATTTTGGAGGTGCCGCCAGAGGGCGGCGGATGATGCAGCAACTTCGTGCTTTACACCGAAAACTCTGTTCCGCACGGTCTCCAATTCACTTTCATCACTATGGGCAATCTGAAGAAGAAACGTCGTCTGAAAATGTCGAAGCACAAGCGCCGCAAGCGCCTGAAGTCCAATCGACACAAGAAACGCACTTGGCAGAAGTAACTTCTGCCGCGCACGAGACGTGCGCGTCTGATCTTGGCTTAACCCCGCCGTAGCAACACGGCGGGGTTTTCGGTTATGTCAGATTTCCGGCTTCCTTTAAATAAGGGTAAATGGCGGAAAGGGAGGGAGTAGTATCTGTTTTTGCCTTGTAATTGCCATTAGCACGCGGCAAGTAGTCAGGCTTTCCCCTGTTTAACGCTGGCGATGCATCTATCGGACTCAGAGTCCTCCGGAATGCGCGCCGGCAGTGATCGGGCTCCACCTTCAACCGTCTGACTTCCCACCACCGACGCATGCTTTTCTCCGCAAAGCCGAAAGGATATTTCGTCGAAAAAAACAGCCAAGGTTACCTGCTGGCCCGCACTTCGTCGCAGGTGGCACCGATGGTCATCGAGGAGGTGCGTGAATGTCCTGGGGACGATGCGGCGGCCTTGGCCGAGGCGCTCAGGCAACTGCAGCCCAAAAAATCCTCCAGTGGTTATCTTCACGCCAACTGCGGGGTTTATCCTGCGCAGCGTTTTGTGAGGAAGGCCACGGTTGACGTGAAGCGCCTGAAGGACGCCAACTATCTTTCCGAGTTTCTGACCCAGCAGTTTCGGATTGAGCCGGAAAAATATATCACAGCCTTGCTCAATGCCCATGACGGCGGGGATTACGACCTGGCCAAGCCTTCACCTCAGAAGGAAGTGCTTTTCGGCGGCGTGCCGCTTGATGAGGTGGTTTCCCTCCAAAATTCATTGCTGGCCGGCGGAATTTACCCCGAGCGGGTCGAACTGGGGTCAATCGCAAATCTTGGTGCTGTGGTGGATTATATTAATTTCACCCAATCCAAGGTGCCCACCTTGGTACTGGAGGTTGAGGCCGAGACGACCAATTCCTACATTGTGGGGAGCGGGGGCGTGGAGGCGACCCGGCCCATTCCCCAAGGCTTGGAATCAATGATTCCTGTGGTGCAGAAGGAGTTGAGCCTCAAGGATGAGGATTCGGCTCGTAAGCTATTCTATTCCAATACGTTTGATTTTACGGGCATGGGGCCGGTTCTGATCAAGAAATTGGTCAAGGAGCTGCAGTCCTCGATTGGTTTTTATGAAGTGCAGACCGGTCAATCGGTCGGCCGGCTTTTTTCCACCCTGCTTCCCCCGAAGTTGAATTGGCTGAACAATGCCTTGGCGGGCGCCTTGGGGGTTTCGGTATTGAAGGTTGATCTTCAACCCTGGCTGGATGCCCGTCGCATTACGGTGGCCGATGCCGCCCGGAGTGTGCTTGAGCCCCGCTGGTTTGGCTTGCTCAGTTTGATGACCCGTTACGACACCTCAACCCCTGCTGCCAATGGCGTCGCTGCTGAAAAAAAAGACTGATGCGGCGGCGGCCAACCGCGTGCCGGCGTGGCATCCGAATTTCCGCAACTACGATCAGTTGCCGGACATCAAGGCGGTGCGCACCACCTTCTTCGTCAATGGCGGCGCGATTTTTGCCGCCTTGGTCCTGCTGGTTTATTTTGGCATTCAGGAGCTGCAGCTGCACTCGGTGAAGTCGCAGATCAAGGATTGGAATGCGCAAATCGAGCGCGACAAGCCCCAGAGCGCCCGGGCGGTCGCGCAGTTCAAGCAGTTCCAAGCCGAGGAAAAGAAAGTCGGTGAGGTGCGGACGTTCCTTGAGGCTCGCCCGGTTGTTTCCGATCTGCTCCTGCAATTGGGACAGACGTTGCCGGCGAATATCGCGCTCGATGTTTTTGAGTTGCGGGATACTTCAATCCGGCTGCGCGCTACGGTGCGTGGCGCTCCGGATCTCGCGAGCGGCTATGCCTCGCAGTATGTCGAGCAACTGCGGGCCGATCCCGCTCTGGCCCAGGTCGCATCCGATGTGACGCTCGTCAGCTTGGATCGGGTTCCAGCCACCGGACGTTTGGCGATCGAGATCATGCTTCCCCTCAAGTCCGCGAAAAACACCCCGCAGCGGAGGTAAACCCACCATGGCCATATCCAACGAACAAGCCTTGGCGTTGCTGAAGAAAAACCCGCTGGTTACCGGCATGGTCGCGGTGTGCGTGGTGTTGCTGGCGGCGCTTTATTTCCGAATGGACAAGCTTCCTGCGGAGACCACGCAGCTTGAGGAAAAAACCCGCGAAGGTCGCCGGCTGGCCGAGAATATCAAGAATTCAGCCCAGCTGCCCGAGCAATTGGCTGAAGTCACTGCGGCGAACAAGGAAATCGAAACCCGCTTGGTGAGCTCCGGCCAGATCGCGAACAACTCGCAGTACTTCTTCCGGCTGGAGTCGGAAACCGGGGTGAAGCTGCAGGGATTACGGCAGGTGCCGACCCCGCGCAATGCACCGAAGACCGGCAAGCTGCCCGTGGGCTTCACCTTTTCGGTGCAGGGCACCTATACGCAGGTGTTTGATTTTTTGCGCCGCTTGGAAAGCGGCACGCATTATTGCCGGATCCTCACGGCCAATCTGGTTCCCCTCGATGAAGGATCCAGTGGCGGTCGCTCGGACAACGTCAGCCTCAACCTCAACCTCGAATTGCTGGGGACACCATGAAGCACCTTCCTCTCCTGGTCGGTCTGGCCGCTCTGGTCTTTGGCAGCACTGCGCTGGCCCAACGCTCGGATCTCACGACCCCGCAAAAGCGGACCGAGGTGGTGGAGGCCGCGGCCAAGCTCCTCCAGCCGCGTGAGCTGGCGGCGATCCCCGAGACTCTGATCCCTCCGCTTAATCCGCCGGCATTCAATCAGCGTGACCCTGATGAAGCTCCCAGCACGGTGGTGACCAATCAGCCTGCGCGGGTGACGGGCGACCGGGCGGTGCTGGAAGCATTGGCCGGTCGGCTGGCCCCTTCAGGCACGGCCATCATCGGAGGCGAGGCGATCCTGCTTTTCGGTCAAAAAAGACTCAAAGTGGGGGACCAGCTGACAATTACCTTTGAAGGAATCGACTACACCTTGGATATCACTGACATCGGACGTACCACCTTCACCCTCCGCCTGAACCGCGAGGAAATCACCCGGCCCATTCAATCACGAAAGTAACCATGAGAACACGCGCATTCATCCCGTCTGCTCTGCTTGCCGCCCTGCTGTTGCCCTCCACCGGCTGGAGCCAGGAAGAGGAAACCGTTGTGGTGGCCACCACCACCGCCGCCCCGGACTTCCAAATCAAGGACGATGCCGCGGATGCGGCCGGCGCCGCCCGCTCCGAGAGTGCCGACACCCTGTCGGTGGACTTCCCGGATGAGGACATCCGCAACATTCTCCGGAATGTCGCCGACCTTTTTGAGATCAATCTGGTGGTTCCCGATACGCTGCAGGGGCGCACTTCCATCAAGCTGCGCGATGTCACCTGGCGCCAGATATTCCAAGTCGTGCTCTCGCCCGTTGGCTTTACCTATGTCGAGGAAGGCAATATCATCAAGGTCATCAGCAATGCGGACCTCGCGCAGGAGCCGTTGACCACCGAGGTCTTCATTATCAACTATGCCACGGCGGGTGATCTCTCGCCTGCGGTGCAGCCGCTCGTCAATGCTCAGGGGGCCAGCATCCGGGTCGACACCCGCAGCAATGCCTTGGTCGTCACCGAGCGCCCGACGCAGTTGAACCGCATCCGGCCGATTCTTGAGCAGCTCGACAAGCCCACCGCTCAGGTGATGATTGAGTCCAAGTTTGTCGAGGTGACCAATGCGGATGTGAAGAATATTGGCGTTAATTGGGCTTCGCTCTCCGGGATGGAGCTAAATATTGGCAATCTTAATCAAGAGTGGAGTCGTGAGCGCGGTCAAAACCGCGAGGGTACTAGAAATATTGAAGGTGAAAATCGTAGCGAATTTGAGTCGGAACGTGGCGAAACTAATATTGATGTTCCCTTTATGCAGCGTGGCTATGAGCGTGCGGACGATGTCGCTAGTCGCAATAATGGCAGCGGAGGACTGAATCCAAGCCCTATTACAGGTATCGGTCCCCGATTTGATGTTAATTCCACTACGGGAGCTATCAGCTATGAGGATTTAGGGCCGTCATCTCAAGATACTTGGAGCAATGAAGTTTCTAATACTATAAGCGATTTGCTTGGGTTGACTAATATGGGCGGCACTCAACGCCTTGCATCGGCTGTCTTTTCGGCCTCGGATTTTAATGTCATTCTGTCAGCTCTTAAGACCACTAATGACACCAAGCTGGTTTCCAATCCCACGGTAGTGACGCTGAACAACTCTGAGGCGACCATCAATATAGGTCAGGAATTTCCGATCCCGAGCTACACCTACAATCAGGAGCGTGGGACCTATGAAGTCAGTGGCTTCGACTACAAGCCACTGGGTATCATTCTGAAAGTCACCCCGCAGGTGAATGCCCAAGGGTTTATCCGCCTGACGGTTGAACCCGAGGTGAGCAGTTCCAACCAGTTTGCGTCTTTCGGTGGAGCCCAGATTCCAATTGTGGTGACACGCAAGACCAAGACGCAGGTTTCGCTGCGGGACGGCTATACTATGGGAATTGGTGGTTTGATCGAAAATAATGTCACCAATCGTCAGACCAAGGTGCCGGTTTTAGGGTCGGTGCCAGTTTTAGGTAGGCTGTTTCGGTCGGATAGTTTGAATGATACAATGCGCAATTTGATTATCTTCATCACGGCCAAGACAGTAAGTCCAGAAGGGGCTGCAATTGAGGAAGTCTTTGACTCCAGAGCTGTCCGCCAGATGCAAATGCGTCGCGATGAACTGCCGGGCTACCGTGACGGTTCGGATCCGTTCCTGCCCGCCTTGCCCTCGCAGTAATACGGGTTTGCTTCTTGAAGAAGCCGCGTTTCCCAAAGGAGCGCGGCTTTTTCATGCCCGCCAGCCAACAGGGAGTGTGGCGAGAAGGTTGATTTCAACAATCTGCCAAAAGAAGCTGGCTAATCGCAGATCACCACCAGTCGCCTAAAAAACCTTGGTGTGCCTTGATGGCGATGACCCCCGCGTTCTTTGCCAAATGAGCGGCAAAACAGGGGAGGAGTGAGCGTTGTGGATTCCAAGCAGTGAATCGCAGGGTATAAAACCACAGCGAGCCGAGGAAGATCATGCCGGTGCTGAACCAGCCTTTGATTCCCGGAGTCCAGACCAAGCCATTTTCCCATTTCCAAAGAAAGGGATGGAGCACGGCAAAGAGCAGGGATGCGGCGATGATGCCACTCCAGCGCAGGGCGGCACCCCGATTGGGTATGACCAGATAGCCTCTGAAAATGACTTCCTCGATGAGGGCTGCGCTTAGGGTGTAGAGGCCGAAAAGCGCGGTCATTTGGGATTGCTCCGCCGCTATACCGAGACGGATTTCGCCCCAGGTCTCCACCGCGAGGAGAACCAGCGCGCCGGCTATGGCGATCGTGATGATGCGCGGTGAAGCGGGTGTGGCACCGGGGAGGGCGTTGGAATGGGGATGGCCGGCGGCGGCTGCGCGACAGTCGTCACGCCAAAGCTTGGCCAAGTAGAGCCCGGCCAAAATCATCAGCAGCAGGAGCAGGGGATGGTCGCTCATCTTATCGTTGTGAGTATTGATTAGCCATTTTCCGCGGCGTGGCTACCGTGGAGTTTTTCCGATGTCCGCCATCCATCCGCCTGATTCGCCTCCTTCGCATGCCTTTGGCCCGGTCTTTGCCCGCCTCAAGCCGCACATGGCCGGGTTGGATGTGTTCTTGCGTGAGCAGATTGAACGCTTCGAGCCTGAGATTCGGACGATGGCGGATTACTGCATCGATACTTCGGGCAAGCGCATTCGCCCGGCACTCGTTTTTCTCAGTGGTTGGCGGGAGTCCGGCCCGCCGACGCCGGATTTGATCAAGGCGGCCGCGGTGGTGGAACTGGTCCATTTGGCCACGTTGGTGCATGATGATATTATGGATGGTGCGGACCTGCGACGCGGTCGGCGGACGGCGGCGCGGGAGTATGGCCCCACGGCGGCGGTCCTGCTGGGGGATGCGTTGTTCTCCCACGCCCTGCACCTTGCGGCGCAGTTCCCGACGACGGAGGTCTGTCTGCATGTGGCGGAGTCCACCCGCAAAGTATGCGCGGGGGAGATCGTGCAGACGATGCGCCGGCGCTCCACGAACATCAGTCGGGAGGATTATCGACGGGTCATTGACCTGAAGACGGCCGAACTTTTCCGGGTCTCCTGTTTTCTCGGTGCGCGGCTGGCCGGTTCGGATGAGGCTTATGTCGAGGCGGTCACCCGTTTTGGCCGGCATTTGGGCATAGCCTATCAGATCTATGATGACCTGGCCGATTTCTTCGGTGAAGAACAGCGCATCGGCAAGACGCTGGGCACGGATCTGGCCAGCGGCAAAATCACGCTGCCATTGCAGGAGTTGATCGAACGGCTGCCCTTGGATGAGCGTGAGGCGCTGCTTGATGAAATCTGCGGCCGACGTCCCGTGCAAATGGCGCTGCGGCTGGAACAGATGGCCGATTTGAAAGTGTTTCCAGTCGTGGCGGAGGCTGTGCAGATCGAGATTTCGGCGGCGTTGTCCGCTCTTGCGCCCTGGCCGGACGAGGCGCCTACGCCGCTGCTCAGCCAGCTGTGCGATGTGCTCAAGGAGCAGGTTGGTCTGTTACGTGATTCACCGGCCTCTTGATGAGGAGGATGTCCTGTTTGCGGGCGACGTGAGGTGAGGGAATGGTTGAACGCCTCGCCGTGCTGCCGGCTGACATCATTTCGGTATCCAAACAGAGGTGACGCCGACGGGGATGCGGTCTTGCCCGGCGGAAATTCCTGTGTCATAAATAAGGACGTTATGAAAACGTTACTTCCAAAACTCCTTAGCATGCTGGCGTGCCTCTCGCTGGCATTTGTGGTGACGGGTTACGGTGAAAGTGCGGAAAAGACCAAGGGCTACTCGAAGGCGACCTTGGAAAAATATGACGCCGACGGTGATGGTAAGTTGAATGAAGCAGAGCTCGCCAAGCGAAACGCGGATATAAAGGCCAAGGCTGCCGAGACGCGAAAGAGTAACCTTGAGCAATATGATGCCGATGGTGATGGCAAACTGAGCAAGGAAGAGCGCGCGCGGATGCAGACGGATCGAAAAGCCGCAGCTGACGCCAAGAAGGCCGAGGCGGCCGCAAAGCGCGCGGAGCGCGAGGCGAAGAAAGCGGAAAAAGCGGCCAAGCAGGCCGATAATAAATCAAAGTGACCCGGCCCTACCGGCCGGCGCGACCCATGGCCCCGGGCGGGTTCGCCCGGGGTTTTTTATGCCCTCGTCTTCGGGGCTTCGGCCGCGCCTCCGCTCCACTTGAGCTTGGTGCGCACGACCGCGAAGTGGGAATGGTCGAGGCGTTGGACCAGAGGCAGCGTGTGTCGGGAGATGGTGATCTCAATGGGCGAGCCCACGCCGACCTTGAGGTTGCGTTGGCCGTCCATGGCGACGAGAAGGCGGGAGTCACTGGAGCAATTATACACCTGCAGCCTGGTCTCCTGATGAAAGATGATGGAGCGGTTGCTCAGGGTGTGGGGGCAGATCGGCGTCATGGCGACGACGGCCGCGCCGGGGTGGATCAGCGGGCCACCAGCGGAAAGGTTGTAGGCGGTTGAGCCGGTGGGGGTGGAAAAGATAAGGCCGTCACAATAATAGTCGGTCACCAGCTCGCCATCAGCGAACACTTCCAGCCGTACAAGGCGCGAGTTCACGGCGTCTTTGATGAGGACGTCATTCAAGGCGAGATCGTGGGATCCCGGGCCGGTGGAGCAGTCGAGCATCGAGCGGTGGGCGATCTGGTATTCCCCCTGCAAGAGTTCGCCAAATTGAGTGCGGGCTTCTTCGGCGGAGAAGGTGGTGAGGAAGCCGAGGCTGCCGCGATTCACACCAATGATCGGCACCTGATCCCGCACTGATTCCCGGGCGACGCCGAGGAGGGTGCCATCGCCGCCGATCACGCAGCAGGCGTCGAATCCTTTGAGGTAACCGCGGGGGAGGGGGAAACGGCTGGTGTGCTTTAGCTTGAGGCCGGACCGGCGGGCAATGCCCATGAGCTCGTGAGCCAGCTCGACGGCGCCGGCCTTTTTCTCGTTGATGACGAAGACGAGTTTGCGGAGGGGCTTCATTTATGCGGCGGCCAAGGTCGCTTGTATGGCCGGGTTTCGCCAGTTCATTCTGCCTTTTCCAGGACGAGCAGAAACTCGCGGTTGCCGTCGGCTCCGGTGATGGGGGAGTCGATGCTGCCACGCAGGCGTGCGCCGGGCAGTGACGTCAGGGCGAACTCGCGCACACCGGCCAATGCGGCCTCTTGCACGGCGGTGTCGCGAATGACACCGCGACCTTTGTCCACTTCGGCTTTGCCGGCTTCAAATTGTGGTTTCACGAGGGCGATGAGCGTGCCGCCATTGCGCAGCACCGGCCATACGGCGGGCAGCACGGATTTCAATGAGATGAAGGAAAGATCCATCACGATGGCGTCGTAGTCGGCGCGGGGCAGTTCGGCGGCGGTGAGATGCCGGGCGTTGATCTTTTCCAGGTTGGTCACGCGCGGGTCGGCCCGGAGTTTGGCGTGGAGTTGGGCCCGGCCCACATCCACGCAGACCACGTCAGCCGCGCCGGCTTGCAGGGCACAGTCGGTGAAGCCGCCGGTCGAGGCTCCGACGTCGAGCACGTGCGCCCCGATCAGTCCGATTTCGAAATGCTCCAGGGCGGCGGACAGTTTTTCTCCTCCACGGCTGACGAAGCGAGGTGGCTGCTCGACGGTGAGATCGAGGTCGGCGGGAAACTCTTTGCCGGGTTTTTCGAGCCGCGTGGTGCCGTGCCGCACGCGACCGGTCATGATGAGCGCCTTGGCTTGAGCGCGACTTTCCGCCAGACCGCGCGTGACCAGCAGTTCGTCAAGGCGTAGTTTGCCGCCGGCCATGATCTAGCGTGGGTTGGATTTGCTGACGACCGGCCTGCCGCATGCGGCGAGCCTCACAGGGAAGCGCCGATGGCCCGCAGAAAGGCGCGGGCAATCACGGCATGGCCGATGACGTTGGGATGCACCCGATCCCAGGCAATGGCGTTGGGATGCATATGCTGCAGCACTTCGTCGAAGGCGGCTTGGGTGTCCACGAAGAGGGTACGGTGGCGGGTGGCGGTTTTTTTTACGATTGCCCCATATTGGTCCATGCGCGCCCGCATGGCGTCCGCTCGATTGGGCTCAATATAGAAGGGGGTCATGAGGATGATCCCCTTGACGAGGGGTTTGGTTTTGCGGACGAGCTCGCCGAGCGTCCGGTCATAAACTTCTGGGGAGACATGGATCTCGGTCTGCCGCGGAAGATCGAACTGGCGCCACACATCGTTGACCCCGATCATGATCGCGAGCCAGTCGGGCTTGAGCTGGATCACATCAGTCTGCCAGCGGGCCTTCAGGTCGAGGACGGTGTTGCCCGATATTCCCATGTTGACGATGCGGAGGGCATGTCCGGGGTGGGCGGCGCCCAGCATGCCCTCAACGAGGGAAACGTAGCCTTTGCCGACGGCGCCAAAGAGGCCTTCTCCAATTGGGCGAGCACGTTCACAGTCGGTGATGGAGTCGCCGATGAGGACGAGTTTGCTGTGCGGGGCCAGTTTCATGCACGGCCAGCGTAGCGGCCCTGGTTTGCTTGGCCAGCGTATCGTGCGGGGAAATGGCGGAGGCTTACAGCCGGCTCAAATCAGTCGGAAACGATCGGGAAGAGCGACGCGTCAAATTTGGCCCCGACCTTGAGAGTGGCTTTGACCGGGTCGGTGACGACATGATCGACCCCATTGTAAGTCGTGTCTTCAGGCATGTAGATGATGGCGAAGGCTTCACGCATGCCGTCGGAGCGGTTGGGCCCGGCGTAGTGAAAGGTCATGCCATTATGGAAGGTGCAGGAACCGGCCTTGAGCTCGATGGTGGTGGGCTTGATGCCCTTGGTTTGCGGGGCCACGGCGTAAAGCTCCTGCGGGTCGGCCAGGTTGACCGGCTCAATGTCCAGCAGCTTATGGGTGCCCGGCAGGAACGACATACAGCCGTTGTGGATGGTCGCGTCGCGCAGGGCGATCCAGATGGTGGTCTGCTCGCGCTTGGGTTCGTGCGGCCAGTAAGGTGTGTCCTGATGCCAGGGCGTCTTGGCGCCTGTGTGTGGCTCCTTGAAAAGGGCCTGGTCGTGCCAGATGCGGGCGCGCGCGCCCATGAGCTTGGCGGCGATATTGGCGAAACGCCGGCTCAGTACGAAGGGCTTCACGTCAGTGTGCCGGCTCCACAGGTTGACCTTCTGAATGAAAATCTGCTCGTAGCTGGACTTCACCCGGTTGGGGTCATCGCTGACGGATTCGGATTGCACGGCGCCGGCCACGGCATTCCGCATGGCTTCAAGTTCGGCACCGGTGATGACATCGGGCAGGTGAATGAAGCCGTCGCGCCGGTAGGTGGCGATTTGCTCCGGGGTAATGGGGTATTCCGAGTTCATGGGCAGAGTATAGCGCCTGTCTGGTTTTGACGCTTGAACGTCCCGGGGAATAAGTTGAACTATTCCGTTATAAAAGCGACCTATACGATCAATCAGGATGTGGTGCGGCTGAGTGCGACGCATCCGTTGAATGTGGAGTGGCTGGCGGTTCCCGGAGCAATCGGGGCGCATGACCACGATTATTATGAGGTCTCCTTTGTGCGACGGGGACAGGCGCGGCATCAGACGAAAGACGGGTATCAGGCCCTTGCGGCCGGCTCGGTCGTGGTGGTTCCTCCCGGAGGAGTGCACGCCTTTGTCCGGACGCAGGGGATGGAAGTCATCAATCTCTATTACCTTTCGGAATGGATCGCCGCGGGCTGGCGCGAGCAGTGGGCCGAGCGGGGATTGGTGCCGCTGTTTCTGGATCAGGCTCTGTTTCGGAAGCCGGTGCCGCCGCGCCCCGCTGTCTTGCAACTCAGTGCGGGCGAGGCCGCCCGGGTTGAATCCGAATTTGAAGAAATCCGGGATGAGCTACTGCGGCCCCAGCCGTCCCGATTGCTCCTGAAGGCGGCTTTGCTCAAGGTGCTCGTGCGTTTATCACGGGCGAGTGATGCAGGGCTGGACGAGTTTCCCGAGATGGTCTGGTCGGCGATCGCCGAGATTGAGCTCTGCGTGGACCACGGGCGGATGTTCGACTTGCATGCTTTGTTGCGGCGCTGGCCGGTGACACCGGATCATGGCAGCCGTGTTTTTCGGCAGGCGACGGGATTGTCGCCGCAGGAATACTATCAGCGGCGGCGGATCCAACGGGCTTGTGCCCTGCTGCTGGACCCGGCCAACCCGGCGACGCGGGTGGCGTTGGAGCTGGGGTTTGCCGATGCGGCCCATTTCAGCCGGCAGTTTCGCCGCCATATGGGGCTGGGCCCGCGTGAGTATCGGCGAAAGTATGAGGTGAGGGTAGGGCCCGACCTCCGGGCGGGCCGATAAATGTATCATGGCCGCAACCGGCCCGCGACCCTACCGCTTCAGCTTTTGCCGGCCGGGCGACCAACAGGTGGTGCGTCCGCCGATTTCCTCTCGCACGAGGGGGCCGCCGGTTTTGGGACAGCACCCGCCGTCCGCCCAGCGGTGATTGAAAAGCCAACTGTCGGGGATGTGGATGTTCAGATCGGGCGGCAGTTTGCCGCCGACTCCCGCGATGGTGCGAAGCGCGAGCCGGCAGACTTGGCGGCATTCGCGCCAGAGCGTTTGTGTCTCCGCCGGGGAAAGCGCACCGGCGGCACGACGGGGATGGATGGCAGCGCGCCAGAGGATTTCGTCGGCCATCCAATTGCCGATGCCGGGGAAGCGCTCTTGCATGAGCAGCACCGCCTTGAGCGGCGCGCGGGCGCGGCGTTGCAGGAAGGCGGCGACGGTTTTGACGGTGAAGTTTGCGGAAAGAATGGCCGGGGCGATCTTCGTCCACCAATCGGGAGCGGTCTTGCCGTGGTGATACTGAATGCGGCCAAACATGCGCGGGTCGGTGAAAACCAGGGTGTGGCGGCGGGTGCGCAGTGCGAGATGATCGTGTTTTTGCGGGAGATAGTCCGCCGGCTGCACCGACAACTCGCCGCTCATGCCGAGATGGATGCCGAGCCAAGTCTCGCCGCTGAAGCGAAACAGCATTTGCTTTGCAGCCGCTGACGAGGAAAGAAAGCGGCTGCCGGTGAGTGCTGCATGGAAATCCGCCGGCTGAATGCCACGGAATAGTTTTTTGTCGGCGTGGGCATGCACGCCGGTGATTGTCTGCCGCCGGGCGACTTGGTCCCAACGTTTGCGGTAAAATTCGGCTTCGGCGAGCTCGGGCATCGCGGGTCAGGAGGCAATCCGGCCGTAACTGCGGAGCGTGCGCAGATTGGCGAGGGTGAGCACGGCCTGCCATTTTCGTTTGGCGCTCGGCCAAGCCTCGGGGAACGAATCGCCCCAGTTCCAATGCGGGTCCCAGCAGCCCTCAACGGTCTGGTTGCGGATGAGGTAGTCAAGGTTGGTCTCAACGGCGTCGGCCAGTTGTGCCCGCCACGGCGATTCAGCGCTGGGGGCGACATCAAGTGGGCGAAGACCATATCCCGACCATTTGGCAGGATTGCGTTCTGCCGCATGGTCAATCCAACGAGGCAAGCGCTCCTTAAGAGCAGCCTTAAGGGTGGGACTCAATTCGGGAGCTTTGTATAGACTGAGGTAGCACATCAGGCCGTGCATCTCCAGGTGGTCTTCGGGAGCTTGCAGGCGTTTGAGCGTCAGCATGGTGACGTGCTCGCGCAGGGCTGCGGTTTGGGTGCAGGCGAAGAAGTGGAGTTCCGCCAACACGTCTGGACGTGGATTATCGATGTAGCCACCCCATTTGGTCGAAAAATCGTTCGTGTAGTGCCACCACGGTGCATGAGGCTGGGAGTTGTCGTGCGGTGGAATGATGGGCCAGACCCCACACGCAGAATCAAAAGTCGCTAGCAGATAATCGAGCGCGCGTGCTACTGCGGGGTGAGTGGCGTCAGCCTGCAACTCATGAAACAAGTGCAAGGCGCGACAGGTGCTGCCCACGGTGGAAATTTCGAATCCCATATCGGCTTCGAGCCCCTGAAAACCTCCATCTGGATTCTGGAATCGGGCCAGTTCGGCGAGGGCGGCTGCGGCGGAAGCGTTTTCGAAATGGAAGGCGAAGAGTGTGCGCTCAAGCGCACGGGCTTGGTGCAGAAACGTGGCGGCGCGAACGAAAGCGTCAGGGGCCAGTTGGAGTGGGATCATCATGGATTGGGTCGGCTGGCAGCAGAGGAGTGCGAACGATGAAAATGAAGAAGAGATCGAGAATGGCTTTCATGGCTCTGTTCTTTCGCCATTCACCGCAACGTGGCGGCGAAGTCGGCGAAAGTGGCGTAAACTGGGATGCGGTGTTCGTTGACGACGGGGAGTGTTGTGGGGTTCACCTTGCCGGTGCGGAGGGCGGCAACGTTGATTTTCGCGTTGAGCCCGGCGCCGATGTCGGCGGCGGAGTCGCCTACCATCCAGCATTGCGCGGGATCGAGGCTGTGATGGGCGCGCATTTCGAGAATGAAGCGGGGCGAGGGCTTCCGATAAACGATGGGTTGGCCAGGTGCCTCGGGGGCGACGCACACGGCTTCGAACAGCGGAGAGCCGAGGCCGATCAGTTCCTCCATGCGGATGTTGACGAAGTGGGTGTCCTCCAGGGTGTGGTAGCCTCGACCGATGCCGGACTGGTTGGTGAAGAGGAAGAGCTTGTAGCCGAGATCACGGGCATGGCGCAGTGCTTCGGTCGTGCCTGGGATCAGTTCCACCCCGGCGGGATCGGCCAGATAAACCTTGTCCACGATCAGCGTGCCGTCGCGGTCGAGGAACAGAGCTCGACCGGAATTCTTAATCTCCCGTCGTCCTTCAAGATCGGCCGGACAGGCTTTCGATTTTCGATTTTCGATTTCCAAAGGAAAGGGCGGCGAGCCAGTTTGTAACGTAATACGTTACAAACTGGTCGGGGCGGGAGGGGGCTTTTCGTGGCTGGCGTAGGCGAGGAGTTCCTCGGGGGTGACGGTGGCGGTGCCGAGTTTGCCCACGACGACTCCGGAGGCGGCGTTGGCGAAATGGGCGGCTTCCTCGAGGGTCGCGCCGGCGGTCAATGCCAGGACGAGGCTGGAGAGCGCGGTGTCGCCCGCGCCGGAGACATCGAAGACTTCCCGCGCGGCGGTGGGGATGGTGCGGATGATTTTCCCGCCGGCACTGAGCAGCATGCCATCTTCGCCGAGAGTGATAACGAGATTGCGCGTGGCGTGGGTGCGATGGATGCGCCGGCAGATCTCCACGGCGGGGTAAGGGGTGTGCGGGTCGGGTTCCATGCCGGCGAGTTCGTAGGACTCGCGGCGGTTGGGAGTGATGAGATCGAGGTCGCGGAATTTCAGCCGGCGCTTGGGCTTGGGATCAAGGGCCACAAACTTGCCGGCGGCGCGGGCGAGCTGGGTGACCTTGGCAACGAGTTTGTCTGTTAAAATACCCTTGGCGTAGTCGGAGAGGATGACGGCATCGGCCGTCTTGATCGCTGCGCCGAGGAGCATCTCGGCCTGCCGGGCGGAAAACTGGTAGGCGGCCGGGGCGGATTCGCGGTCGAGGCGGCAGAGTTGCTGATGCTGCACGAGCACGCGGGTCTTTACGATGGTGGCACCGGTGCCGGGCGTGGGAAGGATGGCGATGGACTGGGCTTGGAGGATGGCGGTCAGCTTCCGGCCGGCTTCGTCATCAGCGACAAAGCCTGCGACGGTGCAGTGTGCGCCGAGGGAGGCCAGGTTGAGGGCGACGTTGGCCGCCCCTCCGGCTGTCCAGGTGTCGCGGGCAATGTCCACGACCGGCACGGGGGCCTCAGGGGAGATGCGGGTGGCATCGCCCCAGATGTAGTGATCGAGCATCACATCGCCGATGACGAGGATGCGCAACCGGGCGATTTTCCTCAGCAGCCGGGCATGGCGTTTCATCGGATTTCCCATTCGTAGGGATGGGCGGAGAGCAGCTTGGCCCCACCTGCCGTGACTTGCACGACATCCTCGATGCGGCAGCCGCCGAGGCCGGGATAATAGAGGCCGGGTTCAACCGTCACGACTGCGCCGCGGGGCAGGGGTTGGGAGATACGGTTGGAGAGGCTGGGCGACTCATGAATGGCGAGCCCGAGGCCATGGCCGGTGCCGTGAAAGAAGCCGACCGATCCGTTTTTGCCGTGCCGGGTGTCGTAACCGGCGCACGCGAAGGTGTCCACGACCTGCTGGTGAACTGCACGCCCGTCCACGCCGGCACGGATGGTCTTGAGTGCGGATAGTTGGGCGGCGCGCACGGTGGCGACCAACTTGCGCTGGGCCTCCGAGGCCCGGCCCTTGAGGTAGGTGCGAGTCATGTCGCCGTAATAACCGGTGGCGATGACACGGGGAAAGATGTCGAGAATGATGAGCTCGCCGGGGCGGAGCGGGCCGTGGCCGCGCTCGTGCGGATCGCAGGCCTGATCGCCGCCGGCCACGATGGTGTCATCGGGCCGGCCGCCTTCGGCCAGAATGGCGGAGTCGATAGCAAAGCGCAGGCGTTCGGAGGTGAGCGGCTTGCCTGCGTGAATGAGGGTGCGGCCTTTGGGGCGGGCGGCGCGCAGGATGCTTTCTGCCATGGTGAAGCCCACGGCGCTCAGCCGGTTGCCTTCGCGGATGGCGGCGGCCTCCCGCGGAGTCTTGATTTCACGTTCGGGGAACATCGGCCCGTTGGCGGTCTCGATACGCAGGCCGAGTTTCCGGAGCTGGAGAAACAGTGCGGCGGGAAAATCGTCGGGCACACGGAAACCACGCACACGATGGGCGCGGGCGAGTTCGACGATGATCTCGGCGATACTGACCTTGGCGCGGGGAAAGCGGCGTTGCGCCCGGTCACGCCACTCCTCCAGCGGAAGCACGGCGTCGAAGGCGCGGGCTTTTTTCACGCGGCCGAACTCCAGCGCGTTCTGCACTGTGATGCGCTTGGCGCCGACACCGAAACTGATGAAGGGGTCGTGCACCCCGACGCGGCTGAAATAGAGCTGGTCGGCGCTGGTGACGGTGCTGGCGTAGAGCAGGGGAGGAAGGGAGGAACGGGCCACGGTGCGTAAGAAGAATTGAATTAATCCGGTGCGCGATTAGCCACGGACTCTGTGAAAAACGCAAATCCGGTTTCGTGGGTCTGGCGGTGCGGGCTGTTGTTGGGCGTGATGCTGGGCCTCGCCGGCTGTGCCCGCGGTGAGGACGTTCGACCGGTGGAGCCAAAGACCGTGGCGGACTGGTTTGAGATCTCGGTCGGCAACCGGCCGGTGCGAATGCAGCTGGCTGTACTGGAGGCGGAGATGCAGCGGGGGCTGATGGGGCGCCGTGAACTCGGTCGAGATGACGGCATGGTGTTTGTTTATGTGCGGCCGACGCGCCTGAGTTTCTGGATGCGCAATACGCCGCTGCCCCTGGACATCGGCTACTTCAGTGCCGAAGGCGAATTGAGGGAGATCTATCCCCTGCATCCTTACGATGAAACCGCCGTGCGTTCGCGCGGAGATCAGCTGCAGTTTGCCCTGGAGATGAACCAGGGCTGGTTTCGCGCCAATGACGTGAGGCCCGGCGCGAAGCTGAACCTGACGGCCCTGAAGGCGGCACTGCGGGAGCGGGGCTTCGACCCGAAAGAATTCGGGTTGGAGTGACGCTTGGCGTCGTTCACTCGTCTTCGTCGAGGCGGCCGCCTTTTTCGATTTTGAGATCGTCCTTGGGGATTTCGTTGTTGGTGCGGACAACGAGGACCGGTGTCTTGGTCTTCACCCAGCACTCGGCTTCCTTGAAGAATTTGGCCGGCACGTTTTCCAAGGTGTCCCCGATGGTCTTGGCGGGGAGGAGGCGGCCTTTCTTGCTGGCGTTGAAATCGTAGGCCGCCCGGTGCACGCGGTCGAGCGTGGTGGCCACGCTCTCGTTCTCGGGAATTTGCAGGACCCAGCCGACGAAGTCTTCCTTGGGGAGGATGCCGCCGGGATCTGACGCCAGGATGACGAACTGCTTTTTGAGCGCCGGCGGTTTCTCCTCCTCGCCGGGGTCGGGCTGCACGGCGAGATTCATTTCCTCGATGACGCGTCGGAGCAAGGTCGGGTCCAGCTGGTTTTTCTTCAAGATCTCTGCGACCTTATTGACGTCGATTTTCGGCATGGTGTTTTGGCGTTTACAGCCCACGAATGGACACGAATGGATGCGAATGTAAAGGCCGCGGCGGGCGATGAATGGTTTGATGTGGTCAATGAGCACGACGAGGTCGTCGGTCGTGAACGGCGTGCCGTTGTGCACGCGCGCGGGCTCTGGCACCGGGCGGTGCATGTGCTGGTGTTCAACGCGGCGGGCGAGGTCTTTTTGCAAAAGCGCTCGATGGCCAAGGACATGTCGCCGGGCTTGTGGGATTCGTCGTGCTCGGGGCATCTGGATGCCGGCGAGGCGTATGATAACGCGGCTTGGCGGGAGTTGGAGGAGGAGCTGGGCGTGCGCCTGGCCGCTCCGCCGGAACGATGGTTCCGGGTGAACGCTGGCGAAGAGACGGGCTGGGAATTCTGCTGGGTTTACCGGTTGCTGCACGAAGGTCCGTTTGTCCTGCACCCCGGGGAGATTGAACGCGGGGAGTGGCGCCGCTTGAGGGCAGTCAGCGAGGCGGTGCGGCAACGGCCGGATGACTACTGCCCGGCCTTCAAGCTCATCTGGACCTCGGCCTGCGCGCGATTGGACCTGGACAACACGTAACCTTCGGGGTTGCCCGTCCGTCCGGTTGCGGGCGGGCGGATGGATAGTCGGGTCCTGAGCGTGCGAAGCGACCGGGCCAATGCGGAGTGCGGTCGCGTTACAGCTCGGGGCCGACGTAGTTGGAACGGCCGGCGATGCGACCGGGGCCGGCGCGCAGGCTGAGGCGCTTGATTTCGTCGAATTGCTTTTGCGTGATGAGCCGTCGGGGCAGTCGTTTCTCGGCCTCGGCGATCAGACGTTCACGGTCGTCGTCATTGGGAGAGTGCGGCTCCCAGGCGGTGTGGTGCCCTTGGTGGCGTTTCCACTCGATGTTGCCGCCGTGCACAATGGCGCGCACCTGGTATTTGCCTTCCTCGGGATCACGATTCCACCAGCCAAACTCGATGCTCATGGGGCAGGTATCACGGGTTCCGGGTTTGGCCGCCAGCGCAAACTCGGCGGGAAAGAGGCTTGGGCTTTTCTGGAGATAAAAAAGGCGCCCGGGGGACGGGCGCCGAAAGGAAACCAATGTCTGCGCGGCTCAGCGTTTGAAGGGCAGGTTTTGCAGCATGCCGCCCATGTCGAACCGCTGGTAGCCGGCGGGCGGCGCAAAATGGGCATCGGGCAGGGTCTTGGGCTCAACGGAGGTGACTTCCATGCGAAAGCTGTCGCGTTTGCCGGGGTTGTGGACGACGCGGAGGGGGAAGAAGTCCTTGCCGACGAGCGCTTTTTCCCAGTTGGCCTTACCGCGGCCGCGCCCCATGTCATTGCCCAGGCCTTTGAAGGTGCCGAGTTCCTCGGTGGCCCAGATCTCGGTGACGCCATCCTTGGATTTGGAAATATACTTGGTGGTGGTGTAACCGAGGATGTCCTCCGTGATGCTGGTTTTTTCCAAGGTGATGTCATCGTTCTTCCGCCCGGTGGCCTGTTCGACGGCGTCCTTGATGGGCATCACCATATACATGTTCTGACCCGGCATCAGCATGATCATCTCCATCTTGGTGAAGTCGAGGATGGCGACGGCGGTGGTGTCGCGGTCGGCCTGGATGTCGGTGCGGATTTTCTGATCCTTAACACTGTAGGTCAGGGGAGTGGTCTTGGAACGGCCATCCGTGAGATTCATGTGAAAGGTGCCTTCGAATGTCTTGGCGGAAGCCGCCAGAGCGGAAAAAGCCAGGACCAATGCGAGAAGTTTTTTCATACGCGCCAAGCAAATGCATTGCGGAATCCGGGGGCAAGCGCGGTTTCGGGTCTTGCTTCGGTCTGCGGAGGCGCGTGGATAGTGCGCCATGGCTCTTTTCGGTTCCCTGTCCACCCTTCGGGCGCAATGCGCCGGCCTCGATTACTTTGCGCCGGCGTTTGCCTATCTTGATGATCTGGCGACCGGCGGCCCGGCGGCGCAGCGACTGCAGGGGCTGGGCGAGGGTGAAAGCCACCGGGTGGAGTTGGCGGACGGCGTGTTTGCGATCGAGCAGGTTTATCGCACCAAGTCGCGGACCGAAGGGCGCTTCGAATCGCACCGGCGCTACATTGATGTGCAAGTGGTGGTGAGCGGAGCGGAGGTTATGGAGGTGGCGGACATCAGCCGGCTGCCGGCGGATATGGCTTATGATGGGGAGCGGGATTTGATTTTTTATCGTGATCCCGCGGTGGCTGCGGTCCTGCCTTTCCAGGCTGGCGAGGGCGCGGTGTTTTTTCCGGTGGACGGACACAAGCCCAGCCTGAGTCCCGAAGCGGGCTCTCAACTGGTGCGCAAGACGGTGGTGAAAATCCCCGTCCCGTCCTGAGTCCCTGCCGATGAATTACCGGCACCAGTTTCATGCGGGCAATTTCGCCGATGTGATGAAGCACATGCTGCTGGTGCAGCTTGTGCGGGCGATGCAGCGAAAGGAGAAAGGGTTCCTGTATCTGGACACGCATGCCGGCCGAGGCGGCTACGATCTGGCGACGGCGGCCCGGGGGGATTCGCGCGAGCGCCAACCGGAGTGGCCCGATGGGATTGGGCGGCTTTGGGCACGGAACGATTTGCCGGAGGTGGTGGCCGACTATGTGGAGCGGGTGCGGACGTATGACCGGGAGCGGGGCAACCTTGAGTCGTTGCCTCGGTTTTATCCCGGCTCGCCCGCGCTCGTGGCAAACTTGGCGAGGGAGCAGGATCGTATCGCGCTGTGCGAATTGCAGCCGGCCGAGCGGGATGCGCTTTCGACTGCGATGCTGGCCATGCGCCGGGTTGTGGTGTCGGCGCTGGACGGCTACACAGGGGTGCGGGCCTTTCTCCCCCCGCCGGAAAAGCGCGCGCTGGTGCTGATCGACCCGCCGTTCGAGGCCCAGGATGAATTTGCGTGCATTGTGGCGGCAGTGAAAGCGGGCGTGGCTCGCATGCCCGCCGGGGTATTTGCGATCTGGTATCCGCTGACGGAGCGGGCGCGGATCGACCGATTCGCGATGGAGCTGCAGGCGTTGCGGCTCCCGCCAACGGCCGTGTTTGAACTGGCTATCGCAGGCGAGGAGACACGCGTGAAGATGCGAGGCTGCGGTCTCGTGGTGATCAATCCGCCCTGGCAATTCGAAGCCGGGGTGATGCCGGCCTTGAAAGCAGTGGGCGAGTGGCTGCAGCAGGAACCCGGAGCGGGGGCGCGCTGCCACTGGTTGGTGCCGGAGATGTGAGTCGCGCGCCGGTCAACGCCCTGCGGCCTTGACCGCCGGGCGGGTGGCACGGACGGCGGTGAACGGCAACGGATCGAAGATCACGCGCGGGTTTGGCATGGGCAGTTCGGGTGCCTTGAAAACCGGCTGCCCCCAGAGGATGTCACGTTCCAGGCGGCGCCGGTTTGTAGTCGCGGTTGAACGCTCGGCGGGAAGGGAGGAGGCGTGAAGGGATGCAGGCATGATGACGAAGGGGAATTTGGGGTTGAAGTTGTTGGGGGGATGGAGCCGCGGCGGGCGGGGTTTGTTCCCGCAGATGAGGGAAAAACCCGCCGCCGCGTCCAAAAGTTTCAGGCGACGTACTGCAGTTGTGTCGGATTGGCGGCCGGCTGGCGCTTGGGCACACGCAAGGTGAGCACTCCGGCGTGCAGTTCCGCGTGGAGGGCCGCGTAGTCGAGGTGGTGTCCCAACCGCAGGCGCAACTGGTAATCACGCTGTGAACTTTCCAGATGCAGGGCCTGCCAGTTGACGCGCACGACTGCGGTCTTGCGCGCGGTGACGATGAGATCCGCGCCGCGTGCCTCGATCTCGACACTCCGCGCATCCACCCCGGGCACATAGACGGTGAGCTTGATCGCCTCCGGTTGCTCGCGGCAGTCGTAGCTGGGCTGGCGGAAATGCGACGGGCGGGATGTTTCCACGGAGCGGCTGCGCTGACTGGGCTTCTGGGGATGGATGATCGTATGCATGGGAAAAAATGAGGATACTCCTCGGGGCTTTTTGGGCCTCGGGCTTCAGGGATTCTAAACTTGGTTCCGTTAAACGGGGGTTTAGGCCTGCAAGCCCGGGCCGGTCTGATGTTTATTCCAAATAGCGACCTGGCACATCTGGGCGCGGCAAAGGACGACGGCCTTCGTAAACGAAGCGCCGGCGCAACCGCGGAGATGTTTTTGCGAAACGGTCATTGGAATGGTGGACACCATGCACAGAGCAGGAGCCGCGCCAAGTTGTTTTTGAGTTTATCCCGGTTAAGATCAGGTGACAGCCGGGTGGGAAGAGATTGCGCCGTTGGGAGTGACTGGCAGGTTGGCGGCATGGAACCGATGAGCGATGGGGTGACGACGACTGGCGAACTCAAGGCCCGCGTGCTGGCCTTTGTCCGGGAGCGTGATTGGGAGCAGTTTCATGCCCCAAAAAACCTCAGCATGGCCCTGGCCGCCGAGGCGGCGGAGTTGATGGAGCATTTTCTCTGGGTGGCGCCGGAGCAATCGCGTGCCGAGGTGGCGGACCCGGTCAAGCGAACGAAAATCGAGGAGGAACTGGCCGATGTGGTGATCTACGCGTTGGAGTTCGCCAACATGACAGGCATCGACGTGGCCGCGGCAATCGAACGCAAGCTGGCGACCAACGCCCGGAAATATCCGGTGGAGAAAGCCCGCGGGCGTTCGGATAAATACACCGAGCTGTAGAATTTCGATTTTGGATTATTGAGGATTACCAAAAGAGGGACAGGCCGCGGTAGGCGCACAGGGGCTTGCTCGCCTTTGGCGAGTCGGGCCCTGCCTTCCGTCACTTCTTCAGATAAGTATCAATAAGGGCGCTCAGGCGCAGGGCTCATGCGAATCATGTCCCCATCCCGCTTGCCAGAACTGCCACCGACGAATGCTTCGATCACCGTTGCGGCCTCTGCGTAAGACTCCAGCCGGCTCTTCTTTGGACTGAGAATGAAATTGATCAGGCGCATGCCTCTTCTGGCGATCGAGCATCCGGAATCGGAAATCGAAACCTCAAAACGTGTCGCCTTTCCATCCCCACATGCCGCGGTTCACGTCGATGAATTTTACGTAAACGCGCTCAGGAGCGATGCCGAGGTGGGTCTCGATCAGCGCACATAGTGCCTGACTCAGCTTTCTGGTTTTTCTGGCGGGAAGGCCGATGCTTTTGAGTTCAAGAAAAGCGACGGGTTCATCGCTGCCGGCAAAGAGCATGGCGGTGTCGGGCTGGAGGGCGATCATGACCAGAGACTCGGGTTTCTCGAGCTCGGTTGCGACCAGGGTGGAGGCCTCCCTCAGGATGGTGCGCTCGGCTTTGCGGGTGAGGGGCAGGTTCGTTTGGATTTTGAGGTAGGGCATGGCGGGGTGGGGTAAGAGAAATCAGCCTGTCATGAAAAATGTTTCTGCGCAAACGCTCACGGGCCGTGGGCACGCGGGAATCAAGATCCGGGCGTTTGAGGGACTTTGTCCTCCGGCTTAAAGACGAAGGTGAGTCTCAGCTGTGCGTTGGCCGGTTCGCCTTGGGCAATACCGGGAGAGAACTTCCATGTCTCAATGGTTCGCAAGACGGAGGCTTGGTATGCCGGATGCGCGGTACGATTGACGATGTAGGGGAGACGGACATCTCCACCCCGGTCCACGACAAAGTCCACTATGACTTGGCTCTCAAGATTCCCGAGTGGCGGAGTGCCGGGATCCGCCGGGGGTGGGCCATGGATCACCACGGGCTCGGTATCGAGGGCGGGAAAGGAATAGACGGAACGCATGGCGACGACTTCCGGAGGGAGCGGGGTGGCGGATGGCTTGGCCGTCACTGCAATCGTGGCTTCCGGAGAGGCCAGGGCGCGGCGTGGCAGCGCCGGGTGGTGTCCTTCGGGATCGATGGCGCGGACACGCTCATCGGTGCCGGGGTGGGTGTTGAAATAGTTGAGCTTGGCGCCTTGCGATGCGGTGACCGCTTCGAGCTTGCGCAGGATCGAAGCCAGATGGCCCGGGTTGATGCCTTGGGTGGTCAACAGATCGCGGGCGTAGGAGTCCGCCTCGCGCTCGAACTCACGGGTATAACCGTTCTGCAGGAGCACGAAGGGCAGGCTGCCGGCAAAGGTGGTGAGGGTGGAGAGATCGCCGGTGAGTGAGGTCACGATGAGCAGGGCGAAGGAGCTGCGCAGCAGACTTTGCATGCCGTGCCTGAGTTCGACGTGGCCGATCTCATGGGCCAGCACCGCGGCGATTTCTTCGTCCACTTCCGTCAATTTCACCAGTTCGTCGGATACGACGATAATGCCTCCGGGCAGGGCGAAGGCATTGGCATGCGCGCCGCCGAGCGAACGGAATTCCACTCTCGGGGTCATGCGGAAGGAGCGGCTGGCTGCCAGTCGCTCGAGCTGCCTGGTCACTCTCGCCCGCTCGGCCCGGCTCAGGTCGGAGCGGCGGAAAAGATGGTTGATCGAGGCGAGGGCGGCTTCGCCGGCCTTGGTCTCCAGCTCGACGGGCACCTGTTCCGCCGTCCGTCGGGCCAGCTCCGGCAAGCCGAAGTGCAGGGAGCCGGCCACGATGAGCACAAGGAGCATCGTGGCGATGGCGGCGATGGCGCTGTGGGCTTCCAACCGGTGGATCCAGGCGGTGCCTTGCCGGCGCCGGGCGGCGAGCAGAGCGGCATCGACCCCGTCATTGTCGAGGGTCTCGACCGTGCCGCCGTCGGGCAGGCGCAGGAATCGCGGCACATTGCCGAGGCGGTCGCTGATATCCAGCTTGGCCACGGCAAAGATCTCGGTGCGGGTTTCGGTCCGGAGCGTGACCTGCCCATCGGATGAAAACTCAAGCGTGGCCTGGTGGGGCCGCAGAAAATCGCCGTCGAAATAGGTGCCGTGCACGAATGTCATAGGCCGAAGTCGAGTCCGATGAATTCCGCCGCGCTTTCGCCGACCGCGCTGCCTTTGCGACCGCCGAGCCGCTCGATTTTGTCAATGGAGCCGGCGGGGATGAACCAGAGGCTTTCGGCGGTGCGCCGGGCGGAGCGCATGACGGCCCAAGGATAGAGCAGGCCGCAGGAAAATGCGACAGCGGCGACGTTGGTGAACTGCATCCCCAGCCAGCGGGGAACACTCATGCGGGCCATGAACCGGTGCGGTCCAAGCCGGGTGTGGTTCCAGACGTGGTTGAAAAGGGTCGCGTGCAGGTAGTGTTTGGCGGTGAAGAGCGCGAGGCCGTAGAGCAGGAAAAAGGGCAGGAGGTGGAGGAGGGTGGTGGCGGCCTTTTCTCCGGAGAAGTGGGCGAAGGTGATGGCGAGGGCCATGCCACCGCCGGCGGCGGCCATCACGAGGATGCCGGCCAGCAGATAGGCGAGGTAGAAAGGGCCGCTGCTGCCATCGAAGTCGAAATAGGCGTCGCCCAGCCGATGGTAGCTGATGGCATAGTGGCGGCGTGCGCGCACCCACGCCGGGTAGTAAAAACCGAGCGAGAGTATGATCAGCACCGGTTTCACGAAGTAGAGGACGAAAGCCGGGCTCAAGGGCTGGTGGAAACGGAAGCGCAGGCCCCGGTAGGCGGTGTTGTGGGCGTTGAAGGCCAGCGAGCGCACAATGATCCAGGGCAGCAGCACCAGTGCCACGAGCACCGTGCCCACGCGCACCACGGGATAAACCACCCCAAATAACGAGTAACCGAGAAACAGGATTACCACGATGCAGGTGCCGATGAGAATCCGGCGCGGGCTGGCGCGATAATCGAAGCGATGCCCCATCAGCTCGATGCAACCGCGGAGGTAGCGCCGCTTGCGGACCTTGGCCCAGGCGGCAAAAATCCCGCAGGTGAGCAGCGTGAGGAGTGTGTTGACGATCCAGATGCGAAAATACTCCCGGGCGCTGCCATGAAAGAGAAAGGGCTCCGGTTCTGGTGAAGGCAGGACGGGCGGCGGCAGCGGCTCCACGGGCACGGAAATCTCCGCGACAATAGAATCGGGGGACTGATCCGCGGACGCGGGGCCGGAGGGGAGGGGTGGGGTCTCGGCGGGGGGCGGCATGCCGTGCCGCTGAGCAAACTGAACGCCGCCGGAATGGGAATCCCTAATTGTGAGACGTGGCCTCGCGCAATCCTGCGAGGAGCTCGGTCGGCTTGCGGCCTTGCGCGCGCAAGGCCTGCAGGCTGAGGGCGTCGTGCCGTTTGGCGAGACGTTCGCCCTGGGCATCGCGCAGCAGTGGACAGTGGTAAAAGTCCGGCGCGGTCCGGCCCAGAGCGCGGAAGAGCAGCAGCTGGCGGAAGGTGGACTTGATGAGGTCTTCGCCGCGGACGACTTCGGTGATGGCCAAGGCGATGTCATCGGCCACACAAGCCAGTTGGTAGCTGGGGACGTCATCCTTGCGCCAGACGAGGAAGTCGCCGAAGTCGCGTCCGGCGACGGCGCTTTGCCGGCCGAAATGGCCGTCCATGAAAACCAGCTCTTCCCCGTCGGGGATACGGAAACGCCAGTTGACCGTGATCTTCGCCTCCAGTGGAGGCAGCGGCGCGTCGGCCGGCGGACGGAAGTGCGGAGGATAGAGCGGCTCGTCGTGGTCTCCACCTTCGTGGGGAGCGCCCGCCGCTTCCTGCACATCGCGCCGTGACCGGGTACAGGGGAAAATAAGGCCGGCTGAATGGAGTGAAGCGAGTACGGCGCGGTAAAGCGGGAGGCGGGTGCTCTGGCTGAGCATGGGCTCCTCCCAGTCGAGGCCCAGCCAGCGCAGATCCTCGGTCATGGCCTGGATAAATTCAGGCCGGCAGCGCGCGGCATCGAGATCGTCAAGGCGAAGGAAGAGCTTCCCGCCGGCTTGACGCGCGCGGGCGGCGGCTGTCCCGAAAGTGCGGGCATGGCCCAGGTGCAGGAGCCCCGTGGGCGAGGGCGCCAGACGACCTGCGTAGTTGAGGGTTGAGGATTGGGCGTTGAGGGACACCGGCGCGCAGCTTTGCATTTGCGCTCCCGGCACTCAACACTCAGCTCTCAACCAATTTCCATGTCCAAGCTTCTCTGTGTCTATTGCGCCTCCAGCGACCGGCTCGACCCCAAGTATTATGCCGTGGCGGAGGAGCTGGGCCGCGAGTTGGTGACCCGTGGTTGGGGGCTCGTGTATGGCGGAGGCAAGACCGGCCTCATGGGTGCCGTGGCCCGCGGCACCAAGGCGGCCGGCGGGCGTGTGGTGGGGGTGATTCCCGAGTTCATGAAGGCGCGTGAACTGGCCTTTGACGAGGCGGACGAACTCGTGACCGTTGTGACGATGCGGGAGCGCAAGCTGCTCATGGAAACGCGGGCCGATGCGTTTGTCGCGTTGCCCGGCGGCTTCGGCACACTGGAGGAAATCATGGAGATTCTCACGCTGCGGCAGATCAATGTGGTGCACAAACCGTGCGTGTTCCTGAATCAGGACGGGTTCTATGACGATCTGTTGCGGTTCTTTGACCGGATGCTGGCGGAACGCTTTTTCAAGCCGTCCAACATGGGGCTTTTCCAGGTGGCGACGGATGTGCCGGATGTGTTTGGGCAGATCGAGGCGGCGGCCACGATTCCCTCTGAATCGAAGTGGTTTGAGACCCGTTGAATCCGATGCCGCTCGATCAGGTTCTTGATCTCCTGCGTGTCCATGGATCGCGTCCGCTCGATGCGCACGAAACAGCGATGACGGCGGATACTCTGCGGTTTGTGACGGAGCACGCCGACTGTCTGCTGCGCTCGCAGTTGCGCGGTCATCTCACCGGCTCGGCCTGGATCGTGGATGCGGCGCGCCGGCGGACGCTGCTCACGCACCATCGCAAGCTCGACAAGTGGCTGCAGCTCGGCGGGCACGCCGATGGCGACCCCGATCTGGCGGCGGTGGCGTTGCGCGAGGCGCGGGAGGAGAGCGGGCTCACGCGGTTGCGGCTGGTTTCGCCGGATATTTTCGATCTGGACCGGCACTGGATTCCCGCGCGGAAAGAGGAGCCGGCGCATTGGCATTATGACCTGCGGTTCATGATCGAGGCGGACCCGGCGGAACTGCTGGTCATCACACACGAATCGAAGGATCTCGCCTGGGTGGATCTGGATGCGGTCGCCGCCCTGAACTCCGAGGAGTCCATGGCCAGAATGGTGCGGAAGACGCGGTGACCGCCCTGCTCAGGGCAGGGTCAGACTGCGCACGCGCCAGTTGCTGGCGAAGTAGAAGGTCCGGTTGACGATCGGGCCGACGACCGTCAGCGCGCCGTCGGTGATCCGGGCGACAGGTTCCATCGTGACGGTGCCGGGCTGGATGCGGAAGACGGTGGTGCTGGTGGCGCCGTAGAGCGTGCCGTCGGTGTCGGCGCGCAGGATGTGGCCGCTTTCAAACGGCAGCGCGCCGAACTCGTCCGGGAGCGGCGCGCTGGCGATCACTTTTTGCCGGGCCGGGTCCACGAGCAGAAGCCGGGTGGGTGCGGGCCGGGCGCCATAGTGGGTCACGAGGCGGGGGTTGCGTCCGCTGAGGGCATAGACAAGACCGTGGCCGGCAGGGATGAGCGAGCAGACGTCATCAAGGGCGGCGTCGCCGAAATCGCCGAGACAGGTGGCGGTGTTGTTTGCCGGGTCCCACAGGCCGAAGGCGCCGCGGGTGGCGCGGACGGTCGTGCCGGTGCCGGTCTCGATGCTGAAGCCGATGAGGATGCGCTTGAGTTCATCAAGCCAGAGCAGAACGAAGGGAGTGCAATCTTTGAGAATTCCGCGGAAACTGCCGCGCGTGGCGGTGGCGGGATCAAACCACGCGAGCGTGCCGTCCCAGAGTCCGTAGTCGGCGGCGGAGCCGATCCACAACTTGCCATCCGGCGTGGTGATCATCGCGTGCGGCCGTGTGCTGGCTTCGTCCGCGCGCCCGACATCGAGGGGGTTGGCCCCGGGCCCGGTGCCGAAGCGATAGGGGAGAGCCGGGTCGTAGAGCGAAAGGCGAGAGGCCGGGTAGGAGGCGATGGCGAGCTTTCCATCGTAATTGCACATCGCATAGGCTTCGCCGCCGGAGACGCTGCACTGGCCGTGGTCGGTCATGTTGCCGCCGTCGAGATCGCAGGAGAACAGATGTTCGGGCAGCATGCTGGAACCGTAGAGCCGCTGGTCGGGACCGAGATGAAGGGTCCAGAGATCCGTGCCGGCACCTTCCCAGTCGAGGGTGATTTCACGCGCTGGGCCGGTACCATCGGGCGGAGTGAGGCGGATACGGCGATGGGTGAAACTCCCGCTGTCGGCGAATGCGGCCATTGTCCCATCGGGGAGGGAGGCGACCGCCTGATCGAAATTTTTGTAGGTGGCGTGGATGCCTGGCATCTGGTCGGGCAGTGTCGCGACGGGGAGGGCTTCCAGGCCGCGGAATTGAAACGCACCGGCGTAGCTGTCGAGGTAGAGCAGGCCGTCGGTCCCTTTGAAGAAAACATACCGCTTGGGGTTGCCGATGGGGGCTTCCAGGATGGGACCGATCTGTTTTCGTTCACCGGTGCGGGGATCGAAGGCGATGAGGCGGTAGGTGCTCATCTTGACCAGTGCGACGAGCGTGCCATCGCCGCCGGCGAGTGGGTAAAGGTATTTGTCATCCGGATCGAACCGGCCGTGGTGCGTGAATTCGCCGGTGGCGGGATCAAAGCCCGTGAGCGTGCAGCCCGGGTAGCCGCCGATGTAAAGGCCCCCGTCGGGCATCTCCGCGATCCCGGTGGGGAAGGTGATGTTGCCGGGGTCAATGGCGCCGAGGTCTTCGAGGCCGCGCTCCGGGCGGGCGGGATCATAGCGCCGGAGATGTCCGTCCCAGGCGGAGCCCAGCCAGAGTATCCCCGTGCGCCGGCTGCGCGTTGCGATGGTGGGGAATTCCGCGTGGGCGCTGCCGGCGGGGAATTGCCGGCACCGGCCCGTCGCAATATCAATATCGAGTACAAACAGTCCGCCATGATTTTGGCCCATGGAGGCGAGCAGGGAGGGCTGGCCATCGCCGGTGGCTCCGGGATGGAGGCGAACCCAGCTGAGACTTTTGACCGGGGTGCCGAGTTCTTTGTGGACGGGGAGATTCATGCGATGCGATCGAGCGAATGCGATTTTTCCGCCACGCGGCAACGGGTTTCAGGGTGCGTGTTGTTTTATTTGGCATTGTGCGCTTGCGGGAGGCTGCGCGTTTCGTCCAAAGAGGGACCATGTCCGTCACCCTTCGTCCCCGCCCCACGCCCGGCTTGGGCGCCGCCTTGATCGGTGCCGAGGAAGAATCCTTGGTCCTTGATGTGCTCCGTCGCAAGGAGCCGTTCCGTTACTACGGAGCGGACTTCAAGCCGACGCCGCCGATGGTGATGCAACTGGAGCAGGAGTTCCGCGATTACATCGGCACGGATTATGCCCTGGCGGTGAGCAGTGGCACGGCCGCGCTGGAGGTGGCGCTCGGTGCGATGGGGATCGGGCCTGGGGACGAGGTCATCACCACGGCCTGGAGTTGGGTCTCCTGTTTCACGGCCATCGTACGCGTCGGCGCGCGACCGGTGCTGGCTGAGATTGACGAGTCGTTGAACCTCCCGGTGTCGGAGTTGATCCGTCTGGCGACGCCTCGCACCCGTGCGGTGCTGGTCGTGCATTATCAGGGGGTGGCGGCGGATATGGAGCCGATCGTGCGCGAGGCGCACCGGCGCGGGATCTTTGTGCTGGAGGATTGTGCGCAGTCGTTGGGCGCGCGCTATCGCGGCCGGAAGATCGGTGCCTGGGGCGATGTCGCCACCTACAGCCTGCAATACAACAAGGTCGCCACCAGCGGTGAGGGCGGCCTGGTCGTGACTCGCGACCAGCGCATCTACGAGCGTGCGGTGCGACTGAGCGATCTCGGGAATTACCGGCCCTATCATGCCACGGTCGTGCCGCCGCAGGAGCGGGCGTTTGCCGGCGGGCAATACCGGATGTCGGAGCTGACGGGGGCGATGGCCCTCGCGCAATTGCGCAAGGTGGAGAAAATCCGCGAGCGCTGCCGCGCATTGCATGGCCGCATCGTCCCGCGGTTCGCCGGCTTGAAGGGATTGAGCCTGCGGCAGGTGCCGGATCCGGAAGGACAGATGGGCTTTGAGATTTATATGCTGTTCGACGATCCGTCGAAGGTGGCGGCGTTCCGGGAAAAGCTGGATGCGCGGAATGTCTATTGCGGTGCGCGTACCGGCACCTATCCGCAATACAACCGGGATTATGTGAAGAGCGGTCTGGCGCATCATCCCGAGGCTTCGCCCTTCAAGGAACTCAAGCCATGGCCGGCGCCCGGTTACCGCGCCGAGGATTTTCCCCGGACTGAGGCGATCACCAGCCGGTATGTCGCGCTGCCCTTGGGTGTGCTCTACACCGATGAGGATGCGGACTACATTGCCGATTCCGTGATCGCGGTGCACCGCGAGGTCTATGGTTGAACACAACCGCGGCGATCAGCCGTAGGCACCGATACCGTGGAAACCGAGGAGGCGCTTGCGGCGCGGAGTGGCGCGGGCGATGACCTCCTCGGGCATCCGGTAGTTCACAAACGGCCAGAAGCGTTGTGACACCCAGCGCCGGGCGAACGGGGTCTGGATGGCCCAGCGATAGCGATCCTTGGAGAAATTGGGACCGCCGCGATGCCAGGTCTGATCGTGCCAGATCACACAGGTGCCGGCCTTGCCGACGGCGTTGAACACCCCCTGGCCGTTCCAGGCGGGATTGCCGCTGGCGTCCATGTCCTGATCTCCGGGATAGAGTCCGCTGCGGTGGCTGCCGGGGATGAACTGGGTGGGACCGACCTCCTCGTCCACGTCATCAAGATAATAGTGGGCGTTGACGATGTAGGCCGGCATTTCGATGCGGGGGTCGAGCGTGACTCCGCGCGGGATCGGTAAACGCACACACTCGTCGGCGTGCCAGAAAGTGATCGTCTTGCCCGGGCTCGTGCGCAGGGCGCTGTTGGCGATCAGGTGGCAATCCTCACCCAGGATGTGGTCGATGAACTGGGCGATACCCGGATGATCCACGAGTGCTTCGAATGCTTCGCCCTGCTCAAACATCTTGGGCCGCCAGATCTCCTGCATGTGGTAGAGATCGGCTTCGGGGCAGTGGGTGGCGAAAGCCTTTTCGACTCCGGCCTTGAGCGTGGCGACTTCGTCACGCGTCAGCACATCGGGAACGACAAGAAAGCCGTCGCGATGAAACCGGGCCAGAACCTCAGGAGTGGGGGTGAGGACGGTGCTCATGGGGTGGAGATGTCACCCGAGCACGTGGCGGGCCGGTTCCCCTGGGTCAACCCTGCAAATACTCGGCGGCAAAACTCCGGCCAAGCCACCGGGGTTTGCGAGGGAATTTTTCCTCACATTGATTGGCCTCCGTTTCGTCTGCGGATCTCGCGAGATAGCGGATGGGCTCCAAGCAGAAAACTACGGCGTTTTTACGGAGAAATCGGTCCTGAGTGGTCCGGATTCGCTGTGAGCGTCTTTTTTCTGCGATCCAGATTTCAGGCTTCGTAAACTGCTCAACAAAAAGGCCCTCGGATTGCTCCGAGGGCCTGAAATTGGGTGCAGGGGTCAGATTTGAACTGACGACCTTCAGGTTATGAGCCTGACGAGCTACCGGGCTGCTCCACCCTGCAATAAGGGAGGCGGAACGTGCGAGGGGGGCGGGGGGCTGTCAATGCCTTTTTGAATTATTTGGGAATTCACGCTTGCCAGCATCAGATGCGACCTCTGTTTTTGACCGCTCTGTCAGTCAATAAACCATAACCAAAAACCATCCTAACGATCGCAAGGCGGCCCATCGGCCGACCTGTGTCTCGTAA
>CAYSBR010000026.1:45547-57024 GCA_964429385.1 uncultured Opitutaceae bacterium
GAATATCACCCCCAAGGACCTGCTCGATGCCGAAGTGCATTTCGGGCACCAGACCAAACGTTGGAACCCGCGCTCAAAGGGGTTCGTCTTCGACCACCGTCAGGGCATTTCCATCATCGATCTGGGCAAGACCCATGAGGCGCTCGAGAAGGCCTACGCCTTCGTCGAGGGAATCGTCGCCGGCGGCGGCAACGTGCTCTTTGTCGGCACGAAGAAGCAGGCCAAGGACATTGTCCGCGAGGCCGCGACCGCGACCAACATGCCCTTCTGCGTGGACCGCTGGCTGGGCGGCACCCTGACCAATTACGAGACCGTCAAAAAATCCATCGCCAAGTACAAGAAGTACCAGTCCATGGAAACCAGCGGGGAGCTCGACAAGTTCGCCGCCAAGGAGGTCGCCGCCATCAAGCGCGAGATGAGCCGCATGCAGCGCAACTTCAGCGGCATCGTGGAGATGGGCGGCATGCCCGCCGTGATGTTCGTCGTGGACGTGAACCACGAGAAGATCGCCGTCGCCGAGGCCGCCCGCTGTGGCATTCCCTGCGTGGGCGTCTGCGATACGAATTCCGACCCCTCGACCCTGTCGCACCCGATTCCGGGTAATGATGATGCCGTGAAGTCCATCCGCATCCTCGTCGAGACGATCCTCGCCGCGGTGCAGAGCGGTCTGGCCCAGCGTGACAGCCGCCGCGCGGATCTGCGCAGCGCCACCGCCGCCCTCGCCGAGAATCTCGCCGCAGGCGAGGCCTCTGTCGCTGAGGCGGCGGAGCCCACGGGCGAGGTCGGAGGCGAATCCGATGAGGCGCCGAAGAAGAAGGTCGTCCGCGCCAAGAAGGCTCCGGTCAAGGCCGAGTAAAATCCCAAGCTTATTAGATTCATGAGCATCACCATCACCGCTCAAATGGTCAACGACCTGCGCATCGCTACCGGCGCCGGGTTGCTTGACTGCAAGAAGGCTCTCACCGAGGCCAACGGCAACGTCGAGGAGGCTGTCACCATTCTGCGTAAGAAGGGTGCGGCTTCCGCGGCCAAAAAGGCGGATCGCGCCACCAAGGAAGGTCTCGTCGAGAGCTACATCCACGTCGGCGGCAAGGTCGGCGTCCTCATCGAGGTCAACTGCGAGACGGACTTCGTCGCCCGCAACGAGGACTTTCAGGCCTTTGTGAAGGACCTGTGCCTCCAGATTGCCGCGGCCAATCCCTCGGTTGTCTCCCGTGAACAGGTGCCGGAGGCCGATCTCGCCAAGGAGCGCGAGATCGCCGCCGCCCAGTTGGTGGGCAAGCCGCCCGCGGCCGTGCAGAAGATCGTTGAGGGCAAGCTGGAGAAGTATTACTCCACTGTCTGTCTGCTTGATCAGCCCTTCGTGAAGCAGCCGGAGCGGACCATCAAGGAACTGCTGACCGAGAAGATCGCGAAGATCGGCGAGAACATCCAGGTCCGCCGTTTCGCGCGCTTCCAGCTCGGCGCCTGATCAAACGAAATTTTGCGACATCAAAGGCGCCCCTGTTTACGGGGCGCCTTTTTTTGACCTGCGATGGCAGGCTTATAGCGCTTATGGGCGCTGCGCCTAAGTTTCAGCGCGGGCTTCCTCTTTGCCGTTTCTCCTGTCAGCCTGCGCGCATGAAAGTCACGCGTGTCCAAGTCATCAGCCGGGGGCTGACAAATCGCTGCCCTAATTGTGGTGGCCGCACGCTGTTCAAGGAGGGCACGCTGTTTGAGCTTAACCGCGAATGTCCCCGCTGCGGGCTGAAGATTGAGCGGGATGAAGGTTTCTTTCTCGGCTCCCTTTCGCTGAACTACGGGGTGACGCTCATCTGCTATCTTCTGCCGGTGCTGCTGCTTTGGCTCGGCAAGGTGTTGGGTGATATCACCGCCGCGGTGTTGGCGGGGGTGGGGGCGATCGGCTTTCCGATGCTTTTCTACCGGTCGTCACGGAGCTGGTGGCTGATGTGCTACTACTATTTCCTGCCCAAGCACCTGCCGGCGAATCTCCCCGAGATTGCCCCCGGGCAGGATGAAAATGTCTGAACGCAGCGCCGGAGCCGGCCTCACAGCGGGTTGCGGCCCGGCATTCGCGGCGAATGCCTTTCCCTTCAGCGGGGGGAGGCCAGATGGCCGTGCCATCCGAAGCCCAACGGGCGAAGAATGGCGGTGGCTGCTGGATAAAGTTCGAACTTATTTTGCCGAAAATCCGTCTTCAGAGAGTATCTCCGCCCCCGTCTCCGCGGTCGAGACACCTTTGGATCTGAAATAGCTTTGTCGCATCAACGTCTTCCAGAGTTTTTGGCCTCTGATCGCATCCCCGACTTCGGCACGTTCCGCCTGTGTCTGTGCTCACGCACGGCGAAGCGGAACGTGCCTCACCGTCGCGCTCACGCGCGCCGGAATCCGAGAGAACTGGTTCACGGGGGGACGGGCCGGAAATGCACCCCGAAAATGAGTAAAGGACACGATGTCCTTTTACGGTTTTACAACCGGTGATCGGCTACCCGATGAACCCGCGATCTGCGGGTTGACTCCTTTCGTTGCCGGATTCTTACCTTCGCAAATCCGCAGACGCGGACTAGCTCGGTTCGCGAATCTCGGCAACCCGGAGCCTACGAATAGGCGCGGCTCCGCACTTTTTATGGTGCTTACAGCCGCGCCAACACTGGTTCGCGCTCACGCGCTTTGCGGCCTAACGGCCGGGGCCGAGTATCCGCTCGGTTCTCCGCTTCTGCGGCTCCGAACTGTCGCGGCACCTCGGCCTTCGATTCGCGGCGACCCAGCTCAAGTTCGCTTCGCGAGACTTTCGCTCGGTCTCGTGCCGCTCAAACATAGTTCCATGCATCCGGCGCGAAGAGCCGCGCGTATCACCACGTGACATCTGCTCACTCCGAGCAAATGCACACACCTAAAACTGGAGGAATACTCATGAGCTTCTGGAAGTCGGTCTTCTCGGACAAAGGCAGTGACTCCGACATTAAGGTCAGGCAGAGCACGGCGGATTCCGGGAAATCCGTCAGTCAGGGGGGACAGGTTCACGCACACCGGCGGCGGAAGGAGCAGCCACGTGCACGAGAGCTACAAAGCCGACCACGATACCGGCAAATACACCGAGTATCGCGGCGGCAAGAACTCGCCTGACCGCGGATACAACAAGGGCAAGTGATCGCGAGAGGCTTACGCGGGTAAGCCTCTTTTTATTTCCTCGGACGATTTGGGCGCTCGGAAAGGAACTCCTCGTAGGACCACGATATCCTCTCCTCGGTCGCCTGCCCGAGCGTTCGCGCGCCGTGGCTGTTGAGGTATTCGTCCAGCTCCAGGAAGAAGAACGAGAACGGGCGAAGCGGGCCGGAGTCGTCCATGACCTGCGCGGAGTATCGCGGGTAGATCTCCGCGTTGAAGACGCGCCGAGCGGACTGCTCGTCCCGGCTGAGCAGGTCCATGACCCGCTCGATGTCGCTGTAGTAGGATTCAATCAGGGATTCAGCTCGTTGGCTTCCGGCGTCCATCTGCCAATCCTACCACAACGAGCGGGTCATTCACCGGCCTTGGGGCGGGACGTATTTCGAGCGCCAGAAGCCCTCCACGTCCACCAGCTCCTCCTCAAAAGACCCGATCCCAGTGATCTCTGAGCATCGCGCGCGCCACGCATTCCCGAGGTAGTTCAAGAACGCGTGGTTTATCGGCCGACCGTCTTCCATGTCGAATGATATCCAGAAGAGGGTTTGGCTCGGCGTCTGCCTGAGCTCTGAGAGAAGATTGGCTGTGAAAAAGACGAAGTGCCGGATCTCGCGATGGTCGTTTCTGAGCGCTAGCTGAATCGCGTGTATGCAGGCGGGAGGCGTCAGCGACCGCACCCCGTCGTTCGCGATGAAGAGCACGCCCGCGTAGTCCGACAGCCCGAGGCGCTCCTTCGTCTCGCGCACCTGCCTGTTCGCCTTCTGGACGCGCTTCTTGATGGAGCGGGTTTTGATCTCGTAGAACTTGTTCTGTATCTGGGGCGGCAGCGCCCGCCAGTCTCGGTCGTTGACGCGCGGGCTCTCGACGAGGCCTTTGGCGTAGCAGCGTCGCCAGAGATTCGCGGACTTCTCCTCGTTGTTTTTGGAGAACACGTTGTCTTCCGTCAGGCACTTCAGCTCGACAACCAGCTTGTCCCCATGGAACACGAAGTCCGCGTTCTCGAAGTCTGGGGGCGAGCCGTTGAACGTGTCGTTCAGCACGATGCCGCCGACCTCGCGCACTACGTGTCCCATTTCGAGTTCTATGTCTATTTTAGGTATGATCACGACTTCGCGCGTTCTGAGCGCCTCATGAGGCATACCGCTGGATTGTTTTCGCAATAATATTCCTGTTGACGTATATTCCTTTAAAGGAATGTTAAGGGCGTGGATCTGATCCAAATCTACCAATGCCTCTGCGACCGCACCCGGCTGCGCATCCTGCACCTCCTCGGCCAAGGCCCGCTGTGCGTGTGCCATTTCCAAGACGTGCTCAAGGAGCCGCAGGTTAAGATCTCGAAGCACCTCGCATACCTCAAGGCGCGCGGGCTCGTGAGCGCGGAGCGCAAGGGAAACTGGATGATCTATTCCCTGCCGGCGAAGCTCTCCCGCGAGCTTTCGGCTAACTTGGCCTGCCTCCAGGACTGCGCGAAGGAGGAGCCGATTTTCCAGCAAGACCTCAAACGCCTCAAGAGGCTCGCGCCCGAAGTCGAGCCGTGCGGCTGCGAAACGAAATAACCCGCCATGCCACAATCCAAACCGACAGTCCTCATCCTCTGCACCGGCAACTCGTGCCGGAGCCACCTCGCCGAAGGGATTCTTCGCGCTGCCGCCGGAGACATCCTCGACGTGGTGAGCGCCGGATCGAAGCCCGCAGGCTACGTCCATCCGCTCGCGATCAAGTCAATGCGGGAAATCGGCATCGACATCTCGCAGCACACCTCGAAGCACATGAACGAGTTCATCGCCCGCGACATCGAAACCGTCATCACGGTCTGTGGCCACGCCGACCAAGTGTGCCCCATCTTCCCCGGACAGATGAACCGGCACCACTGGCCCTTCGAAGATCCCGCGCACACCGAGGGCACCGAAGAGCAGAAGCTCGAAGCCTTCAGACGAATCCGAAACGAGATCCGACGCACGCTCACGGCATACGCCGACGGGCGGCGCGACCAACTGAAGGCCAAATAACCCGACACACCCATGACGACCGACGCATCCTGCGGCTGCTTGACCGAGCGCCCGACGAATTCGGGAATCCCGATCTCTTCTCTTCTGCGCTCCCTCGCGGCCGCGCCCGAGCTTCCGATCACCGTCGTATGGACGGACGGCGAGCCCATCGAGGCGCACTTCCACGTGACCGAGGTCGGCCGCGTGCAGCGCGACTTCGTCGACTGCGGCGGCACCGTCCGCCGCGTAGTGTCGTGCCTCCTCCAGACGTGGGTCGGCGAGGACACCGATCACCGAATCACCGCAGGAAAGCTCTCGAAGGCGTTCCAGCACGCTGCCCCGATCCTCAACGGCGAAGACCTGCCGGTGGAGTTCGAATACGAGGCGTGCAACGTCGTGCAGCTGACGCTCTCCGAAGTCCGCCAAGAGAAAGGCCGCTTCGTCTTCCAGCTCGGCAAGAAGCACACCGACTGCCTCGCCAAGGAGCTTTGCGTGCCCGTGGGCAGCAAGACCGGTTGCTGCTAGTCTCCGCCCACGTGAAGAGCCTGTCGTTTCTCGACCGATACCTGACGCTGTGGATCTTCGGCGCGATGGCGCTCGGCGTCGCGCTCGGACGCTACGCGATCCCCGATCCGGCGGCGTTCTTCGCTCCGCTCACCGTCGGCGCCACCAACGTCCCCATCGCGATCGGCCTCATCCTGATGATGTATCCGCCCCTCGCGAAGGTGCGATACCGAGAGCTTCCGAAGGTGTTCACGGACGCGCGGCTCTTGGGCCTGTCTCTCGTGCAGAACTGGATTCTCGGGCCGGTGCTCATGTTCGCGCTGGCCGTGATATTCCTCCGATCCTACCCGGACTACATGGTGGGCCTCGTCTTGGTCGGCCTCGCGAGGTGCATCGCCATGGTTCTCGTGTGGAACGACCTCGCCGACGGAGACCGCGAGTATGCGGCGGGGCTCGTCGCGCTCAACAGCTTGGCGCAGATACTGACGTATAGCGGGCTCGCGTGGCTCTTCCTCGCGGTGATCCCGCCTTACCTCGGAATCGAGGCCCGCCTCGTCGAGATCGAGATGGGCGCCGTGTTCTGGAGCGTGGCGACGTATCTTGGCATCCCGTTCGCGGCGGGCGCGCTCACTCGGCTCGTCTTGGTGAATCTCAAAGGAGAGGAGTGGTATGAAGAGCGATTCATCCCGCGGATATCGCCCGTCACGCTGTGCGCGCTCCTCTTCACCATCGTGGTGATGTTCACCTTCAAGGGGAATGCGATCCTCCAGTTCCCGCTCGACGTGCTGCGGATCGCGGTGCCGCTCGCGATCTATTTCCTCGTGATGTTCTTCGCGAGCTTCCTCATGGCGAAGAAGGTCGGTGCCGACTACAAGCGCTCGGCGACGCTCGCCTTCACGTCTGCGGGCAACAACTTCGAGCTGGCAATCGCGATTGCCATCGCGGTCTTCGGGATCGATTCCGGGGTCGCGTTTGCCGCCGTGGTCGGGCCGCTCGTCGAGGTGCCCGCGCTCATCGGGCTCGTGCACGCCTCGCATTGGTTGAAGAGAAAGCTGTTCGGGTCTTAACCCTCCGCAGCTCGCAGAGGGCCGGACGATTGGGACGCGAGCCGACTAGAGCGTGATGCCGTAGGCGTCGGCCTCGATCTTCTCGAAGCCGCATTTTCCCCAGAACGCCTTGCCGTCGTCGTTGTCCAGATCGACCATCAGTATCGCGCGCTTGACTCCCGCCTCACGCAGATCAGAGGCCAAAAACTCTGGAAGACGTTGATGCGACAAAGCTATTTCAGATCCAAAGGTGTCTCGACCGCGGAGACGGGGGCGGAGATACTCTCTGAAGACGGATTTTCGGCAAAATAAGTTCGAACTTTATTTAGCAGCCACCGCCATTCTTCACCGTGAGGTGAAAACTCGTTATCGGCGAAACCAGCCGACGGGTTGGAATTGAATTCCGCTACGTATTGCCAAGGGCTTTTGAAAGTCAGGGCCAACGATTTTTCGGACACTAGTAAGTTCGGTGCCGCTGCGGCGGCATGGCGTTCACATGCCACCACGAATCCTCAATTCGACTCGCAACAATTTGCTATACTTAGCACGGTCAACATATGGCAAAGCGCACGGACGAAAAACAAATCAAGAAGAACCCAGCTGCGGTAGCATTGTCCAAACTTGGCGCTTCAAAGGGCGGCGCAGCTCGCGCCGCAAAGCTCTCGCCCGAGAGGCGCTCACAGATCGCAAAAAAACCGCACTTAAGCGCTGGTCTACGCCTGATAAACGCTAATTAATAGTGTCGAGATCCTTCAGCTTGATCATCTCGTCAACTGATACCCTGCGGAAACCACCGTTAGTAAGCTGATCCATCTGCTGAGCGAGGAGTTCGCGAAGCTTATCCCCGCTTGGAACACCTAACACTGTTCCGAGCTTAACAAAATTCCGGCGCTGCACGGCGCGCATGAAGAACGGGAACTTGCTGCCGTAACCCCAATAGTAGTGGGTTTGCGGATACCATTGCGTCCCCTTCAAGATGGCTGCGACGGCGGCGAGGGCATCCGCCTCCTTCACAGAGTCGAAGGTGATGTCTCTGCGCTCGGCGTTTCGTTTGAGTAGCTCTGCGGCGGCGCTGTAATACTTCTGACCGAGAGCAGTGTGGATTGTCTCAACGTAAGCGTAGAACTCCGAGAAGTCGGCGAAGCGATCGTTAGAGTGCTTTTCGACTATCAAGTAGCTGCCGAACAGAACGGCGTTCAAGACCTTGAACGCTCCCGCCCGAAGCAGAGCAGCAACGACGTAGAGGAACGTCTCGAACACAAAGAGAGCATGCGCGTCGAACCATACGTCATTATACGCGCCCAACTCCTCTGGACGAGTCTTCAAAATCGGCAGGCGCTCTAGGAATTCGACAAGCGAATCTTGGAATTCTTCAGAAGGCTGGGTTTCCGCCTCTAGGAGAACCCAATCGACGACAAGATTCCTGATCGGAATGAGCTTTCGGAAATCATCCACAATCTGCTGCGAGAGTTTTTCAAAGTCCGGCTGCGTGCGAACCCGTAGCGCGTCAGCATACGCGATGCACGCGTCGAGAAAATCACGGCGATACACCTTGAGCCCTTTACTACCGTGCAGCAATGCTTGCTTGAAGACACTGAACTTGCCAGCAGCGGGATTGGCCGGCGCAGCGTCGGCCTGCGTTATGTAGGCTGGAGCGGTGCCGGTCTTCGGTTTCTCGTAGAGCGGCTTGCCGTAGAGTAGGCGTATGAGCTTCTCCCAATTCTCGTTCACGGCTTCCTCACTCGAAAAATCGACCCAGATGCGTGATCCGAGGAAGGCCGGCAGGTAGACCTCTCCATCGGGCGAACGCTCGCACACGACCGGGATGAACTTGGACTGTTCTACTTTCTCGTAGACCTCTTTGGAGATGATTTGGGACTCGGTGCCCACGCCTGCCTTCCGAGCGTTGGCCTTCTCGCTGTATGCCTTGTCGCTCAAGACGAGAACGTGCGTGACCGAGGCGTCGGTGACCATGCGTTCCATGTAAGCGTATTTGTCCTGTCCCTCTTTAAGGTCGAATTGGTCGAGCAGCACTTCGACACCGTCGGAAGCAAGACGCGTGGCCCAATCCCTCACTTGTCCCTGAAACTTGGACGATGTCCAACTATACGAGATAAATACTTTCGGCTTCATCGTTGCGCGCATTGATGCCGAGAGCCCGGCATGCCCGCAACGCATATATGCGACCGGCGGATATTCCTTCAAAGAGCTGCGCGTGCGCATGAGCGAGGTCGGCCTCGTTGCCTACACGGGCAAGAAGTTCTCCGTCTCTAACTACCAAAACCTTCTGAAGAACCCGTTCTATTACGGAACCATGCTCTCAGGCGGAGAGCTTTTTGAAGGCAAGCATCCGCCGATCATCTCGAAGCGGCTCTTCGACGAGGCGCAGGCGGTGATGGAGCGGAAGAGCAAATCGAAGACACCGACCCTCAAGCCGTATGTCTATCGAGGCGTCCTGCGCTGCGGCGAATGCGGATGCTTCATCACAACCGAGACTCAGAGGGATACCACTACCTCAGATGCACCAAGCGCGTCGTAGCCTGCTCGCAGCCTTACGTGCGCGAGGACGCCATAGCGGCGCAAGTGGACGACAAGCTCGCCACGTTGGCCTTAAAACCGGCTGCGGCTGACGCGATGGTGGCGGAGCTTGAAAAGGAGCGCGGAAGCTACGACGAGGACTTGGCAGCCCGTATAAAGACAACCAAGGCCGCTGCGGCGGCTGAACAGAGAGAGATCGAAGTCCTGCTCGACCTGCGCCTCAAGGAGCAGATCGGCGAGGATGAATACGTTCCGAAGAAACTGATCCTCGTTAATCGAAAGGCCGAAATCCTCGGAAAGCTTGAGGCCTATTCGACCCAACGAACCAATCGGTTCGAACCGGCCATCCGGTTCGTTCTAGAGGCCAAATCCCTCGGGATTCTGCTCACGCAGGGAAATCGCGAGCAAAAGCGCGATTTCCTCAAAAAGTCGGTTCGAACTTACTGGTGTCCGAAAAATCGTTGGCCCTGACTTTCAAAAGCCCTTGGCAATACGTAGCGGAATTCAATTCCAACCCGTCGGCTGGTTTCGCCGATAACGAGTTTTCACCTCACGGTGAAGAATGGCGGAGAGGGTGGGATTCGAACCCACGTTAGCCTTTCGACTAAACCTGATTTCGAGTCAGGCGCGTTCGACCACTCTGCCACCTCTCCGTTCAGGAAGCGGAAAACGTAGGCCTCCGACTTCAAAACGGAAGCCGAAAGTTGGCGCTTTCCTCAAAGGTCGTAATGACAGGAGACCTGCTGGCCGGCGTCACCGGCCGGGCGTAGCTTGGGCACCTCGGTCTTGCAGCGGTCGGTGGCGTGGGGACAGCGGGGATGGAAGGGGCAGCCGGAGGGCGGATTGATGGGCGAGGGCACGTCGCCTTGCAGCACGATGCGCTGCTTTTTGCGCGTGGGATCGGGCTCGGGAATCGCGGAGATGAGCGCGCGGGTGTAGGGATGCCGGGGGGTGCGGTAAATGGTGTCGGCATCGGCAAACTCGACGATGCGCCCGAGATACATGATGGCGATGCGGTCGGAGATGTGCTTCACGACCGCGAGGTTGTGCGCGATGAAGACATAGCTGAGGTTGAGCTCGCGCTGCAGGTCGAGGAGGAGATTGAGCACCTGGCTCTGGATGGAGACGTCGAGCGCGGAGACGGGTTCGTCGCAGACGATGAGCCGCGGGCCGAGGGCGATGGCGCGCGCGATGCCGATGCGCTGGCGCTGGCCGCCGGAAAACTCGAAAGGATACCGGTCCATCGCGCCGGCGGGCAGGCCGACTTGGGTGAGGAGCTCACGGACGCGGGTGCGCCTCCAGTCGGCATCACCCAGCTGATGGATGATGAGCGGTTCGGCGACGATGTCGCCCACCGTGTGGCGCGCGTTGAGTGATTCAACGGGATCCTGGAACACCATCTGCAGATGCCGGCGGCGGGGCTTGAGCGCGCTGCGGGAGAGCGGCGCAAGGTCCTGGCCTTCAAAAAGAATGCGTCCGGAAGTGGGCGAGTGCAGCCGGACGATGCATTTGCCGAGGGTGGATTTGCCGCAGCCGGATTCACCGACGAGGCCGATGGTCTCTCCCGGGTTCACGGTGAGGCTGACGCCGTCCACGGCGCGGCAAACCGTGCGGGTGCGGTTGAAGAGCCCTTCCTTGACCGGGAAGTGCATGCACAAGTCCTGAAGTTCGAGTAGCGGCGTGCTCATGACTTGGGCTCCCGGGCTGAATCTCCGTTGGGAATGGCCGCCGGGAGCGTGGTCCAGTGGTGGCAGGCCACGCTGTGGCCCGGGGAAACCGTGGCGAGTGCGGGTTGGGTCTCGCAGATATCGGTGCGGTGGGGGCAACGGTTTTGAAAGCGGCAGCCCGCGGGCAGGTCGGCAAGGCCGGGGACCATGCCTTCGATGACGGGCAGCCGGCTTTTGCGTGGGGTGCTGAGACGGGGGATGGAGGCGAGCAGCCCGCGGGTATAGGGGTGCGAAGGTTGGGCAAAGATGCGTTCCACCGGGCCGGATTCGGCGATCCGGCCGGCATACATCACGACCACTTCGTCGCACATCTCGGCAATCACACCGAGGTCGTGGGTGATGAGAACAATGGCCATGCCGAGCTCATCCTGCAGCGACTGCATCAGCTCCAGAATCTGGGCCTGGATGGTGACGTCGAGCGCGGTGGTGGGTTCGTCGGCGATGACGACGGCGGGATTGCAGGCGAGGGCCATGGCGATGACCACGCGCTGGCGCATGCCGCCGGAGAG
>CAYSBR010000027.1:0-56261 GCA_964429385.1 uncultured Opitutaceae bacterium
ACGTGAAGACCGGCAGGCGCATCATCGTCATGCCGGGAGCGCGCATGTTGATGATGGTGACAATGAAGTTGAGGGAGGCGGCGATGGAGGCGACGCCGAGGATTTGCAGGCCGATGATCCACGTATCAATCGAGGGATCAGGGCTGATGCTCTTGGAGGTCAGCGGGGCGTAGCCGAACCAGCCGCCGTCGGGGGCGCCAAATTTCATGAACCAGCCGAGGTTGATGATGATCGCGCCCACCACAAAGGTCCAAAGGGAGAAGGCGTTGAGCCGCGGGAAGGCCACGTCGCGCGCGCCGATCTGCAACGGCATCATGTAATTGAAGAACGCGGAGGAGAGCGGCATCACGGCCAGGAAGATCATGGTCGTGCCGTGCATCGTGAAGAGTTCGTTGTAGAACTGCGCACTGATGAAGTCGTTGTTCGGCACCGCGAGCTGGATGCGGATGAGCAGCGCCTCGACCCCGCCCACCAGAAAGAAGAACAGCGCGAATACGCCGTAGAGAAAGCCGATGCGCTTGTGGTCCACCGTGGTGAGCCAGCTGACGAAGCCGGTCTTGGCGGTGGGCCGCCAGAAGGCCGTGGAGCGGGTGGGGGCGTGCGCTTCCGCGCCTCCGGTGAAATGGGACTTAACCGATGCGTCCATGAGAGTGATTATTTGAGGCTTTCGAGGTAGGCGACGAGGGCGTTGATCTCGCCTTCATTGAGCGTGATGTTCTCCACGGCCTTGCCGTCCACGAACTTCATGTAGCCGGCCATGCCGCCGACCCCGCGATACATCAGGTTGCCGGGTTTGACATGGTTGGGCTCGTGCAGCCAGCGGGCCATCTGCTCGGGAGTGTTTTCCAGGAGACCGGCGGCGATGGTGGAGCGGGATCCGACGTGGGTGAGGTCCGGGGCGGTGCGGCCGATGCCTTCGTGACCGCGGACCGTGTGGCAGATGATGCAGGTCTTTTCCTTAAAGATCTCCCGGCCGCGGGCGATCAACTCGGGATTTTCATCCTTGGCGGGGAACTGCTGTTGTTTCCAGTGCTCCAGCGGGGCGACCGCGGCATTGGCGTCCCATTTGTCGGTGAAGCCGTATTCGTTGCGATTGAAGGAGGCAAACCGGGCCTGGGGCAGCTCGGCGGCGGGGGCGGGAGCGGCCACGGTGCGGGCGGGGGCCTTCTGGGCCTCAAGCCACTCGGCGAATTCATCCTCGGCCAGAGCGATAACGCGGAAGCGCATCACGGCATGGGATTCGCCGCAGAACTCGGCGCACTGCCCCCAGAAATAGCCGGGTTCATCCGCCTGCAGCCAGAGGTGGTTGCCGCGGTTGGGGATCATGTCCACCTTGCCCGCGAGCTTGGGCACCCAGAAGGAGTGGATGACATCCGCGGTGCGAAGGTTGACCCGCACGGGGCGACCGGCGGGGATGACGAGTTCGTTGCCGGTGACGAGGGGGCCGACGCCCTCGATTTGCTCATGCGGATATTCGAACTGGAACCACCACTGATAACCGGTGGCGGTGACCTCGTAGGCGTTCTCCTGGTGTTCCTCGGGCACGTCGTAGGTGAACCAGATGGCCCGGAGGGTGGGGACGGCGATGACGACAAGGGCCAGGATGGATGCCCCGATGAGGCTCAGCTCGATCAACGGATTGCCGTGGCTCTGCTCGGGCGGCTCGGCATGCTCGTCGTCGGTGGTCTTCACCTTGAACTTGATCGTGGCGTAGGCCAGGACCAGCCCGACCACGATGAAGACGGCAAACGTCACCCAGCAGGTGACATAGAAGACCTGGAGCTGGGATTTGGCGACGGGCCCGGACGTGACCATGGTGGTCTGGTGGCCGTCCATTTGCCAGAAATTGAGCTTACTGCAGCCTGTAAGGAGGGCAATGCCGCCCAAGGCCAGGGCGGCGCGGCCCCAACGGGCAAGCGTGGAGGGAAGTGAGGTCAAACGCATGTGGGCGTACAGGTCAAAATGAGTGCTGGCGACGGACGCCAACCCGCAAGAGAGTTCGCGAACGCCTTGGCATTTCAAGCCATATTCCGTTCACTTTTGGGATTGCGTTGAGCCGGATGCAATCCTGCGGGAAATCTATTAATTTCAATGACTCAGGTATTAGGTTGAAGCCTGATTGCCCGACAGGGTTGCCATGGCCGGCCGGATCACCCAGCCTGCGTTCGCCATGAAAACCCGCCTCTATCCCCTGGCCGCCCTGGCGGCCCTTGTTCTCGCCGGCTGTTCCAAGCAGGAACCGGCGGCCGCGGCCGCCCCGGCCGCCGCACCGGCTCAATCGGGCCCGCGCACCATCGAGATCACCGGCAACGATGCGATGAAGTTCAATGTCGTCTCCATCCAGCTCGCGGTGGGTGAGGAGGTTCGGCTCGTCCTCAATAACGTCGGCTCCATGCCGAAACAGGCGATGGGCCACAACCTCGTCGTGTTGAAGCCCGGCACCGACACGGCGGCCTTCGCCACCGCTGCCGCCGCCGCTGTGGCCGCGGACTATATCCCCGCGAATCTGGCCGATCAGATCATCGCTCACACCAAGCTGCTCGGCCCGAAGCAATCGGATGGCATCGTCGTGAAGTTCGATGCTCCGGGTGAGTATCCCTACGTCTGCTCCTTCCCCGCTCACTATCAGATGGGCATGAAGGGCGTGATCACGGTCAAATAAACCGGCAGATTTTGCAGATTTTAAAGGGCGCGCCTCGTGCGCGTCCTTTTTTGTGTCCGGTTTCCTTTGGTCTCCTCCTGTCGGGCGCTGAACCGGCCTTATTAACAGGAGACAATGGGAGTTGGGCCGCGGATTGAGAGGTGGGCCGTGCGCTCCGCGCGCGGCGGGAGCGAAGCTTTACAGAAGGCCGGCGAAGGGCCGATCCTTGGCGAAATTCGATCTTTGCTCAACTCGCCGGGGCCGCCGGCCACCAGCGGTAGAGAAAGAAATAGACCAGCACACCGGTGATCGAAACGTAATACCAGATCGGGAAGGTCCAGCGCGCCCAGGCCCGGTGGCGCTCATAATCGCCTTTGATCGCGAGGTAAAAGGTCTTGGGCACCAGCCAGGCGATGGCGATGGCGAGCAGGATGTGCGAAATCAACATGGCGTAATACACCGTGCGGATCGCCCCTTCGCCGCCAAACGGGGTGTGCACACCCTTGACGAGGATTTTGTGGGCCACGTAGCCGACAAGAAAGATGGCCGACACCGCGCCGGCGCTGAGCATGGCGGCCCGGTGTCCGTCGCGCCGGCCGCTTTTGATCAGGATGAAGCCCACGGTCATCAGCGCGGTGGCGAGGGCGTTGAGGGCGGCGTTCAGGGCCGGGATGTCGTGGAGGCTCATGAAAATCAGAAAAAGATCACGCGATCCGCCACGAGGGCGCCGAGCACCAGCGGCAGGTAGGCGAGGGAGGCGAAGAACAGCCGGCGGGCGGCAACCTCACGGCCGGTTGGTCGCATGAAAACCACGGCCCGCCAGAGAAACCAGAGCCCGCCGGGCACCGCGGCGAGGAGATACCAAGGCGAGGCCAGGCCCAGGGGCGTTGGCAGCAGACTTACGATGAGAAGGGCCACCGTGTTAAAAAGCGACCAGCCGGAGACCCAGGTGCCGGATTCATCGCGCACCGGCAGCATCGGGAAGCTCACATTGGCGTAGTCGCGCCGGTGGGTCCACGCGATGGCGAGGAAGTGCGGCATCTGCCAGAAGAAGAGGACGCCAAAGAGAATCCAGCCCAGGGCCGAGATGCGGCCCTCCGCGGCGGCCCAGCCGATCAAGGGGGGGAAGGCTCCGGCCAGCGCACCGATCTCAGTGCTCCAGCGCGACCAGCGCTTGGCCGGGGTGTACCAGCCGACATAGGAAACAATGGTCAGCAGGGTGAAGAAGGCGGCGAGTCCGTTGACCTGCACAAAAATGATCCCCAAGGCCACCGTGCACATGAGTGTGCCGAGGACGAAGGCCGATCCCGTCGTAATCTTGCCGGCAGGGATGGGGCGCTCCGCGGTGCGACGCATGCGCGCATCGGTGTCGTGCTCCATCCATTGGTTGAGCACGGCCACGCCGCCTGCGGCGAGGCTGGTGCCGATCACGACCCCGAGCAGCTCGCCCACGATGAAGGGCGGCCGGCCGGCGGCATAACCGATCAGTGCGGTGATGACGGAAAGCAGGCTCAGCCGCGGCTTGGTCAGCTCAAGGTAGTCACCGAACGAGGCTTTGGTGGCGGTATCCGTCATGCAGGTGAGCCCTTGTCTTCGATCACATCCCGATAAGCGAGCCAGGTGAGCCAGAAGGTGGTGGCGAGCAGCATGGCGCCGACCACGACGTGGCCGGTGGTGACGTGCGGTTCGCGCAGCTGCCAGATGACATGCGCCCCGAGCAGGATTTGCAGGGCCAGCAGGGCGACCAGCAGCGAGGCGCCGCAGCGCAGGAGCAGCGAGGCGCCGGGATCGCGCCAGATCCGGAGGGCGAACCAGAGGAGCGCGACGGTGAGGACGAGTGCCATCACGCGGTGGGCGAAATGGATGTTTACGTAGAAGTTCCAGTGGGCGGGCAGCCAGTGCCCGTCAGGGGTGGAGTGGGGAAAGGTGGGGATGGCGAGCCCGGCGAAATTGTGGCGCATCGTGGCGGCGATGACGAGTTGCGCCACCATGAGCGCGCAGCAGATCACCCCAAGGCGGCGCAGGCCGGCGGCCACCGGCAGCGGGCGGGTGAGCCAGGAGCGGGATAGCGAGACCGCGATGGCGATCAGGATGCAGACGTAGAGATGGGCGAGGATGCCGTGCGGGATGCGCAACATCTGGCCGAGGGTCATCTCGAAACCCGGCACGGCCAGTGAATCGAGGAGGACGCGTTTCCCGCCGATGATGCCCTGGATGATGACGATGGCCAGCGCGGCCCAGCCAAGAGTGCGCAGCCAGCGGCGGGATTCCTTCCGCCAGAGCCAGACGGCGAGTCCGATGGTGATGAAGCCCATGACCGCGCCGGTGAGCCGGTGCGAGTGCTCGGCAAACATGGCGATATTCTCCAGCCAGCCCTCGGGGTTGATCGAGCCGTGGGAGAGGGGCCAGTCGGGGAAGACCATACCGGCGCCGATGCTTGTCGTGAAGGCCCCGAGCGTCACCAGTACGAAGACCCACGCCCCGCCGATCGCGGCAAACCAGGCGAGGGCCGGTTTGTAGGCGGCGTTGCGGGCGGGGGGATGAGCGGAGGTCATGAGCGGGGAAACTGTGAGATAGAAGGGCTGGCGCTATCCGTCGCAAACCCTTTGACAAATTTATCGTCGGGCGAATCGGTAGTGACATGAAATCTTATGCCCTGTGCGTGAGTGTCGCGCTGGCCGGCCTGCTGGCCGCCGGTTGCGGACGCTCCGGGACAAAAGAACCGGCGGTCAACGAACCGCCGACGCCGCGCTATGCGCTCACCGGGGAAATTCTGGAGGTCGATCCCGGCCGGAAAATCCTCATCGTGCACCACGACGAGATCCCGGGTTACATGCCGGAGATGGTGATGGAGTTTCTCGTCTCGTCCGGCGATGCGGCCAATGCGCAGCCTGGGCAGCGCATCCGCGCGGAGATGATCCCGAGCGATACGGGTGACTACCGGTTGGAAAAAATCTGGCCGGACGACCGCGTGGCGGCGGCCGCCGTGGCGACCGGCACCGCGGCCTTGCGGCAGGATACGGCCATTCGCGGCCGGCGGGCCTATCGCGAGGTGGGGGAGAACCTGCCGGATTTCGCGCTTTACGATCAGGGCGGGGCGGTGGTGCAGGGCAACCGTTTCCGCGGGCGGCAGATCATGCTGAATTTCATCTACACACGCTGCCCGGTGGCCACCATGTGCCCGGCGGCGACCCAGAAGATGATGGAGACGCAACAAGTGGCAAAGGCGGCGGGGGTGACCAATCTCGAACTGGTCTCGATCACGCTGGATCCGGAATACGACACCCCGGGCGTGCTGAAGGAATACGCCGACGTGCGCGGCATCGACACCGGCAACTTTTCCTTCCTCACCGGCCCGGAGGGGGCGATCAAGGATTTGCTGGCGCAATTCGGCGTGCTGACCGAATTCACGGGCAGCATCATCAACCACACGCTGGCCACCGTGTTGATCAATGAGGAGGGGCGCATCGTGCATCGCGCGGATGGCAGCGCCTGGGCTCCGCGTGATTTTGTCGCGAAGATGCGCCGGCCATGAGCACCGCGACGACTGTTTCATCCGTTACGCGTTGGCGGCAGATCGGGCTGATCACGCTGGGGGCGGCCGCGCTTTACGCCGGGTTTCGCCACATCCCCACCGGCACCAATCTCAGTCACATGGATTTTCGGGTGACGGGCGGGAATGCGATCGAGTTTTGTGATCCGAGCAATCCGCAGTTTATCCCGGTGGTCGCGGTGCGCTCGCCGGTCTCCATGCGCTTGAAAACGCCTGGGGCGGCGCGGGCGGGCGAACCGGTGGAACTCACTGTAAGTCTGAGCACTTCCAGCGGGAAACTGATCGGTCCGCAGGATCTGATGGTGGCGCACACCCGAAAGCTGCATTTGCTGATCGTTGATCCGGAGTTGCGGGATTATCAGCACGTGCATCCCGAGCCGGGAGCGCGCGAAGGGGAATGGGTGGTGCGATTCACGCCGGAGCGCGCGGGGGTGTATCGGGTGTTTGCCGATTTCATGCCGGCCGCCACGCTGCGCGGGCTTTATGCGTCGGCGGATTTGAGTGTGCTGCCCGGGGGCGTTGCGCAGGAGGAAGTCCGGCGGCCGGACTCGGCCTGGGTGGCCGAGAAGGCGGGCTACCGGTTTGAGATCAAGCCCGGGGAGAAAATCATCCGTGCGGGGCGTCCGGCGGAGCTCAGCTTCACCGTCACGCGGCCCGATGGCGAGCCGGTGCCGCTGGCGCCGGTGATGGACGCCTATGCGCATTTGGTGGCGTTTGATGAGGAGCGCAGCGGATTTGCGCATCTGCATCCGAATGAAATCGATCTCAGTGTGGTTCCGGATCCGGTGCGCCCCGAACTGACCTTCCAGGTGACGATTCCCGCCGCCGGCCGCTATGTGATCTGGAGTCAGGTGGAGATCGGCGGTCAGGAGATCTTCGTGCCCTTCTGGTTTAAAGTGGCGGAGTGAGGCGAGGTTAGGGTTGCAGTCCCGGTCGGGGCTGGCATTGCAGGCAGGCTGCTTTCACCCCCGATGCAACCCCGCTTATCCCGCAATCTGCTGCTTGTGACGCTGGTATCGGCCACAGGCGGTTTTCTCTTTGGTTACGACACGATCGTCATCAATGGTGCGAACCAATACCTGAAGGCGTTTTTCAACCTGACGCCGTTTCAGGAGGGATTCGCCGGCGCGAGCGCCATCCTCGGGTGTATCCCGGGCGCGATGTGCGCGGGGTTCATCAGCGACCGGTATGGTCGCCGCAATCTCCTGTTCCTCTGCGCGGTGCTCTATGGCATCTCGGCCATCTGGTCGGCGGTGCCGCAGACTTTCACCGAGTTTCTGATCGCGCGCTTCATCGGCGGGCTCGGCGTGGGTGCCTCCTCAATGGTGTGTCCGGTGTATGTCGCGGAGCTCGCGCCGGCGAAATGGCGCGGCCGGCTCGGGGCGCTGTTTCAGGTCGGCATTGTTTCCGGGGCGCTGGTGACGGTTTTCATCAACGCTCAAATCCACGGGCTCGGTGATGAATCCTGGAACACGGCCTACGGCTGGCGCTGGATGCTCGGGGCGGAGCTGGTGCCCTCGCTGTTCTTTCTTGGGCTGCTGTTTTTCACCTCGGAGAGTCCCCGCTGGTTGCTGGGCCGCGGGCGCGAGGCGGAGGCGCGCGTCATCTTCGAATCGGTTTCCGATCGTGAGCAGGCCGGGCGGGAGATCGCGGCGGTGAAGGCCGTGCTGGGCCGGGACGAAGGGCGCTTCAGCGAATTGCTGGGGCCGCGCTACCGGCCGGCGCTGATCATCGCGGTGGCGCTGATGGCGGGTTCCCAGTTCAGCGGCATCAATGCCATCGCCTATTATTCGACGAAGATTTTTGCCACGGCGGGCGCGGGGATGAGCGATGCCTTCCGGGCCACGGTCATGATCACACTGATCGGCTTCGTCTGCGCCCTGCTGGCCTTTGCGCTGGTGGACCGGGTGGGGCGGCGGCCGTTGCTCATTTTCGGCAACACGGTGCAGGTGCTGGCGCTCGGGACGGTGGCCTGGTTTTTCTTTCAGGGCAGCGCCGGCCTGCCGTTGCTGGTGGCGGTGCTGGTCTTCGGCGGGGTATTCAATCTCGCGATGGGCCCGCTGCCGTGGATCATCAGCGCGGAGATCCTGCCGGCCAAGCTGCGCGGCCGGGCCATGTCGGTGGCGACCTTCGTGATCTGGAGCTCGTGCTATGTCGTGGCCCAGACTTTTCCCATGCTGCACGATAATCCCTCCGTGGGGCCGGCCCGCACCTTCCTGGTCTATGCCGCGTGCAGCCTGGCCACGTTGATCTTCGTGCTGATCAAGGTTCCGGAGACGAAGGGGCGGACGCTGGAGGAGATCGAGTCCGCCTGGCAGGCCCGCAAGCGGTGAGCGGTCAGTCCAGCCGACTTTCCAGCTCGTCCATCGTGCGGGTGAACGCCTTTTCGAGATCCACGTCGCAGGCGTCGGCCAGCACGAGCACCGACCACAGGCAATCAGCCAGCTCATGGGCGAGGCGTTCGTCGATCCGTTCGGCGGGGCGCAGGCCCTGCCGGGCCATGGTGAGTTTCATGAGGTCGCCGACATCGCCGGCGAAGCCCTGGGCGAATTCGGTCACTGTCCAGGGCCGGCTCCCGTGGCGAACGGCCCGGGCATCGTAAAGCGCGCGGATTTCCTGCGCGCGGGCGGAGAGTTCGGAAAGCAACATGGCGCGGGGTATGCCCGCGCCATGGAAAAAGCCCAACCTCAAAAGAGGATGGCTCAGTGGCCGTTCTTGCCGTGCTTGGCGCGGAAGCGGGCCATCTCGGGATAGGCTCGGGTGGGATCGCCGTAGGTGTTGCCGGCGTGGTCCTGGCCGCGCGCGAGGTAGAGGTGGTGCCACTCGCCGATCTTCTCGTGGTGCTGGCGCACCCTGGTGCTGACGTAGCGCATGGTGTAGCCGCAGCGGCGGATGTTCGAGGTGTTGGGCTCGCTGCCGTGGATGATGCGACCGTCGTGGAGACTGCACTGGTTGGGCGTGAGCTCGACCGGGATGGCCTTGGTGGTATCGCGCTGCGCGGCCTTGATCTCATCGGCGAACACGGCTTCGCCGGGCTTGAGATCGTCGTAGTCCGAGAAGCCCTGCCGGCCGGTGTTGTGTGTGCGCGGGATCACATACATGCAGCCATTCTCCTTGGTGGAGGGATCAATGGAGAGCCAGACGGTGACCACTTCCATGGGCGTGATCATCGTCTTCCAGTAGTGGGAGTCCTCGTGCCAGGGCACGCGCTTGCCGTTGCCCTTGGGCTTGCAGATGAAGTGGCTCGCAAAAAGCGCGATATCGGGTCCGAGGATGGGCTCGACCAGATCGAGCACCTCGTCGGCGAACAGCCATTCGAAGAGCTGCGGATATTGGAAGTGCGGCACGTCCATCGACTCGGGCCGCACATCGGCTTCGAGGTTGCCGAGGATATCCTCGAAGCAGTTTTTCAGGCCGTCGAACTTGGCCTGAGGAAAGACCGGCTGGCGAAAGATGTGATAACCTTCGCGGTTATAAACATCGACTTCAGCCGGTGTGAGGCGGTGGTGGGCAGTGTTGGGAGTGGAGTGTGAGGCAACCATGACCCTTGTGTTATATCATCCTTTTATGGGTAAATCTTGCCATAAAAGCGTGTTTTGTTGTGTTTTATTGATGCCATGCCGCTGACCTGCGTCCGTTTTCGTCTTTCCGAATTTGTGCGCGGGGGGGAGGCCTATCATTTTGCGAAGGTGGAGCTGACGCCGGACAACGTGGCGCGCTATCACGACCATGATTACCACGAGGTCTTCTGGGCGACCCGCGGCCGGGGTGAGCAGCAATGCAACGGCCGGACGCACGAGCTGCGCCCGGGGGTACTCCACCTGGTGCGCCCGCAGGACCGCCATCGGGTGCGGGGCTCATCCTCCTCCCCGTTGCATCTGGTGAATCTGGCCTTCCCCAGCGAAGCGTGGGCGGCGGTGCGCCGGCGGTATTTTGCGGCGGAGCCGGACTGGTTTGAGCAGCCGCTGTCGCGCCGGGCCTGGCCGGTGGACGGCCGCGGGCAGGGCACGCTGGCGCATTGGGTCGAGCGGCTGGCGGCTCCGGGGCGACCGCGCGTGGCGCTGGATGGATTTCTGATGGAGCTGCCGCAACTGCGCCCCGTCGCGCCCACCAGCGCCCCGCCCGTGCCGGAATGGCTGGAGCAATGCCGCCGTGCACTGGCGCAGCCCGCCCATTTCTCGGGCGGCACGCCGGCCCTGGCCCGCCTCGCCGGTTGCAGCCCGTCGCATCTGGCGCGGGCCACGGCGCGCTGGCTGGGCTGCACGCCGACCGATCTCGTGAATGCCGCGCGGATGGATTACAGCGCGCGGCAGTTGATGGAGACCAACCGGCCGATCCTGGACATCGCGCTCGATTGCGGACTGAACAATCTCTCGCATTTCTACGCGCTCTTCCGGAAGCGCTTCGGTGTCAGCCCCCGCCGCTACCGCCTGCGGGCGCACTCGACTGTGCGGGGATGACGGGCTGGTTTGGTTGTCGGTTTCGAACGAAGGGATGTTTGGCACTTTGAGCATGGCGTGCAGGAACACTGAAACCAAGCCGGTTTAGTCCGGGGTCCTTTCCAGCGTTCCTGGGTTCCAGATAAGAATGATGGGCCTCAGCTCTTCCCGATTTGGGCGAAAACAAATGGGCAGGCTGTTGGAGGTTAGATTTGGCGAAGAGAGGTGGCCAAACAGTTTGTCATCTATTAGATGACAAACTGTTTGGAGCCGTGGCCGGGTAGCGCACATGCCGTTCCGCGTTTTTGGGTGGGCCGTGCGCTCCGCGCGCGGCAGGTTCTCATGACTCACAAGAACTCAGTCCCTTCCTCTGTGCTCTCTGCGACCTCCTGTAAAAGGTAATACCGCTGGGATAAAACCGGTTTGATCCGTGCGATTGGGATCATCCTTCGTGTTGATTCGTGGGATGCTATAACGCTCCCAAACCGCCGCGCGCGGAGCGCACGGCCCACCTCGGTCCCTCATGCCCACCAGGCTTCCCCCTTCGTGCCCATTGGTATGGATGGCGCAACGTCGCTTCATTTGGAACGTGGTTAAGCAGTCCGCGATTCTCGCTCTCTGCTCCCTCCGTTCTCTCCGTTACTTCTTGTAAAACCGGTTTGGGCTTAAACTCTGCCCTCACTCCAATCTCCCTGCTCTATTTATCAGTGCGATCGGGGGCTTTCGTCCGTACGAATCGGGCTCAGAACTGGAGATGTTTTACCGTGAGCCCTTGGTTGATGAGCTGTTTGAGCGAGTCGATGCCGATGCGGAGGTGGTCGTTCACATAGGTGGCGTCCACCTGCTTGTCGCTCTCGCTGGTCTTCACGCCCTCGGGGGTCATGGGCTGGTCGGAAACCAGGAGGAGGGCGCCGGTCGGGGTCTCGTTGAAGAACCCGGTCATGAAGATGGTGGCCGTCTCCATGTCGATCGCGAGGGCGCGGATTTTTTTGAGGTATTTCTTAAAGGTGTTGTCGTGCTCCCAGACGCGGCGGTTGGTGGTGTAAACGGTGCCGGTCCAGTAGTCGCGGGCATGGTCGCGGATGGTGGTGGAAATGGCCTTCTGCAGCGCGAAGGCCGGCAGGGCGGGCACCTCGGGTGGAAAGTAATCGTTGCTCGTGCCTTCGCCGCGAATGGCGGCGATGGGGAGGATCAGGTCGCCGAGCCCCGCGCGGTGCTTGAGGCCGCCGCACTTGCCGAGGAAGAGCACGGCTTTGGGGGTGACGGCGCTGAGCAGGTCCATGACGGTGGCGGCGGTGGCGCTGCCCATGCCAAAATTGATGATGGTGATTTCGCCGGCGGTGGCGCTGGGCATGGGCTTGTCCTTGCCTTGGACCGGCACGCGGTGCCACTGCGCGAAGAGTTTCACGTAGTGGTCGAAATTGGTGAGCAGGATGTAATCGCCGAACTCATCGAGCGGCACACCGGTGTAGCGGGGCAGCCAGTTTTCGACGATCTCTTGGCGGGATTTCATGGTGGGTATTTTAGGGGGCTCCGCGGGATTGCACAGACCGAAAGTGGCAGGCGGTCGCTCATTCTTCCGGCCAGCGCAGGTCGTTGGCGCGGATCTCACGCTGCCAGAGCTGCTCGCCGGTCCGGCTGTAGCAGGTGATCGTGATGAGCCGGTCGTCGCGCGGGCCGGTGACCGCCACCTGGCAGTAGTTCTGCGTCTGCACGACGGTGTCCTCGATGCGGCCGGGCTTCGGCTCAAGGGGCCGGGAATGCACGCCGCTGGAGAGGGGGGAACTGGTGAGTTCGTAGAGCGGGTAGGGCAGGAGGTCGTCGCGGCGCACGAGCTCGGTGTAATGCACATCGCCGGTGAGCAGGATCACGCCGGGAATGCGGTGGATGCGGATGAAATCGAGGATTTCCTCCCGCTCGCGCTGGTAGCGGTGGTGATCTTCGGAGCCGGGGTAAAGCCGCTCCGAGAGGAATTGCCCGCCGGTGACAATGAAGCGGATGGGAGAGTGGCGGCGGTTGTTGCCTTCGAGGAGGCCGGCGAGGTTCTGCCGCAGCCAGGTCATCTGTTTCGCGCCGTATTGCGACTTGCCGGGGAGCAGGTCGGGATCGGTGGCGGATTCATCGCGGTGGTAGCGGTTGTCGAGCACGAGGAAGGCGGCGTCGGACCATTGGAAACGATGATAGACCCCGGGGTTATCGGGCTCGCCGAAAGTGCGGTTGCCCCAATAGGCCTTGAAGGCGGCGAGGGTGACATCCTTGAATTCGTAGCCGGCGTTGGAGTTGTTGGGGCCGAAGTCATGGTCGTCCCACGTCGCATAGTGCGGCATGGCGGCCAGCAGGGGCTGCAGATCCGGCGTGGCGCGGTCCTGCTGGTAACGATACCAGATGCCGCTTTCCGAGGACCAGTCGGACTCGCGCAGATAGACATTGTCGCCGCCCCAGAGGGTGAAGTCGGCGCCGGACCTGGCCATGTGCAGGAAAATCTCCGTACCATGGCCGTAAGGCTCACCGGGGCGGTCGTAGGGCGCGTCATTGAAGTAGGCGCAGGAGCCGAAGAGGAAACTGAAGTCCGGCGGCGGAGTGCGCCATTCCCACTGGTCAGTGGTGTGGAAGGTGAGCGGGGCAGGCAGGGCGACCGGTTCGCCGTTGATCAGCACGCGGTACTCGTAGGTCTGGCCCATCTCGAGCAACGGCAGCACGAACCGCTGGGGTTGGCCGCCGGCGGGGCTTGCCCACGGGTGGCGGTGCGTGACCCGTTGCGAGGCCTCGTGTCGGCCCTCCGGCCAGAACTCGATGGCCACGGCCTCGGCCCCTGCCGTCTCGACCCAGATCATTGCCTCGCGGTGGGTCTGGTAGCCCAGCATCGGTCCGGAAACGAGTCGCCCTTGGGCTGGCAGCAACACCGGGATGATCGCGAAGAACAGCGCAAGCAGGAGAGGGAGACGCGATTTCATGGGGGCAGGCTGACACAAAGCCATCGGCGGAAGCAAAGCGGCAATGTGACGATGGGGTGAGATTTGCGGACTTGTTGGAACGCCGCGCTCTCGAGCGCCCTGAACCACTGGTTCAGGGCATCTTCACGGATTGTTAGAAATAACGGCTCTTTCCGGTGCTTCTGTACAGGGAGAGACGGCCACAATTTTATTGGAACTGTTGCAAATTGATCGCTTGCCCGAGGTGGCCGTACGCTCCGCGCGCGGCAGTTCAGACTGCTCGCTGGGGCCGGCTCACGCCTCGGCCAGGGCGTTGGCGGTGTTGAGGTGCTCGACGCCGGTGTATTTCTGCGACTGTTCGTCGGCGTGGTAGCTGGAACGGACCATGGCGCCGCTCTCGACGACGCCGAGGCCGGCTTGGAGACCGAATTCCTTCCAGCGGGTAAACTCGTCGGGATGCACCCAACGTTCGACCTTCAGGTGCTGCGGGGTGGGCTGGAGATACTGGCCGACGGTGAGGATGTCGGTCCCGTCGGAGACGATGTCACGGATGGTCTGCTCGATTTCCGTCTCGGTTTCGCCGAGCCCGAGCATGATGCCTGTCTTGGTGGTGAAGCCGCGTGACTTGGCGTGGCGGAGGACGGAACGGCTGCGATCGTAGCGGGCCTGCACGCGCACGGGCTTTTGCAGGCGTTCGACGGTTTCGAGGTTGTGGTTGAAGATGTCGGGCTTGGCGTCGAGCACGGTGTCCAGGTCGTGGAGGCGGCCTTTCCAGTCGGGCGTGAGCACCTCGATGGCGGTTTCCGGCATGCGGTGGCGGATGGCTCGGATGGTGGCGGCCCAGACGGAGGCGCCGCCGTCCTTCAGTTCGTCGCGGGCGACGGAGGTGATGACGCAGTGGCGCAGGCCCATCTTGGCGACGGCATCGGCTACGCGGGCGGGTTCGCCGAGGTCGAGTTCGGTGGGGCGGCCGGTCTGGATGGCGCAGAAGTTGCAGGACCGCGTACAGATGTTGCCGAGAATCATCAGCGTGGCGGTGCCGCGCGACCAGCATTCGCCGAGATTGGGACATTGCGCACTCTGGCAGACGGTATGGAGCTTGTGGGTGTCCACGAGCTGCCGCACGGCCTGATAGCCGGGACCGGAAGGGAGTTTGGCGCGGAGCCAGGAGGGTTTGCGCGTGGTATCCATCGGAAGAGGAGACAGATTGACCAGGAATGTCGCAGATGAAAGCGGATATTTCCGCGGTCGCGGCGGGTGATGGCCGGCAGATGCGCTCGCGTGAATTGGCGGCTGGCCGCTAAAAAGTGGTTACCAAATTGAGTTTGGCCTGTCCTTGGGGCGGACTTGAATCAATCTGATCCCAATCCAATGAAAACTACTTCCTCTTTTTCTGTTCTGTTTTCCCGTTCCCGGGTGTTGCTGGTGCTGCTGGCGGGTGTGCTCGTGACGGTGACGTCTGCGGCAAACACCCGAGCTTGGCTGTTACTGATGCAAAATCCTGACATCGCGGAGACGATCATCTCCACCGATGCGAGGGAAAGGGATAATCTGGTGCGCGCTGGTTGGAAGCTGACCGGTGACGGATTGCTGGTCTCTGATGGAGGCGCTGAGAAGGGGTTGTTGCATCGGATGCTGCGTACAGAGGCCCCGGTTTTGCGCCGGCTGGCTGTGAACCCGGAAGAAGTGGCGACCAATCTGGAGGAAGGTTTTGTGATCGAAGGTGCGATGGGTCATGTCTGGCTCAAGGAGCCGGCGGGCGGCGTGCCGGTGCATCGTTTCCGCAAAGGGGACCGGCTGATCTGGGTGAGCGGGCACCACGAGCAATACTGGGCGGAGAAAAACGGTTGGGAGCGGGACGGTCCGGTGTTCTGGCTCCTGTCGATGTCGAAGCGCTGACTCGGCTCAGGCTCCGCGGAAAAACTCCGGCCACAGCTGCGCGAATTCGCGGGCGAGGACGGTTTTAACCTCGGCGAGGTCGAGTTCGCGGCCAAGTTCGGCGTGGAGCGAAGTCACGGTGCCGTCGGTGGCACTGATGCCGCAGGGGACGATGCCCTGAAAGTGGGCGAGGTTGGCGTTCACGTTGAGCGCGAAGCCGTGGTAGGCGACCCAGCGTTTTACGGCGACGCCGATGGCGGCGACCTTGCGCCGGCCCAGCCAGATGCCGGTGAGGCCGTCGCGCCGTGAGGCGGTAAGGCCGAGGGCGCCGACGCTGTTGATGAGCACCTGTTCAAGGAAGCGGAGGTAAGCGTGGAGATCCTTGCGGGGGATGAGTGAAACGATCGGGTAGCCGACAATCTGCCCGGGGCCGTGATAGGTGATGTCGCCGCCGCGGTTGGTCTTGGTCACACTCACGCCTTCCCGGGCGAGTTGGTCGGCGTCCCACCGGATATGCTCTTCCGCACCCTGGCGCAGACCGATGGTGAAAACGGGATCGTGTTCGGTGAAGACCAGGGTGTCGCCGGTTTCGCCGGCGAGACGGCGGGCCACGAGGACGTCCTGTCTGGCCTTGGCCTCATCGTAAGCCGTACGGCCCCAGTCGTCGATGACGAGGGCGGCGAGGGCAGAGGGAGTGGCGGACATGGTGCCACGATGGGTGGAAACCGGCGGCGTGCAACTCCGCGTCGTCGTCCGCGCCGCGCTTGCGCTGGGTCGGGCCGCCGGCTTGGCTGGGCGTACCCTGCCTCATGAACCCCCTTGCGATGAACAACCTTCTGGGCCTGCTGCCCTTCCAAACCGGTGCGGTGACCCGCATGATCAACGCCGAGAATCCCACCGGGAAAAAGGGCGGCGGCGCGAAGTGGACGCCCGATCCCACCGATCCAAATCTGCCGCACAGCGCGCATGCCGCGCACCTTGGGCGCGGCTGGAAGGTCCGTCCTTTCATCGGCCTCAAAGCCGGTGAAACCACGACCCTCGCCGACATCGCCGGCCCCGGCTGCATCAACCAGTTCTGGATCACCGCGAGCGCCGAGGAATTCCGCACACTTGTCCTGCGGATGTATTGGGACGGCGAGGAGATGCCTTCGGTCGAGGTGCCGCTGGGTGATTTTTTTGCGATGGGTTTCGACACCACGCCGCATGGCGTCAACTCGCTCCCTGTCATCGTGGCGCCGCACCGCGGGTGCAGCTGCTACTGGCAGATGCCCTTCCGCCGGCACGCCCGCATCACGCTGACCAATGAGCACAAGCAGGATGCGCGCATCATCGCCTACAAGGTGCTCTACAAGCTGCACGAGGTGCCGGAGGAGGCCGCTTATTTTCACGCGCAATGGCGGCGCAGCCTCACGCGCCGCGAGCATCCCGAACACACGATCCTCGATGGTGTGAAGGGCCGCGGGCTCTACGTCGGCACCTACCTGGCTTGGACCTCGCTCTCGCGCGGCTGGTGGGGCGAAGGGGAGGTCAAGTTTTACCTCGATGGCGACGGCGAGTTTCCGACGATCTGTGACAACGGCACCGAAGATTACTTCAGCGGTGCGTGGGGATTCTTCAAGGATCCCAAAAAGGACCAAGTGGAGGAGGCCTTCAACACGCCTTTCGTTGGTATGCCCTTGGCGCATACCGGCGGCAACGACGGCCCGCGCTACTTCGGCCTCTACCGCTGGCACCTGCTCGACAGCATCGGCTTCGAGCGCGATCTCCGCGTGACCGTGCAGGCGCTGGGCTGGTGGCCGGGCGGCATCTACCAGCCGCTCACCGACGACATCGCCTCGACTGCCTTCTGGTATCAACGTGAGCCGCACGCGCCTTTCCCGAAATTCCCCTCTCTCAACGAGCGCTGGCAGCGCTGAGGCGAATCATGGAGTTTTGGCCACGGATTACACAGATGGGCACGGATACGGATTCAACACCGGGCATTATCAGTGCCATCTGTGGCTGATAAGAAATTTGCTCATGTCTTTCGAAAACATGGACTACAAATGCTACCGCGATGCGGTGGCGCGGCAGCGGGTGCATCAGGAAGACTGGCTGCGGGTCGGCTATGCTCCGCTCGGGTTTTACCTGAAGGATTTTTGTCTGCATGAGGTGGATGGCACCTGGCATCTTTATCATATCGTCGGCACGCCCGGCGTGAGCTGCTGTCAGCCGGGCAACGAGATGTTTTTCGGCCATGCCACGACGCGCGACTTCGTGACGTGGGAGACGCACGAACCGTGCTTCTTCATCGATATCCGCGGCTGGGATCATGGGCATGTCTTCGCGCCTTACGTCATCAGCCACGCCGGCCGGCACTGGATGTTCTACACCGGCGTGGCGACCGACAACACGCAGCGCATCGGCGTGGCGGTCTCGACGGACCTTTTCCGCTGGGAGCGTGCATCCGACCGGCCCGTCATCCGCCCCGAAGAATACGGCTGGGCCTTCTGCCCGACCACCGGTGGCGCGGCCTGCCGCGATGCGCATGTGATCGAGTACGAAGGACGGTTTCAGTTGTATTACACGGCGGTCAAAAAAGACGGCAACGGCTGTGTCGCGCGCGCTTCATCCTCCGATCTCCTCAACTGGCGCGATGAGGGCATCGTTTACGGCTTCAACGCCTGGAATCAGTGCGAGTCCAGTAATGTGCAGCGCTTGGACGACGGCCGCTGGCGGCTCTTCTTTGGCGGGCATCATGCGTGGAGCTACGTGGACTCCGACAACCCTTTCCGTTGGCCTGATGTTGCGCCGATCAAGTTGCGCGATGACATCACCGGCATGGAAGTCATCCGCCGCCGCGGCGCCCGCTGGCTCGTGGCGTATTTCGGCCTGCGTTATTACCGCCTCACGATCGGCGTGCTGGACTGGTCGCCCCCGGAACCGACGATTGTGCAGGTTACGGCAGAGGAAGGGTTGAAGGAGTTTGGTCTTTGAAGGTGTGCCATCGCTCTACGGCTGTAGTTCAAGCTGAGGTCAGGCTGTGAGGTGGGCCGTGCGCTCCGCGCGCGGCCGGGATGCCGTTCGCCCACTCAAACCGCCGCGCGCGGAGCGCACGGCCCACCTTATGATGGCTGGCTCTTGGGTTGTAGCGCACCCGTCGGCAGTGGTGTGGAAATAATTTCCGTTTGCGCGGCTGTGGAGGGGCTGTCACCGTGGGCGGTTCCATGAGCGATATTCCCCAGGACATCAGCCACGACCAGCATGCCGTGCGGCTCAAGAAGCTGCAGGACCTGCGTGCCGCGGGTGCGGATCCATTCCGTGCCAACGCGGAGCAGACGCATTTCTCGGGCGAGGCGCTGAAAGCCCATGTGGACGGGCAGGACTACACCGTGCCGGTCAAGGTTGCGGGCCGCCTTGTCGTCATTCGCGACATGGGCAAGAGCCAGTTCGTCAAGATCCTCGACCAGGAGGGGCAGATCCAGCTCTACGTGAAGAAGGATCTCGTGGGCGACGAGGCTTATGTGGCCTTCAAGAAGCTCGATCTTGGCGATATCATCGGCGCGGAGGGCAACCTATTCAAATCCAAGAGCGGTGAGATCACTGTGCGGGTCGAACGCTATACCCTTGTTTCCAAGGCCCTGCGCCCGTTGCCGGAGAAGTGGCATGGGCTGACCGATCGCGAGCAGATCTACCGCCAGCGCTACCTCGACCTCATCGTCAACGAGGAGTCGCGGAAGCGCCTGATGAAGCGTAGCGAAAGCGTCGCCAGCATCCGCGCGACGCTGGCCGGACGGAAGTTCCTCGAAGTCGAAACGCCCGTGCTGGAGGGCGTGGCCGGCGGCGCCGCGGCGCGCCCGTTCACCACGCACCACAACGCGCTCGGGGCCGATTTCTTCCTGCGCATCGCGCTCGAGCTGCGTCTCAAGCGGTTGCTCGTGGGCGGTTACGACCGCGTGTTCGAGATCGGCCGCGTCTTCCGCAACGAGGGCATCTCCACCAAGCACAACCCCGAGTTCACGATGCTGGAGGTTTATCAGGCCTACTCGGATTTCCGCGGCATGATGGTGCTGCTCAAGGCCATTTTCGCCGACCTCGCGCGCGACGTCATCGGCGCGACCGAGATCACGCACGCCGCCAGCGGCGAGGTCATCAACTTTGCCGGCGAGTGGCGCGAGGCGCGTTATTTCGACCTGATCGACGCGACGGTGGGCGACAAGCTCGGTGGCGCGACGCTCAGTTCATTCCGCCACACACCCGACTACCGCGCCCGGGCCACCGCGGCGGCGCAGGCGCTGGGCCTCGATGTGCGGCCGGACTGGGAGACGCACGAGATCGTCAACGAGATCTTCGGCAAGCGCATCGAGCCCACGCTCATCCAGCCGACTTTTGTCACGCACCTGCCCAAGGAGCTCTGCCCGCTGGCCAAGCTCAATGCGGAAGATCCCGGTCTGATTGATGTGTTCGAGTGCATCATCGGCGGCATGGAAGTGGCCCCGGCCTATTCCGAGCAGAACGATCCCTTCGTGCAGCGCGAGATGTTCGAGAAGCAGGTGGGGGAGGAGAAGCAGAACCTCGACACCGATTTCCTGCTCGCGCTTGAGCACGGGATGCCGCCCGCCGGCGGCATGGGCATCGGCATCGACCGCCTGTGCATCCTTCTCACCGGCGCGGAGAGCATTCGCGATGTGATTCTCTTCCCCTCGCTGCGTCCCTCCGGGGTTGGTGCCGGTTGAAGTAGAAGACGGAACCTGCGGAGCTTTCCCCGCCGGCGGTTGTTTAAACTCAAACTTCACCCTTCCACGCGCGTTCCGCGATGTCCTGGCCCGTCTATCTCGCCCTGAAGCAGCTCTTCCCCTCGGGGCGGAAGTTTCCTTTCTTCACCGCCATCTCGGTGACGGGGGTGGCGCTGGGTGTCATGCTGCTGGTCATCTCGATCAGTGTGATGGGCGGCTTCCAGCACGAGATTCGGAAGATGATCGTGGACACGCAGGGGGAGGTGCAGGTGCGCGCCCATGGCCTGATTGACGGCCAGGAGGCACTGCTGTCGCTCATCGGCGGAGTGCCCGGGGTCGTGGCGGCCACGCCGTTTGCCGAGGGCGTGGCGATGATCGAGCACGAACGCAAGGCGGCTTATCCCGCGATCCAGGGCATCGACCTTGAGCGCATCGAGAGCGTGGCCCCGCTCGGCCGGTTTGTCCGCGTCGGTTCGCTGGACGAGCTCGATGACGACAGTGTCATCCTCAGCTCCCAGCTGGCTTACAGTCTCGGGGCGAGGCTGGGCAGCCGGATCGAGGTCTATTCACCGCTGCTGCTGGAGAAGCTGAAACACGACGAGGTGCTGCTGCCGCGTGAGCTCATGGTGGTTGGCATCTTTGAGGTCGGCCATCAGCAGCTCGACAGCTCGGTTGTCATCCTGACCCTGCGTACGATGCAGGACCTTTACGGTCTCGGTTCCGCCGTGCATGGCATCAATGTGCGAATCGCCCCCGGAGCGGACGCGGATGCGGTGGCGCGCGGCATCAACCAGGCGCTTGGCCCCGGCATCGCGCAGGCCCGCTCGTGGCTGGAAGCCAATCAGGATTTTCTCTTCGTCCTGCAGCTGGAGAAAAACATGATCTTCTTCCTGCTCACCTTCATCATCGTGGTGGCGGCTTTCTCGGTGGCGAGTTCGCTGCTCATCGCCGTGGTGCGCAAGACCCGGGAGATCGGCCTGCTCGGCGCGCTCGGCGCGAAGCCCCGGCAGGTGGCCGCCTGCTTCTGCTTCCAGGGATTTTTCATCGGCGTCGCCGGCACGCTGGCCGGCCTCGGGCTGGGTTTTGTGTTCCTGCACTTCCGGCACGATATGATCCGCGTGTTCACCCAGCTCACCGGCAGCGAGGAGGTGCTGGCGCGGTTTTACCAGTTCAGCCGCCTGCCCGCCTACACCGCGCCGAATGACGTTGTCCTGATTGTCGTGTGTGCGATCGTCATCTCAACCTTGGCCGGTCTGCTGCCCGCGTGGCGGGCGGCCCGGCTCAACCCTGTGGAGGCCCTGCGCAGTGAGTGATCCCGTCCTTGAGGCCACCGGCCTGGCCAAGACCTACCTCAGCGGTTCGCAGCGGCTGCAGGTGCTGCGCGATGTTTCCCTGGCGGTCGCGACGGGCGAGAGCGTTTCGATCCGCGGCGAATCCGGCTCGGGCAAATCCACGCTCATCAACCTGCTGGCGGGGCTGGATGCCGCCGATGCCGGCCGGTTGCAGTGGGCGGGCCGGCCGGCGGCGGCGGCGCGGCGGGCGGAGTTTCTGGGGATTGTCTTCCAGTCCTTCTATCTCATCCCCGAAATGGATGCCCTGGCCAATGTGCTCATGGCTGCGCGCATCCGGGGCGGAGTGGGGGCGGCGCAGCGTCGGCGGGCGGCGGAGCTGCTGGCCCGGGTCGGGCTCAGCGGGCGGGCCACGCATCTGCCCGGCCAGCTTTCCGGAGGGGAGCGTCAGCGCGTGGCCGTGGCCCGGGCGCTCATGAATGCGCCCAAGCTCGTTTTGGCTGATGAACCGACTGGCAATCTCGACGAACGCACCGGCGACGCCGTCGTTGATCTGCTGTTGGGGCTCTGCCACGAGACCGGGACGGCGCTCGTGCTGGTGACGCACAACGCCGCCCACGCCGCCAAGTGTGCCCGCCCTCTCACCCTGCACGAGGGCGTGCTGGGGTGAAGCGAGTGCGAGGGCAGGAGCCGTCGGGTTTTACAGGAGACCGCAGAGATCGCTGAGGCCCCGGCAATGGGAGCGACGAGTGCCAGGAAGGAAAGGGGGGCGGGGTTCCCCGTTACTCTGAAGGGAGCCTTCCCACTTCTTCGACAATGAGTTCGGCCATCGAACGCGCCACGACACGCACGTTCACGCCTGCCGGGATTATGCGGCCATCAGATCGCGCATCGTAATGTGTGCTGCCGATCTGGATCCGACCGGTCGGCCGCAGATCAGTCACGACGCGTCCTGTTTTTCCGATCGGATCAAATGGGGTGGATGGCGGTATCTGCGGCGTTTTCGGGAAGGAACGTTCGACCAAAACAATCCCAAGCCAAAGCGGCCAAAACAAGATCACCGGCCAGCCGGGATCGAAGAGCATCAAAAGCGGCGATTCGCTGCGGCGCCCCGTTTTCCCCTTCCTGCTTGCGACGATCAGACAAAGCGTGATTCCGATCAGGATATACGCGGCCAAGATCATGTTACTTATCAGATCATCATCAGTGGTTGCGGAAATTGAAGCCGAAACGACCGGATCAGAGCGGTGCAAATTAGGTTATTGCCACAAAAAGGCGAAAAAATCCCCCCATGTGGCCCTCCCGCGCGCCCACAGGCGCCTGTGACGTTTTATTCGCTCGCGGATTCTTTCGGCCACGTTGTCAGGGCCTTTCACGCTTTTTCCTGATCATGATCCCAAGCGCGCTTGGGGTTCAGACCATGCAGACGCCGCGGCGCTCAATTTTGGCTGCGGCTTACACAGATAAGCACAGATTAAGTTTACCCGCCTACGGCGGCGCAAGAAGGCGACCAGGAAAGTGCTCTATCTGTGCCCATCCGTGTCATCTGTGGCTAAAGTCCAAAAGCATCGAGCGATTCGTGGGTGCCTGCACGGAAAGCCGGAGAGATGCCTGGGACTTAGCCGCCAACGAGGTTCAGGGTTTTTTGAAGAGCACTTCGATCAAGGAGAGCCAAATCAGGGTGCGTGAGTTTCTCAGTTCCTGGCGTGCTTCTTTGAGGGTGCGATGCGGTTGCGCGTCATCGCGGGCCTGATGGGTGAGAATCGCGCCGGTCACCATTCCGGCCACGTAGGCGTTGGCTTCGGCGGTCTCACGGTCCGCTCCCGTCGTGGCACAGCCGGTGAGGCACAGGATGCAAAGGAATAAGAGGAAGGGATATGTTTTCATCGCTCGGTTGGCGGGGCTGCGCGTTGGAGCGCGGTGGATTCATAAAGCCGGCAGCTTGGCGAGCGCGGTCTTGGCGTCTTTGTGACCGAGGTCGGCGGCTTTTTGATACCACTGGCGGGCGGTGGCAACATCCAGGTCCACCCCGACGCCCTCTTCGTAGGCGAGTCCCATCATGTAGGTGGCGAAGGGATGGTCCATACCGGCCGCTACCTTCATGCGGGCGAACATCCGGTCAGTGTCTTCGGCTTGGTGGGCGGCCATGGCGTCGGCCATGAGCTCGTCGGCCACGAGGAGGCGCATATCCATGATGGACTTGAGCTGGGTTTCATTCCCGAGCCGCTGGGCGAGCGCGAGGGCGGTCGTGCTGTTTTGGACCGCTTTGTCCAGATCTTTGGCGGTGACGGCGCGATGGGTCGCATGCACCAGTCCGGCGAGGGTCGCCTGCAGATCCGCGTCCGGCCCCGTGCTCGCGGGGAGCTTGGCGAGGGCGTCCTTGGCCTCTTGGTGTCCCAGGTCGGCGGCTTTCTGATACCACTGGCGGGCGGTCGCGAAATGCGGAGTCACCCCGACACCCTGGACATAAGCGGCGCCGAGCATGTAGGCGGCTGGGGGGTAGTCCAGGTTGGCGGCCATCTCGAGGCGGGCGAGCATTCGGGTGGTGTCCTTGGCGTCGAGGGCGGCCATGCTCTCGCGGGCGAGCTCCTCGGCCACGATCTGGCGCAGCTCCAAGATGAGCTGGAGCTGTTTTCCGTTCCCGGGTTGCCGGGCGAGGGCGAGGGCTTCGGTGCTGAGTCGGGCGGCCTTGTCGAGGTCATTGGCGCTGGCGGCATCGTGCGCCGCCAGCATGAGCCGGGAGAGGGTGGCCTGGGAATCACTGGCGGCCGGGGCGGGCTTGGCGGAGGAACTCACGGATCCCACCCGCCGGCTGCGGCCGGCCTGATCGACCTCCATCGTGAAATAGGAATCGCCCTGGGTGACCATAAACAGCCCGGGGTTCGTGCTCCCAAACATCGAGTCGTAAACATGCGGAATGATCTCCCGGCCCCTTCCGTCCACGAGACCCCATTTGCCGTTCAGTTTCGCCATGACGAAACCCCATGAATTCGGGTTCTGGGCCATTTCGTATCTGGCGGAGGTGGTCACCTGTCTGGCGGCGTTCATGATGCCGTATTTGCCGCCCGTGGTGAAGAGGCTCGGGGGGCCGTTGGCGGCGGTGGTCGCGGGCCGGACGGCGGGGGTGGACCAAGAGGTGGGTGGCGGTGTGGGCGCGGCGCTCGCCGGCCGAGGGCCGGCTTTTTCCGCCTCGGCCTTGGCTATGATCGCGCGGCCGATGGCCACCACTTCGTCCTTCTGTGCCTGAGTCAGAAAATCACGGAAGAGCGCGGCCTGGCCGCTCGGGAAGGCGTGGTAGAGCGAGTCGGCGCCGTATTTGCCGAGCGCCTGAAAATCGGCGCGGGTGGCGTTGGCGGCTTCCGCCGGAGTCATCCCGCCGGAGGTGAGCGCGCGAAAATAATTACGGAAGGCCAGGCCGCGGGCCTTATGGGGGTCGGGCTGCTGCCCGGCCTTGGCCAACTCCTGCTGATATGCGGCGCGCGAAGCGGGCACATCGGGCGCGGCGGTGGTCTTGGCGGTGGCCGCCGCGGGACGTGGGGAGGCGGCGGGGGTGGCAGGCCGGGGTGCGGGCGAAGCGGCTTTCGGAGCGGGGACGACGGCTTCAGCCGCCGCTTTCGCGAGCGCCTGCGTGTGCTTGAGCCAGATGGCGGAGTCGGCGGCCTCCTTTTGCATCGCGGCCTGGTCCATGATGCCGCGGCCGGCGTCCCGCAGAGCCTTCAGTTTCGGGTCCGCTTGGGCGTGGCCGAGATCGGCGGCGCGCTTGAACCAGCGGGCGGCTTCGATGTCGTCCTGGGGGACGCCGTAACCTTGCTCATAAAGAGCGCCGAGCTGAAACACGGCTTCCGGATGGCCGGCCTCGGCGGCGCGACGCATATGGAGGGCGGTGGCCTCCGGATCGACGTTGGACGCGGCGAGGACCGCCATTTCAAAATCGGCTTCGCCTGGCCCGGTCTTTTGCGCGAGGAGGGGCAGCGATCCGGCGGTGAGGCAGAGGAGTAAGGAAAGACGGAGGCGCGACGTTTTCATGGTGGAGGACTGGGGTGGGGCGATTTCAGGGATGAACGCGGGCGCGGCGGATGGTGGCGTCAGGGACTGTCGGTTTTATCCAAGAGTCCCTTGGCCAGGGGGCTGCCGGCATCGGCCGCCTTTTGCAGCCAGGCGCGGCCTTCCACTGTATCCTTTTCCACGCCTCCCCTGCCGTAGTAGAGGATGGTGCCCAACTGCAACATGGCGACGCTATGCCCCTGTTCGGCGGCCGGTCGAAACCACTTCATGGCTTCGGGGTAATCATTGGCCCGATAGGCCTCCATGCCTTTCCTGAACGCCTCCTGTGGGGAGAGGGCTGCGGCGGCGGGAGGCGGGGTGGAGGGTGGGGCCGCGACGGTGCGCTCCCGGGGCCGCTCCCGGGCGGCGGGTGGCGCGGACGGCGCCGGCTGGCGGCTGAGTTGCTCGTGAGCCGCCCGCGCCTGCGGGTGGCCCGCGGCCTCGGCGCGTTTGAACCAGGCGAGGGCGTCGGCGCGTTGGTTGGCCTGGGCGAGGAGTGCCGCGAGGTTCATCATGCTTTGCGCATCGCCGCGCTCGGCGCCCCACGTCAGCCACTTTCTGGCCTCGGGCAGGTTGCCCGGCCCCACCGCGCCCTGGGCGTGCATGAGGCCGATGTAACCCACGGCGGTGGCGTTGCCGTGCTCGGCGGCCTTGAGGAAATGTTGGCGCGCCTCGGCGGGTTTGCCGGCCTGGATGGCGGCCGCTCCGCGCGCCATTCCCACGATCGCCGTGATGTTCTGGGTGACCGTGTTTCCACCTGCCGTGAGGTGGATCACGCCGGTGTCCAGCACGTCGGACAGCGAGTCGAATTGGGCGGGCAGGACGAGGGTCCCGGTCCGGTCGATCAAGCCCCACTTCCCGCCGCTCACGCGAGGGGCGCCGATGCCGCCGGGCCGAGGCACGAGCGTCGCGCCGAGGTTGACCACGGCGTAACCATTGCGGAAATCCTTCACGTCCGCGAACTGCGGCTCGATCACCACCTTTCCCGTGGTGTCGATGAAGCCCCATTTTCCGGTGCTCAGGGTGCCCGCTCCCGTGACGTCGCGGCTCACGTGGTCCTGCAAGGTGTCGGTGTTTTGTCCGACGTTGACCGCAGCCATCCCATCCGCGAAGGGGCGGGCGTTGTCGTAGGAAAGGGGGACCACCAACTGGCCTGTTTTAGAGACAAAGCCTTTGGTGTAGCCCGCCCTCGCCGGTGCAAGGGAGCCAACGTCACGGGTGCCCACGACCGCGAAGCCTTCCTTGAAGGGCTCCGCGTATTCGAACCGGGGCTCGATTACCGTTTTTCCAGTCGGGTCGATATAACCCCAGCGTCGTTCCTTGGTCGCAGGATCGGCGACGAAAGACACCGCCGCCAGCCCCTCGCTGAAGGCCTGCGCATCCTTGTAGCGCAGGGGGACGGCGGTCCGTCCGGTCAGGTCCATGAAACCATGCGCGCCTCCCTTGCCGGCCATCAGCAACCCTTCCGAGGGTTTGTGGGCCATCACCTCGTATTCCAGAGGGATGATCTCGCGCCCCGCGGCATCGATTAGGCCATGACGGGAAGCCCCGTTGTCATCGTAGTTCGTGACCCGAGCGATGCCGTCCGAGAAATTGTAGGCGACGCCAAAGCGGAGCGGGATCGCCTCCTTGCCCTGCGCATTGATAAACCCCCATTTTTTGTCCACGCGGACCGCAAGAAAACCGTCGGCCAAGCGGTCTCCAATGTCGTCATAGATGAAGGGTGCCAAGGTCTGGCCCGCGCGATCCAGCAGGCCCCATTTGTTGTCCTCCGCGCGATTCGCGGCTAATACCTCGGAGGAAAGCCGCTCTATCCGGTTGTATTCGACGGGAATCACCGTTTCGCCGTCGCGGTCGATGCACCCGAAGGTTTCCCCTTGGAGGCCAATGGAGGGCCTCATTCCGACCCGGGCCAAGCCATCCTCGAAGCTGCTGACGAGTTCGTAGGGGAGGGAAGCGATCACCCGGCCGGTCCGGTCGATCATGGTCCATTTGCCGTCGAGTTTGGCGAAGGCTCGGCCCTCGGCGAAGCTGAGCGCGAGGTCAAATCGCAGTGGAAGGACCTCCTCGCCCGCCGGGTTGATGAAGCCGGTTTTTCCAGCGAGCGTCACGCGGGCGAGGCCTTCGCTGAAATCGGCCCCCGCGTCGTATTTTGGCGGCACGATCTCGCGCCCCTCCGCGTCGATGTAGCCGGTTTTCCCCAGACGCTCGACCGCCGCGATACCCTCGACGAAAGCGTGGACGTCATCGTATTTGAAGACGTAGTCGGGCGTTTGCGCGGTGGCGGCGACGGTGAGAGCAAGGAAAGCCGGCAGCAGGAAGCGGATGGTTTTCATGGGAGGAGCGGGTGAAGGGGCAGGGTGACGTGAAGGGGGAGCGATCAGTCCGGCCGGATCCATTTGTAGAAGAAATCGACCGAAGGTCGGCCGGCTTGCATGGACCGGGTGTTGAGGGTGTTCATCGCGAAGTAGAGGAGGAAACGCGCCTGCCGGTTTTCTTCTCCTTCGAGAGTGTTGATCACTTTGTATTTCCGCGAGATGATGTCGCGCACGGGCTGGTATTTGTTCTGGAGGTTGGACTGCTCCCAGTCCGGGGCGATCTTGCCTGCCAGGAAATCTACGACGGCGCGGTGCCCGTCGGACTTGGCTCCGGCGTAGAGCGCGGCGAGCTTTTGGAAGCGGGTCTCCGGATCGGCCCAGATCGTCTCGAACGACTGTTGCGCGTGATGCTGCTCGTATTGGCGCAGGAACTCCGCGGCCTGCTGCGCGACGGGCGGATGGTCGGTCTGGGCGGCGGCGCGCCTGAGATAAGCCACACCGCGATCCGGATCGGCCGGGACGCCGGCTTCGCCGCGGATGAGCGACGTGCCGAGGAGGATCATGGCCTCGGGCTGGCCGCCGTCGGCGGCGTCGGCCACGAGGGCGAGTCCGGCGGCGCGATCCGGCGGAACGCCCTGGCCCTGGAACTGCATCATGCCGTAGCGGAATTTCGCATCCAGGTTGCCAAGCCCGGCGGCGCGCCGGATGCCGGCGATGGCGGCGGCGGGGTGGGTCGCGCCCTGTTCCAGGGCGAGGATGAGCACGGCCTGGGAATTATCCTCATCGGCTCTCTGGCGAGCCCAGGCGAGGGCGCCGGCCTTGTCGGTGCGGGCCATCTCGTTGTAGAGAACGGTGGTGGCGCCGGGATGTTGCAGGAAAACGGCGGCGCGGCCGATCTGGATGCGGGCTTCCTCGGGATTGGTTGGGGCGAGCATGACCGCATACCGGAACTTGGCTTCGCCATCGTTGGGGTTGCGGGCGAGCAGGGCCTGGTGCGCGAGCGTGCCGGGGGCGGCTTCTAGGCCGGCCTCGATTTCGTTCCACGCTTCGGCGGCCCATTTGATCCATCGCTCCATGAGCGTGTTTTCACTGAGGGCGGTTTTCCGGTACCACTCGAGGGCACGTTTCAGATCGCCCTGATTTTCGATCAATTGCGCCAGATCATACTGGATGTTGACGGGCAGGGCGCCGTCGCGGGCGATCTCTTCGTAAAGGGCGATGGCTTCCGCGGTCTTGCCCGTCGAGCTGAGATTTTTCGCCAACGGGAGCCGGGCGGTGCGATCGCCGGCTTCCACGGCGCGGCGATACCAGCGGACGGCCGCTTCGAAATCGACCGGCGGGCCCTTTTCGTGGGCGCTGGCGACTTCGGTGAGGGCGGGGAGATAGTTTTTCTCCGCCGCCTGGAGGATGAGTTCGCGGGCGCGGGCCTCGTCCTTGGGCACGCCTTGCCCGTTGCGGTGGAGCAGGCCGAGCCAAAACAGCGATGGGGTGTGGCCGAGGGCGATGGCGCGCTCGCGGGCGGCGGCGGAGGCGGCGTGGTCGGCCTTGAAGTCCTGCTTGTCGGCGCCGGTGTAGTTGAAATGCAGGGAGGCGATCTCCGCCCAGGCTTCGGCCTCGCCGGTCTCGGCGGCGCGGGTGAGCCAGGCGAAGTGCCCGGTGCGGCTGGCGTTCACGCCGTGGCCTTGGGCATAGTGGCGGGCGAGGGCGCGGTAGGCGGGGAAGCCGGCTCCGGCGTCCGCCGCCTGACGGTAATACTGCACGGCGCGCACGTCGTCCTGCGGCAGCCCCCGGCCGGTGGCGAGGGCGTCGGCGAGGGTGAGGAGGGCGGAGGGATCAGCGGTGGCGAGGCCGAGGCTGCGCTGTTTCTCCGGGGAGAATTCGGGGACCTCCGGCGGCACGGCGGCGAGGCGGGCTTCGACGTCCACCTTTCGGCCGTCGTTGTAGGTGTGATGACGCAGGTATTCGAGCAGCAGGCGGCCGTTTTCCGCGAGGAGGCCGCCGCGGGCGAGCAGGTGGCGCGCCCAGCGATAGGTGGCGTCGTCCGAGTTGGGCAGGGAGGTGGCCATCGTGCCGTTGGGGCTGAGGCCGCTGTAAAGGTTGGCGAGCTCGAGGTCGGCGCGGTGGGTGGTCTGCTGATCCGGCGCGCGCCAGTCGCGGGCGCCGGCTTCGATGAACCAGTATTCGGCGGCGGCGTGGTTGCGGGCGAGGGCGCTCAGGCCGTCGGGGGCGGAGAAGAGCTTGGCCAGTTCAAAGGCCCCATAGGGATCGCCGGCTTCGGCGGAGATGCGGGCGAGGACGGCGGCCTGGGCGAGGTCTTTTTCCGTGCCGTGGATCAGGTCGCTGGCCCGCAGCCACTGGGCGGGCGCGTAGCCGTTGGCGGTGGCCTTGGCGATCAGCTCGGCGCGGGTCGGTTCATCCTCGGGCCAGCGGTGGAGGGTGGAGGACTTTCGGGCGACGACATGATAAAGCTGGTAGGCGGCGGCGGGATCGCCGGCGGCGTAGCGGGCGCGGAGGTCCGGCGAGTCCACCGGCGCGGCCGCAACGGTGACCTGTGCGCGGCGGCGAGCGACGACCTCCCGGGCATGGGCGTCGATGGCTTCGCTGCGCGGACGCGTGATCTCGATCAGGGTGGTGTGCAGGGTTTCGCTGAAGTAACTTTCCTCGTGAAATCGCTGGCCGGCGGGGCTGGTGAGGATGCGGCGATAGCCGGGAAGATCGATGGCCGCGCCCGGCGCGGTGGCTGACGGGGTGATCTCTTTCCCGGCGTTGGCGCCCAGACGATTCAGGACGTGGTTGGGATGGATGGCCTTGGCCAGGTCCATGAAGTCCACGCGCCGCTCCAAGGCGGCGATCACGTCATCCGCGGTCCAGGGGGTGGTTCTGCCAAAGTCGAAGCGGCTGCTGGCGATCTTCCGCTGCATTTGGGAACGCTTGCTGCGCAGCTGGCGCAACTGGGTCGGGTTGCCCTCCCGTTCCGCGAGGGCGACCGCCTGCGCGAGGAGAGCTTCGGCTTCGGCGAGTTCGCCGCGCACCTGGGCCATCTGCGCGCGAAACTCCAACTGGCTGGCGGTCGGCTTGGCCGCGGCCGGGGCCGCCTGTGCCGGTGCGGACGCGGACGGGGCGGGTTCGCGACTGCCGGGGGCGCGGCCTTGACTGAAACCGGAATGGACGAGGCCCAGGGTGAGAAGCAGGACCGGGAGGGTGCGGGCGGTTTTCATGAGGAATGGGCGGGAATGGGGGCAGGCGCAGGAGATCATCAGCTGACTGCGGATAGTTTTGTGGGTTTGGCGCGGGCTGAGGGAGGGGAGTGCGACGCCTGCGATGACAAACGGGTACGGTGCAGGAGCGGGTTTTATAAGCAGGGACGTCGCGTTCGGGTGATTGACCGGGGTGGGGTCGCGCATGGGCGCGCGGAGATTTCAGCCGGGCGGATGGGGGGAGCGCAACTCCAACTCCCCCCTGGGGCCTACGCATAATTACGTAATCCGCCCACAGGGCGGCCGCCTGTGCACCCCTGAAGGCTCGCGGGATGGTCGCCTATCAGGCGACCTCTTACAGTTTTCCGGCGTGAAAGCGGATCGCTCGCTGGTAGGCGGTCAGACCGGGGTCTTCGCTGGTGTCGGCGATGACTTCGAGCAGGAGCCGGGTGGCTTCAGCGTGCCGGCCGAGGTCGTGGAGCGTCAGGGCAAGAAAGACGTCGAACTCGCGGTTGTCAGGAAACTGCATGCGGGCGGATTCCAGCACTGCGGCGGAGCGTTCCAGCTGGCGGAGGCCGCGCAGGGTCGAGCCGAGCCCCAGCAGGGCGCCGGAGAGTTCGTTTTCCGGCAGGCCGAGCGCGACCGCTTTCTCATAGTAGGGCAGCGCCTCGGTGGCGTGGCCGAGCACATCGCAGGTCCACGCGAGCTGATAGTTGATCTCGGCGATGTTCGGATAACGCGCGTCGAGATCCTTCAACTGTTCCAACAACTGGGCCAGCCGCCCGCCATGGCGGGCCCCGGTGAGGGCATCGAGTTCGGGTTTCCAATCCATTTTACAGGAAACAACGAGGAGAACGGAGGGGCGATGTTGGGCTGGGCTTTCGGTTGGCTCCGCCTCCCGCTCCGGGGCAATCAGGCTTTTTCGCGGTCAAGGTGGCGGGTGGAGGGCGGGAGCCGTTTCGGCGGAAGAACGCCGGGCTTCAATTTGCGGGGCGCGGCCGGTTCAGCTCGCGGCGCAATGCGGTGAGGGCGGCGTTGGCCCCATTGGCGCCGACCGGCTGACCGTCATGCAGCGCCTTGCCGTCGGCCGTGAGCACCATGAGGTGTGGTGTGCCCGGTCCCGCCATGGCGAGAAGCCCCCTCACGGCTTCACGGTGCTCAAAGGCCACGGCAGGCCAGGGCATGGCGGACTTCCTGAAGTTCTCCGCCATTTCCTCAGCCGAGCGATCGCTGCTGAGATAAACCACTTCCACCTCGGGATGCCTGGCTTTGATCTCCTCGTAGAACTTGAGCAGCGTGGGCGTGAATTTGTGACACCAGCCACACCAGCCGGCCGCATGGTAGATCACGTAGTATTGCGGCTTTACCGCGGCGGGCGGGAGGGGCTTCCCCTCGGGATCGACCAGCTTTCCTTCCAGGTTTGCCGATGCGCGCAACTGCCGGGCGGCGGGGGCCAGCCGGGCTTGTTCGCGGATGCGCGCGATGACATCGGTGAACTCGGCGTTGAAGACGAGACGGTCGAGGCTGCCAAAATTGTTGAAGGGGGCATCCTGCTCCACGAGCACGAGCCCCAGGGTGCCATTCGCCAGCTGCAAGCGACCGGGGATCATCCGGGTGCCCGCGGCCAGGGTGCGCCCGTTGGCCAGGGTGATTTCATCCACGAGGGAGACGAACTCGGGGAGCAGGTCGGTGCGCTTGACGAGATCCGCCACGGCCAGCGTGCGCACGTCCTCGGGCAACGATTGCTGCACGCGCGCGGCGCGCGCGCCCAAGTCGGTCCACTCCGCGGGGATCAAGGTCAGTTCCCCGTTGCCGGGCAGTTGCACGACGAGCCCGTCGCGCTGCACATCCTGAAGACGGAGTTCCGCGCCGGCGGCCACCTCTGTCGAACCATCGGAAAATGCTTCGGATGTCGTGACTTTCTCCGGCCAGACCAGGGGCCATTGCAGCACGCGGGCGAAGGGGAGCGGGGCGGGTATGCTGGCGGTCGCGGTGGTCCCGCCGAGGATGGGGAGGGCGAGAGCGACGATGACGGGTAGGATGCCCCGGAAGAGGCGGAGGGTTGAGGTCATGCTGCGGGTATTAGGAAATCACGGGCGCCCCGGGCGCAATGGAGGATGCGAAAAAAGATGAACCCGTCCCGCCCTAGTGGGGCGGGTTCATCAAGTTCGGGTTTCCTGCTCGGTTGTTCGGCTGCGAGAAGCATCGGCTGGTGGAAATCCGCGGGCAGAAAGGAGAAAATACGTCATGCTACCCCGTTGCCATCGGTGGGTTGACGGCGCGACAATCGGGACTAAATTATCGCCTCATTATGCTTGGCGAGAAACTTACCAAGGAGGCGATGACCCTCCCGCTGGCCGAGCGGGTGGCTTTGGCGCAGAGTCTCTGGCAGAGCATAGGTGATGCTCTGCCTGGAAACACAGATGATGAGGTCCGTTGGGCTGTGGAGGAAGCGGATCGTCGGGATGAGGAATTGCATTCGGGCAAGGCGAGCGGTCGCACACACGAGCAAGTAATGCGGGCGGCGCGACGGGCGATTGAATGAAACTGATTTACCATCCGGCGGCTGAAGCCGAGGTGGTTGCGGCCGCCAGATTTTACGAGCAAGTAAGCAGGCGTTTGGGCGTGGAATTTTTGGACGAATTCGAGCGAAGCATCAGGATGATTTTGGAATCTCCCACTCGCTGGCGAATCCTCAATCGGGACAAACGCCGCTGCCTGATGAAGCGTTTTCCCTACGGTCTATATTATCGCATTGCTGGCGATGAGGTTCGCATGCTCGTGGTGAAGCACCATAGTCAGCATCCGGATTACGGGATGGGGCGAAAATAGCCTGCAAGTCATGCGGCGATGCCTTCTGGGAGCAGGGCAAAGTGATATCCCCTTTGCTTGAGTTTAGGGATGAGCTCATCAAGCAATGCGGCTGTTCCCGGTCCTCTTGCCGCGGTGTCGTGAAGGATGATGATGCCTCCATCGAGAGCCAGCATCCTTACCAGTAGACTCAGGATCCGGTGATTTTTAATCCAGTGGTCGAGCGGAAAAATCGTGCCAACGACGATCACATAGCCGCGAGAATTTACATGCTTTGCGCGCCGTGTTGTTATGGCGCCGCCCGGTGGACGAAACAATTTGACTGGTTGAAATGGTGCGAGGGCTTGCTCGGCTGCAAGAAAGTCTGCCTCGAATTGCGCATCGGACAGCTTGCCGAGGGTCGTGGTGGTCTTCAAGTGATGGGCGACTTGATGTCCATCGGCGGCAATATGCCGCATTATTTTGGGCCGGATATGGTCAGTTGTAATAAAGAAGGTCGCGCGGACATTGTGCCTGCGCAAAACGTCCAGGATAAGGGAAGTCGCTTCTGAAGGCCCATCATCGAGGGTGAGAAAAAGCGTCTTCCCTGCGTTGTTTACGCGATAGCACACCGCCGGATTCATTCCATGCAGGATGCTTGGCAGCCAATGGCGGCCTCCGGCCAGTAGCACGGCGCACACTGCTGCGATCAACAGTAGTGTGCACCGTGTTTTTATGATTTTTTCTTTTCCGCCAGGGCGCGGGTGGCGATTTCTTGCTTCAGCTTGGCGAGAGAGTCGTCGGCGGTCATCACGCCTTCGTCGCCGCGGGCGCGGGAGCGGACGGAGACGCTGCCGGTCTCGGCTTCCTTCTGGCCGATGACGAAGGTGTAGGGGACCTTGTCGAGTTCGGCGCGGCGGATCTTGGCGCCGAGCTTGTCGCTGTGCTCGTCGAGCGAGGCGCGAATGCCGGCGGCCTTGAGCTTGGCGAGCAGGTCGCGCGCGTAGTCGATGACCTTGTCGCTGATGGGCACGAGGCGGGCCTGCTCGGGCGCAAGCCAGACCGGGAAGTCGCCGTTGAAGTGCTCGATGAGGACGCCGCAAAAACGCTCCATGGAGCCGAAGGGCGCGCGGTGGATCATGACGGGCGTGTGCGCGGCATTGTCGGCGCCGATGTAGCTCAGGCCGAAGCGCACGGGCAGGACGTAGTCCACCTGCACGGTGCCGAGCTGCCATTCGCGGCCGATGACGTCCTTGATGACGAAGTCGATCTTCGGCCCATAGAACGCGGCCTCGCCAGGCTCTTCGGTGAAGGGCACGCCGAGTGTCTTCGCGGCTTCGCGGCAGGCGTTTTCGGCGAGGTCCCATTTGGCGGGGTCGCCGGCGAATTTGTTGCCATCGGGATCGCGGAGGCCGACGCGCACGCGGTAGTCGCTCATGCCGAGGGTGGTGAGCACGGTCTTCACGAGTGAGAGGCAGCCGAGGACCTCGGCGGCGACCTGGTCGGGCGTGCAGAAGAGGTGGGCGTCGTCCTGGGTGAAGCCGCGCACGCGGGTCATGCCGTTGAGCTCGCCGGACTGCTCCCAGCGGTAAACGGTGCCGAACTCGGCGAGCCGCACCGGCAGGTCGCGGTAGCTGTGCGGCTGCGAGGCGAAGATCTTGATGTGATGGGGGCAGTTCATCGGCTTCAGCATGAAGCCGTCGAGGAGCTTGTCGGCGTCCAGCACGCGGTCGGCGCCGATGGTTTCCTGGCCGGTGCGCTGGTTGAGCTCGTCGGCGAACTGGCGCGAGACGCCTTCCAGCCGGGCGGTGAGTTCGGCGCAGGAGCAGCCGGCGCCGGCGAGCTTGAGCATGTCGTCAGGCTCGGCGAAGGCGGTGAACTGCGAGTCCTTGTAGTAGGGGAAGTGCCCGCTGGTCTTGTAGAGCGCGAGCTTGCCGATGTGCGGGGTGAAGACCTGGGAATAGCCCTGCTTGCGGAGTTCTTCGGAGATGAAATTTTGCAGCTCCTGCCGGACGATGGCGCCGTTGGGCGTCCAGAGAATGAGGCCCTGGCCAACATCTTCATCAATGTGGAAGAGCTTGAGATCCCGGCCGAGCTTGCGGTGGTCGCGGGCCCTGGCCTGCTCCATGCGCTCCAGGTGCGCGGCGAGCTCCTCCTTGGTTTCGAAGGCGGTGCCGTAGATGCGCTGGAGCTGCTTGTTCTTCTCGTCGCCGCGGTGGTAGGCGCCGGCGATGGAGAGGAGCTTGAAGGCCTTGAGCTTGGAGGTGTAGCGCACGTGCGAGCCGGCGCAGAGATCCATGAATTCGCCGTTCTGGTAAAACGAGATGGCCTCGCCTTCGGGAATGTCGGCGAGGCGGCCGAGTTTGTAGCGTTCCTGGCCGCGTTCCTTGATGATGGCCACGGCCTCGTCGCGGGAGACTTCCTTGCGCAAGAAGGGCTGGTTCTCCTTGGCGACTTTTTTCATCTCCTCCTCAATCTTTGCGAGATCTTCGGTGGTGAATTTATGCTCAAGGTCGATGTCGTAGTAGAAGCCGGTGTCGGTCGGCGGTCCGATGTCGAGCTTGGCGTCGGGAAAGAGACGCAGGACGGCGGTCGCCAGCACATGCGAGCAGGAGTGGCGGAGTTCTTCGAGCGGAGTCATCGGCATGGTAAATGAGGTGTCGGATTTTTAGCCGCAAAGAGGCGTAAAAATAGCCAAGCTGCGGACGGGAATCTCCCGTGTGTCTATAGACGCGATGGGGACGCTACGGCGGGATGAGGAAATCTTGTGCCTTTTTGTGGCCATCATTTTTTGAGCGGTTCGAGGGAGTAGCCGTCCTTGCGGTCGAGCATGGACCAGCCGGCGGCGGTGAGTTCGGCGCGCAGTGCGTCGGCGGCTGCCCAGTCCTTGGCCTGTTTGGCGGCCCAGCGTTTTTCGGCGAGGGCGGTGACGGCGGCGGGGATGTCGATTGATGGTGTGAGGGGGGCACTGAGATCGAGACCGAGGGCGAACATCACTCGATCAAAGGCGGCGGCATCAATACCGGTTGCTCCACGATTGATCACGGTGAAGAGCGCGCCGAGGGCAGCAGGGGTGTTCAGGTCGTCCTGCAATGCGGTGAAGACGGGCGCGAAAGGGGAGGAGTCGCCGGGCTGGTTGCCCAGCTGGGCGCGATAGTTGCGGAGCGTGACGAGGGCTTTTTCCGCGGCGTGCAGTGAATCGAGCGTGAAATTGAGCTGTTTGCGCGGGTGGCCGGCGAGGAGGGCGTAGCGGATGGCCATCGGGCTGAAGCCTTTGGCCTTGAGGTCGTCAAGGGTGTAGAGATTGCCGAGGCTCTTGCTCATCTTCCTGCCGTCCACGAGCAAGTGCTCGCTGTGATACCAGTGGCGGGCGAAGGGCGTGCCGTTGCAGCATTCGCTTTGGGCGATCTCGTTTTCGTGATGGGGGAAGAGCAGATCCACGCCGCCGGTGTGCAGATCGATGGTGTCGCCGAGGTGCTTCTTGCTCATCGCGCTGCACTCGATGTGCCAGCCGGGGCGGCCGCGGCCCCAGGGGCTGTCCCAGCCGTTGTCGCCGTCCTCGGGCTTGTGGGCCTTCCACAGGGCGAAGTCGGTGGCGTCTTCCTTCTCATCGGCATCGGCCGCCTGTGATTTATGCGAAAGGGCGGAGCCGGCCTGCAACTCGCGTTCCCTGACGCGGGAGAGCCGGCCGTAGCCGTCAAACGAGGAGACTTTGAAATACACCGAACCGTCGGCGGCGCGGTAGGCGTTGCCCTTCCGCATGAGCACGTCGATCATGTCCACCTGCTCATTGATGTGACTGGTGGCGGCGGGCTCGACGTGCGGGGGCAGACAGCCGAGCGCGGCACAATCGGCGTGAAATTTATCGGTCCACTGTTTCGTGACCTCGGCCAGCGGGCGGCCTTCATCGCGCGCGCGCTTGATGGTCTTGTCGTCCACGTCGGTCAGGTTACGGACGTGCTTCACCTTGTCCGGGCCGAACTCCAGCTCGAGCAACCGGCGGAGGACGTCGTTGACGACGAAGGTGCGGAAATTGCCGATGTGCGCGGGGGCGTAAACCGTCGGGCCGCAGTTATAGAAACGGAAGACGCCGTCGGGGTGCGACGGCTGGAGTGACTTGAGACTGCGGGAGAGGGAATCGTAAAGCGAGAGGGCCATGAATGGAGAAGGGTTGGCTAACAGGTTTTCCACCGGGGCGGAAAGGCGTTTTTAAAAGGCGTCGTTCGCCGCGAGGTCAGGCGGAACGACGGGCTGTTGCCGGTTCAGCAACAGCAGCCCGTAGTTCGCGCGGACGTCATCCGGCGAGCGGGGTTGCAAAAACGTGTGGCGGCCAACAGCATGGCGGTTCAGGTTTCACAACCCACCGCCTATGTCACGCGACTTCAAGCTCGATCTGCCCTTCCGTCCCCGGCGTCTGCGCCGTACTCCCGGCCTGCGCGCCATGGTGGAGGAAACCGTGTTGCGCCCGGCGGATTTCATCGCGCCGCTGTTCGTGGTGGAGGGGAAGGCCGCGCCGGAGCCGATTGCCTCAATGCCCGGAGTGTTTCGGCTGAACCTCCGTGATCTCGTCAAGGAATGCCGGGCGTTGCATAAACTGGGCGTGCCGGCGGTGGCGCTGTTTCCGAAGCTCGATCCGAAGTTGAAGGATGCGGCGGGCTCGCAGGCGTTGAACCGCGACACGCTTGTGCTGCGGGCGGTGCGGGCGGTGAAGGATGCGGTGCCGGCACTGACGGTCATCACTGATGTGGCGCTTGATCCCTATACCAGCCATGGGCACGACGGTGTGCTCAATGCGGCTGGAGACAATGTGGAGAACGACCGCACGGTGGCGCTATTGCGCGAGATGGCGGTCCTGCAGGCCGAGGCAGGCGTGGATCTGGTGGCGCCGAGCGACATGATGGACGGCCGGGTGGGGGCGATCCGGCAGGCGCTGGATGCGGCCGGGCATACCGACACCGGCATTCTCGCTTATTCGGCGAAATACAATTCCGCCTACTACGGGCCTTTCCGTGACGCGGTGGGCAGCGCGCAGGCGGCGGGCACGAAGCTTCTCAGCAAGGCGACTTATCAGATGAACCCGGCGAACCGGCGCGAAGCCGTCGAGGAGGTGCTGCAGGATGTGGCCGAGGGCGCCGATCTGGTGATGGTGAAGCCGGCCGGGCTCTACCTCGACATCATCCGCGAGGTGCGCGAGGTGACGGACCGGCCGGTGGCGGCTTACCAGATCTCGGGCGAGTATGCGCAGATCCACGCCGCGGCGAAGCTGGGCTGGCTCGATCTCGCGCGCTGCCGGCATGAGTCGCTGCTCGCGATCAAGCGCGCCGGCGCCGATCTGATCCTGACTTATTTCGCCAAGGACATGGCGAAGATTCTGAACGGGTGAGCCGCGCGGCCGGCGCCGGGCCGCGATCAGAACGGCGAGCGCGGCACCTGGATCGAGTCGCCGGGCATCAGCAGGACATCTTGCGCAGGGCTGCGCTGGGCGAGCCGCACGTTGATGTCGTAAGCGTGCTGGTCGCGGACGAGCGACACGCGGGTTTCCCGCGCATACAGGGTGAAGCCGCCGGCGGACTGGATGGCCTTGGCGATGGTGAGATCAGGCGTCCAGATGATGCGGCCGGGGCGGGTGACTTCGCCGCCGATGTAGATGAAGCGTTCGGTGACGGAAACCGACACGTCCAGCGCGGTGTAGAACTGGCGGTCAATATAGGTCTGGCGGATGCGCTGGGCGAGTTCGCTCGTGGTGGTGCCGGCGGCGGTGAGGGTGCCGATGAAGGGCAGGCTGATGAGCCCCTGCTCATCAATCTGCACGGGGTGATTGCTGGGGTCGGGCACGCCTTGCAGGGCGACGGTGAGGGAGTCGCCGGGCCGCAGCTGGGCGGAGGAGAGCGCGGTGGGAATCCGCGGATTTTCGCCCGTCACCTCATCGGTGGTGCAGCCGGCCAGCAGCCACAGGGTGGAAACAATAAGGCAGAGGCGGAAGCGGGCGCGGAGGAGGAAAGCCATGCGGACCGAGTGGTGATTTAATCACCGGGAAAAAGCAACCCTGTGCGCACAGACCGGTGTGCGACAGGGCGGTGGGTTTCAGCGACGACGCGAACGGCGGGCGGGGCGCTCGTCCTCATCTTCGCCCTCCTCGTTTTCGTCTTCATCCTCTTCCTCGGATTCCTTTTTTTCGGAGTCGCCGGAGTCTTCATCCCCGTCTTCTTCGTCGTCATCCCATTTCAGGGAGTCGTCGTTTTTGAGTTTTTCCTCTTCTTCCTCGTCGAGCTCGGGCAGGTCGTCGTCCTCGTCGTGGATATCCTTGGAAGGGGCCTCGTCATCGGATTCGTAACCGGCGGGCATGTAGTCGAGAATGGCGGTGAGCTCCTCGAAGGTGTGGACGGCCTTGCCCTCAATGAAGCTGGCATTCTGCTCCTCGCGGATCTCGTCCTCGACCTCATCCAGCGTGAGCTTGGATTCGAATTCGAAAAGGTCGTTGAGCATCTTCACGCGGCACCGCGTGAGATGATCAAGCAGGTCGGCATAGGGGCCGTTTTCCTCGTCGAGGGTGTCGGCGAGGGCGAAAAGTTTTTCCCCGGACTCGAACAGCGAGTCCTTCACGCGCTTGAGGCGGACCTTGCCGTTGCCGAGGTCCTTTTCGATGCGGAAGGGGATGAAGGCCGACTCGAAGATATCCTGGTCGAAGCCGTAGTCGCGCAATGGATCCACCAGCTCGATGAAATGATCGACCTGGCGGGGATCCACGATGCTGAGTCCGTCCACGTCCCAGCGCACGGGATCGCTGGTCTCTGCGACCCACCAGTTGTGATCATCACCGAGACGAACGACGCACCAATCAAGAGTTGAAGTAGCTTTGGCCATGGAGGGGAAATTGTCGCGCAGCGTGCGAGGGGACCTTTAAAAAACAAGCAGAAAAACGCCGGGTTTCCGGCGCGGAGGATATGCGCGGAAATTCTGCGCTTCGCAGGAGTTTAGAGAATCGCGGCACTTGATTTTTTGAAGTGCGGTTCCACTGTCGCGTCCCATGGGTCGCCTTTACGAGAAACTCCTCCGCCCGGCGCTGTTCCGGCTTGATGCCGAATCGGCCCATGAGCTTGGCGTGGACGCGATGGCTGCGCTCGGCTGGATGCCGCCGGTCTGCCGCCTGCTGGAAGCCTGCACGCGGCTGCCGCGTGCGCTGAGCCGCCCGGTGGAGGCCTTTGGCCTGCAATTTCCCAATGCGGTGGGCCTGGCGGCGGGCTTCGACAAAAATGCCCGGGCCTGGCCGGCGGCCGCGGCGCTGGGCTTTGGTCATGTGGAGATCGGCACCGTCACGCTGCTGCGGCAGCCGGGCAACGATCGGCCGCGGCTTTTCCGTTATCCGCAGGAGGACGCGGTGATCAACCGCATGGGTTTTAACAACGATGGCGCCGCCGCCGTGGCGGCGCGGCTGGCGCGCCGGCCGGGTCCGGGCCGGCGCCGCACTCCGCTCGGTATCAACCTGGGCAAATCCAAGGTGGCCTCGCTGGGGCAGGCGGTGGCGGATTATCTCGGCAGTTTCGAGCTCCTGGCCGATCACGCGGATTATCTCGTGCTCAATGTCAGCAGCCCCAATACGCCCGACCTGCGGAAGCTGCAGGATGAGGAGCGGCTGCGCGAGCTGCTCGGCGCCGTGTCGGCCGCCAACCGGGCGCGTGCGGAACAGCCGGGCCGGCAGCGCAAGCCGCTGCTGCTCAAAATCGCGCCGGACCTGAATTTCCGGCAGATTGACCGTGTGCTCGCGGTGGTGGCGGAATTCGCGCTCGACGGGATCATCGCGACCAACACCACGTTGGCGCGCCCGGGGCCGTTCGCGGTGTCGGCCGAGGCGGGCGGGCTGAGCGGGGCGCCCCTGCGCCGGCGCTCGACCGAGATCATCAACTACATCGCCCGGGCCACCGGCGGGCGGTTGCCGATCATCGGGGTGGGCGGGATCACCGATTTTGCCAGCGCCGGGGAGAAGCTGGATGCCGGGGCGACTCTGGTGCAGGTTTACACCGGGTTGATTTACCATGGGCCGTTCTTCGCCGCGCAGCTCGCGCGGGCGTTGGGCGACCGGCAGCGGAAGTGACCTGGCTTCGTCTCTCATGCGATGTTGCGGTGGTCGCCCGCCTGCGTGGAAATGAGTCGCCCGCTTTTTATTTTCGGGGCTTTACAAGCGCCACGGGATTTCTCTTAGTCCGCCTTCCCTTGGTTTTATCTCTGCTCAGGTGGTGGAATTGGTAGACACACACGTTTGAGGGGCGTGTGCCGTGAGGCGTGCAGGTTCGAGTCCTGTCCTGAGCACCATCCTTCGCCCTGTGGGCCGTGGATTAGTTGGTTAACCAAGATAGACAATGCGATCGCCGGCTTCGAGCCAGGCACGATGGGCGAGCCCGGCGATCTGGCCGGTCCGGGAAGCGATGACCGGTGTGGTCACTCCGGTGAGCGGGTTGATGAGCAGGCCGATCGAGTCGCCGGCTGCGACTTGGGCGCCGAGTTTCACGCTGGCCGAAAAAATCCCGGCGGCGGGCGCGGCTTCGTAATCACCGCCGATCGGCGGGAGCGAATCGGGCTGGCCGGGGGGCGGGGTGTCGGTCGAGAGATTGAGGAAAGTGAGACAGCGGTTGAGCGCATCCGTGAGCGCGGTGACGCCTTTGGGATCAAGCGCGCCGCCGCCGCCCCATTCGGCTCCGGCGACGATTTTGCCGGCGCGATGGGCTTCGCGGCTTAGCACGCCGCGCGCGTCGGGGATCACCCAGGCGCGGAAGCGATCATCGAAGGCCGACGCGAGCTGGCGGGCCTGATCTCCCGCGCCGGCATAGACGCCGGCGAGCGGCAGGTGCATGAAGGCGATGCCGCCGCTGTGCAGGTCAATCACGGCATCCGCCGGGGTGATGAATTCCCGCCACACGGCGGCGGCGAGGCGGGCGGTCGGGCCGCCGACGGGATCGCCGGGGAAGGCGCGGTTGAGGTCGCCGTCATCGGCGGGCGTGCGGCGCTGCCGGGCCTGCCATGCGGCGACATTGACCACGGGCAGCACGGTGATGCGACCGGCGAGGCGGGTCGCATCAAGCGTGGTGAACCACTGTTCCAGCGCGGCCGGGCCTTCATACTCGTCGCCATGCACGCCGCCGGTGACGAGCAGGTGCGGGCCGGGATGAGCGCCGTGCAATTCACGGATCGGGATAGCCGGCAGATCGGGCTGGCCGGGCGGGGCCCAGAGGCGGGTGTGTTTGCCGGGGGTCATGCGTCGTAGTAGGGGTTGGCGTCGGTCCCGCGGGCGGTGTAGTCGCGGCGCGGCGGGATGGGCATGGCCTGAAATTCGGCGCAAAAGGAGAGGAGGTGTTTCAGCTCCTCCTCGGCGAAGAGTTTGCCCTTCTCCGCGCTGGCGGTGGTGGGGTCGCCTTCGGTGCCGGAGCCGTTGGAGATGCGCGACCAGTCGTCAATGAAGGCGACCGGGCCGTCGCCGGCCATGGTGTCCACCCAGACCTGCTCGGAGCGACGGGGGATCATATCGGCCACGATTTTCTCGCGGTAAACCTGGTCGGGCGCGAGGTGGAGATACCAGGAGGTCTCGAATTCACAGGCGTGGGCGATACCGCCGACGGGGCTCTCGCGAATGCGCGCGGCGAGATCGCGGGCGAGGCTCCAATGGTTGATGGCGGCGGCGAGCGCGTCGTCGTATTCGTTGACGATTTTGCGGGCCACCGTGGCGCAGGGCATGGCGTTGGAGCCGTGGCCGTTGATCAGGATGACGCGCTTGTGGCCCTGGCGGACGAAGCTGCGGCAGACATCGGCGACGTAGTTGACGAAGTGTTCGACCTCGACTGACACGGTGCCGGGGAAGCCCATGTTGTGCGTGTTGAAACCGTAGTGAATGGGCGGCACGCTCATCACGAGGTCGGGGCGGCGGCGGGCGGCCTCGTCGCAGAGCCAGGTGACGATGCGATTGTCCACATCCACCGGCAGATGCGGGCCGTGCTGCTCGATGGCGCCGACGGGCAGGAGCACGACACGGTTGGCGAGGGCGGCGCGGCGCGCCTCCGGCCAGGTCATGGTTTCAAGGAGGGGTTTGGGTTCGGCGGGGTTCATGGGATGGCGGGGGAAAGGAGGATGGAGCGGCCGTCTTCGCGGGCGGATTGCCAGGCGGCATGAGCCACCTCAAGCGCGGAGGCCGCCGCAGTCGCGGGCATGGGCGAGGGCGCGCCGGTGGCGATGGCGTGGAGGAAGGCGGCATCGGCGGCGGTCACGACGGTGGGGTAGTCGCCATAGCCGATCACAACTTCGTCGGGCCAGAAATAGCGGTTGTTTTGGCTGTTGTGCACAGCGACGGGACGCTGCCAGAGGTTGACGGTGAGGCTGCCGCTGGTGCCGTCGAGGAAGAGGCGCGGGTGGGCGTTTTGGGACAGCGGATAACTATCACGGAAATCCACCCAGCCGATGTGGCCTTGGGCGAGCGCGCCGTTGGCGAAGCGGATGTCGTAAGTCACGTGGTCCCAGCCTGTGCCGGAGGTGCGTTCGGCGGCGCGGGCGGTGACACTTACAGGGCGGTCGCCCATCAGCCAGAGGATGAGGTCAATGTCGTGCACCGCCGTGTCCAACGGGCCGAGTTGCCATTCACGGTTGTTGAGGTGAAGCGGGGAGAGCCGGCTGGCGGCGATGAAACGCGGGGTGCCGACCTCGCCGGTCTCCACGGCGCGGCGGGCGTCGAGGTAGGCGCGGTTGAAGCGTTCGCAGTGTCCCACCATGACGATGCGATCAGGGTGGGCGGCGGCGAGGGCGGCGATGGCGTGGGCATCGGCGGGGTTGTGGGCAAGGGGTTTCTCGACCAGCACATGCCGGCCATGGGTGAGCGCGAGCTCGACCAGGGCGCGGTGGCTTTCGGCGGGAGTGCAGATGACGACGGCCTCAATGTTGGGACTCGCGACCAGCGTGGCGGCATCGACGGCCTGGATGTTGGGGAAATCGCGTCGCGCGGCGGCCACGTGGGCGGGATTCAGATCGCACACGAGGCGCGGGGTCGCGCCAGAAAGCCGGGAAAACTCATGCAGGTGATGCCGGCCATGATTGCCGACGCCGATGAAACCGAGTCCGATGGTCATGAGTTTATTTCAGGATGTGGGAGAGGGCGGCGGTGGCGGCGTGGTGGTAGCGTTGTGCGCCCGCCTTCCAAGCGGCCGCAGCGGGACCGGGGGCGCGCTCCCATACTGGTTCCAGCCGGGTGCGGGCCAGCGCGTAGGGATCGCTAGCACTGAGCGTGGCTTCAGTGAGCAGGGCGGCGGCCACGGCGGTGGATTGAGGCAGTGCGCCAAGTCGCCGTACTGTCCGCCCATAAAGATCGGCGCGGGCCTGGGCGCCGCGCGGGTCGAGGCCGAGCGGCCCGGAGGTGAACACCGCGCCTTCGCTCCGGGGCGCGTGCGGTTGCAGGCTGGCGAGGAGCGAGTGCAGCGAGAAAAACACGCCTTCGACCGCGGCCCGGTAAAGGTCGGATGCGGAGTGCTCCAGTCGAAGTCCCTGCCAGGTGCCGGTGAGGTTGGCGTTCCACCAGGGGCCGCGTTCCCCGGCGAGGAAAGGGAGGAACAGCAGTTCGCCGGGAGCATCACCGAGGGGCGGCAATCCGGCTTGGGGCGCCGCTTCCGCGTTGAGCGCCAGCACGCGCCGCGCCCAGGCAAGAGCGGCTCCGGCGGTGGTGGTTGATGCGCCCATGAGCCAGCGGCTGGGCACGACATCCGGGTAGGTCTCCACGGCACCGGACGGGTCGAGAAGGAATCGGTCGGTCGCAAGATAAAGGGAGCCGGTGGTGCCGCAGTGTTCGAAAAAATCCCCCGGCGCGAGCACGCCGGCGCCGAGAGTTTCGATGTCGTCGCCGCCGCCGGTGACGATGGGGATGCCGCTTTTGAGTCCGAGCGCCTGGGCGGCATCCGCGGTGAGCGTGCCGGCGACCGAGAGCGTGGGGCGCACGGGCGGTAACTGGACGGCGCGGACGCCGGCGAGTTCGAGCAACGCCGGTTCCCAGTCGCCCGTGTGGATGTTCCACAGTAGGGTGCCGGCGGCATCGGTGGGGTCGGTCGCCGCTGCGCCGGTGAGGCGGAAGCGCAGGTAATCCTTGGGTGGCAACAGCCATGCGGCCTCGCGCCAGGCGCTGCCTTCGGGACCGCGGGTGAGATGGCGCAGCTTGGGCAGCACGCAGGTTCCATCGAGCCGACCGCCGGTGATTTCATGAATGGCGCGCCAGCCGGGATCGGTGGCGAGCACGGCGGTTTCGGCGAGGGCGCGGCGGTCCATCACAATTGGCACGGGGGCGAGTGGCGCACCGGTGATGTCCACCGGCACGACCGCGTGCATCTGGGCTGTCACCCCGATGCCGTCCACTTGCGCGGGGGCGAGTTCACGTACGAGGGTAATGGCTCGGGTCCACCATTCATTCGCATCCTGCTCGGCGCGCAGGCCGGCGGCATGAAGCGTGAGTGTCGCGGCGCGTTCCGCGAGCAGCCGTCCCTCCGACCAGAGGGCGGCCTTGAGCACGGTGGTGCCGAGATCGAGGGTGAGCAGGTTCATGCGTCGGTCGGCCAGGTGAAGCGCCAATCCTGCCAGCGGGCGGTGAGGCCGGCGGTTTGGAGCGCGATCACCGCAGCGGGCTGTTCGCCCCGCCAGACGGCGGCGATGAGCCGGGCGACGGCGGGGGCGTCCTCGGCGCGGAACCCGCGGCGGGTGATTTCCTGCACCCCGAAGCGGAGACAACCACCCCCGAGTTCCGCCGGCAGGCCGACGGGAGTGGCGAGAATATCGGCGGCTTCGAGTCGGTCGGCGACCGCAGGCGCTTCCGGGCTGGCGACCAGCACGGTGTGAGTGCTGGTGTAGCCTTGGGCTGCGCCGACAACAGGCAGGCCTTCCGCGGCGAGGGCGGTGGCGAGGGCGCGGGCGTGGGCGACCACGGCGGCGGCGTGCTCCCGGCCAAAGGCGGTCCACTCGGCGGCAACGGCGACGAGCGCCGGCAGGCGGTGGAGATGGTGATTGGTGACGATGGCGGGGTAGATCGCCGGGCCGATGCGGTTGAAGAGGGCGGTGTCATCGGTGAGCAACACGCCGCCTTGCGGTCCGGCAAAGGTCTTGTGGGTGGAGGAGGTGATGACGTGCGCGCCTTCGTGCAAGGGGTTGGGATAAGCGCCGCCGGCGATGAGGCCGAGCACGTGGGAGGCGTCGAATTGCAGGATGCCGCCATATTCGGCGAGTGCGTCGGCGAGCGGCCGGACGGGATGGGGGAAAAGAAACAGCGACGAGCCGAGGATGACGACGCGCGGCCGGCGTTGGCGGATGAGTTCGACGCAATGGTCCACGTCGAGGTTGTAGGCGGCGGGATCGACGGGAAGGGATTCAACCCGCAGCGGACAAAGCGGAGCTTCGGCGAGCTTGCGGGCGAGCCGGTGGCCGCCGCCGGGCGCATCGAGTTCCATGACGAGATCGCCGGGCTGGCAGCAGGCCAGCAGCACGGCGATGCCGGCGACGTGGCCGGAAAGCGGGCGCACGTCGGCATGGCGGCAGCCGAACAGCGTTTGCAAGGCATCGCGGGCGGCGAAATCCAGTTCGGTGAGATGTCGGTTGCCCGTGTATTTGCGATCGGCGGGATTGGTGCCACGATAGTCGCCGTAGCGATGGCCGAGACCGGAATCGAGGGCGCGCTCAACTGTCGGACTCATCACGTTTTCAGAGGCGATGAGGTTGAGCGTGCGGGCTCGGTAGGCATGATGCCGCGCGACAAGGTCGGCGACGGACTGGATCGCAGCAGGGCGGGGTGGGGGCATTGCGCGCCCATGGTGGGAACCGGGGTGGAAAGGGGAAGCTCTATTGACCTAAAATGCGGGTGCGCCTCGGTTGACGGCACCGGCTCCAATCCGCTCGCAACGCACTTGCCTCGCGACGGGGGATGGCCTACGGCCTGTGCACATGCCCCCCAAAGCCCCCGTCGCGATCGAGTGGTATCGCTGTGCGCTGCCGCCTGCCTTGTTCAAACGACTGCATGAGCGCAGCAATGCGCAGGCATGGTTTCAGACCGGCGGCTATCTGGGCATCATGGGCTGCACGGGTGCGCTGTCGCTCTGGTCGTGGCTGCACTGGCCGTGGTGGTGCACGGTGTTGTGTGTGTTTGCGCATGGCATGATCATGGCGTTCCTGCCGAACGGCATTCATGAGCTGGGGCATGGCACGGTGTTTCGCACCAAGATGCTCAATAAATTTTTCCTGCGGATCCTCGCGTTTCTGGGCTGGCATCAGTTCATCTTTTTCGACGCGAGCCACCAGCGGCACCACCGTTACACGCTGCATCCGCCCGACGACATGGAGGTGGTGCTGCCGGTGAAGCTGATGTGGCGGCAGTTCTGGCAGCAGGGTTTCATCAACGTGCCCGGCATCAAGTGGACGATCACGCATCACTTCCGCCTGGCGTGCGGGAAATTCGAGGGCGAGTGGGAGTTGCACTGTCTGCCGGAGGAGGCGTCTGAATTGCGCCGGCAGGTCACGCGCTGGTCGCGCATCGTGCTGCTGGGCCACGCGCTCATCATTGCGAGTTCAATCATCACGGGTTGGTGGATGGTGGCGGTTGTCGTGTCCGGCGGCGGGTGGATCGGCCACTGGCTGTTCTGGCTTTGCAACAATGCGCAACACACCGGCCTGACCGACAACGTGCCGGATTTCCGGCTCTGCTGCCGCACGATCTATCTCAACCCCGTGTTGAGCTTCCTTTACTGGCGCATGAATTACCACACGGAGCACCACATGTATGCCGCCGTGCCTTGTTATAATCTCAAGCGTCTGCACGAGGCCATCGTGCATGACATGCCGCCGTGCCCGGATGGCTTGGTGGCGACGTGGCGGCACATTGACGGCATTTTGCGGCGGCAGCAGGTCGAGCCCGGCTATCACTATGTCGCGCCGCTGCCCGAGCCTGTGGCGTTCAAACAGGCCGTCTGATCTCTTCTGCCGGCTGAACCTGGCCTTCTTATCGTTCCGTTGGCTTGTCCACCCTGGGTTTGCCTTCAGGTAAAAGCGCTTGCCTCTGCCGGGGTCTCCTGCGGACACTCCGCCCGACCTCAACTCTGATCCTATTCAAGTAACCTAGCGCGGGCCTGAGCCCGCTTCGACCCACATGGACGACCAAGCCGCCAAGAATCCGTCTTCGGATTTCAACAAACTCGACCTGAGCCAGCTGCAGAGCTTCAGCTTCGGCACGCAATGGACCAAGGATAAAGACGCCTCGCCGGGCTCCGAACGCCGTGAACGCGGTGATCGGCCGCCACGCCGTGAGGACCGCAGCCCCGGTGGCGACCCGCGTCGCGACCGGCGTTCCTTCCGCAAGCCCGAAGGTGCGCCGACGGGTGAGACGGAAGGTCCAGGCGGCGCGCGCCGCGAGTTTTCGGGCGATCGTCGTCCGCGGCGCGAGTTTCAGTCCGGCGGTCCGCGCCGGGATCGTGCCGCAGGGGATGAGGGCGGACGTCCGCAGCTGCGCGGCCCGTATGACAGCCCGTATTTTGCGGTCACATTTTATCCAGAGGACACGAGCTTTGCCGCGTTGGTGAAAACCATTCGCACCTCGTGCCGCACGATCGAGTTGTTCGAGATCGCCCGCACGGTGATCGCGAAGGAAGACCGGTTTGTGGCGGTGCTCACACGCAAACCTTCCGCCGAGGCCGGGGCGGCGAAGCAACCGCTTTATATCTCCGTGCCGGACGGCATCCCCTTTGAGTCCGACGAGGCGGCCATCGCCCATGTGATGAGCCGGCATCTGGGATTGTTCTTCGACACGGCGGAAGCCGAGGTCGAGGCTCCGAAGGGAAATTATCAGGTGATCAACAAGTGCGGCGTGACGGGCGAGCTGCTCGGCCCCCCGAATTACCACCGCTACAACCAGCTGGTGCAGCAGCACTACAACGCGAAGATTGCGCGCATGCCATTTGAGACCTTCCGGGCCCGCATCGAGACGGTGCGCGATCCCGAGGTGGTGGCGCAGTGGCTGGAGAAGATGAAGAAGGTCACCCGCTACACTTGGAAGGCTGCACCGGCGCCCAAGCCGGAAGCCGTGGCAGAACCCGCGGCCGAGGGCGCCGAGCCCGCGGCGGTGGCCGAGGCGCCGGCGGTTCCGAGTTTCGACTCTCCCGAGGAAGCCCGCGCCCATTTGCTGGCTCAGACCCGCGACAAGGTGGTGAAGACGGTGGAGTCGGCCCGTTTCCATGGCCGCATTCTCGCCGAGATCCCGCCGGGCGAGATCCGCAGCGCGATCGAGGGGGCGCTGGATCGCCAGCGGCGTTTCCCCCTGGATACGGCCAACGCCCTGCGCGGCCGCTTGCGGCGCGAGCACTTCACGATCTTCAAGAAGGGTTCGAAGGGCGTTTCCTACGTGTGTGCGGTGAAGCGCAAGTTCCGCACACCGGGCCAGACCTTTGCCGACAGCATCGGCGCGCTCATCGCCTTCATCGAGGCCAAGGCGATGGTCCGCGCCGGCGAGCTGCCGGAAAAATTCCTTGGCCTGGTGTTGCCAAAGGCCGTCGAAGGCGAGGCCGCTCCCGAGTTGACGCATGAGCAACGTGAAAGCATCGCGCGGATGCAGGGCGACCTGCGCTGGCTGGTGACCGAGGGTTACGTGACCGAGTTTATTGACGGTCGCCTTTTCGCGCCGCCGCCAATGGCCGAGGCGCGTAAAAAGGAGATCGAGAATGAGGAGCACGATCCCGAGAGTTTTCCCGAGGTGCCCGCAGCGGAAGAGACTCCCGCGCCCGCGGCGGAAGCGGTTAAGGCCGAAACGCCTTCCGCCCCTGCTCCGGTCGAAACCGCAGAACCGGAAACCGAGCTGCCACCGCATACGGACTGAGCGAGCGAGTCAGACTCGCTCAACCTTGCTCACATGTTCACAGCGTAGCACACGGGCGGTGAGCTTCCGCCAGTTTGTAACGTATTGCGTTACAAACTGGGTTGGGCCCGACGATGAGGCAGGCGTGATTTTATGCGCCTTGGCTCGATGATGACGTATTTTGAAAATTGATCGCCGTGGGTGGACACACAGGTCTCGCTGCGGGTCAGATAGCCAACGCGGGGACGTGCCGCCCACCTGTTTTCAAAATGAGCCATCTCCTTGGCTCGGTCGCGCGGTATCGGTCGGCGACCGGGTAAATAGCAGGAGCCATGCTCAACGCAGGTGCAGCGTGTGGCGTTGGTCCGGAGTGATGCCGAGATCGAGGTGGAGCGCGCTGGAGGGAATCCATTCAGCGATCTTTTCCGGCCATTCGATAGCCAGGCACCAGGGGGAGATGAGGTAGTCTTCCAAGAGCAGATTTTCGATCTCGCGGGTGGTTTCGAGACGATAGGCGTCGAGATGCACCAAGGTTCGGTGGCCGCGATAGAGCGTATAAATACCGAAGGTGGGGCTGGTGACGTGGTCGGTGATGCCGAAGCTGCGGGCGAGCCCCTGGACAAACGTGGTTTTGCCCACGCCCAAGTCGCCATGCAGTGCGAGAGTGCTGTCGGGCGGCAGGGCTGCCGCCAGCTCGGTGGCGAGCAATTGAGTCTCTGCGGCGGTCGTGGTGGTGAGGCCACCGCGCAATCTATCGTAGATGCTCGTAGCCACGGTAGGAGTCGAGGTTGAGTGCGCCGACGGGGAGCGTGCGTGAGAAGCGGCCGATTCGGGTGAGCGGCGTGCGCGGGAAGGCTCGGCACCATGCGCGCTGGAAAGCGACCGGATCGGTTTGCCGGGCGGCCACAAAAAGCAACTCGTAGTCCTCTCCCTCGGTTAGGGCGGCGCGCAGATCATGTCCGGCGCGGCAGGGCACGGCGGCGGCCTCCAGTGCGGGCTGTGTGCCGGTGGGCGTGAGGGCGTGGAGATCCTTGGCGAGACCGTCGCTGACATCCATCATCGCGCGAACTTCCGGCCGGCGGGCCAGCCAGGCGCCCTCGGCCAGTCGCGGGGTGAAGCGATGATGATGACCGCTTGGCAGGCTGCCCCCGAGGCGGCCGGTCACGTAGATCCAGTCCCCATTTTTTGCTCCGGTGCGGGTGAGGACGCGGGCACCGGCGGGGCGGCCCAGCAGAGTCAGGCTGGCGCTGACGATGCCCTCGGCCTGGGCGATGTCGCCGCCCACGATGGGCACTCGGTGGCGGCGAGCGCAGGTGGCCAGCCCGCGATAGAATCCTTCCAGCCAGTCCAGCCGGGTACGGGGGTCGAGCGTTAACGCGAGCACGGCCGCGGTGGGACGTCCGCCCATTGCCGCGAGATCGCTGAGATTGCGCTTCAGGAGTTTTTCTCCAACGGCCCGTGCTGGTATGGTGTCGTCGAAGTGGCGGCCGTAAATGACCGGGTCAACCGTGATGAGCAGGCGTTGTCCGCTGCGGGTGGCTGGCAACACCGCGCAATCGTCACCGATGCCAAAGGGGGCGCGGGGCGAAGCTGTTCCCAGCCAGCGCCGGAGCGCGCGGATGAGCGCTTCCTCGCCCAGTGAGGCGACGGATTCCCTTTTGTTCTTGGTCAGCGGGGGCATGATCAGGCGGTCGCGCCGGCGAAGATGAGGATGATGGTGTTTAGGTTGAAAAGCCCATGCGCGATGATGGGGACCGCGATCCGGCCGGTGCGTTCGTAGGCGTAGGCGAAGATGAAGCCGAGGACGGCGAGGGGCAGGAGGCTGGCGAGATTGCCATGGAGAGCGGCGAAGATACCTGTGGGCAACACGTAGGCCGCCCATCGGGGAATACGCGTGCGCAGGTAGCGGAACAGGCCGGCGCGAAACACCATTTCCTCCGTGACAGGCGCGACCACCGTGGCGAGCAGGATCATGGCGGCCAGCAGGGGGAGGGATTTTGTCTCCGCAAACATCCCGATGAGATCCTGTGGCTCGGCCTCCACGCCGACGCTCCACAGCACTCCTTTCCAGGCGAGGCTCGTGGCGGAGATCACGGGGAGGATGATCAAAAAAGTTACCAGCCCGGAAAGGAGGACTCCGGGACGGCGGTTACCGTTGCCGTTACCTTCCGCGCCGCGGTTGAAAATCAGGAGGAAGACAGCCACGCCGAGCAGCATGCCAAGCTGGAGCGCCCCTCCGGCCACGATGAGGGTGGCGGTTTCGCCCCAGTCGGTGGACCTCAAGGCGTGAACCGCGGCAAACTGCGCCAGCAGCCCGAGACTGATCACCAACCAGAGAAACAGCAGGAAGAGAGGCACCGGAATATCCCAAGTGCCCAACGCTGGCCGAATCTGCCGGACCTCCGGCCGCAGCACTTGCCGCCAAAGCAGGAAGCACCCGGCAAGGATCAGGATGAGTTCAACCGCCAGAACAGGTTCGGTGGGCAAAAAAGGCATGCGCTTTCAGTGCGGGGGAAAACCGGAGGGAGGGCAACGCCAAGAAGCGAACTGCGCGAGCTTAGGCGAATTCCGGTAAACAATAAACCCGGTGGCTCACCTACACCTATGAGAACGGCAGCGGCGGGACGGTGAACGGCCGCGCCTCCGGTTATACCCTCGGCGTCTCCGGCACGCTGGCGTGCTGGCCCGCACCTTTGCTTACGGCTACGAAAGCAACACCGCATTGCTGAGGCCTGACCCAAAGCACGATCGGCTACACCCAGGCCCGCACCTACGAGACCGGCGGCCAGCGCGACCTATTGGCCGGCATCGAGGCCAAGTATGGCGGCGGCGTGGCCATCGCCCGCCACGACTATACCTACAACGACGCCCGGCAGCGGGAGAGCGCGAAGCAGAGCGGCAGCGCCTTCGCCGACTACGGCGACGCCACCTTCTACCGCTACACCTACAACAGCCGGGGTGAACTGACGCAGGCCGTGGGCTACCTCGGCAGCAACGTGACGACCCTCACCGCGCCCCTGCCGGGGCGGAACTTCGAGTATGGGTATGACAACCTCGGTAACCGCGAGGATGCGAATACGACCGGGGTGCCCGGCCTCAAGGCGGACTACACGCCGAACAACCGCAACCAGATCGCCAGCCGCGAGAACCACTACGTGCCGGTGTCGGGCACGGTGGATGCCGCGGCCAAGGTCGTGGTGGGCGGTGCGCTGGCGGGCCAGCAGGGCAAGTATTGGTCGGGCGAGGTGGTGCTCGACAATACCAGCGGCCCGGCGCGGGCGGATATCCCCGTGAAGGCGGCCAAGCTCAGCCCGCAGACCAAGCAGACAACCACCGTGCCCGGCCTGATCGCCAAAGCAGTGGAAAGCCTGGACTACGATGAAGACGGCAACCTCAAGGAGGACGGCTTGTGGATTTACAAGTGGGACGCCGAGAACCGCCTCGTCGAAATGACGAGCACGCTGCCGGTCGTGGGCGGATTTACCCAGTATAAATTGGAATTTGCGTATGATTACATGGGGCGCAGGGTGGAGAAGAAAGTGACAAACCTTGGGACCAGCACCGTGACGACGCGCCGCTACCTCTACGACGGGTGGGATCTGGTCGCCGATCTGGCCGTGGTCAGCAGTCAGTGGTCCGTGGTCCGTTCTTACACCTGGGGGCTGGACGTGACGGGAACTTTGGGCGGGGCCGGGGGCGTGGGGGGCTTGGTCCAACTCTCGGTGCACGACGGCGGCAGCGTGACCGACTACTACCCGGCGTATGACGGCAACGGCAACGTGACGGCCTTGGTGAAGAGCAACGGCACCTTGGCTGCCGCTTACGAATATGGTCCCTTTGGCGAGCTGTTGCGGGCGCAGGTGCACGACGCGGCGGTGGCGGACAATCCGTTCCGGCACGCGACGAAATTTACCGACACCGAGACGGGGCTGATCTATTACGGGTATCGGTATTACCGCCCCTCATTGGGCCGCTTCATCAACCGTGATCCTATCGGCGAACAGGGCGGCATCAACCTGTACGCCTTCGTGGGCAATGACCCGATCAATCGGGCGGATTATCTGGGACTGAATGAAGCAGGTGTAATCCCCTCGTATCCAAGTGGCGGCACCGGCTACAATCCATTATATGATCCAGCAGCGGATGGATATGTGTTTCAGGATGGCATACTGAAGCCTGCGGCACTGATGCCGCCGACGCCAAGCGAAGGGCAAGTGGCAGAGGGTATAATGGCGGCGCATTATGATTTTCGCTTCAATAACGGGTCTACCATGGGATTTCAGACCGCTTTCGACCGCTCGACGCATGGGCACATAATCAGGTTAAACGGCACTGCAGGGGGTAGTAACAAGGGCGGCAACCTTCGCACTGCCATTGCCAAGATATATCAAGCGGTAAAGCGATTGATTAACTCAAAGACAGCGGAAGTAGAGAAACTCCCTAAGGTCGAGGTGATTATAGGTAATATTATTTATGATAATATTATATATGAATACTCAATCCCATTGAATATTCAGGTTTATAGGCAAACCACAAAGGAGGTTGTGGGATCTATGTATTATCACGTAAGGAAAACCTTTGTGGATTCGCCCTCTGTATTTGGTGAAAATTCATCGGTTTTTGATATGGCGGCATCTGAAAATGGAGCGACAAGATTTCAGCATTCTGTGGTTAATCGTTTGAATAGGGTTCAAACGGGGAGGAATTATACTAATTATCAAGTGAACATTGGGTCTGGGACTGCGGTTCGTGATGAGGTTGTTTCAAGGCGCGCACTTCATATAGAAGTGCCTTACAGCTGGGTCCTGAAAAATGAGGAGCAGGTCATGCGTAACAATTATTATTATGTGAATTGGAGTGATTCTAAAATAGAGGCCAATTTTGGCGGTATGCATAATTGGAATCATATTACTGACTATGTGGGGGAATTAAAATATAATTGGGGGCCTCCGAATGATTAAGTTTATAGTCTATGTTTTTCTCGCTTGTTTTGTAATGTGCTTTTTGATCTCTTGCTCAAACCCGCGAGACAATGGGGAAGGGATTGCGGATATTATAAAAAATATTGAGGTTTATTCTGAATCAAGTGATGAAGGTGTAAGAACGTTGGCTTTGTTTCTGATTGCAGAGATGAACGCTGATTATGATGGAGTAATGAATCTCTTAACGAAAGGGTCGCGTATGAGGTATCAAAAATTTTTTAGCATGGAATCTACGCTACCTATGCTTAAGTATGGGTCTATTTTATTGAGCCCTGGTGGTGCTATAAGGGTGAGAAAAGGAGAGATTGTTGCTATCGTGCGTGATAGTGATCAAGACTTATCATATTTTAGATTGGGTGAGCGAGGACGGGTATGGCGTAATGAAGATGGAGTGCATGAGATATATTCTTATGCGATCTATTTTAATGATAAAATCGAAGTAGTCTATCTAGGGGTTGAGGATCAACGTTTCCGCGTATTGCTTCCGCCTATGAGCGCGACAAGATTGAAGTAAACCCACGAAAGAGCCATAAGATGACATGGGGCAGACAAGCGAGGCGGGAACAGAATAAGGGGTCAGACTGGAATGGCACTAAGTTAGGCACGTTCATTTGAGCGCTCTCGAGGCCGAGATTTTCA
>CAYSBR010000028.1:0-55519 GCA_964429385.1 uncultured Opitutaceae bacterium
CGCGTGAAGTTGCCGTTCGGCATCGCCCAGATCGGCAAGTCGTTCCGCAACGAGATCACGCCGCGCAACTTCATCTTCCGCTCGCGCGAATTCGAGCAGATGGAGATGGAATACTTCATCCACGAGGACGCCGACTGGGCCCAGTCGCACAAGGACTGGATCCAGTGGTGCTGGGACTGGCTCAAGTCCATCGGCCTGCCCGAGTCGCACCTCTCGCTCTACGACCACCCGAAGGAGAAACTCTCGTTCTACTCGCGCGGCACGACCGACATCATGTTCCGCTATCCCTTCGGGGTGCAGGAACTGTGGGGCATCGCCGCGCGCGGCAATTACGACCTCACGCAGCACGCCACCGCCAGCGGCAAGCCGCAGGAGATCTTCGACGAGACCACGAAGAAGAAGTTCGTGCCGCACGTCATCGAGCCCGCCGTGGGCACCGACCGCATCTTCCTCGCCGTCCTCTGCGCCGCCTATGCCGAGGAAGCGGTGACCGATGAGAAGGGCAACACCGAGACCCGCGTCGTCCTGCGCCTCTCGCCGCGCGTCGCGCCCGTGAAGGTCGCCGTGCTCCCGCTGCTCAAGAACAAGGAGGCCCTCACCACCCGCGCCCGGGAGCTGCACAAGAAGCTCCAGCGCCGCTACGCCGTGTTCTACGACGAGGCCGGCGCCATCGGCCGCCGCTACCGCCGGCAGGACGAGATCGGCACCCCGTGGTGCGTGACCATCGATTTCGACACCGTGGAAAAGGACGGCACCTTCACCCTCCGCGACCGCGACTCCATGCAGCAAAAACGCATCACGGAGGCCGAGCTGTTCCAGCTCCTCGACGAACAGGTGGACTGAGCAAATTTTTTGCCACGGATTGCACGGATAATCACGGATACCCCACGTTTATCCTTCTGTGCGAAGGACGTGCCCACTCAGTTAAGTTGGCTTTACCAAGCGCACATTTAAGTAAAGCGAACCGCCTTTCGCTTTACTAAGCCCGTATTTGTAAACCCAGATTTTGCCTCAATCCGTCCCGCGTTCCAGTTTGGCGCGCAGTTCAACGCCCTTCATCTTCAACGACTACCTTGGGCGTTCCTTCACGGGCCTTGGCAGCCACAATCCACTCCGCCACCAATTGCGGCAACCTCAACTCGACTTGCCTGCCGACGATGACCTCGTCCACCAGCCCCATATTAACCATATCGTAAATGCGACAGAGATAAGAACGTCCGCATTGCCACCATGTGTAATGCGCATCCAAAAAAAGGTAATGCTTCACGTCGATGCCCTCCATCTGCCGTAACTCCTCCAACTCCATGCCATCAAGCTGGGTCTCATAGACTCCATCAGCCACGCGGCTCCCAAACGTAGTTGTATGGTAATACTCTTTGATCTCCCAAATTGCGACCGGGTTGATGACGGCAGGAAAAGCACCGTCCACCCGCCGCGATAAAGTCCTCACCGGCACGCCCTCTCGCGTGAATGCAGTGAGCGCACGTGGATCGTAATCACACGGCCACGCACCTCGCACTGACTCGATCAACATGCCTACCATCCCCGTTAGATAGGCCGGCTTCTTCTTTTTGCCCGATTGCTTATTCATCGCAATCGGCAGGGCCGATTTAAGGTTTTTACGTAGCCGCTTAAACAAAGCCTCGGCTTCATTTGCCTGCATAAGTGCAGGCTCAACCACTGTGTTAAGCACCAAAGCTCGCTGCTCAAAATAAGTCTTAAGTTTCTTTCCAAACACGGTTAGCTGGCTCTTCTCAGAAACCACCGCATCCGGGGCCAGTTGCAGCGCGACCAAACAAGCCCTCATCTCATCTGCCGTCGGAACTTTAATTTTCTGCGTGCCGCGATCCGTATAACCAACCCATTGGCTGATGCTCCGCACATAGGCCCAAAATGTCTGCCCAAGCTTCTGAAAACGCGGGTCGGGCCTCATGACAACTCGTTCTCCAGTCGCTGCGCAAATTTGCGGAGCGGGACATCCAGCACGGCGCATATCTGCCGCAGTTCCAACACATCCAACCGTCTCTCCCCCGCCTCTATTTTACTGATGAACGATTGGGGAACACTCAGTTTTTCGGCCAAATTCGCCTGCGTGAGCTTGTGTTCTTCACGCAGGCGCTTGAGGAGAGCACAAAATTTTTGATGATCTCGCGAATGAATGGGCTTCAATGGCAGAGTTCTATCAGAACAAACGGATTATCCCAAAATAGGATTTATTCTGGCTTGCCATGCGGTGCATAGATCCGAGTGTTATGACATGCTGCAAATGACGCTCCCCAATGTTGCCGAGCCTCCGGCTCTCGGTGGCCAGCTCCTTAAGTGGATTGGGAGCAAGCACAGGATGTCTGCCGAAATCGCGCGACACTTCCCATCTCATTTCAAAACCTACATCGAACCTTTCCTCGGCGGTGGAGCATTGATGGCAAGAGTTGCGCCAGATCGGGGGATAGGCGGAGATCGGTTCGGCCCACTGATAGAAATTTGGAAAACCTTGGTTACAGATCCGTCATCGCTCAAAAAATGGTATGCGGAGCGTTGGCAGAAGATAGCCGTCATCGGCAAAAAAGCCGCCTACGCAGAATGTTTGGCCCGCTATAACCAAAATCCAAACGGTGCTGATTTTTTATTTCTATGCCGCTCCTGCTACGGTGGAGTTGTGCGTTTCCGAAAAGCTGATGGCTACATGTCCACACCGTGCGGCATCCATGATCCCATCTTGCCTGAATCCTTCGCCGCCCGCGTTGACGTCTGGCATCACAGGCTCCGCCACTGTGATTTCATTCAAGCCGATTATCGTGAGCTCATGCGCAGCGCCGGACCCGGCGACCTCATTTACTGCGATCCTCCCTACGTTCACTCACAGGCCATTCTCTATGGCGCACAATCTTTCAAGCTAGGGGAACTCATGCAGGAAATCTCCTTGGCCAGAGACCGAGGTGCACACGTAGCCCTTAGCATTGATGGCAGCAAAAAATCCGGACGTGACGACTGTTCGATCGATATTCCCCGCGGTCTGTTTGCTCGTGAACTCTCCATAAACTGCGGGCGGTCCATGTTGAAGCGGTTCCAACTTGAGGGAGGATCAGCTGAAAACGAAGGTGTTTTTGATCGGCTTTTATTGACGTATTAAGGATCTCACGCGCTGGTCATCGAGATTCCCTTACGGCTTACCTCACTCGCACCTCCATCAGCGCAGAAGGACGACTACTTCACGTGAACAAAATGTTACAATGACTTCAGGCATGATCTAACTCCGGGCAAACTGTGAGGCTCTCGACTGTCGAGCTGCCCAATGCCCGTTGGTAGAGTGCGCCCCGCCCGTCCGCCTGAGCCGCAGCTTGCCGCCGCGGCGGCGGGTGGCTCTAATCCCGCCCCGTGGCCCTTTCCCTTCTCAACCCGCGTTCCCTGCGCTGGCGCTGGCTGCCGCCGGTGGCGCTGCTGATCGCGGCGTTCCACTTCTCGCCTTTCGGGCCGGCGCTGGACCGCGCCTTCTTTGACGCCGCGAGCCGGCAACCGTTGGTCGCCCCGGTGCTGCCGGACAACTCGGCCCTCGTGCTGGTGGACGAATCCACCCTGGCGCTGCTCGGGCGCGAGCCTTACGCGATGCGGTGGCCGTTTCCGCGCGCGGCGTTCGCCGCGTTGATCACCGGGTTGGAGCGCGCGGGCGCGGAGCGGATTGTGATGGATTTCACCTTCTTCGAGCAGGCCGAGGCCGCCGAGCAGGACTTGTTGCTCGGCGCGGTGGCCGCGGCGGTGCCAGGAGTGGTTCTGGGCCGCACTCCGGCGCAGGGTCCGGTCTTCTGGGACGAGGCGTTTCAAAAAAGCCACGCCGCGCTCTTCGCACCGCCGCGCATGGGTAATGTGGAGTTCCAGCCCGATGCCGACGGCATCGCCCGCCATTATCAGGCCCCCGGCTCGCTGGCGGCCGCGGCGCTGGGCGCAACCGAAACCGCCAGCGGCGGGTGGCTGCGCTGGCACGGCGGGTTGGAACAACTCCGTGCCCAGGGCGTGCCCGTGGTGCCGGCGGCTCATTTCTTCGCCGCGGGCCTGCCGGTGCTCGACCGCATCAGTCAGGAGTCGCCGGATTTTCTGCCGGCAGAGCTGGCCGCCGCGCTGGCGGCGGAACCGGAACTGCACGGCGGCGCCTTTGACCTGGTGCGCGGGCGCACCGTCTTTGTCGGCGCCAATGCCGCCGGCACCTTCGATCTTAAATCCCTGCCCGTCGGCCAGGTCGAGCCGGGGGTATTGCTGCACTGGACCGCCTGGGCCAACCTGACCGGTCGCGGGTTCATCACCCCGATCGGCCCGGGCTACGCCCTGGCGCTCGCCGGACTGCTCGTGGCCGGGTTGCTGGTGACCGTGCAACGCCGGCCCGGGCTGACCGCCCCGGCCGTGGTCGCGCTCAGCGCCATCGGACTGCTGCCGGCGCTGGCTTACGCCGGGATCAGCGCCGGGTGGTTCTTTCCCCCCGCCACGCCGACCATCGCCGCATTGCTCACGCTGCTCGGCGTGGCCGCGGAAAGCTTCTGGCTGGAGCAGCGCCGCAAACGCGAAATCCAGACGATGTTCGGCGCCTATGTGGACCCCGGCGTGGTGGCCCGGCTCGTGCGCGATCCCGACTCGCTCCGACTCGGGGGCGAGCGGCGCGAGGCCACGGTGTTTTTCTCCGACCTCGCCGGCTTCACCGATCTTTCGGAGAAGCTGCCGCCCGAGGAACTGGTCGAAGTCGTCAACGCCTACCTGGAGGAAACCAGCGAGTGTCTGCTCAACCACGGCGCCTATGTGGACAAATACATCGGCGACGCCGTCATGGCCGTCTTTGGCGCGCCGCAGACGCTGCCCGACCATGCCCTCGCCGCCTGCCGCGCCGCCCTCGATGCCCAGCGGCTGCTGGATGGCATCAACACCCGCTACGCGGCCGCGGGGGTCCGACTGGCTGTGCGCATCGGGCTCAACACCGGCTCCATGATCGTCGGCAACCTCGGTTCCTCCCGCAAAAAAAACTACACCGTGATGGGCGACGCGGTGAATCTCGCCTCGCGGCTGGAAGGCGCCAACAAAGCTTTTGGTACCGGCATCCTCATCGGCGAGGAAACCGCCCGGCGGGTGCAGGGCGCACTCGCCACCCGGCCGCTGGCGCGGCTGCGCGTGAAGGGCAAGCAGCAGGCCGTCGAGGTCCACACGCTGCACGGCGTGTTCGCGGAGCTCCCGGCCCAGGAACAGGAATTCCTCGCCCATTACCGCCGCGGCTACGACGCCTATGTCGCCGGGGAATTCGCCACCGCCTGCGCCGCGCTTGCAGAAGCCGCGCTGATCGCGCCGGGCGACTTGACCACCGCCCGGCTGCGTGAAGAGTCACAACGGTTCATGCTGAACCCACCGCCCGACGACTGGGAACCCATCCTCACCTTGGAATCCAAATGAAGCCTCGCCCCTTATTCCCCGCCAGCCTGCTCGCGCTGGCCTGCCTCTTCGGCACCGTCTCCGCCGCCGCCTTCGAGACCGGCGGCTCCGCCTACACCAAGCGGCTCGAAACCATCCTCCGCGCCGAACCCCGGCCGCTCGCCGCCGAGAGCGGTCGCATCGGTTACGCCCGCCAGCTCCGCATCGAGGAACTGCGCGGCAACTGGCTGCACGTCCGCGAAGGCCGCACCCGCGGGTGGGTTTTTGCCGGCAACCTCAGCGAAACCAAACCCGCCGAGGATGCTGGCATCGCGCTGATCCCCTTCGACGCCAGCTCGACTTCCGCCACCGCCGCCGCCCGCCCGCTGACCCCCACCACTGTGGATTACAGCGGCCGCCACCAGCTCAGCTCGGCCAAGGCCGACCTCGAATGGCTGATCGAGCAAAGCGCCTACACGACCAACGCCGACGTCACCGCCTACCTCCAGGAAAACAACAAGGGGGAATACCAATGAACCGCCGGATTTTTCTGCTCCTCGTCCTCCTGACGGCCGCGCTGCCCCATGCCGGACACGCCCAGTTTGGCGGACTCGACAAGCTCAACCGGGGCCTGGATAAATTCAAACGCGGCGTGGACACCGCCAAGGAGGCCAAGGAAACCGCCGACCAGGCGGCCAAGGTCGTCAAAGGCGTGACCGGACTCACGCTTGAGGAGGAAAAACTCGTGGGCGATTCCGTCGCGCTCGAAATCATCGGCGCACACGGCGGCCTTTGGCGCGACGAAGACGCGGTCGATCACGTCAACCTCGTGGGCGGGGCACTGGCCCGCTATTCGAAACGGCCCGAGCTGGAGTGGCGCTTTGGCATTCTGGACGCCGAGAGCATCAACGCCTTCTCCGCCCCCGGCGGCTATGTTTTCATCACCCGCGGTCTCTACGACCAGCTCGCCAACGACGACACCCTGGCCGCCGTGCTCGCGCATGAGATCGCCCACATCACCGAGAAGCACGCGATCAAGATCATCGGGCGGAGCGAAGCCACCTCCGTGCTCACGCAGGAAGTGACCAAGCGCAGCAGCGACGTGCGGGAGTTCAACGCCGCCGTGGCCGAGACTCGCGGTCTCGTGGCGGACATTGATCCCGAGATGGCCCGCTTCGTTGACGTGAGCGCCAGCCAGGTGGTGAAGCTCATCCTCGAAAAAGGGTTCGACCCCGCGACGGAATATGAAGCCGACCGTGAAGGCCAGAAACTGGCGACCCTCACCGGCTTCGCCCCCAACGGGCTGCGCACCGTGTTGCAGCAGCTCCAAGAACGCGGCGGCGACTCGAAGGAAATCTTCTCCACGCACCCCTCCCTGAGCAACCGCATCCGGCGCCTGCCCCGGTAAGCGTAGCGCGTGATGGATGCCTTCATCCGGGCCCGCGCCCTCATTGATGCCGCGCATGCCGCCGATCCCGCCCGCACCCCGGAGGGGCGGCCAGCGGAGCTGGTCTATGCCGACCGCGTCGAAGCGTGGGTGGTGAAACTCGCACCCGAGGCCGCCCCGCTCCTGCGCCTCGCCGCGCGCTGCCAGCATCTCGAACGCTTCCTCACGCCCCGCGCCACCTTTCCCGAAGGCAAGGCCGGCTACCTGCAATGGCGGAAGGCCCTTTACCAAAAGCAGGCCGACCGCACACGCGATCTCCTGCTCACCGCCGGCCTCGACGCCGCGGACGCCGATGAGGCCGCCGCCTGGGTCGCGAAAACCGCGCTCAAAACCAACCCTGGGGCGCAGGCGCTGGAAGACGCCGCCGTGCTCGTGTTTCTGGAAAACGAAATCGGCGCCTTCGCGGCGCAACACGCCGACTACCCCCGCGAAAAGTTCGTGGACATCCTCCGCAAGACCTGGCGCAAGCTCAGCCCGCCAGCCCAGCGCCACGCCGCCGCACTCGAGTTGCCCCCTGCCATCGCCGCCCTCGTGCACGAAGCCATCAGCGGTTGATGTTGCCGGTGCGCCGCCTCGGACTGGTTTCAGCAGACGGGACACCCGTGGGTCGGCGGACACGAGCGCTACGCCTATGCCGCGACCGATCCCCTCCTTTTCCGACATCCTCGCCGCGGCTGCAGATCAAAATGAGTCCCCGTCAAGGCCGGTGAGACTCGACGCGCGGCGCACCGGACGTTAACGGGTTTCCCTGGTGAACCCCAACCTTGCCCCGCCCGCCCCGCGTTCCTGGAAAAGCGTGTTTGATTTGTTCGGCCCCGGCTTTCTCGTCGCGGCCACCGGTGTGGGCGCGGGCGATCTCATCGCCGCCAGCGTGGCGGGAAGACAGTTCGGCCTCGCCGTGCTTTGGGTCGTGGTGCTCGGCGCGCTGTTCAAGTGGGTGCTCAATGACGGCATCGCGCGCTGGCAACTCGCCACCGGCACCACTCTCATCGAGGGCTGGAGCCGGCGGCTGCCGCGCGCGGTCGGCTGGTATTTCATCGGGTTTCTCGTGCTCTGGAGCTTCCTCGTGGCGGCCGCGCTGGCCTCGGCCTGCGGCGTGGCGGCGCGGTCGCTCTGGCCGGTGCTGCCCGTGCCGGCCTGGGCCGCGCTGCACGCCGTGGCCGGCTTCGTGCTCGTGTGGCTCGGGCGCTTCCGGCTCTTCGAGCGCGTCATGGCCTGGCTCATGGCCGCGATGTTCATCTTCGTCATCGGCTGCGCGCTTCCGCTGCTCGACGACTGGAGCGGGTTCTGGCGCGGACTGATCGTGCCCACGGTACCGGCGGGCTCGGCGAAATTCCTGCTCGGCGTCATGGGCGGCGTGGGCGGCAGCGTGACGCTGCTCTGCTACGGCTACTGGATCCGCGAACACGGCTGGAGCGGACCGGCGGCGCATCGCCGCGTGCGGCTCGATCTGGGTGTCGCCTACGCGTTGAGCGGGGTCTTCGGCCTCGCCATGATCGTCATCGCCGCTGGAGCGGAACCCGCCGACGCCTCAGGCAACGCCCTCATCCTCGCGCTATCGGAACGGCTCGGCGTGATCCTCGGCCCGTTCGGCAAGCTCTGCTTCCTGATCGGCTTCTGGTGCGCCGTGTTTACCTCGCTCCTCGGCGTATGGCAGGGCGTGCCCTACCTCTTTGCCGACAGCCTCACGCGGATGCGCCACCGGACGCCAGTGGAAGGCCCCGTCACGCGCACTCCGGCCTACCGGTGGTTTCTCGCCTACCTCGCGTTCCCTCCGCTCATCCTGCTCCTCTACAAGAGCCCGCTGGCCATCGTGGTCATGTATGCCATCGCCGGCTCGTTCTTCATGCCCTTCCTCGCCGCGGTATTGCTCGTGATGAACAACCACCGCGAGTGGGTCGGCGCGTTGAAAAACGGCCTCTTCAGCAACCTCCTGCTCGCCCTCTCCCTCGCGCTCTTCGCCGTGCTGTTCGTGATCGAAGCCGCCGAAACCCTCGCGAAGGTGTAAGTGTCACGCATTGCGTGACACTCGGCTGGGCGCGTTTTCCGCGTTTTCCGCGGCCCAACGGCCTGGGCTTGGTCTTTTCGCCGGCCTCTTCGACTTCTCAGCTCACTTCGCCCAGCTCGTTCCGCACCTGTGCGATCAACGCCATGGAGTGATGACGGGCCGCCTGATCGTGGATCATGGAGGTCACCATCAACTCGTCCACCTGCGTGCGTTGCAGGAACAGCTCCAGTCCGCGCCGCACCGTGGCGGGTGAACCCACCACGGATTCGCGGAACGCCTGCCCTACCAGCTCCGCCTCCAAGGGCGACCACAGGGCCGTCATGTCGTCCACCGGCAGCGGAATCAGCCCCGGCCGGCCGCGGCGCAGGTTGAGAAAACTCTGCTGCAACGAGGTGAATAGCCGCGCGGCCTCCCTGTCCGTGTCGGCGGCATAGACACCGATCGCCGCCATCGCGTGGGGTTTCTCCAACGCCGCCGAGGGCCGGAAGCTCTGCCGGTAAAGTGCCAGCGCCTTGTCGAGCAGATCGGGCGCGAAATGCGCGGCAAAGGCATAAGGCAGACCCAGCCGGCCCGCGAGCTGCGCGCTGAACAGGCTCGATCCCAGCAACCAGAGCGGCACGCGTGCCCCCGTGCCAGGCACCGCCTGCACGGACTGGCCGGGCTGCACCGGTTGGAAGTAGCGCTGCAGCTCCAGGACATCCTGGGGATACGTATCGGCGCCATCCGGACCGCTGCGACGCAGCGCCCGCGTCGTGCCCGGATCGGTGCCGGGCGCGCGGCCCAGCCCCAGATCAATCCGACCGGGGAACAGCGCCGCCAGCGTGCCGAATTGTTCCGCGATGACCAGCGGCGCATGGTTGGGCAGCATCACGCCGCCTGCGCCGAGCCGGATAGTCTTCGTGCCCGCCGCGAGGTGGCCGATGACAACCGCTGTCGCCGCGCTGGCGATACCGGGCATGTTGTGGTGCTCCGCCACCCAGTAGCGCCGGTAGCCCAGCCGCTCGGCCAACTGCGCCGCATCGAGCGAACGCCGCAACGCCTCACCCGCCGTGCCGCCTTCAAAAACGGGAACCAGATCAAGGATGGAAAACGGAACCATGCGCCACGCTGCTCAACCACATGAAAAACGCCAGCGACACCTCACCGTTGCAGCCCGAGTTGCTGCCGTCGGCCGAAGATCAACGCCACGAGCGCCAGGCAACCCACGCCGACGACTGCGGGAAACAGTGCCGTGGTGAGCGAGAGTTTTTCCAGGGCCAGAATCACGAGCAGGTTGCGCAGCGCCGCCCACGCATAAAAGCCCATGCGTTCCTCGTGCGGCCGGTGCCAGGCCGCGCGGAAGGTGGGCCCAAAGCCGAGCAGATCCATTATAGTCAGCAGCACGACCGCCCACAGAGGGTTGGCCGTGAAGAACCAGCACGGCAGCGCCGCAAGCGCCGTCACCAAAAATACGCGATCCATGCGCGTGATCGAGCGATCCCCTCGATGTTGGTAAGCCAACACAGCAACATACACTGTTATGACGCCCGACAAGCCGATGGGCCACGCCCCGATGCCGGCCCCGCCGGCCAGCTGCGCGAAACACACGATGACCGTGCCCAGCCCCCAGATGACCCACGAAAACACATGCGGCTTAGTCCGCCCGCTCCGGATCGACCGGATGTAGGGCAGGAAGATGACAAACGTCAGCACCGTCGCCGCTGCGCTCAGGAGTTCCCTGGACATCACTCTTTGAGCATTTCCCACTCCTCTGGCGGGATTACGGGACCATCAGGCAGTTCACCCAACCGCATGCGCTCTTTCATACAACCGAGGAGGCTGGGGTTCGCGACACGGACACGAAATTCAAACGTCTCTCCCTTCGCTTCAATGACCACGGTTTTACCCGCCGCAGCCAGCTTACGCATGCGTGGAAAATCCCGCAGAAAAGCCCGGCCCGTGGTTTTCATATCTGTCTGTCAATCGTGCCAACAGCGGTGTCAAACCGGCAGAGCAATCGTCCTTACCCTGCTGAAACAGACTCGGTCGCGGCTCTGCTGCAGTTTGGCTCCTACGGCAACCACCCAAGCGAAGTGTCACGCATTGCGTAACACTTTTTCGAAGGCACCCGTCAAGGAGAGGGTATCGCGATACTGTCCTTGGTCTCACCGACCTTGGTTCTGCCTTTTAATCTCATCTCATATCGCGCAGCACACGAATGATGGCATCCGCTTCCGAGTAATCGCGAAACACGTACTTAACCCCCAATGCCCGCAACTGCTCGATCCGGCGACCGATGCCGATCATCGGAATTCCGAGCAGTCCACTGACCCGGACATCCCAAGGGGCATCACCGAAATAGACCACGGCCGATAGGGGAAAACCAGCGCGAGACGCCGCGAGGGGAATGATATCCCTTCTTCGCGGGGTATCACTTGAGGTGGCGTGCGGAAAATCCTCAAGGTTGATGCCACAGCATCGCAGCTTGAACTTTGCACTGCTGGCAAAGCAGCCAGTGGCAATGGCAACCGGGCAAATCTCCTCTTCCGTAAGCCGCTCAATAAATTCAACTGCGCCGGCAAGCGGCGAAAAATCGCCCGGGAACTTCGGACGCTCGGCTTCCAGCAAACGGAGAAATTCGCGTTCGATTTCCTTGGCTTTCGTCGCAGCCGCCGGCTCACCGGCGAGCAAGCCGTCAATGATCGCGGTGCTGGTCGGCTCCGCGTAAGTCGTCCAGTCCAGTGTCGCCAACGACTTGCCGGTAACACGCTCTATCGCTGCCGCATAGCACTGGCCTTCGACCTCCTGCGTGTCACAGATCGTGCCGTCGTTGTCGAAAACCGCGAGCATGGGTTTATTCCCATCTTACCGCAGTTTCACGATGAGGTCTTTGGCTTCGACGGTGTCGCCGACGGCGGCGTGGAGTTCGGCGATGACGCCATCGGCGGGCGCATAGACGGAGGTCTGCATCTTCATCGCTTCCATCATGAAGAGGCGGTCGCCTTTCGCGACCTTCGCGCCGACGGAGGCGGAGAGGACGGCGATGAGGCCGGGGATGGGCGCGGCGACCTGCTTCGAATCGGCGAGGTCGGCCTTCGGGCGGGTCTTGGTGGAGGCGGCCACGCTCTTGTCCTGAATGAAGACTTCGCGGGTGATGCCGTTGAGTTCGTAGGTCACGGGGCGGCGGCCGTCCTTGTCGGGCTCGCCCACGCTGACGAGGCGGATGATGAGCACCTTGCCCTCTTCGATCTCGACGGAGATTTCCTCGCGGGGCTTGAGGCCGTAGAAGAACGCGGGCGTGGGCAGCACGCTGACGTCGCCGTATTCGCGCTGGTGCTTCGCGAAGTCGGCGAAGACCGCGGGATACATGAGGTGCGAATAAAATTCGTCGTCGGTGGGTTCGCGACGGAGCTTTTCGGTCAGCTCGGTGCGGAGCTTTGCGATCACAGCATCGGCGATTTTCGATTTTGAATTTTCGATTTTCGATTTCTTCGCGGCGCGCTTCTTCTCGGCGGCGAGGGCAGCCTTGTATTTGGCCTGCGCCTCCTTGAAGCGGTTTTCGCCGAGCACGGCGCGCCAGACCGGCACGGGCCAGCCGCCGTCGGGCCAGCCGAGACCGCCGGTGAGCATGTCGAGCACGCTTTCGGGAAAGGGCGTCTCGCCGGGCGGGAGGTTGACGACATCGGCGGGCTTGATGCCGCGTGAAAAGAGGAAGAGCGCCATGTCGCCGACGACCTTGGACGAGGGCGTGACCTTGATGATGTCGCCGAAGAGCTGGTTGACCTCGGCGTAGGTGCGCGCGATCTCGGGCCAGCGGTGGGCGACGCCCATCGAAGCGGCCTGCTCCTTGAGGTTGGTGTATTGGCCGCCGGGCATTTCGTGGAGATAAACCTCGGCGGAGCCGGTCTTGGGCGCGGTGTCGAAGGGCGCGTAGAAGGTGCGCACCTGTTCCCAGTAGTCGGAGAACTGGTCGAGGGAAGCGAGGTCGAGCCCGGTGTCGCGCGGCGTGTGCTGGAGCGCGGCGACGATGGAGTTGAGGTTGGGCTGCGCGGTGCTGCCCGACATGGAGGCGGTGGCGAGGTCCACGATGTCCACGCCGGCGTCGGCGGCGCGGAGAATGGAGGCCGCGGTGGTGCCGCTGGTGTCGTGGGTGTGGAAGTGGACGGGCAGGCCGACCTCTTCCTTGAGGGTCTTCACGAGCTTGTGCGCGGCGTAGGGCCGGCAGAGGCCGGCCATGTCCTTGATGGCGAGGACGTGGGCGCCCATGCGCTCGAGTTCCTTCGCCAGCTTCACGTAATACTGGAGGGTGAACTTGTCGCGGCGCTCGTCGAGGATGTCGCCGGAGTAGCAGATGGCGGCCTCGCAGACGGCATGCGTATCCTGCACGGTCTCCATCGCCACGCGGAGGTTGGGCAGGTAGTTGAGCGAGTCGAAGATGCGGAAGATGTCCATGCCGCTGGCGGCGGCGTGCCGCACGAAGCCGGCGACGACGGCGTCGGGGTAGTTGGTGTAGCCGACGGCGTTGGCGCCGCGGAGGAGCATCTGGAAGCAGATGTTGGGCACCTTGGCGCGGAGGTCGCGCAGGCGCTCCCAGGGATCCTCGTTGAGGAAGCGCATGGCGGTGTCGAAGGTCGCGCCGCCCCACATTTCGAGCGAGTAAAGCTGCGGCGCGCGGCGGGCGATAAAGCCGGCGCTCGCCAGCATGTCGTAGCTGCGGACGCGGGTGGCCATGAGCGACTGGTGCGCGTCGCGGAAGGTGGTGTCGGTGATGAGGAGGCGCTTCTGCTTGAGCGTCCATTCGGCAAACTGCTTCGCGCCGAGCTTGAGCAGGAGGTCGCGCGTACCGGGCGTCGGCGGAGTGCGGTCGTCCTGCCCAAGGGGGGTGACGGCGGGAAACGGCTTGGCGGGGCGGTAGCCCTTGGCGTGGGGGTTGCCGTTGACGGTGACGTTGCCGAGGAAGCTGAGGAGCTTGGTGGCGCGGTCGCGGCGGGGTTTGAAGGTGAAGAGCTCGGGCGAGGTATCAATGAGCGTGGTGGTGGCCTGGCCGGAGGCGAAAAGCGGGTGCGTGATGACGTTCTCGAGGAAGGGGATGTTGGTCTTCACACCGCGGATGCGGAATTCGCTGAGCACGCGGCGGGCGCGGTTCATCGCGATCTCGTAGCTCTGGCCGCTGGTGATGACCTTCACGAGCATCGAGTCGTAGAAGGGCGTGATGACGGCGCCGGCGTAGCCCATGCCGCCGTCGAGGCGCACGCCGAAGCCGCCAGGCGAACGGTAGGCGAGGATGCGACCGTAGTCGGGCACGAACTTGTTCTCGGGATCCTCGGTCGTGATGCGGCACTGGATGGCGTAGCCGTTGCGCGGCACGTCGGCCTGCGCGGGCATGCCGACCTCAGGCGAGTGGAGCGCGTGGCCCTGCGCGATGAGAACCTGGGCGCGCACGAGGTCGAGGCCGGTGATGACCTCGGTGACGGTGTGCTCGACCTGAATGCGCGGGTTCATCTCGATGAAGAACCACTCGTGGCGGTCGAGGTCGTAGAGGAACTCCACGGTGCCGGCATTGTCGTAGCGGATGGCGCGCGCGATGTTCGCGGCGGCTTCGCAGAGTTCGCTGACGATCGCCGGCGGCAGGCCGAAGCTGGGGGCGACTTCGACGACTTTCTGGTGACGGCGCTGCACGGAGCAGTCGCGCTCGTGGAGGTGGATGACGTTGCCGTGCTTGTCGCCGAGGATCTGGACCTCGATGTGCTTGGCGCGGGGAATATATTTTTCGAGAAAGACGGCGGAATTGCCGAAAGCACGGCCCGCCTCGGCCTGCGCTTCGTCGAGCAGCGCGGCGAGATCCGCGGCTTTCTGCACAACCCGCATGCCGCGGCCGCCGCCGCCGAAGGCGGCCTTGATGATGAGGGGGAAGCCGATCGCCTTCGCGGTTTTCAGCGCTTCGTCGCGATCGGTGATAGGTTCCTCGGTGCCGGGCAGCACGGGAACGTTGATCTTTTTGGCGAGCGCGCGGGCGGCGGTCTTGTCGCCCATCTTTTCGAGCAGTTCCGGACGGGGGCCGACAAAGGTGATGCCGGCTTTTTCGCAGGCGCGGGCAAAGTCGGCATTTTCCGAGAGGAAACCGTAGCCCGGATGGATGGCATCAATGCCCTTCTCCTTCGCCACGCCGATGATGGAATCAATGTCGAGGTAGGCGGCGACGGGACCTTTGCCGTGGCCGACCTGGTAGGACTCGTCCGCCTTGTAGCGGTGGATGCAAAAGCGATCCTCCTGCGCATAAACCGCCACGGTGCGGAGACCGAGCTCGGTGCCGGCACGGAAGATGCGCACGGCAATCTCGCCGCGGTTGGCGGCCATGAGCTTGTGGAACGGACGGGGGGTGGAGGAAGCGGAGCGAGGGTTTGGGCGGGTCACGGTGGGCAAAATAAAGGGGGCGGTTGTAGGGCGCGCACGCCCAAACGCCAAGGACAACATCCAGATTATGTCACCAATCCCGCCCGGTCGCCCTTGGCGGCGATTTCCCCGAGGCACTCCGGCGAGCCACGCGCGAGGTCGCGACAGACCTGCGGCCGCCGCTCGTAGATCGAACAGAAAAACTCTCTCCCGCCTCCGGCGCTCTCGCGCGGCTGCAACGCCGCGCAATGGCCGGCGGTCAGCTTCATGTAGGCGCGGTGGCCGATGAAATGCGCCACCTGCTCCGCGTCGACGCCCAGCCGGGCCCAATCGTCACCCGAGAGCCGCACATAGGTCGGCAGCAGCGAAAAACAGCACACCCCGCATGCCAGACAACCGGCCGGAGGCGGGACGGGGTTCATAACCCCATCCTGTCATCCGGCCGGCCTCAGGCAATCCTGCGATGGCACTCAGAAATCCCAGCGGAAGCCGGCGGAGAGGTCCGAAGTGAGCCGGGTGTTCCGACCCCAGGCGCCGGACAGCGCAAGGTTGAGCGAAGCCGAAGCCCCCAGCCGCTTCTCCAGTGAGATGCTGGCATGCACCAGATCTGTTTCCGCCTCGCGGCCGGCCACCGTGTAGGTGGCGGCGGTCCCGGCAAGGCCGGCGCGGTAGCTGCGGTCGTCCTTGAGTTCATGCAGCCAGTGCAGGGAGAAGCGGGGGATGAAGCCCTCATCCTTGCCCCGACGGACGGCTTCCACGCCGGCGCGCAGGCGGGTGGAGCTCAGCTCTATGTCTGCCAACGCGAGGCCCGCCGCCCCGACACCGGTTTCGGCAAAGCCGTCGAGTTTCCAGGAGGTGTGCAGCACCCCGGCCACAGGCGTAAAGGTCCAGGCGGAGGAGGGAATCGCATAGCCTGCCGTCAGAGCCAGATCCGTGCGCCGGCTGTCGGGCTGGGCCAACGCGGTGCCATTGGCGCCGGGATAGGCGATCCGGCGTTGCAGCTCGTATTCGTCGCGGCTGAAAGCGGCCGAAGCATTCAGGAAAAAACGATCCGGCGCATATTGGAGGAAAACCGCGGGAGTGAAGCGCTGAATCTCCGCGCGGCTGCCAAACGCATCAAAATCGAGATCGGCGTTTTCCTGCGTAATCGTGGCGCCCAGCAGGAAGGCCTCATTGCGCCAGACACCGCCGACGGTGCCGCGCTGCCCGGTGGCATCGGCGGAAGGCAAACCGGAGACGGCGTCAAACGTGGCCCGACGATGGCCGGCCTCGAAGAACAGATCGAGTCCACGGCCTTGCGGGGCAGAGCGCCGGGCGGACAGCTGGCGATCAATGACGGCCTGATGAACCAGCGCGGCGGTGAACGCATCCTCGGCCAAGACCCCATAACGATCCGGGGCGAGCGCCGCCAGGGCGGCCGTCAGCGTGGCGGCATCGAGCGTATTCAATTCCGCCAGCAGCGCATGGCCACCCGAGGCGGATAGCACGGTGTCGAGATAGGCGCCAAAGCGCGCGGCGGCGGCGGAGCCGCCGGCGAAACCGGCGTAGGACAACTGCTCCACTTGCAGGCGAATAAGACCATCGAGATAGAGCACGTCGGCCGACACCGTGGCCCCGAACACCGCCGGCAGATTGACCGTGTCAAACACGCCCTGGATGTCGCTGGCCGTGAGGAAATCAATGACGTCATCCCCCACCGGCACATAGCCGTTGAGGAACGAAAGGTTGAGCGTGCCACTGAGGAAGGCGGTGCCGCCGACCACGAGCCGGTCGTGCTCGGTGCGCGAGGCGATCTCAATGTTGAGCGCGTTGTTGGCGGATTGGATATAATCACCGCCAATGGTAAGCGTGCCGGGCGAGTTACCGGGGCTCACCACCGCGCCGCTCCCACCGGTGATGAGGTCGCCACGGATCAGGCCCGTGCCGGTGAGACGCACCGCATCGTACATGAAAACCCGGTTGAGCGTCCCGCCCGCGAGGTGGAGCGTGCCGGAGGTGACGGTCGTATCGCCGGTGAAATCGTTGTCAGGGTTGGCGATGGTGAGGGTGCCCGTACCGGACTTGTTGAGCCGACCGCCAACGAGCGCCTCGCCGGCGAGCGAGCCGAAATGGCCGCCGTCGCGGATGCGCGCGGAGAGCGTCATGTCGCGATGGTCCGAACCCAAATCGAGCACGGTGCTGCCGAGATGAATCGTGCCACCCGGCGCGGTGTTGGTGATCGAACCGAGGGAAAAGAACACGCCGTCATCGGCGGTGGTCGTCGGCGCGTTCGCCGGATCCGCCAGCGCAGCCCGACCCGTGGCACCGCCGCCGGAGTGCAGACCGCTGAAATCGATGATCGAATCGGCCCCCGTGATCTCGATGCGACCATTGCCACCGGTCGCCTGATCGCGGAAGAAAATCCGCCCGGTCGGCGCAGGGCCGGCCTGGTTGTAGCCGAGGTTGACCTGCATCTGGCCGTGGTCGCTGATGATGCGCGCATCACCCAGCGTGGAATTGCCACCAAACGTCAGGTCTCCCCGGTTGGTAATGGTCGCGGCCCCCGCGGTGCTGTGACCCGAAAACTCCACCAAGCCAATCGCGCCGTTGAAAATCGCGGCCTGCCCCGCGGTGCTCTGGTCGAGAAACTGCAGGCGGGCGTAATAATCCATGTAGAGGCCGTGACCGCTGGGCGATTGCACGCCGGAGTTGTCGATCGTGGCGGCCCCGGCCGTAGCCCGGTCGTGGAAGGTCAGGTCGGTGACCCAGATATCCGCCGAGGCCGCGGTGGCGTCATCGCGGAAAGCCACGCCCTTGAAAAGGGAAGCGTCCGTGAGCGAGGCCGACCGCATCGTGGCGGATTCCGCACTGGCCTGGCCGGAGAAATCGACGCGGCCGCCGAGGCCCATCTCGATGTAAGCATCGCCCGCCCGGGCGCGGTCCTGAAACTGCAGCACAGCCTGGTCCTGCAGGTTGATCTTGTGGCTGGTATTGAACGTGCCCGGAGCAATCGCGGCATCATCCATAAAACGAACATAAGTCGGGGATCCATAACCGGCGGCGGCGAGGCGCAGACTGGTGAAACCTGTCCGGGCGAGCACGGACTGGTTGGCGAACTCCAGCACCGCTCCCGTGGAAAGATAGATGTCCAAGACGGTGTAGGCGCTGGTGCCAGCCGCGCTCACGATCAGACCTTCGCCTTCCAGTCGCAGGCTGCCGGGGCCCTGCATCGAAGCAGGATCCCCGGGATCAACCCGGTAGCTGCCGATGGTCATCCCGGCGTAACTGGTGCTGCCGATCACCGGCAGAGCAAACTGCAGGGCATCCAGCGTGACCGGCGTGGAAATGAGCGGGCGGGCGCCGCCCACGACCGGAACCGTGTGACCGGAATTAGTGGCCACGTTGATGATGGCGACGGCGGTGGCGCCCGAGGGGACGACGCCGGTATCCCAATTGGCCGGGTCGTGCCAATGAGGGTTCACGCCCCCACTGGTGCCCGGAGCAATCCAGGTCGCGGTCTGGGCGGCAGCAGAAGACGCCAGCGTGAGCAGGGCGAGCTTGAGGAGGAACAGGCGGGGATGGGTTGGCTTCATAAGAGTGCTGTCTTCTCTGACAAGGCACCCCGCCAAACCCGCCAGCGGCCGCTCAAAACATAATCTCACGGCCGGCGCCGGCTTCGCGTCGCCTTTTCCTTGCGCTCGCCGCAGGGTGACACGGAATTTATTCCCCATGTCTCGTCTCAGGCTGCTTCGCGGCGGATTGCTGTCCGTCTCCCTTTCACTGTTGCTCGCCGGCTTGGCCGCGGATGAACCGGCCAAGCGGCCGCTCACTCCGGATGATTTCGACAGCTGGCGCAGTTTTCACACACCAACGCTCACGCGTGACGGGCGCTGGCTGGCGTATTCCGACATGCCCCAGGTGGGCGACGGTCACGTGGTGGCCCGAGAAATCGCCACGGGCCGCGAATGGCGCGAACCGGTCGGTGCCCGGCCACCCGCGCCCTTTCCACCGCCGCGCTCGGCCAATCCAAGTCCGGCCGCCCGCGAAGTGCGCATCGCCCTGACCAGCGACGGCGCGTTCCTGATCGCCTCCACCTTCCCCACCCACGCCGCGCAGGTGGAAGCCCGTATCAAAAAAGCCAAGCCCGCAGACCAGCCGAAAGACGGCTTGCTGCTGCTCAATCTCGGCACCGGCGAAAGCCTGCGGGTGGAGGATGTCAAAAGCCACCAGGTGCCCGCGCGCGGGGGCGCCTGGATCGCCTATCTGAAGGGAACCGCAGCCGAGCCGGCCGTCAGCACGACCACCGAGCCCGCCACCCCGGCGGAGCCCGTCAAGCGCCGCTGGTTCCAGCGCAAGGCCGCCCCCGCGATTGCCGAAACCCCCGCGCCGACCGAGGAAACGTCGGCCACGCCTGCCGCCACCGAGCCCAGGGCCGGCGCCAAGAAGCCGGTTTACGGCACCGATCTCGTGCTGCGCGACCTGGCCGGTGGCACGGAATGGATTTTCTCCTCTGTCACCGAATACACCTTCGCGCGAGATGGGCGCACTCTCTTGTTCACCGTTTCCGCGCCGGATGAGGAAATCAACGGCGTCTATGCCGTCACCCCGGGCGAAGAGACGGACCCGCGCGCTTTGCTCACCGGTCCCGGTCGCTACACCAAGCTCAGCTGGGACCGCGAGCAGACGCAGGTCGCGTTCTTCAGCGACCGCGACGACACCAAGAGCGAAACGCCCGTGATCAAGGTTTACCATTGGACGCGCGATGCGGGAACCGCGGCGGAGCTCGCCGTTTCCCCGGCGGCGCCCCACCGGCTCAGTGAGCGCGCGACCCCCGCGTTTTCACGCGACGGACGCAAACTCTACCTCGGAACCGCTCCGGTCACCGCACCCGCCAAGACAGATGACCTCGACCCTGAGGACAAGGTGACGGCCGACCTCTGGAGCTGGCACGATGATTTCGTGCAACCGGTCCAGGAGGTGCAGGCTGCGCAGGAACGCAACCGCACCTACCGCGGCGTGCTCGACCTCGCCAGCGGCCGTTACACCCAGCTGGCCGACGAGACACTGCCGGAGATCAGCCTGAGCGACGACGGCACCCGCGCTCTCGGTTACGACAACCGCGCCTACCGGCGCCTCGCGGACTACGACGGGCTGTATGCGGACGTTTACCTGTTGGACACGACCACCGGGGAACGCACCCGCGCATTGGAGAAAGTGCGCCATGGCGTGGGCAACCGACGGGCCGGACCCTCCTTCAGCTGGTCGCCCGACGGACAATGGGCCGCCTTCTACACCGACGCGCACTGGCACCTGCTCGACACCGCCTCCGGAGCCACCCGCACGCTGACTGAAGCGCTGCCCGTGGCTTTTGCCCAGGAACAGCACGACACCCCGGAACCCGCGCCCGCCTACGGCTGGGCCGGCTGGACGAGCGACAGCGCCGCCATCCTCGTTTATGATCGCTACGACCTGTGGGCGCTGCCCGTGGACGGCAGCACCGCGGTGAACGTGACCCAAGGCGACGGTCGCAAACGCCAGATCACCTACCGGGTGCAGGACATCGAGCCGCGCGAAGCGGATGCCGAGGAGCGCGGCATCGATCCGCAGAAACCGGTGGTGTTGCGCGGCGAAAGCGAGGTCACGCGCGCGACCGGGTTCTTCCGCAGCTTCAGCCTTTCCGGCCAACCCGTGGAGTTGCTGTGGGGTGACAAGGCCTTCACCTATGCCGGCCGCGCCCTCGAGGCTGATGTGCTGTTGATCACCCCCTCGCGGTTCGATGAATTCCCCGACATCCATGTGTCGAACTCAGAGTTCGACCAGCTGACCAAGGTCACCGAGGGCGGAGCCCAGCTCGACCCCTTCCTCTGGGGCACCGGGGAGTTGATCGAATACACCAACGCCGACGGGGTGACGCTGCAGGCCGCGCTCTACAAGCCGGCGGACTTTGATCCCACGAAGCAATACCCGCTCATGGTTTACCTCTACGAGCGACTGTCGCAGATCGTGCATCGTTTCAGCCCGCCCGCTCCCGGCACCAGCATCAACTTCCCCCACTACGTGAGCAACGGCTACCTGCTCCTGATGCCCGACATCATCTACACCGAGGGCGCACCGGGGGACAGCGCCTTGAAATGCGTGTTGCCGGCGGTGGATGCGGTCGTCGCCCAAGGCTTCGTAAATGAAGACGCCATCGGCATCCAGGGCCACTCCTGGGGCGGCTACCAGATCGCGCACATGGTGACCCACACCCACCGGTTCCGCGCCGCCGAAGCCGGCGCTCCGGTCGGCAACATGACCAGCGCCTACGGCGGCATCCGCTGGGGCACCGGGCTCCCGCGCCTCTTCCAATATGAGCAGACGCAGAGCCGCATCGGCGCGCCCCTCACGGAAGCGGCGGAGCGCTACATCGCCAACTCCCCCGTCTTTCGCGCCCACTACGTGAAGACCCCGCTTCTGATCCTCCACAACGATCATGACGACGCCGTTCCGTGGGAGCAGGGCATCGAGCTCTTCCTCGCGTTGCGCCGCCACGACAAGCCCGCGTGGTTCTTCAACTACAACCGCGAGCTCCACGGCCTCCGCCGCCGGGCCGCCCAGATGGATTTCACCCGACGCATGTGGCAGTTCTTCGACCACTACCTGCGCGGCGCCCCCGCGCCGGAGTGGATGGAAAAAGGCATCCCCTATCTGGAGCGCGACGAGGAGAAGCTGCGTTTCAACCCGAAGCCCCGGGGCGAAACGGTCGAAACGGATCCGGCCCAATCCACCGGATAAGTTTTGAGCCACCCGAGGGCGGTTGAAATTCAACCGCCCTTTTTTGCGCGGATATCACCCGGCGCGGTTGGCCGGAGTATCCGGCAACGCCCGCCGGATTTTTTCCAGCTGACCGAGCACATCTTCATTCAGCCGGTCCACCTTCTCGTGCAGGTGCATGATCTCGAGTTCCGCCTTCAGGTTGATGTCGTATTCCACATCGGCCCGCACGCGGTCCTTCGCCGCCTGGCGGTTCTGACTCAGCAGCACGAAGACCGACAGAAAGATCGCTTCCAGCGAAACGGTCAGCGTGAGAAAGCCGAATGGATACGGATCAAAATGAGGGATGCCCGGCACGTTGGCGGTGTTGAACACCAGCCAAAGCGTGAACCAGATCACGTGCAGCACCAGGAAGGTGATGCTGCCGGCAAACATCGCGATTCCATCCGTGAGCTTTTCCACGAGGGTGCGGCTGTCCGTCACCGCATCGTTGGTGTTGCGTGTCGCCGCGTGGCGCAGGCGGTCCGCCGACACACGCATGCGCCGGCCCATCGCCGCCAGCAGGCCCATCGCCGCCCCCGGGTGGGCGAGCAGGAACCGCTCAAGCCCCTGGCGGCTCAGGCAGACCGTCTCCATCTCCTCCACCACGCGCACCGAGGCGCTGCGCGGCCCGCCGTCCAGCATGGACAGTTCGCCAAACACATCGCCCCGCTGCGCCACCTCCAGCACGATTTCCTCACCGGTATTGTTCTTGAAATAAACCTCACCCTCGCCCGAGCCGATGACGTAAAGCGCATCCCCCGGATCGCCGACCCGGAAGATGATCTTCCCCTTTTCATGGCGTACGGTCTGCAAGGTCGCGCCCAGCTCCTCCCGTTCACGGTCGCTCAAGCTGGCAAACAAGGGTACATCCTTAAGCAGATCAGCAGGGGAACTCATGGGAAGGGATTGGGGCCAAGCGGAGCGGGCCGGCCGGCCGGCGTCAAGGCATCGACCGCATCCAGCCCGGACGGTTCACCGGGAAAACAGGGCATAGGGCCAGCCTTCGGGCTCCCGCGCCGCAAAATACTGCTCGCCCGGTCCCGCGCGGCGGGCATCCAATCCGGCCCAACTCCTCCCCCATGAGCTCCACCCCTCTCCGTTATGCCGTCATCGGCGCGGGCGGCATCGCCCAATTTCATCTCAGCAGCATCGCCAGCCTCCCCGAGGTGACCGTCGTCGGCCTGGCCGATCCCGCCGACCCGAAGCTGTGGCGCATCGCCGGCCCGCACGCCGCCGCCCCCCGTTTCCAGGATGCGGAGACCCTGCTGCGCGAAACCCGGCCCGACCTGGTCTCCATCTGCACGCCCAACAAATTTCACCACGCCGCCACCCTGCTTGCGCTGAAGCACGGCGCCCACGTCGCCTGTGAAAAACCCATGGCCATGACCGTGGCGGAGGCCGAGGAAATGGAAACCGCCCGCGCCGCCGCCGGAAAGCTCGGCAGCATCAACTTCACCTACCGCAACGTCGCCGCCTTCCGCTTCGCGCGAGAACTGATCGCCGCCGGTGAACTCGGCCCCCTCCTGCGCATCAACACAGTTTACCTCCAGAGCTTCCTCGGCGCCCCCGCCACCCCGCACTCCTGGCGCAACGACATCACCCTGGCCGGCTTTGGCGCGCTGGGCGATCTCGGCGTGCACATGATCGACGGGGTCCACTTCCTCACCGGCCTCGACTACCGTCGCGTCGTCGGGCTGGCGCAAACCCTCATCCCTGAGAAACCGGATGCCGCGGGGGTTTCGCGTCCCGTGACGACCGACACCAACGCCACCTGGCTCGCCGAGCTGGCCGGGGGCGTGGTTGCCACCTTTGAAACCACGCAGGTCGCGCCGGGCTTCGGCAACTTCTTCCGCATCGAGATCTCGGGCGAACGCGGCACGCTCGCCGTGCACTCTGATTTTCCCGAGGACATCTGGCTGCGCGCCGGCGCCACCCTCACGCGTTACGCCACCTGGAAAAGCGATCTGCCACAGCAGAAACTCCCCACGGATTTCCTCACGCGCGGCGGGCCGCCCACGCCCGCCGCCATCGTGCATGCCATCCGGGGCGAAAAGGTGGATTTCCCCGCCTTCGCCGACGGCTTGCGCGCCCAACGGGTGCTCGGCGCGATCCTTCATTCCATGCAGACCAACGCCTGGGCTCCCGTGGCCTGAACCGTTTTCAACCGGGCCCGTCGGATGCCGGCCGTTTCCGATTAGGAGACGGTATCACCACCGGGAACGGCATGAGCTGCGTGCCGAGCCAGACCGGGAGGTAACGTACGATTGGCTGCTCGCCGGCCTGCGGCAGTGAGGCTGGCATCGGTTGTTTGGCCGGAGAACAGTGCTTGGTGAATCTGGCGACCAACCGGAGAGGAAACGATTTCATGGAATGAAGGGAGGGAGAGAAATTTTCCGGCCGGTCGCGGAAAGATGCCGGACCGGCCGGGTTGGTTTTTGTGATCAGCGCCGGGCGAGGAACGACTGCCACAGCGCAAGGACGATGAAGTCGGCACGCAGATGCTTCTCGCCGGCATCGCGGATCTGGCGGGCGCGTTCGCGCGATACGCCGAGTTCACCGGCGATTTCGTCGAGAGTCGCGTCCTCCAGATAATAGCGGCGCAAGGCCAGCGCCTGATTGGGCTGCAGGCGGGTAAGCGCCGTGCGCACCGAATGGGCGGTGTCGGCATCATCCGCCGATCTGGCCGGACAACGCGCCTGGAGATCCGCCAGCTCAAAAGCCTGCCCGTCCGTCGTGCTGTCGAGCGGACAGGTGGCGGTGACAGCAAAGCGGTTGGCTTCACGTACCGCGCCGATGCTCAGGCCGGTGGCCGCAGCCACTTCGAAATCCGCGGGCTCACGTCCGAGCCGACCCGTGAGCGCATGGGTGGCGCGGGTCACGGTCTTGACGCGGGTGCGGGTGCGCCGTGACAGCGGGTCGAGCCGGCGGAGTTCATCGAGCATCGCACCGCGGACGCGCGCATAGCAAAAGGCGCGCGCCTCGCAGTCTGGGCCATTGAAACGCAGCAGGGCTTCAACAAGCGCGACTTTGCCGGCGCTCGCGAGATCCTCGCGGGAAACGTGGGCAGGCAGGCGTCGGTCGAGCTGGCGCAGCACGGATTCCACGACGGAAAGCGTGTTGACCAGCCGGTCGGCTGGAGGGGGTAAAGAGGTCATGGGAGCACGGTTTGCTGGGGTGGCTCCCGGAAGCGGCCTCTGCTGGTAACAAAAAACCCACTTCCGGGCGGAAGTGGGTCGGCGGAGAAATATTATCTCTGCGGTTCAGGTAACCCCACTTCCAAGGGTGAAACTCCAACCGTTATTGACGGACGGAATCGCAATGAGGCGGGCAAAGCTCATGGCCACGCCCAGCGATTCCGTCGTGCGACGGTCGAGATCGAAGGTGTGGGGGTGTTTCATCATGGGCAAAGGGGTGACGAAAGAGTGATACGGCCCCGGGCCGACGGAAATCAAGACCCTCCCCAAAAATAGTTTCGGGCGGTCTCTTGCCATGGGGTCGTCCGAACCGTTCATGATACCGTCATGCGCCCTCCGGAGACTTTTTCCACCGAACGGCTCCTCGCCCGAAAACCACGACGAGAGGATGCGGCCGCGGCGTTTACCGCATATGCCAGCGACCCGGAGGTCACGCGCTACCTGCCTTGGCCAGCTTATACAGAAATCCGTCCGCTCACGGATTTTTTTGCCGCACGCCAGCAAGACTGGGAAAAGGGAGACGGTAACTTTGCCTACCTGCTCTACCTGAAAGGCGACGACCAGCTGGTCGGATCGATCAGTGTCAGCATTGACGGCTCGCATGCTCTTTTCGGCTACGTGCTTGGCCGCGCCTACTGGGGTAAAGGCTACATGACCGAGGCGCTGCGCCACCTGCTCACCTGGTCGCTGGACCAACCCGAAATCCACCGCGCCTGGGCGTTTTGCGACGTGGACAATCCCGCCTCCGCCCGCGTGATGGAAAAAGCCGGCATGGTGCGCGAAGGTATCCTCCGCCGCTGGCATGCGGCGCCCAACATCGGACCAGAGCTTCGCGACTGCATCGTCTGCGCCAAAGTCCGCTGACCATTTGTAATCTATTACGTTACAAACCCGCCGGGGAGAATGTTCGTGATGCATACATCGGCCCGGACGCGGGTGGGCGGGCAACTTGAGGATTCGCTTTTCGGGCGGATCCGCTTAGCTTGGCGTTATGGTTACCATCGCCCACTGCCCCTCGGTTGACGAAGCCCTCATGCTCAAATCCATGCTCGCCGGCAGTGGCATCACCGCCTTCGTGCCCGACGAGCTCACGGCCCAGACCGCTCCGCCCTATCTTTTCGCCAGCAGCACCGGCGTGCGTGTGCAGGTGGCCGAAGAGGACGCCGAGACCGCGCTGGCGCTCATCGCCGAAACGGGCGCGGAGTCGCCCGAAGACGACTCCCTTTGATCCTTCCCTTATCGCCATGAGAAACCGCCTCCTCCTTCTGCTGCCCGTTCTCCTCCTCACCCTGACCGCAGGCTGCCAATCCGCCTACTATGGCGCGATGGAGAAAGCCGGCTACGCCAAGCGCGACATCCTCGTCTCCCGCGTTGAGAAAGCCCAGGAAGCGCAGGCCGAGGCCAAGGAGCAGTTCGCCGACGCCCTGCAGGCCTTCCTTGCGGTGACCCAGGTTGATGGTGGCGAACTGCGGAAAAAATACGACGAGTTGAATGCAGAGCTGAAACGCAGCGAGACGCGGGCGAAAACCGTGCACGAGCGCATCGCCGCGATTGATGCGGTCGCCACCGCGCTGTTTGAGGAATGGGGCAACGAACTCGCGCTCTACAACAACCCCGAGCTGCGCTCCAGCAGCCAGGAACAGCTGGCCGCCACCCGCATCCGTTACAGCACCCTCATGGGTGCCATGCGCCGCGCCGCGGACCGGATGGAACCGGTGCTCGTAACCTTCCGCGACCAGGTGCTCTTCCTGAAGCACAACCTCAATGCCCAGGCCCTCCGCGCCCTCGACGCCACCTCCCGCAGCCTGCAAGGCGACATCTCCCAACTCATCGCCGAAATGGAAAAATCCATCCGCGAAGCCGACACGTTCATCCGCGAACTGAAGACCGCGCCGTAGTCAAGTCGCTCCGGCGTTGCGCTGCGGCGGGACGACCTCCACGGTTCGCCGCATCTGATGGACGGCCCGACCGAAAAAACCACGAGTCCCTGGCGCTGGATTCCCACGCTCTACTTCGCGCAGGGGCTGCCGTTTGTGGCGGCGATGACGCTGTCGGTGGTGATGTATAAAAACCTCGGCATCTCCAACACCGCCATCGCGTTCTGGACGGGCTGGCTCTACCTGCCGTGGGTCATCAAGCCGCTCTGGTCGCCGCTGGTGGAATTGCTCGGCACCAAGCGCCGCTGGATCTGGGGGCTGCAACTCCTGGTGGGCGCGGGTTTCGCGGCCGTGGCGCTGGCGCTGCCGGCGCCCGTTTTTTTCCAGGCCACGCTCGTGATATTCTGGCTGCTGGCCTTCGCCTCCGCGACGCACGACATCGCGGCGGACGGATTTTACCTGCTCGCGCTGCGGCCGGACCAGCAGGCGGCGTTTGTCGGCGTGCGCAGCACCTTTTACCGGATGGCGATGATCGCCGGACAGGGCGCGCTGGTGTGGCTGGCCGGCTGGCTGCAGACGGCCACCGGCGACGTGGCCGGATCCTGGGCGCTGGTGTTTGGTTCGCTCGCCGGACTCTTCGTGCTGACCGCCCTTTATCACCGGATCGTCCTGCCGCGACCGGCGGCGGACCATGCAGTGCGGGCAGCGCCGACGGCCGGCGCGGATTGGTGGGCGGCCTTCGCCACGTTTTTCCGGCGCAAGGATCTCGGCATTATCCTCGGCTACCTGCTGCTCTACCGGCTGGCCGAGGCGCAGTTGGTGAAACTGGTGACGCCCTTTCTGCTCGATCCGCAGGACGCGGGCGGGCTCGGCCTGACCACACAGCAGGTCGGCATCATTTACGGAACGCTCGGCATTCTCGCGCTCACCCTCGGCGGATTGGCCGGCGGCTGGATAATTTCACGCCATGGATTGAAGCGCCTGTTGTGGCCGATGCTCGCCGCGATTCAGGCGCCCAACCTCGTGTTTGTCTTCATCGCGCTGTGGCAGCCCGCCAATCCCTGGCTGATCGGCACCGCGGTGGTGATCGAGCAGCTCGGCTACGGCTTCGGGTTCACCGCCTATCTGCTCTACATGATGTATGTCGCGGGCGAGGGTGAGCACAAGACGGCGCACTACGCGATCTGCACGGGCTTCATGGCGCTGGGCATGATGCTGCCGGGCATGGCCGCCGGGTGGATTCAGGAAAAAATCGGTTACGTGAACTTCTTCATCTGGGTCTGTCTCGCCACCCTGCCGTCCATCGCGGCGACGGCGCGGTTGAAAATCGATCCGGCCTTCGGCAGGAAAAAAGCACCCGCTACCCGCTGAGCACACTCGCCCAATATCTCTTGGTTATACCTAACACCTAACGGCGCGAATATCTCGCCGGCCGACGAGAGGACGCACACGTGATGTCGGCAGTCCTTCAGTAAGCCTGTCGGCAAGAGGCCAATGAGAGCATTTTTATATTTGTGGCTGGCGGCATGCCCGAACATAAGGTTCAACGTGCGGAACAAACGCCTTAGCCTTCCTTCAAACACGCCGGCCTCGGTGCGTGTCGTGCCTGCGCCCCGCGAGTGGAAAGAACCGTGTGCGCACACGGAATGCTCGCTGCATCAACTTTCCCCGTATATCGGAAAGATCAAAAGCAGTATCGCGGGTGAACTCGTAGAGCGATTTACCACGCCGGGACAATTGGTTATCGACCCGTTCTCTGGTGCGGGAACAATCCCGTTGGAAGCGGCCCTGCGCGGTCGTCGAGTATTTGGGGCGGATATTAGTCCTTACGCGCGGATTTTATCGCGCGCGAAGCTATGTCCCCCGTCATCGCTGAAGGCGGCGTTGGGACAAGCAGAGACAATGCTCGCGGTATCGCAGAATCTACCCACGCCGGACCTGCGGTCGGTGCCAATATGGGTTCGAAATTTCTTTCACCCCGACACTTTGCGAGAAGCGCTAAAATTTGCGTCCATATGCCGAGAGTCAGGGCATGAGTTCCTCATGGCCTGTTTCCTCGGTGTGTTGCACCATCAGCGACCCGGTTTCCTGTCTTATCCCAGTAGCCATCTGGTGCCTTACCTTCGTGATAAAAAATATCCCAAGCACAAGTTTCCGGAGATGTATGCATATCGGGAACTGAAGCCCCGGTTGCTGGCGAAGGTTGAGCGTAGCTACAAGCGATTCCAGCGACCGTTGCGAACCGCGAAGTTTGACCAATGCGCCGTTCAAGACCTGGAGCTTCCGAAACAGTTCGACGCCCTGATCACCAGTCCGCCCTACATGAATGCGTTAGACTATGGGCGCGACAATCGGCTTCGCCTCTGGTTCATCGACCCGAGCCTAGCCGAACCGGTGGACAATGATGTGACGCAACGCCGACGAGCGTTTAGTGAGGCTATTGATTCGCTTGCCACTAAAGTGGAGGCTGGGCTGTGCCGAAGGGGTTATTGCGTTTTTGTGGTCGGGGAGGAGTTCAATCGTAGCTTCGATGCGCATCCTTCCGAGGTCGTGCTTGCTACCATAAAGGAACGAGCGCCTTCGTTGCGTCTGAAACAGATAATTAGCGACGACATCCCTGACGTTCGCCGCACCCGTCGTGAGTGCAAGGGAGTGAAAACCGAGCATTTCCTCGTTTTCCAGCGAAACTAGAATGCGTGCAAACCTACCTCCCGCAGCCTACTTCTTAGGCAAACCCGTTCCTGGCCGACCGGATATCGTTATCGAAGCGGTCGTGGACAGCGGCAACGACGGGCGGCTGTTTCGCGCGCGATCCGAGGCATTGCGACGAGATTTGGCATGCAAGGTTATCCCCCAGGCGAACCTTCAGAGAGATAAAGACGGCTCCGAAATCTGGCAGGCAGAAGTGCACAAGGCTGATGTGCTGCGCAGCACGACTGTGGTGAAATTCGAGGAGATTCGTGTCTGGCAAGACTCCGGCGCCGGCATCGATTGTGTAGTGCTAATTTCAGAGTTCGTGGTCGGCCCCAATCTCCGAAAGTTTATTTCGCAGCATAAACACGAAATAACCATGCCGTTCATTCTCGGCTGGCTTGAGACGATGTTGGAACTGTTCAACGAAATGAAATTGCGCGGTGTTACACACGGCGACCTGCACGCCGGCAACATCCTCGTCGAGGATCGTTCCGGATTTGCGCTGCGAGGACCGCGCTTCGCGTTTCGTGTGACGGATTTTGGTGTGAGCGAGGCGACAAGTGATCGACGGTTCAAAGACGACTACGAACAACTCGCAGATGTGCTCGCTCAATTGTTAGGGGCAGTGGACTATCAAGCGTGGGGGCCGCGCGACAAATACATGTTTGGAGTATTGCGGGATCATTTCGTGGCGCGCCATTTGCCTGAACGCGACCCAACGCGAGACCCGCTCGCCCGGCAACCAGACAAGCTTTTCGAACGTTTGCAGGAAACGAGCATCGAGTTCGATCGGTCCTCCGGTAATGACGCGGCTCGTTTGCTCTCCCCGTTCGATTTTCTAAGCTGTGAACAGATCGGTGACGAGCCAAGTCTCCTGCGAGCACTCTACTCGGAACACTTTCTCGGCCTGCCGGAGATCGAGAGCCGAAACAATGTGGTGGTCACCGGACCGCGTGGTTGCGGGAAGAGCACTGTCTTCAAGAGTCTCAGCTTGGACCAGAAGGTCCGTATCGACGAAAGCGCACCGGAAAAAACCACGTATCTTGGCATCTACTACCGGTGTGATGATCTATATTTTGCATTTCCTCGTTATGTCATCCCTTCCCGCTCTGAAGGTTTGGATATTCCGGTGCACTTTGTCACAGCCAGCCTATTGGCTCGGTTGCTCAGCACCGTCGAGGCCTGGGCAAAGCTACATTTTTCAGAAGAGTTCGGGCGCTATGAGGGTCAGGTAGCGCAACATCTATGGGAGGTGTTGGGCCTGGCGGTTCCCGCGGAACCAGGAAGTGACAGCTTTCGCGCGTTGGCTTCACATTTAGAACGCCAACGCAGAAAAGCAGCCGAATGGCAGCGTTTTGTTCATGATCCAAAGCGTTCGGTGCCGCCCTGTTTCGGTGCTGGGATGTTGCAGCGTGCGTGCGAAACCATGGCCAGTGCGTTCTCCTTTTTGCGCGAGCGGCCGATTTATTTCCTTATCGACGATTATTCCACACCGAAGGTCACGCGCGATCTGCAACTGAACTTGAACCGAGTGTTTATGCAGCGGACGTCATTCTGTTTCTTTAAGCTATCGACGGAAAGCCCGGTGTCGTTCGTGAAGAGTGACCTTGACGGAAAAATCTACGTGGAGTCACGCGAGTTCATGTTGCACAATCTTGGGTTGGTCTACCTCCACGCTGAGTTGTCGCCAAAGTTGAGCTTTATCGAAGATGTGTTTCGTCGTCGTTTAGGCGAGACGGCCACCGAGTTTCCGGCTAAAGAGCTCACCGAGTTGGTTGGCACGAACGCTGCGCAAAACAACAATGAAGATGCGCGGCAGATCCGGGATGGGAGTAAGCTGCAGATTTGGGGTAAAGAATCGCTATGCAAGCTTTGCAGCGGCGATATTCACTATGTCATCAATCTCGTCGGGGATATGGTCAAAGCGGCGGGGGGCGCGGCGGCACTCACGAAGGTTACTGAGCCGATCAAACTTTCTCCATCGGTGCAGAATCGCGCTATTCGTGAGGGAGCGGGCGGATTCTTGAGGAATTTGCGCGGAGTTCCGCAGCACGGCGAAAAGTTGGTCGCAATCGTAGAGGCATTCGGGAACGTTGCACACTCGTTGATCCGGCATCGTATCTCCAAGAACGAAGAGGGCACGCCGCCACACCAAGCAACCCGGATTGAACCATATGAACCGTTTGCGCTCGGCGTTGATGCACAACGATTGTATGATGAACTGTTAAGGTATTCTGTTTTTATCGAGGATTTTCGCGGCAAGAGCCGACGCGGTAAGGTCGTTCCGCGTCTCTATTTGCGGCGTTTTCTGATCCCTCATTTCAACCTGACATTCAGCACGCGGGATTCGGTTGAGTTGGAACCTGGTGCATTTGAGCAGTTTCTTCTGAAGCCGAAGGAATTTGAGGATACCTATAGATTGCGGGCGGCCGAGAAACGGGAAACAATAGTAAGTCCGCCACCGGACAATCCGGGCCAGATGGATTTTACGCTACCGGAGGGGCGAGCATGACAACTCCTAACGTTCCCACTCCTGACGAGCGACTGGCCGCGCTAGCCAAGCCGACACCGTGGCCCGTAGATTCGCTTCGACTGACCGCCGAAGACACTTTGATTATATGTGCTGGATTCGAGGACCGCGCTTTGGCGGCACTCACACTCGCGCTGAAGGGCAGTGAGAGATTTAACCTCTTGGTGGTCGGCTATGCGCCGTTCTTGGAGAAAAATCATGAGGAAAAGATTCGGGCGCTGATCTCGTCTCATCCCGGCGTCGTAGTAGCCAATTTTCTTTATGATCGTGAAAATCCCTCTGGTTTTGGCGTTGCGTTGGTAGAGGTCGTCGGCGGTCGGCCGGGTCGAGTTTATCTCGATATTTCTGGTATGTCGCGCTTGCTGATTGTGCAAGCGTTGGTCGCCTTCGGGGGCCGAAACGGAGGGGTGAGGAACTGTTCGATAATGTATTCCGAGGCAGCAGAGTATCCTCCAACCAAAGCTGAGGCTGAGGCCGTGCTGCGTCAATCAACGACAGATCCAACCTTTTCGGCACTATTTCTTTCTTCCGGTGTATTTGAGATCACGGTTGTGCCCGAATTATCTTCTGTGTCACCGGCGCCGACGCAATCACGCCTCATCGTTTTTCCCGCTTTCGATGTTCATCATTTAACTGCGTTGCGAGCGGAGTTACAGCCATCGCGAATCACTTTTATCGAGGGTGTTCCTCCTCATCCCGATAACCGTTGGCGACAGACAATAATTGCTGCGTTGAACCACTTGGATTCCAGCCCGGAGGCGGAACGACTAGCTACATGCACACTGCGGTATGAGGAAACCTTGGATGTTCTACTGAGATTATATCGACAGTATGGCCTGCGGGAGCGACTTCTGATCGCTCCGACAGGAAGTAAGATGCAGACAGTGGCGGTCGGTCTCTTCAAGGCGCACGTCGAAGATGTCCAAATCGTGTATTCGACTCCGCGAGGTTTTGTTTCGCCCGACAACTACACCCGCGGTGTAGGACCAACTTACGAACTCCCGCTTGATAGCTTCGCTACCATCCGGTAACGGTATTTGGCTCCGCGTTTAACCCTAACGATCTATGCAACAGAGATCTCCATAATTTTGGGTCTGTGGACACGGTGCTCATCTTTTGCCGAACGAGACTGTCAGAAAAGTCAGATCCCACGAAATTTTGGGGATCGAATCATCAGGACCACATCGAGATCTTCGATTAACCCCAGGTTGCGAACATGGCTATTGCGGAAACGGCACTGACCGAGGACCGGGATGATGCGGTGGGGTTCCTGCGGCCAGAGCGGCATTCGTTTCACTGCTGCAATTTGCGCGCTCCCTCGATCAGCTTATCCCACTGCAACGCCGGGCCGGGATCGACCTTGTTGTCCTGGATATGGAAGTGGCCGATGACGCCGTCGAACTCCGCCCACTGCGCTTCGGGCATCGTCCCCAATAGCAGCGCGCCGTCGGCATCGCGCGGATAATCGAGCCGGATCTTGGGCAAGACCCGGTGCAGTGCGGCGGTCAGCTTGATGAGGGCGGCGTATTGCTCGGGCGTGAAATCGTATTGCACGAGCTCCTTGCCTTGCACCGTGCCGGTGACCAGTTCCGCGCGGGCGGGCCGGGCGACAAAGTCCGGCGTGCGGATGCGGTGTTTTTCCAGCGGTGGCGACAGCCGCACGCCGCCGGCTTCGTCGGACACATACCAGACGGCGAAGGGATTTTTCTCGCCCACGGGATAGGCGCCGAGATTGGCGATCTCGATGCCGATGGAGCGGTTGTTCGCAATCGTGGCGTGCCAGGCGCGCTCCTGCAGGTCGAGCGTCTGGTAAACGGTGCCGTCCACATCGAGCAGGAAGTGCACGCTCAGGCCGCGGTGCTGGAGGATATCGAAGCACCGGGCGCTGAGCCCGAGGGTGTCGTAATGGAGGACAAACTGGTCCACCAACCCGCGAAGGCCGGCGAGCTCGGGCGGTTCGGTCGGCTCGGGCCCGGCGGGATCTAGCCGGCGCAGGCCGTGGTTCTTCGGCTGCACGCTGCCATCGGGCGCAAGGACCGGCTGGTAGGCGTTGTAGCCGCCGGGCTCGTGCCAGGTGACGACGCGGGTGCCGGCGGGAAAATACTGCCCGGCCACGATGATTTCCTCGCCCGTGCGCACGGCGGCCGGCGGCGGCAGCGTGCGGCAGCCGGCGAGGAAGAGCAGGATGGGAAAAATGGCAATAACCGGGCGGTTAAGGATAACCGCCCCTGCCATTTTACGTTTTGGCTGCGCTTCCCTTCGGTAGGGGTGGCTATCCTTAGCCGCCCGTTGTCGCCCGTGGTTTCTCATGGTTCAAAATACCACGGCCATAAACCGCCCTCGGTCACCAAGCCTTTGCGCACGGGATTTTCGCGAATGTAGCGCGCCCGCTGCTCCCACGATTCATGCGACCGCAGGCGATGCTCGAAAAAATCGCGCTGCCAGATTACGCCGGTCGCTTTGGCCGTGTAGCGTTTCCAACTGCTCCAGGCCACCCGCAGGGATTGGCCGGCGGGAAACGACACCAGCGCATGCAGATGATCGGGCATGAGCAAAAACAAACGCATAAACCAGATTTGACGATCGTGATAATTGCGCACCGCCGCCAACAAGACGGGCGCGGTTTCCGCCTGCACCAAATCAGACCGGGTTCGATCCTGCAGACATTGGGTGAAAAAATAAATCGCGCCATCATCCACCCAGGGCGGCACGGCATGCGGCAACGATTTGCGGGTAGGGAATGACATGGGAAACGGGCGTTTAGGGATAAACGCCCCTACCGCCGATCTTCACTTCGCCACGAGGAGCGGGAAACCATTTTTCTTCAGCGCGCGTTTCAGGGCGGCGATGTGGGCGCGGTCGCGCGTTTCCACGGTGCAGACCGCGTGCACCGCCGAGACATCAGGGCCGCTGAAGGCGCGGTCGTGGGCGATGTCCTTGATGCTCGCGCCGCTCTCGGCGATGACCCGCGTCAGTTGCGCGAGGCCGCCCGGCCGGTCGCTGATGACGGCGGTGAAGCGCGTGAGCCGGCCGTCGTGCACGAGGCCTTTTTCGATGATGCGGCTGAGGATCGCGGGGTCGATATTGCCGCCGCCCACGGCGAGCACGACTTTTTTGCTGCGCAGTTCCGGCAGACGGCCGGCCATCATGGCGGCCAGCGGCGCGGCGGCGGCGCCTTCGACCACGGTTTTCTCCAGCTCCACCATGCGCAGGATGGCCAGCGCGATCCAATCCTCGCCAACGCTGACCACTTTGTCCACGTGGCGGCGGGCGAGCGCGAAGGCATTGGTGCCAACAGTCAGTGTGGCGAGACCGTCGGCCAGCGTGGGGCGGCGCGGGCGGGTGACCGGCCGGCCCGCGCGCAAGGCCGCGGCATAGTTTCCGGTCGCAGTGCTTTCCACGCCGATCACCCGCACACGCGGGCGCAGGGCCTTGACCGCCAGCGCCAGGCCGGCGATCAAGCCGCCGCCGCCCACCGGACACACAATCGCTTCCACATCGCGCACCTGTTCAAGAATCTCCAAGCCCATCGTTCCCTGCCCCGCAATGATGTCGGGGTGGTCGAAGCCGTGGATGTAAGCATAGCCGTGGGCGGCCGCGAGCGCATCGGCCTTGGCCCGGGCCTCGACAAAATCGCGGCCCTGCACGAGCACGCGCGCGCCGAGCCGCTGGCAGGTGGTGATCTTGATGAGCGGGGCGTATTCCGGCATGACCACGGTCACGGGAATGCCGAGAAGCTTTCCGTGGTAGGCGAGACCGAGGGCGTGGTTGCCGGCGCTGGCCGCGACCACCCCGCGCTGGCGCACCGCAGGCGGAAGCCGCAGCAGCGCGTTGCGCGCGCCGCGTTCCTTGAACGAGCCGGTGCGCTGGAAGTTGTCGAGTTTGCAGAAAATCCGCGCGCCGGTGATCTCGGATAACGGGATGGATTCGGGGCAGGGAGAGATGCTGACGCCACCGGCGATGCGACGGCGCGCGGCGCGGATATCGGACAAAGTGACGGCCATGCTCCGAGTGTGTCTCCGGCCTGCTGAATGGAAACAACGAAAGACGGCGGGCCTGCCGGCGCCGCCGTCTCCGGTGGGTGGATAAACTTGGCGGCGGGATCAACCGGCCCGCTCGGGCTTGGGCCCGGGCCGGCGGTCACCCGACCGCTTCTGGAATTTTTCTTTGGCGGTATTCCACTCCGCATCGCTGAGCTTGCCGTCACCATCGGCGTCGATCGCCTTGAGGCGCTGCAACTGGCGCTCCAGGCCGGCGCGTTGGCGTTGTTCTCTTTCAGCCCGGACCGCCTGGCGCTCCTCCGCGTTCAGCCGGCCGTCGCCATCGCGGTCAAACCGACCGACCAGATAACCTTGCCGGAAGGCATCGCGCGGGCCGCCCTTGCCGGGCTTGCCCTGAAAGCCGTGAAGACGGGCGGGCGCACCGGCATGATGCAAGGGCCGGGGTTTTCTCACGGTCGCCCGGGCGGCGGCGCGCTCTTCCGCGCTCAACCGGCCGTCGCCGTCTTGATCGAATTTCTTCAGGAACGCTTCGTGCCGCTGCGGATCAATCCGCTTGGCGGGCCTGGATTCCTCCGCCGTGGCGAAGGGGCTGGTGACGAGGAATAGCGTTGCCGCAACAAACAGGGGGGATACAGATGTTTTCATGGGTTGTTACAGGATTGAGTTGTCTTTGTGTTGGCCGGCTGAGGGTGATGACGCCCGCAGCTGACCGTGGTTACACGGCCGGCGAGATCCCACTTCCATGTATCAAGTCACTTTTTCCGAACAGAGCCTGCACGAGCTGAACCAGCTCGATAAGCTGACGCAGCTCGAACTCATCGAACCGATCAGCAGTCTGAAGCCGGCGGATCTGACGCATCCGCGCGAGCCGCTGGGCCGCTTCCATCGCGAAGGGAAAGAGTTCTACCGGCTGCGCGCCGGCGACTACCGTTTCTACTTCATGGTGCAGGGCGACACGCTCCATACCCACTACATCCTGCACAAGAACTCGCTGGAGGATTTTCTCCTCCGCAACAAGCTGCCGGTGTCGGAGCGGCAACTGGTCGAGCAACACTCGAAGTTCTGGAAGTATCTCGAAAGCCTCACCAAAAGGTAACGCTCATGGCCGACCCCACGCCACCGCCGGATTCCGACGATCCGCAGAACCCTTACAACGTCGCCCAGGCGAGCCGGATTTATTTCCTGCCTAACCTGATGACGGCGGGCAACCTGTTCTGCGGTTTTGTCGCAGTCATCCATTGCATCCAGGCGCGACTCGCGGAAACGACCGGCGGCGCCTACCTGGGCCAAACTTCGGCCGGGCACTACCGGGCGGCGGTCTGGTTTATTTTCGGAGCGGCGGCCTTTGATATGCTCGACGGGCGGCTGGCCCGCATGGGGGGGCGCGAGTCTCTGTTCGGCGCCGAGTTCGACTCGCTGGCGGATGTCATCTCCTTCGGCATCGCCCCAGCGCTGATGGTTTTCTTCCTGATTCTCTCACCCACACAGGGCTATGAGATGTTCCGGAATTTCGGCTGGTTTCTCGGCTTCGTTTACCTGCTCTGCGCGGCCATCCGGCTAGCGCGCTTCAACGTCATCACCAATCCCCTGCTCCACCGCGACGCGCGGTATGCGACCAAGGATTTCATCGGCCTGCCCGTGCCGGCGGCGGCCATGACGGTCGTCTCGCTCGTGCTTTTTCTGCTCCACCTCGCCGAAACCGATCGCTCGCTCCAACGCTGGGCGCTGGCCCTCCCACCCCTGCTCGGGCTCATTGCCATTCTGATGGTAAGCACCATCCGCTATCCGAGCGGAAAAAACATCGATCTTCAGACCAAGACCAAGCTGATGCCCTTCATTCTGATTCTGATCCTGATCGCAGGCCTCGTGCTCTTCAAGGAGGTGGCCCTGGTCTGCGCAACCTTGGGCTATGTGTTCTTTGGCATCATCCGGCATTTACGCCGCCGCCAGCCGGTCCCCGTGGATCCGGTCCCGGAGGATTCGAATTCTTTGTGAACAAATCCGGGACAGGGTGTCGGCAAGTTCAGGCCTGCGAATAACCCCAAGGTTGCTGGTCAAAAACCATGGGTTGTTCACACCCGGGTTCCGGGGTGTTTTACGAGGGGAAAACCCGGGTTGCTGGCCTTTTTCCACCCGTATACTGATATGGCTTTAATTACTTATTGAAGATGTATTCTTTTATCCTTTGTTAGCTTCTCGCCGACCTGTCCCGCCCCCGCATCCATGAAATTCAAAATCAACCGCGATCATTTCGCCAACGGTCTTGCCCAAGTGCTCAATGTGGTGGGCTCCAAGGCCACCATGCCCATCCTGAGCAACGTCCTTATCGAAGCGGAGAAGGACCAGATTTCCCTCACCACGACCAACCTCGACCTCGGGATCCGCTGCCGGATCAAGGCTGAGGTCAAAGAAACCGGGGCGGTCACTCTGCCGGTCAAGCGCCTCGCCACCATCGTTCGCGAACTGCCCAATGTGGATGTCTCGGTGGACGCTTCACCCAACCATCAGGTGAAACTGACCTCGGGCGGTTCCAACTTCCGCATCATGGGCATCGGCAAGGAAGAGTTCCCGCCGTTGCCGGAGTTCGGCGATGAGAAGGCCTACACCCTGGAGCAGGCGGAACTCACCGCGATGCTCAAGAGCGTGGCCTACGCACAGTCGAGCGACGAAACGCGCTACATTCTCAACGGCGTCTATTTCAACTTCAAGGACGACAAACTCGCCCTCGTCGCCACCGATGGCCGCCGGCTGGCGCTGGTGTCGAAGGACACCGAGGTTCCGGAGAGCAGCGCCGGAGCGATCATCCTGCCGGCCAAGACGGTCAACGAACTGCTCCGTCTCCTCGACAAGGGCGAGAAACTGAAGATCAACTTCAACGACCGTCGGGCCGCCTTCCAGATCGCGACCGACAAGGACGGCAGCGGCTTGGTGGACAGCGTTTACCTCTACTCAAAGGTCGTGGAGGGCAACTACCCGAACTACCAGCAGGTCATCCCCAAGGAGACACACCAGCGCATCAAGCTGGAGCGCGAACTCTTCCTCCAATGTGTGCATCGCGCGGCGCTGGTTTGTTCCGAGAAGTCGAACTCGGTGAAGATCAAGCTGACGAGCAACCTGCTTGAGATCACGGCGCAGAGCCCCGATTTCGGTGAGGCTCATGAATCCATGGCCATCGGTTACAGCGGGCCGGACTTGCAGGTGGCCTTCAACCCGCAATTCATCATGGATCCGCTGCGGGCGCTGACGAAGGACGAGGTCTTTTTTGAGCTCAAGGACGAGGTGAGCCCCGGCGTATTCAAGACGTTGGAGAGCTTCATCTGCGTCATCATGCCGGTGCGGTTGAGCTGAGCCCCTTTGATGCGATGGAACCGGCCGGGGTTTCGCAAAGCCTGCGGAACTCCTGATGGTTCGTCGTCATCTGTTTTCGCCGTGCTGCTAACGTATTTGATCCTCATCGCCATCGCCGGCTCGCTCGTTCTGGCGCAGCTCAATCAGCGTATTGGCTCGCCGGTGCTGGCGATCCTGGAGCGGTGGTTGCGGTGGTTGATCTTTGGCTTTGGCGCGGCCTATATTTGCGTGGATTTCAACCTGATCGACCGCCCCTACGGTACGTTGGCGGTGGTTTTCCTGCTGGTGTGGTTTCTTTTTGAAACGCTTTACAACTGGCTGGGTATCCAGGCGCTGAGCGTCAGTCCTCTCCCGCTTTTTCCACGTTACACCCCCAACCCGGGAGGGGAAGAGTGGCCGACCCAACCCCGGCTGTTAAAAGTCCGCGAGTGGTTGCGGGCCCAGGGATTCAAGCCTGTGCAGTCGCTCCGGGCGGAGATCGGCGGCGGGCTCTATCTGCGGGTTTCAGTCTATCAGGATGCGGAGGCGCGAATGCGGATTCAGGCGACTTTCTTCCCCCAGCCGCGCGGAACCGTGGGCGTGTGTTTTTCGTTGGCCTCGGTCACGGCGGATGGCGGGCGGTTTGTGACGGATAACTTCCACATCCCCTTTGCCGGGTTTTATCCGGAAAACTGGCTGGTGGAACGCCGGCCGCTGCGCCGGTCGCTGCCCTGGCTGCTCAATCGCCACCGGGCACGGCTGGCCGGAGAGCAACTGGTGCCGTTTTCTTCCGAGCCGCTGGCCGATCTGAATGCCCAGCAGCATGAGCTGGACCAGCTCAACACCCAGCTTGGCTTCCTCAATCCGCACGCCGAGCGCGAGGAGTTTGGCAAGATCACCCAGGCCGGCCGCTATCGTGTGTGGAAGGAGATCTGGATGCTCAACTACCTCGGCCGCGCGGCGCGGTATCAGTGAGCTTGGCGGGCTGAAAAGGGTCAAATCCGCCCGGCCGGGACGCTTTCGCCTCGTCTCCAGGCTTCCGAGCCTTATTCGGTAAGGCATGCTCATGCTTGCCACCACGACCATGGAAAAGCTTCAGCGCGTGCCGCTGCAGTTCTGGCTCAAGGCGGCGTTGGTGCTGGTGGTTTTCGTGGTCGGCGTGATTTTGCTGAAAAAAGTCGCGGGCATGAACAAGGCGCTCCTCGCCGCCATCGTGCTGGTCGCACTTTCCGTCGTTGGCTTTCAGTGGATCTATGAGCGCAACGAGCCGGCGTGGGCCACCCCGGTGGTGGAGAAACTGGCCAACTTTTTCCCCTCCAAGGGGAGCTACGAATCCAAGCAGCGCTAAGCGGGTGACGCCTGCTTGGCGGCAGGCTATACCGGTCGATTTCCTGTCATGCGCAAAATCAGGTTGGTCTTTGGGCGGACGATCACATAAGACCCGGACTTCTTTTTATGGCCAAAACACACTCTGACATCGGACTCATCGGCCTCGCGGTGATGGGCCAGAATCTCGCGCTCAACATCGCCGACCACGGCTTCCAGATTTCGGTTTACAACCGCACGACCGAGAAGACGGATAAATTTGTCGCGGAAAACCCCGATACCCCCGGTGGACTCGTCGGCACAAAGACTCTGGAGGAGTTCGCCCAATCCCTCGCCAAGCCCCGCAAGGCCATCATCCTCGTCCAGGCCGGTCGGCCCACCGATGCGGTGATCGACGGCCTCACCGCGGTGTTTGAACCCGGTGACATCATCATTGACGGAGGCAATGCGCTTTGGACCGACACCATCCGTCGCGAGAAGGCGCTCAAGGAAAAGGGTCTCCTCTTCATCGGCTCCGGTGTGTCCGGGGGCGAGGAAGGCGCGCGTTTCGGCCCATCCCTCATGCCCGGTGGCGACAAAGCCGCTTTCAAGCACCTTGAGCCCATCTGGAAGGCGGTGGCCGCCAAGGTGGACAAGAAGACCGGCAAGCCGATCCTCGGTGCCAAGCCCGGCAAACCCGTCAAGGGTGGCGTGCCCTGCACGACCTACATCGGTGAAAACGGGGCGGGCCACTACGTGAAGATGGTCCACAACGGCATCGAGTATGGCGACATGCAGATGATCTGCGAAGCCTACGATCTGATGAAGGGCCTTCTGGGCCTCAAGCCCGCCGAGATGGGGGCGATCTTCTCGGAATGGAATCAGGGCGCACTCGACAGCTTCCTGATCGAGATCACGGCGGATATCCTCAAGCAGAAGGATCCCGTCACCAAGAAGCCGTTTGTGGATGTCGTCCTCGATACCGCCGGCCAGAAAGGCACGGGCAAGTGGACCTCGGTCAATGCTCTCGACATGGGTGTCGCCGCTCCGACCATCGCCGAGTCCGTTTTCTCCCGCTGCCTCTCCGCCATCAAGGAGGAGCGCGTGGCCGCCTCCAAGGTGCTCAAGGGCCCGAAGGTGAAGAAGGTATCCCCGGCGAAGAAAAAGGCGCTCATCCAGGCCATCCACGATGCGCTCTACTGCTCGAAGATCTGCTCCTATGCGCAGGGCTTCCAGCTCATGCGCCAGGCGCAGGTTGAGTTCAATTGGAAGCTCAACTTCGGCCAGATCGCCCAGATCTGGCGTGGCGGCTGCATCATCCGCGCGGCTTTCCTCCAGAAGATCACCGAGGCCTACGCGAAGGACCCGAAGCTCGCGAACCTCCTCCTCGATCCGTATTTCAACAAGACCATCCAGAAGGCGCAGGAGAACTGGCGCAAGGTGGTGAGCCTCGCGGCCGAAAACGGCATCCCGGTGCCGACCTTCGCCTCCTCGCTCGCCTACTACGACGGCTACCGTTCCGCCCGCCTGCCGGCCAACCTGCTCCAGGCCCAGCGCGACTACTTCGGCGCGCACACTTACGAGCGGGTGGACAAGCCCCGCGGCAAGTTCTTCCACATCGACTGGCCCGAGCCCGTCCGCCCGCAGCTGGAAGCATAAGGCCAGCGCTGGTGGTCAATTAATCACAGAGGCTCATCCGCAGGGATGAGCCTCTTTTTGTTCCGGCGAGGTCCAGATGTTGGCCGGGCACGAAAAAGCCCCGGATGAACGTCCGGGGCTTTGAAGGAAAAGCGCTGAAACTATCCGCTTACTTCCAGTTGAGGATGAGGCGGGTGTAGTAGGTGGTGTCCATGTCCTTGCGACCGGGCTGCGGGCGGCTGTTGAACTGGTTGTTCAGACCGATGCGCAGTTTCCAGAAACCGGCGGACAGAGGAATCTCGAAACCGGAGTCGTGCACGAAGCGATAGTCCGCGAAGTCGTCAATCGCGGGCAGATATTGCAGGTCGGTGACGAGGGAGGCCAGCTCCCCAAACTTGAAGACATTGTTGAGGCCGGCGGAGAGGACGGCGCCGCTGTTCTCGACTCCCGTGCCGTAGCTCTCGAAGCGATACCCGGCACCGAAGCGGAGATTGAGTTCCTGGCGGTCGCTCTTGATCGCACGGTATTTCAGACCGGCGTCGGTCGTGGAGCGCAGGTCCACATCCTCGACATTGTCCCGCTCGAGTTCCTGGCGCACGAACCAGCCGGCGCGCTCGGAGAAGAAGGAGGAGTAGTCCACTCCCACGATGACTTCGTCGGCGGTCTTGGTCTCGATGCCGGCGGAGTCCTCGGCCGAGGCGTAGTTGGTCGAGCCGTAGAACTTGAGGGCATCCTGCGGGCCGGCGAGGGTGGCGGTGAAGCCGGCGGCGAGGCCGGTGGAGTTGGTGTTGCCGCTCCTGCCGGTGAGGTCGAAGGTCGTCTGGATCGACCACTTGCGCTCGCGCGCGGCGAGCTCGGCCTTCGCGGCGGTGATCTGCGGATCTTCGCCACCGGAACCCCACGAGGCGGCCACACGGTCAACCTGCGTGGTGAGGTCGCCATCGGTGCCACTGATCCGGATGGAGTCGCCGCCACCGCGGACGGTGCCTTCCAGCACGGTGCCGCTGGCCAGTCGCACAAAGACCGGGGTGTCGGTCGAGAGGGAGGCCACTTCGGCCTGCTTGATGACGAGATCACCGGCATAGTCGGTGCTCAGGTGGATGTTGCCACCTTCAATCTTGGTGACTTTGCCCACGAGACGGGCGCCGCTCTTCGTCTCTACGACGTCGGCGGCGGCTTGCGCGGCACCAAGGAGGAGCGCGCAAAAAAGGGCCGTGAGGACCCGGTAGCATTTGCTGGTCTGGTTCATGATGTGAAGAAAAGGGGTCAATAAAGACACGGACTGCAAGCCAGTGTCAACTGGCGGACGTTTCCTCATGGACCGCAGGGAGAGGCAAGGTTCCGTATTTTTCATGGCATCGGTCGGGACCCTGCCCATGCTGCCCGCATGACTCCGGAACGCCCTGCCCTTCTCACCGCCGATCACTGGCAGGAATACCAGTTGCTCGACTGCGGCGATGGGATGAAACAGGAGCGCTGGGGTGACTATACCCTTGTACGGCCCGACCCGCAGATCATCTGGCCGCGGCAGGGGAAAACCCCGGGGGCCAAATGGGAAAACTGGGACGGGTTCTACCACCGCAGTGACAAGGGCGGAGGCAAATGGGAGTTTCGCCGCCCCCTGCCCGACCATTGGAGCCTCCGCTACACGCCGTTGCGGCTCACTTTCAAAATCCACCCCACCAGCTTCAAGCACACGGGCCTTTTTCCCGAGCAGGCGGTGAATTGGGAATGGTCCGCCGCCCGGATCAAGGCTGCCCGGGCAGTCGGCCGGACAGTCAATGTCCTCAATCTTTTTGGCTACACAGGGGCCGCCACCTGCGCCGCGGCTTCAGCCGGGGCCAATGTGTGTCATGTGGATGCGGCCGAAGGCATGGTGAAATGGTGCCGCGAAAATGCGGCCCTGAGCGGCCTCGCCGAGGCTCCCATCCGCTACATCACCGACGACTGCCTGAAGTTTGTCCGCCGCGAGCTCAAACGCGGGCGCCGCTACGATGCCATCATCATGGATCCGCCCACCTATGGGCGTGGCAGCACGGGTGAAATGTGGCGTTTGGAGGATCACCTGTGGCCGCTGCTGGAGGACTGCCGCCAGTTGCTGAGCGATGAACCCTTGTTCTTCCTCATCAACGCCTACACCGCCCGCCTCTCCCCCACTGTCGTCGCCAACCTCCTCGCCGCCTTGCTCGGTGACCGCGGCGGTGCCATCACCGCCGGCGAAGTCGGCCTCCCGATCCAGCGCGATGGCAAAACCCTCCCCTGCGGCATCTATGGCCGCTGGGAAGCGTGAAGATATCGGGATGTGACCGCGCCTGCGGGACCTTGCGTCATCCTGCAGAATCGCGGGCCGCAGGCATCGCCAGTGTTTGAGAACACGTAGTCCTGTCGTCCGTGAGTGGCTGTCCGCCTCACCGATACTGCGCCAGCTCGAGGATCACGCCGTCGGGGTCGAGGAAGTAAACGAGCGTCTTCTCGCCTTGGTCATGCTGCACCACGCCGGCCGGCACGCGCACCGGGTCGCTGAAAAACTCCACGCCGGCTGCGCGCAACTTGGCCGTCACGGCCGCGATGTCGTCCACCCGCAGGGCGATGTGCCGCAGGCCCCGGGTGTTGGCGGATGAATTGGCCGCCGCCGCCGCGCCCACCGGCGTTTCGTAATGCAGCAACTCGATCCGCGGCTCGCCGGCCGGGGCCACGACATAGGCCACGCGGCCCTTCACGCCCTTCAGCCCCACGATCCGGTCGATCCATTCGCCCGACAGCACGGCATCCTTCATCAGACGGAAGCCGAGCAACTCCGTGTAAAACCGCACCGACCGCTCCAGGTCGGCAACGACGATGTTGATGTGGTCAATGGCGCGGATCATGCGGTGGGTTAATCTGCCGCCATGTGCGCAGCGAGGAACTGTTCAATCCGGCTATACAGCTCGATGCGGTTCTTGAAATTGTAGATGCCGTGCTGCTCGTTGAACTTGCTCAGCGATTCGTATTTTTTGCCGGCCCGGTCGAGCGCGCGCATCAGGTCCCGCGCCTGATCGTGAGGCACGATCGGGTCATCCCGGCCATGGATGATAAGCAGCGGCGCCTGAATTCGGTCCACGTGATACACGGGTGAGATGGCGCGCAACATCTCCGCGTCGCTTTTCGGATCACCAATGCGTTCCACGTTGAACGCAAACCCTGCCGGGGACATCTCGGCACTGTGCCGGATGATTTTGCTCCAGTCAGTGACTCCAGCCAGATTGATGCCGCAACGGTAGAGCTCCGGCGTGCGGATCAGACCCATCAGGGTTGAATAACCGCCGAAGCTGGCACCCATAATGGCGATGCGCTGCGGATCGGCGATGCCCCGCGCGATCGTCCAGCGCACGGCATCCTCGATGTCCTCTTGCATCCCCGTGCCCACCTGCCGAAACCCTTTCTCGTAGAATTCCCGGCCGTAACCCACGGAGCCGCGATAATTGACCTTCAGCACCGCGTAGCCGCGATTGGCCAGGAACTGCACCAGCGGATCGAAACCATAATGGTCGCGCACCCAAGGGCCGCCATGAGGCATCACCACCAAGGGCAGGTTTTTCATTTCCCGGCCCGGCGGTGTGGTGAGGTAGCCATGCAGCCGCAGTCCGTCGCGGGCCGCAAAGCGCAGCGGCATCATTTCGGCCATTTCCTCCGGGTTCAGCCACGGCATGGTGTCAACGAACCTGCGCAGCGCCCCTTGGGTGCGATCAAAGAGGTAATACGTGCCCGGATTGCGAGCCGAGCTGGACAACACCAGCATCAACTGATCGTCGTCCGTGATCCCGCTGATCTGGTTCACTGCGTTGGGAAGGGTTGCATCAATCTGCGCCTGGATCGCGGCGAAATCGGGATCGAGCCAGAAAAAGCGGGTGATATCGGTGACATAACGAACCCCGAGCAACCGCCCGTCGGCTGCATGGATAAGCCGGGCACCATTGGACGGGTCGATGTCGTAGAGTTCATGTCCCAGAATCAGGTCGCCCAGCTTGTCCTCGATGGGGTCGTAAAAATAGAGCGCATAGCGCCCGTTTTCCGCCACGCTCGAGATATACAGCTGGGTTCCGTCCGCGGTGAATCCCATTGCTTGATTGCTCAACGGGTCCTCCCCCAAGCCGCGCAGCACCCGCCATGCCTCATTTGGCGCCGGACGGAAGAGCATCTGCCGCTGCGTGCCCCTGTAGCGCGTGGCCAATCGGAGGTGCCCGGCGCGATCAGCGACCCAGTGATTGATGTCCCCGGGATTCTCCTCCTCCGTCCAATAGTTCCCCCGCCGTGTGTTCATGCGTATGACATTAGGCATCTGAAACGTGATCCAGCCGCTGCGCGGACGATAGGCCCGGTGGTCAACCACCGTCAGCAAAACATCATCCGACTCACCCTCACGCTGCGACCAAAGCGCGGCGCCGGCATATATCATTGCGTCGTCCTGCCGGTTAGGCCGGTAGGTGCGGGCCTGACCGGTGAGGTAGGTGTAGTCCTTGCCGTCCCGGTCGACCGCGACGTGGCCGGAGTATCCCCGGATTAGCAGCCGTTTGGAGGAAACCCAATTGATGCTGTAAATTTTGCCAAAAAGGTTGGCCTGCGGCGTGGGCACGTCCACGCCCAGCACCTTGCCATTCCCCCCGACCTCGCGGAAGAACACGCGCTCCGCGCTCTCGAACTCCAAGGTATAGGCCACATATTGCCCGTCGCGGGAAAGCGTCATCTGGGAAAACGCGGGGGGCAGGGCGAAGTTTTCAACCGGGATCAAGTCGGCGCGAAGGCCTGCCGTTGCCAATGCTGCCCAAAGAAAACACTTGAGAAGGTTGCGATGCATGGGGTTCGAGGGGTGTCCGCCACTTTTGCCGCGACTTCCGCCAAGGGAAGGCTTTTCTCTCGGGCATGAGCCCGCTCGCCGACACCTTCTACGAACGCGCGATGGATAAAATCGACGCCGCCCGGGGAAAAAACGCCCCGGTGCTGAAAAACCTCGCGCCCGTCATCGGCCGGTCGCTCGCCGCCGGCGGGATGCTGCATGTCTTCGGCAGCGGACACAGTGAGGTCATCGGCCGCGAAATCATCGGGCGCGCCGGCGGGCTGGTTTGCGTGAGCGGGATCATCGATCCCACCGGCGGCTCGATCGAGAACCTCGTCGGCTACGGCGCCGCGCTTGCCGGCCGGCACGACCGCCAGTATGAATTCCGGCCCGGCGAGACCATCATCGTCATCTCCAATTCCGGCAAAAACTCCGCCCCGATAGAGGTCGCGCTCTACGCCAAGGAAAAGGGGCTCCACATTGTCGGACTCACGTCGGTGGCGATGTCATCCACCGCCGCCACCGTCCACCCTGGCGGCAAGAAGCTTCATGAAATCGCCGACCATGTGCTCGACAACCTCGGCGTGCCTGGCGACACGCTGGTGGACCTTGGCGGCGGGCTGATGTCCGGCCCCACTTCGACCCTGGTTGGAGGCATGCTGCTCAATCTCCTGATGCTCGAAGTCATGACCTGGATGCAGGCGCAGGGGCATCCGCTGCCGGTGCTTCGCAGCCAGAATATTCCCGGTGCCATCGCCCACAACCGGCAGGTCGGTGAAAAATACAAACATCGCCTCAGCAAGCCGCTCGCCTGAGGCGGGAGTTACCCGCCGGGAGCAACGCGCATAAAACAGGACACTTTATTGTTCCGCTGCTTTCTTCCGTTGGTTCCTGCAAAACCGGCCTCATGAATTTCAAAATCGGCGTTGATGGCGGCGGCACCAAGACGGAGCTGATTCTGACCGATCCGGCGGGAGTGATCGTCGCCCGGCATACCGGCCCCGGCTGCAACCCCAGTCTGCTCGGCCCCATGGGGGCACGCAGCAAGCTGGAAGAGCTGTTGCGGCAATTACTCACGCTGGCACCCGCCCATTCCACCGTGCTGGCCACGCACCTCTACATGGCGGGTTCACCCGCATTCTGGCGGGAAACCGGGGCGGCGCTGGCGGGGTTTGGGGCCGTATTCACCGGGGCGGATTCCCTCCCTGTGTTGGAACTCGCGACGGATGGCGGGCCGGGCCTCGTGTTGCACGCGGGTACCGGCTCGTTCGTCGCCGCGCGCGGATTTGACGGGGCCTTGCATTATGCGGGTGGACTCGGCTGGCGCTTCGGCGATCCCGGGAGCGGTCACGATCTCGGCCGGCGGGCAATCGCCCGTGGGTTAAGTGAACTTCAAGGCTGGACTCCGCGCACCGCGCTGGCGGAGGCGCTTGTTCGCCATACCGGTATCGCTGACTACGCCGGCAACTCGCGGTTTTTCTACACGGCAGACGAGGCCAATGTCCGCATCGCCGCCTTCGCGCCAGTTGTGCTCGACCTCGCGCGCCACGGCAACCCGCCCGCCCAGACCTCCGTGGCGGAATCACTCACTGAGCTCGTTGCATTGGGCCGCAACGTCACGACCCGCTTGTTCGGCGAGACCCCGGTCGTCTGCGGCATCAGCGGCGCCATTCTCAACCATGAGGTCGCCGCCATCACCCTGCGCGCCCTCGCCACGACCCCGCCCTGGCCGGTGGAATTCCGTTTCATCGCCGATCCCCCGATCGAAGGCGTCCGCCGGTTGTTGCAGCGTATTTGAAAACCTCATGATCACTCTTCCTCTGGCCGCAACCGCTTGGCAATTCCGTGATGCCACGGAGCAATCGTCGTGGCGTGGCGCCATCGTGCCCGGCTGTGTGCATCGCGATCTGCGTCGCCATGGGCAGATCCCGGATCCGTTTTTTGGGACCAACGAGCTCGATCTGCAGTGGATTGAGCAACGCGACTGGGAATACCGCACCGCGTTTACCGTCTCTGCTGCGTTACTGGCAGAGGAGGTCGTGGAACTGGTGTGCGACGGGCTCGACACGCTCGCGACGGTCTATCTCAACGGTCGCAAGATCGCTGCGACCGACAACATGTTCATCACCTGGCGGTGGGAGGTGAAGTCGCTGCTCAGGCGCGGGCGCAATGAACTGCGAATCGTTTTTGCCAGTGTCGGTCGGGCGCTGCCCAAAACCCGGCCGGAACACCGGCCCCAGGAGTTCAATGACTCGGTCGGCCGCGGTTCCGTTTTCCGCAAGGAGCAGTGTCAGTTCGGCTGGGACTGGGGTCCGCGTTTTGTCACCGCCGGCATTTGGCGTGACCTCCGGCTGGAAGGTTGGACCGGCAACCGCCTCGATTCCGTGCGTCTTACCCAAGACCACTCCGCCACCGACCACGTTGCCCTCGATTTCGCCCCTGAGCTCGCCCGACCCGACCCGTTTGTAACGTATTACGTTACAATTTCCCTTGGTGAACAGATTGTCGCCGAGGTCAGCGGCCTGCGCAAAAATCTAAAATCAAAAATTGAAAATCCCCACCTGTGGTGGCCCAACGGCCACGGTGATCAGCCGCTCTATGCGGTGGAAGTGAGGGCCAAGGATCGCGCCGGCCGCGACCTCGGGCGCTGGGCGCGGCGCATCGGTCTGCGCACGATCGCGCTCGACCGGTCGAAGGACAAGTGGGGCGAATCATTCCGGTTTGTTATCAATGGCCGGCCGATCTTTGCGAAGGGGGCCAACTGGATTCCCGCGCACAGTTTCGTCGCCGGGCTCACGCGGGCCGAGTACGAGCGCGATCTTGTGGCGGCGACGCAGGCCAACATGAACATGATGCGCGTCTGGGGCGGCGGGCTCTATGAAAGCGAGGATTTCTACGATGTGTGCGATGAGCTGGGCCTGCTGGTGTGGCAGGATTTCACGTTTGCCTGCACGCTCTATCCCGGCGACCGCGCCTTCCTGGCCAGCGTGCGAACCGAAGCGGCGCACAACATCCGCCGGCTCCGGCACCGCGCGTCGCTCGCACTCTGGTGCGGCAACAACGAGATCGAAACGCTCAACTGGGCCACGCTGCAATCCGACCGCGCACTGCGGCGCAACTACGATGCGGTTTTCCACCGCATTCTGCCCGCCGCCGTGGCGGCCCATGATGGCGTCACGGATTACTGGCCGACCTCGCCTTATCGCGGCGAAAACCGCAGCAACGACTACACGGTGAAGCCGCTCGGCGAGATCAGCGGCGACACGCATTTCTGGGATGTCTGGCATGCGCGGCACCCGGTGAAGGATTACGAGAAGTGGCGGTTTCGCTTTGTCTCCGAGTTTGGCATGCAGAGCTACAGCTCGCCCGCGACCAACGCCACGTTCTGCCCGGTGGAGGACAACAACGTCTTCGGCCCGGTGATGGAGAACCACCAGAAGAACCCCGCGGGCAATCAGATCATCCTCGACTACGTCTCGCGGCTTTACCGCTTCCCGAAGGATCAGGACGCGCTCATCTACCTGTCGCAGCTCAACCAGGCGTATTGCATGCAGACCGGCGTCGAGCACTACCGCCGGATCATGCCGCGCTGCATGGGTGCGCTCTACTGGCAGCTCAACGACTGCTGGCCGGTGGCTTCATGGAGTTCGATCGAGCACACCGGCCGCTGGAAGGCTTTGCATCATGTCGCCCGCCGCTTCTTCGCGCCCGCGCTCGTCAGCGCGCATGTGCCCGGAGGCGAAAGCGCCATCCTCGGCAATTATCGTCGCAGCACCGTGAGCAAAGTGCACCTTTACACGGTGTATGACCTCCCCACGGCGGTGGAAGGTCTCCTGCTCTGGGATCTGTTTCACCTTGATGGGCGCATCATTTCCTCCGGACAAAAAAAAGTGCGCCTGCGCTACGGACAAAGCGTGCGTCAGCAGACGCTGGATCTGGCGGGCCAGATCGCGGAGCACGGGCGCGACCACGTTTATCTGCGTATGGCGCTGGAGATCCATGGCGAGCGCGTGAGCGAGGAGACGACATTCCTCACTCCACCGCGGTTCCTCAATCTGCCGAAGGGCAAGGTCCGTGTGATTGTGCGCCAGCTCACACCGACGCAGGTGTTGCTGACTTTCCGCTCGACTGTGTTCCAGCACCGCTTCGCCTTTGATTTGCCGGGGCTCACCTGCCGGGCGAATGACAACTACTTCGAGTTGTATCCCCATGAGCAGAAGGATGCGCTCGTGGAGTTCTCTGCCCCGGTGAAGGCCGCGGCGGTCAGGGCGGCGCTCACCTGGCGGTCGCTTGGGGATACGTATTGATGGAGCAGACGCTCATGACTGCCGATCCCGTCACGCTGCTTGCCGAGGCCGACTGGCTGGCCCGCCAGTCGGCGCACGAGGCGCGCGTGCGGGCGTGGACCGATCCACACCAAATGCGAGCATCGCGCGGCGAGAAGCATCCGGTTTATGATTTTCTCTTCAGTTATTATGCGTTTCGCCCAGCCTGGCTGCGTCGCTGGCATCCGGGGCCGGATGTTGTGCTCGGTGGCGAAGCGGCGCGGGCATTCCTGCGCTGGCCGGAATACCGCGAGGTGGGCGGCGGCGTGACGATTGATCCCGCGGCGCTTCCCGCGCACCGCCGCGAGTTTGTTGTTTGGTTGCGTGACCTGCTCGCCGTCATGCAGGTCCGGCCCGCCTACTTCGGCTGCTTTGGGTTGCATGAATGGGCGATGGTTTACCGGCAGACGCCGGAGGAGGTGCGGCACAACGCGTGGCCGCTGCGTTTTCCGCCGGAGGAGATCGCGCGCCTCGTCGAGGCGGGGCCGGTGGCCTGCACGCATTTCGACGCATTTCGTTTTTTCACCGCGCCAGCCCGGCCGTTGAACCGATTGCAGCCAGCCCGGGCGACCGTGTCGCAGCATGAACAGCGCGGCTGTCTGCATGCGAACATGGATCTCTACAAGTGGGCGTTCAAACTCGCGCCGTTCACGCCGGCGGAACTGATCGCCGACTGCTTTGCGCTGGCCCGTGACATCCGCGAAGTGGACATGCGAGCGAGCCCCTACGATCTCGCGGCGCTGGGCTTTCCGCCCATCGCAATCGAAACGGCGGAAGGGCGGGCCGAATATGAACGGCACCAGCGGGCTTTCGCGGCGAGAGGCGAGCCGTTGCGTAGGCAGCTGCACGCCGTGTGCGCGCGGCTGCTCCAGGGAAACGGCCTCTCGCCACGCTGAGGCGGAGCCATCCGCTGAAATGAAAAGGCGGGGTTGGGAAACCCCGCCCTGGTTCACCAGCGAGCCGCCGTTTCCGGCGGGCGGGTATAATCCTGTGGGTGGATGATCTTCCGGGCGAAGGGGTTGACCCGGGAGAGGAGTTCGGGCGAGGCGTGGTAGCCCCAGCGGGTGCGGTTCCACGAGGAGCCGTAGCGATAGACCGAGATCAGGCGTTCGCCGGGATTCACGCGCTTGGCCGAGCCGTGGCAGGTCGCATCCACGAAGATGATGGCATCGCCGGCTTCCATGTGGACTTCGATCGCCCCGGGCACGCCATCAACGGAGGCGCCGCCGCCGTCACCCCATTCGTCGTGCCGGTTGGGATTCAGGAAGTAGGGGTGGATCACATTGGATTTGTGGGAACCGGGGATGACCATGGTCGCGCCGTCACCAGGGCCGATGTCGTTGAATGCGATCAGCACGTTGATCTGGTTGCACTGAAAACGACCGTTATGATAGCCGAAGGACATGCGCTTGGCGCGATCGTGGCCGCCCGCGTGCAGCGGGATCGCTTCGCCGGGGCCGCGGATGGTGTAGAAGTTTTCGTCAATGAAGAGGGGGCCGTGGTGATAATCGAAACATTCGTGGCCACCGATGAAGCGGGCGACGTAGTTGATGTAGCTGGGATGATCGATCATGCGCTCGAAGGCGCCGCCCAGTTCATACACCTGCTGGTAGCTGATGCCGCGGTGCTCGGGGTGATCCTCGCGCTGCACCCAGCCGTGCCAGCCCTTGCGGGGCAGCGAACGCGGGATTTGGGCGATGCGTGCGTTGGCATCGGCCACTTCCTCTTTTGAGAGGGCGCCCTTGATGATGACGAAACCGTTGAGATCGAAGAGATACTCGTCGAGGTCCGTGGGCACTTTGGCTCCGGGGACGTTGATCTGGGGCGGAGGAGGCAGGTGATTGTGAAAGCGTGGTTCCATGACCTCCTGAGTTTGCCAGAACTATTCAAAAAACTCTTTCCGTTTAGTCATTAAATATTCTTGAATAGTAATCAAAATGCCGCGCCCCACTCCATTCAGTCCGTCTGCCCGGCATGAACACGCACTGGGGTTTCGCGTTTGGCGCACCGAGGGCAGCGGGGTGATGGCAGCCCCCCACACGCATCCCGATATCGAGGTGAATTATCTGTTTTCGGGGAGTTTTTCCTATCTGCACGGCGGAGCGATCGTGCCGGTCGAGGCCGGACGCTTCACCGTGCTTTGGGGCGGCGTGCCGCATCAGACTCTGCCGCCGGGAATCAGGGATGAGGGCATCTGGATCACCGTGCCGATTGGCTGGCTGTTGCAATGGCGTCTGCCGAACGATCTTTCCGACCGCCTGCTGCGCGGCGAAATCATTGCCGGTCCGCACGACGTGGCGGATCGCAGTCTGCTTGAGCGGTGGCAGGCCGATGCGGTCAGCGCTGATCCCGGGCGGCAGCGTGTGCTCCAGTTGGAGTTGGAAGCGCGTTTCCACCGGCTCGCCCTTGGCATGCCGGCGGCAACCCGCCCGTCCGGCCGCGGGTCCGGCGATGCCGGCGCGGGGCAGATTGTGCGCATCACGCGCTTCATTGCGGAGCACTATCATGAGCCGCTTTCCATCGGGGCGATCGCGGCCCATGCCGGCCTGCATCCGAAATATCTGATGCGGGTCTTCAAGCAGCAGTGCGGTGCCAGCATCTGGGAATATCTCACCCGGTTGCGGGTGGCGCATGCGCAACGTCTGCTCATCACGACGGACATGAAGGTGCTGGACGTGGCGATGGAGAGCGGCTTTTCGTCGGTCGCGCCCTTTTATATCGCGTTCGCCTCCCATACCCACGGCCTGCGGCCACTCGACTACCGCCGCCGGCATCGTCCGTCCGGAAACACCCACTCTTCCCCATGAAAAAAACAGACCTTCTCCTCGGCGTCATCGGCTCGGGTGGGCGCGGCGGCCATCTCGCCCGCCTTGCCCATCAACCCCGCAAGGGCGCGCGGATCGTCGCCTGCTGCGACATCAGCCCGGACACACTGGCGCGCAATCGCGAAGAATTCGGACCGGACCTCTTTGCCACGCATGATTATCGTGAGTTGCTGGCGCGTGAGCTTGATGGGGTCATCATCGGCACACCCGATTTCCTGCATGAAGAGCAGGCGCTCGCCGCGCTGGCCCGCCGGATCCCGGTCTATCTGGAAAAACCCATGGCACTCACCACGGCGGGCTGCGACCGCATCCTCGCCGCCGCGAAGAAGCATCGCACGCGTCTCTACCTGGGCCACAACATGCGGCACATGGCCTTTGTGCGTAAGATGAAGACCTTAATCGATGCCGGCGCCATCGGCGAGGTGAAGGCCTGCTGGTGCCGCCATTTCGTGGGCCATGGAGGCGATTTCTATTTCCGCGACTGGCATTCCGAGCGCCGTTACACCACCGGTCTGCTGCTGCAGAAGGCGGCGCATGACATTGATGTCATCCACTGGCTCTGCGGCGGCTACAGCCGGCTCGTCAACGCCCTTGGCGGCCTGACGGTTTACGGCGATCTGCCGGGGCGCAAGCCGGCCACCCGCCATCCGGCCAAGGCCACGGACGCGGAGCGGGACTACACCCTTTTTCCGCCGACCAAGGCGCGCGGCCTGAGCCACCGCATTGATGTCGAGGATCTGAGCACGATGCAGATGCAGCTCAGCAACGGGGTTTTCGCCACCTACGCGCAGTGCCACTACACTCCCGATTACTGGCGCAATTACACGATCATCGGCACCGAGGGTCGGTTGGAGAACTTCGGCAACGGCGAGCCGGGCACCTTTCTGCGGCTCTGGAACAAACGCACCAGCTGGAAGGACGGCGGTGATCGCACCTACCGCATTCCGCTGGAGCGCGGCAGCCATGGTGGCGCGGATCCGAAGATCATCGCCGAATTTCTCCGCTAT
>CAYSBR010000029.1:0-54563 GCA_964429385.1 uncultured Opitutaceae bacterium
GGGAGGCGCCTATTTCTACGTCTGCGGCGATGCCAAGCGCATGGCGAAGGATGTGGATGTTGCCTTGCACGAGATCATCGCCCAGCAAGGCGGCATGGACACGGTCGCCGCCGCCGACTACGTGAAACAATTGAAAAAGGACAAACGCTACCAGCGCGACGTCTATTAACCCCCTATAGCTTATGAGCCTGACCTTCAATCAACGCACCGCCCTCGTCACCGGCGCGGGCCGCGGCATCGGCAAAGCCATTGCCGAGACCCTGGCCCGGCATGGCGTTACGGTCATCTGTGTTTCAAAATCCGCGGACTCCTGCGGCGCGACCGCGGCGGCGATCACCGCCGCCGGTGGCAAGGCCAAGGCTTTGGCCGTGGACGTGGCGGATGGCGCGGCGGTCGCCGGGGCGGCTGAGGCATTGCTCGCCGAGTTTCCCGCCATTGACATCCTGGTAAACAACGCGGGCATCACCCGGGACGGCCTGCTGTTCCGCATGAGCGAGGCGGATTGGAATGATGTCATCACCACCAATTTGAGCAGCTGCTTCCACTGGACGAAGCATCTGGCGCGTCCGATGACGCGCAGCAGGTGGGGGCGTATCGTCAACATCACCTCCGTGAGCGGAATCATGGGCAATGCCGGCCAGGCGAACTACTCCGCGGCCAAGGCGGGCATGATCGGCCTGACCAAGAGCCTGGCCCGCGAACTCGCCAGCCGCAGTGTGACTGTCAATGCGGTGGCGCCGGGCTTCATCAAGACCGACATGACCACGGAATTTGTGAATAATCCCGAGGTGGCGGACAAGGTGCTGGCGGCTGTGCCGCTCAAGCGTTTCGGCGAAGCCGCCGACATCGCCAACATGACGGCTTACCTCTGTTCCGAGGAAGCAAACTACATCACCGGCCAAGTTTTTACCGTTGACGGCGGCATGGCGATGTGAAGTCTCCCGTTTCTAGGTATTTACCCACATGGCCGACACAAAAACCATCGAACAACGCGTTAAAGAGATCATCGTTAACCAGCTCAATGTTAACGAGGAGCAGATCACTCCGACTGCTTCCTTCCTCGACGATCTCGGCGCTGACTCCCTTGACACGGTCGAACTGATCATGGCTTTCGAGGAAGAGTTTAAGGAAGAGATCAAGGGCGAGATCCCCGAGGCTGAAGCTGAGAAGCTGCAGACGGTCGGGCAGGTCATCGACTACATCAAGGCCAAGGCCGGCAGCTAAGCGTTTTTTTCTTTCCGGCGTTCCGCCAGAATTTTTCACGGAAAATTCTGGCGGAACGCCTTTTTGTTTTCTGGAATTCCCGATCCCCGAATCACCTTATGGAATCTTCTTCCCCGCGTCGTGTTGTCGTTACAGGTCTGGGCGTGGTGGCCTCCATCGGCCACACGGTGGAAGATTTCTGGGCGAGTCTGGTGGCAGGTCGGTCGGGGGTGGGCAGAATCACCCATTTTGATCCGGAGAATTACGCCAGCCAGATCGGTGCGGAGGTGCGCGATTGGGACGCGGCCAATCACATGGACCCGAAGGAGGCGCGTCGCAATGACCGTTACACTCATTTTGGTTTCGTGGCGGCCAAACAGGCCGTGGCTGACTCGGGCTTGACGATGGATCGCGAGGACGGAGACAGGGTCGGCGTGATCATCGGTTCGGGTATCGGGGGGATGCACACTTACGAGACCCAGCTCAAGGTGCTGATGGAGCGTGGTCCGCGAAAGGTTTCACCCTTCACGATCCCTTCGCTGATCGGCAATATGTGTTCCGGGCTGGTGGCCATCGAGTATGGCGCCCGTGGGCCAAACTTCGGCATTGTTTCGGCCTGTGCGACGGGCACGCATGCATTGGGTGAAGCCTGGCATGCGATCCGGCGTGGCGAGGCCGATGTCATGATCGCCGGCGGCAGCGAGGCGGCGATCACGCCGTTTTCCTACGCGAGCTTCTGCGCGATGAAAGCCATGAGCACGCGCAACGACGAGCCGCAGCGGGCCAGCCGACCGTTTGACCGGAGCCGCGACGGCTTCGTGATGGGTGAAGGGGCGGGGATCCTCGTGCTGGAATCGCTGGAGCATGCTCAAGCGCGCGGCGCCCGGATTTATTGCGAGATGCGGGGCTATGCTGCGACTTGCGACGCCTTTCACATCACCCAGCCCGATCCAGAGGGGAAGGGGCTTTCGCTGGCCATGAAGCGAGCGCTGGCAAGCGCCGCGGTTCAGCCCGAACAGATTGACTACATCAATGCGCACGGCACTTCGACGCCGTACAACGACAAGTTTGAGACCCTGGCCATCAAGCAGGTTTTTGGTGATCACGCCCGCCGTCTGGCGATCAGTTCGACCAAGTCCATGACCGGGCATCTGCTCGGGGCTGCGGGTGGGATCGAATCGGTCATCACGGTCAAGACGATCACGAGTGGTCTGATCGCGCCCACCATCAATCTGGCGGATCCGGATCCGGAATGCGATCTGGATTATGTCCCGAATGCCGCGCGTGCCACGCCGGTGAAACTCGCCTTGAGCAACAACCTTGGCTTTGGGGGGCAGAACGCGGCGGTGGTTTTTGGCGCGCTGTAAGCGCGCCTTGTTCAGGCAAGAAAAAACCCGCGGCAGGCTGCCGCGGGTTTTGGATAAAAGGATTCGGGGACCTCAGGCCTTCTCGACCAGCCCGGCCTTGATGGCCTTGACGGCCACGAGCATGCGCTTGGTGCCGCCATTGGGCAGCTTGACCCGGATGCGCTGCAGGTTGGGGCGGAACTTACGCTTCGTGATGCTGGTCACGTGCGTGCCGATGCCGCCGCTCTTCTTGCTCTGACCCTTGCGGTTGATGGAGCTGCCTTTGACGGGGCGGCGACCAGTGATTGCACAAATTCTTGCCATGTTTTGAGTGGTTAAAGGGTCGTGAGTAAAGGGTGGGCTGAGGTCGAAGCAAGGGGAATTTTCACCAATGCGGTTCATCCTTGGCGCCAAGCGTGTAAAACCTGAAATTTTTGGCCGAGGTGAGCCGGGTGCAGGAGCTGCGCCAGTGCCTGTTTCCTTGGAGAGAATTGGCCGGCTTCATCGGTGATGCTGGTCTGCAGGAACGACGTGGCATGGTGCACAAAGAAAGCTTCCTGCGATTGGACTTTGGGCGCGGTGAATCCGCTCCGAGTCAATGCGTTCGCCAGCCAGTCCCAGCAGATGTGGCAGGTGAGATCCTGGTCCCCGGGTTGGGCCAGCAGGTCGTTGCCTTGCTGGTGGCGATGATAAGTCCGGGCTGTGCCGGCCGGGCAGGCCGTGGTTAACTCGGTCCACGTTTTGCCGTAATCGCAGGCGATGATGAGTCCATGCCAAGGCTGTGCGGCGATTTGTGTCATCAGGTCGCGCGCGGCGAAGGGGGCGTCAATGACATAGCCCTCGGGAGCGTTGCCGGGCAGTTCAGCCGGAATCTCTCCAGGACGCGTGATTTCTCGCAAGATGTCGCCGTCCAAGGCCACGGCGAGTTCTTGCCAGCGACCCTCCCGCCGGATGAAACGATGAAAAGGCTGGGCATCGAAAAGTTCGTTGGAGAATACGATAAGGTTGCCCTCGAGAGTGAGGGGTTGGCCGATCCGGAGGGTGCGGCTGCGGCGGAATGGGTGGGTGATATTTTGCAGAATTCCGCCGTGTGGCTCGGCGCCGATTTCGACAAACTCGAAATTGCGGGCATCTGCGGCTCCCAGCAGGGTGCACGCCGCTGCGGTGATGAGTTCACCGAAGAGGGGCCCGGAGGTGCTGGCGGTGAAGAAATCCGTTTCGGGTGTGCGGCCGATCCGTTGCCGGGGCTGCCGGTAGTAGCCCACGGCGGGGTGGTAAAGCGCGAGCGCCATGAAATCGGCAAAGCGCATCACACCGGTTGCGTCCGCCTGTTCGCGGAAGGCGGTGAGGAAGGCGGCGGAGGCGCGGGGATTGGCTGACGAACCCATTTACAAAGCGAAGCAGATGCACACTGTCACCGGCATGCTCAAACGCATTTTCACGGTCGCCACCGGTGCGGTGCTTGGAACCCTGCTTTCCGCGGGAGTATTGCACCTGGCCTGGAGTTTCCTGCCAGACCGGAATCTGAGCCGGACCTCGAATCAGGTGCGTGATGTACTCAAGCTTGTGGGCGAATACTATGTGGATGAGGAAAGCGCGGATTATGCCCGCCTGGGCAAGGAGGCGCTGCATGGGCTGGTTTCCTCGCTGGATCCGCATTCAGCCTATCTGGAATCCGAGGATTACACGCTGCTGTCGAATGACCTTGATGGGAATTTTGGCGGCATCGGAGTGCAGGTGGAAATGCGTGAGAACCGGGTGACGGTGATCGCACCGATGGCCGGGACACCCGGTGAACGCGCGGGGATTCTGCGGGGCGATGAAATCCGGAGTGTGGACCGGCGCGAGCTGGAGCCCGCGGCCAGCATGGACGAGGTTGTCAAACTGTTGCGCGGCAAGCCGGGCACCAAGGTCCGGGTGGGGCTTTTCCGTCCGGGCACGAAGGAGATCGTCGAGGTGGACATCGTGCGGGAGGTCATCCGCCAGCAGAGTGTGCGCGCGGCCGAGATCATCGAATCTGGCGTCGGCTACATTCATCTCACGGATTTTTCCGCGCAGACGGCCAGGCAGCTCAACGAAGCTTTGACGCGTCTGCAGGGCGAAGGGATGGAAAACCTGATCTTGGATCTGCGTAACAATCCCGGCGGGTTGTTGCAGGCGGCCGTCGAGGTGGCGGAGCTGTTTTTGCCGGAGGGGGAGTTGATCGTGTTTACGCAGGGTCGGCGGGCCGGAGATCGTGAGGAGTTTCGCGGGCGGGCGCGGCGTCCGGCGCTGACCATGCCGCTGGTCGTGTTGGTGAACGCGGGCTCGGCCAGCGCCGCGGAGGTGGTCACGGGGGCGCTCAAGGATACGGGGCGGGCGGTCATCGTGGGCGAGCGCACGTTTGGCAAGGGCTCGGTGCAATCGTTGTTCAAGCTGCGAAACGGGGACGGGTTGCGCCTTACCACTGCGCTTTATTACACCCCCAGCGGAACAAGCATTCATGAGAAGGGGATCGCCCCGCAGGTCGAGGCGGTGATGTCGCCTGAAGAGGACGGGCGGCTGCGGCTTCAGCGGCTCCGGCATGATATGCGGAAGCCGGAGGAATTTCAGCAGCGGTTTGGCTTCCAGCCGATCGAGGACCGGCAGTTGCGGGTTGGTCTGGATGTCCTGACGGGCCGGCGGTTGCTGGAGCTGCGGGAGGGGACACGCTGAGTCATGATTCTGGCGCTTGAAAGTTCCTGCGATGAGACGGCGGTGGCCGTGTTTGATCCCCGGCAAGGGTTGCGCGGCGAATGGGTGCACACCCAGTTGGCGGTGCATGAGCGGCACGGGGGCGTGGTGCCAGACCTGGCCACGCGCGAGCACCTGCAGCATTTCGGTCCATTGCTGGCGAAGGCCGGGGAGGTGGTGAGGTTTGACGATCTCTCACGGGTGGCCGTGACCCATGGGCCGGGGCTGGCGGCGTGTCTTGCCATCGGGGTGGCCGCAGCCAAGGCGATGGCCCTGGCTTTTCGCGTTCCGGTGTGCGGGGTGAATCACCTGCGCGCCCATGCGTTTTCGCCCTTCATCGGCCTGCATGCCGCCGCGCCGGACGGGTTTGATGCGGCGTTCGACCGGTTGCTGCCGCATCTGTCGTTGATTGTCTCAGGGGGGAATACCCTGCTCGGGGTAATCGGTCGTGATCGCCGGATTCGGCTGATTTCATCCACACGGGATGATGCGGCGGGTGAAGCGCTGGACAAGGGCGCGAAGCTGCTCGGGCTGGGCTACCCGGGTGGTCCGTTGATTGAGCGGAATGCCCGTGGGGGACGCACGGATGCCTTTGATTTTCCTCGTGGGTTGGGGCGGCGTGATGAGCTGGATTTCAGTTTTTCCGGTCTGAAAACGAGTCTGCGCTACACCATTGAGAAAATGGCTTTGCCCGAAGTCGGGGCGCGCCTGCCCGATTTGTGCGCCAGTTATCAGCAGGCGGTGATCGATGCCTTGATGCGTAAAACGACGGCGGCGCTCAGGGGGGGCGGATTCGCCAGCCTCGGGCTATCCGGCGGCGTGGCCAACAACGGTGTGTTGCGGGCGGCGGCGACGGCGTTGGCCGCACGGTATAAAATTCCGCTGCTGGCGGCGGAACCGCGTCATACGGGTGATAACGCCGGCATGATCGCGTTTGCCGCGTGGGCGGACCGCACCGGGGTTGACGGCGAATCCGGCTATGGCCTGACCATCAAGCCGGCGGTTGGTCTGGCTGATGCCGTGGCAAACGCTGAGGCCTGATTGAGCCAGGCGACGCGGGCGCCTCGTTTGCTTCAGGTGTAGTCGCGTCGCAGGTTGCTGGGCAGGATGCCGAGTTCTTCCCGGTATTTTGCCACGGTGCGGCGGGCGATGGTGAGACCTTTCTCGGTCAGTTTGGTCACGATTTCCTGGTCGCTCAGCGGCTTGCTGCGATCCTCAAGGGTGATGAGGTCGGCGATCATTTCCTTCACGCTGGTGTTGGAGACACTGGCGCCGCTGTCCGCTTCGTAGCCGGTGGTGAAGAAATACTTGAACTCGAAGATGCCGTGGGGCGTCTGCAGGTATTTGTTGGCGATGGCGCGGCTGACCGTGGTTTCGTGCACGCCGACGATGGCGGCGATCTGGGTCATGGTGAGCGGCTTTAGATGGGAGACGCCATGCTCGAAGAAGTCGGCCTGCGCCTTGAGGATTTCACGGGTGATCCGCTCGATCGTACGCTGGCGTTGCTCGATGGAGTCGATGAGGAACTTCCCCGAGCGAATGCGTTCGCGCAGGTATTCCTTCTCGCTCTTTGAGAGCGTGCCTTTGGCGATCATCTCCCGGTAGGTATTGGAGATGCGCAGGCGCGGGATGTAGTCGCTGTTGAGGATGATCTTCCACTCGTCGTCTTCTTTGAAGACTGTGACGTCAGGCTCGACCACGCGGTTATTGTCCTCGGCGAAGCGGCGGCCGGGGGCCGGATCAAGTTTGCCGATTTCTTCGATCGCGGTCTGGATGTCGTCGGGGCTGGCGCCGAGCTTGCGGGCCAGTTCGGGGATGCGACGGCGGGCGAGCAGGTCGAAATGATCGCGCAGAATCCGGGCGGCGAGGGAATTATCACGCCCTTTGCCCTCAAGTTGGGTGAGCAGACACTCCTCCAGGCTCTGGCTGCCGATGCCGGTCGGATCGAAGGTTTTCAGGGTGGCATGGGCTTCCTGCACACTGACGAGCGGCAGGCCGGTTTGGAGGGCGGCATCGGCCGGTGTTTGGGTCAGGTAACCGCGGTCGTCGAGACTGCCGATCAAGTGCTTGATGGCTTCGAGCGATTCCGGTGCGAGATCCAGCAGTTCGGCCTGCTGCATCAGGTGCTCCTGCAGGGAGGTTTCACTGACCAAGGAATCGAAGAAGTGCTGGCGTCTTTCGGCGTCTTCGGTGGTGTAGGGCTGGTTGCCGCCGGCGTTGGCCATGTAATCGCGCCAGTCCTCATCCAGTTTACCGAGAATCTCGAACTCCTTGGAAAAATCGAGTTCCTCCCGGGAGGCGTCCGATTCATTTTCAACCGGCTCGCCCGCATCCTCGCCGTTGTGTTCCGGGGCATCAAGAGAAGTGGTGCTCTCCGGCGTCAGTTCCTCCAAGGTGGGATTGTTTTGCAGCTCCTCCTGAATGACGGAACGCAGGTCTTGGGCGGCAACCTGCAGGATGCGCAGGGAGTGCCGGAGCTGGGGCGCGAGAACAAGGGACTGCGTCTGGCGCTGGCTGAGGTCGTGGCTAAATCCTGGCCCGCTCATGAACGTAGGAGGCAAGAAAGCGGTTCATCAGGGGGAGCCAGGGGTGGCGGGGGCGTTGTTGGAGTGGAGCGGGTTGCCAGGGCTGGAGGCGCGCACGTCAAAGACTTCCCTGATATAGGTCCCCAGCTTCTCGTTGGTGGGGCCGTAGCCGTCGCTGTAGAGGTAAAGCTCCAGGTCGGTCATCATCTCCGCGGCGCTTTGGTAGCGTTTGTCGCGATCCCGTTGCAGTGCCTTCTGAATGATGGCTTCGAGGCGATCATCAACCTCCGGGTTGAGGCTGGAGAACCGGGGGATTGGCAGGGTGAGAATATTGCGCCGGGATTGGGCACGATCAGCCGAGCGGAAGATATTTTTACCGAGAAGCATTTCTGTGAGCACGATCCCCAGGGGAAAGAGATCGGCACGGGCGTCGGTCACGGCGTAGCTGGCCTGTTCGGGGGATAGGTATTCGTCCTTGCCCGCGATGACCTTGCCTTCCTCGTTATACATCAGGTCGAGGGCCTTCGCGATGCCGAAGTCGGTGAGCTTCACGTCGCCTTCGTAGGCGATCATGATGTTCTTGGGGCCGATGTCGCGGTGGACGATGTTGAGATGCCGGCCATCGCGCCCGCATTTTTCATGGGCGTAGGCGAGGCCGCGGGCGATGCGGGAGATAAGGAAGGCCGCCAGGTCCACCGGTACGGAGCGGCGCAGGGCGCGGTGCCGTTCGAGGAATTGCTCCAGATTCACCCCGCGTACGAACTCCATCACCATGAAATACTGCCCGCCGGCCTGGCCGAGGTGGTAGGTCTGGACGATGTTGGTATGGATGAGGTCAGCCACCAGCCGGGCCTCGCCGATGAAGTTCTTCTGGAATTCCTCGATGGCGGAGTACTCCTCGCGGATGATTTTCACCGCCACGACTTTGCGGAAATTGCCGACGCCCAGCTGCTCAGCTTCATAGACGAGCCCCATGCCGCCTTCGGCGATCTTGCGGACCATCTCGTATTGGATCTCGGCGAATACCTTGTTGGCAGACGTCACAGGATCCAGCAAAGGTCGCTTGGGAACAGCTGGCAAGCCGTGAAATCCAAGCCGGCCTGAATCCTGCTACAGCGTGCGCAGCCGACCGGTTGACAGCATCCTCATCGGAGCTACGGTGCGGCCATGATCACGCTCACGCCCAAGGCCGCCGCACAGATTCGCCAGATGCAAGCCGATGCCGGCACGCCGGATCGACCGCTGCGCGTGTTCGTCGAATCGGGCGGCTGCTCCGGCTTCCAGTACGGCATGTCCTTCGATGAAGCGAAGGCCGATGATGCGAAGTTTGAGAGCGAGGGCGTGGCTGTGCTGATTGATCCCACGAGCCTGGCCTATCTGAGCGGCAGCCGGGTGGAGTTCGACGATGGCCTGCATGGCAAGGGCTTTGAGATTCAGAATCCCAACGCGCAGAACACCTGCGGTTGCGGCAAGTCCTTTGCCTGAGTTTTTTGCCGGGGTTATTTGGTGGCCGTGTGCAGAGCCACGGCACCGAAGGTCAATCCGGTGGCCTGCACGGTGGTGAAGCCGGCTGCCCGTATTTCTTCCGTCAAGGCCGCGCGTCCGGGGAAAGCCTCAATGCTCTCGTTGAGATAGACGTAGGCATTTCGGTCGCCGCACAATAATCCAGCCACCAGCGGAAGGATGTGGCGCAGGTAGAACAGGTAAAACGGGCGGAACCAGCGTTGCGGCTGGGAAAACTCCAGCACATGAAGTCGCCCGCCGGGCCGGAGTACCCGGTGCATCTCCGTCAGTGAGCGGTGCCGGTCGCCCATGTTGCGCAGGCCAAAGGCGATGCTTACGGCATCAAAGGAGGCTTCGGGGAGGGGGAGGTTCAGACCATCGCCTTGTTGAAAAGTGATGCGCCGGTAGCCTTCATGGCGGCCGGCTTTTTGTTTGGCCACTGCTTCGTCGAGCATGGGCTGGCAGAAATCCATTCCCACTATTTTTTTGGCTGATAATAACTTGCGACTGATTGCAAACGCGACGTCCCCGCTGCCGGTGGCAAGATCAAGGATGTTGGCGGGGGCGTGCCGGTGCATCGCCGCGACCAGCCGGCGACGCCACCATAAGTCCAGCCCTCCACTCAGGACCCGGTTGCCCACGTCGTAGCGACCGGCAATCCGGGAAAACATGGAATTGATGGAGGTCGGGTCAGGCATCGGAAAATCGAACGTGTTTACTGGCGTTCCTGGCAAATCAGTCATAAATATTGACGCAATCAAGGAACTGAAAGTAATTTACCAAGTCGTTCAACTGCCACTCACAGCAAAAGGAATTCCTATGTCAACCAACCTGACGAAACGAGAGATCGTCTTGGAAATCTACAAAAAGACCGGCTTCCCCCAGAAGCAGGTCGTCGATACAGTGCAGCTGACGCTCGACATCATCCAGAAGGCGCTGGCCGACGGACGTAACGTCGAATTGCGCAACTTTGGCGTCCTCGAAGTGCAGGTGCGCAAGTCGCGTATCGGTCGCAATCCGAATAAGCCCGAGGCCGAGGTGGTCATTCCGCAGCGCGCCGTCGTCAAATTCAAGTCCGGCAAGATCCTCAAGCAGCAGCTCAAGAAGATTGATCTCAACAAGCTTCAGGCCTCGTCCTCGTCTGCGGATTCCGAAGACTGAACGGGCAGGCAAGGGGCAACTCCTTATCGGGCCGGGGTTTTCCCCGGCCTTTTTGTTTGCCCAAATTTAAGGTCGCGCGCCGCCGGGCGTTTTCCCCAAGCTGGTGCCTTCCATGGCCACGTTTCAGACCCTGCCCGGTTTCCGCGAGTTTTACCCCGAGGACCTCTCTCGGCGCAATTATGTCTTCCGTCTCTGGCGGCAGACCGCCACCGCGTATGGGTTTGCGGAGTATGACGCCCCGGTGCTGGAGCCGCTTGACCTCTACAAAGCCAAGTCGGGTGAAGAGATCGAAGGGCAGCTTTTTAGCTTTACGGACAAGGGCGGGCGCGAGGTGGCATTGCGGCCCGAGATGACGCCGACCGTGTGCCGGCTGGTCGGGGCCAAGGCCAGCGCGCTCAAGCGGCCGATCAAGTGGTTCAGCATCGCCGAATTCTATCGCTACGAACGCATGCAGAAGGGGCGCGGGCGTTGCTTCAACCAGTTCAATGCGGACATCTTTGGCGAAGCCGGGCCCGAGGCGGAGATCGAGTTGATCGCGCTGTTGGTGCAGTGCCTGCGTGCCTTTGGCCTGACTGAGCAGGATTTCTACGTGCGTTTGAGCGACCGGAACCTGTGGTTCTATTACTTGGAGGCCCTCGGCCTCGACGAGGCGCGCATCCGGGGCGTGCTGGGCGCGGTGGACCGTTACGAGAAATACGGTGATGACGCCTTCAAGGGTTATACGGAGCAGTTCGGTGCGCTCGATGCCGGGATCAAGACGAAGGTACTCGCCTTCCTGCAGGTCAAATCGCTGGCCGCACTGGAGGAAACGCTTGGCGCGTTGGGTGATGAAAAACTGGCGGGCCGGCTGGCCGACTGGCGCAAACTGCTGGCCGGGCTGGAGGCGATGGGGCTCGCGAACTTCATCGAGGTTGACCTCGGTGTGGTGCGGGGGCTGGCCTATTACACGGGCTTTGTTTTCGAAGCCTTTGATCGCAAGGGCGAGTTGCGGGCGCTGGCTGGCGGCGGTCGCTACGATGACCTGGTGCAGAAGCTGGGCGGCCCGGCGTTGCCGGCGGTCGGATTCGCCATCGGCGACATGACCTTCTCCCTGTTGCTCGAACAGCGTGGTCTCATGCCAACCTTTGTCTCTGCACCCGATGTGTATTGCGTGATCGGCGGGGAAGCGGAGCGGCGTGCCGCCTTTGCGGATATCCAGGCATTGCGGGCGATGGGTTTCCGGGTTGAATACCCGATGAAGGAGGTGGCTTTCGGCAAACAGTTCAAAGCCGCGGCCGAGTCGGGCGCGAAACTGGCACTTATCTATGGCACGGACGAAATCGCCGCGGGCACGGTGAAAATCCGTGATCTCACGGACCGTTCCGAACATGAACTTCCTGCGGCGCAGCTCGTCGCCGCAGTGCGGGATTTTTTCAGCGCTTCCTGACGCGCAGATTTTTCGGACCGAAGGCGGCGGGCAGGAGCTGGTCGAGCGTTGTCTCGATGCGCTCCGGGCCGTCGCAAAGGCTGATGACCAGCGCTTGCGGGCCGAACTCATTGATCACCTGCCGGCAGGCGCCACAGGGGGAGGTCGCGGTTTTCGTCGGGGTGTACACCACGACTGCGCGCAGTTCACGTTCCCCTTGCGTGACAGCGGTGAAAATCGCGGTGCGTTCGGCGCAGTTGCACAGGCCGTAGCTGGCGTTTTCCACGTTGGCGCCGGCGTAGATCCTGCCGGAACCCGTGAGCACGGCGGCTCCGACTTGGAAGTGCGAGTAAGGCGCGTAGGCCTCTGCGGCGGCGGCGCGGGCGGCTTTCTCCATGCGACGGAGGGTGGAGGTGGCGATCTTTGCCGTCATGAGTCAGAGCCCCAGTTCCTGTCTGACTTCGGCAAAGGCCTGAATTGCGCGGTCCAGATCTTCCCGGCTGTGTGCGGCGCTGACCTGGGTGCGGATGCGGGCCAACCCCTGCGGCACGACGGGATAAAAGAAGCCGATCACATAGATGCCTTTTTCCAGCATCCGCGTGGCGAATTTTTGGGCGAGAGAGGCATCGCCGAGCATCACGGGCACGATGGGGTGGGTGCCCGGGCGCAGGGTCAAGCCGGCCTGGGTCAGGCCCTCGCGAAAATACCGGGTGTTGGCCTCGAGCTTGTCACGCAATTCGGTTGAACGCGTGATGAGGTCCAGCGTGGTGAGGGAGGCGGCGGCGATGACCGGGGCGAGGGAGTTGGAGAAAAGATAGGGTCGAGAACGCTGGCGAAGCAGGTCCACGATTTCCTGCTTGCCGCTCACATAACCACCGCTGGCGCCCCCGAGCGCCTTGCCCAGTGTGCCGGTGATAATGTCCACCCGGCCCATAACGTCGCAGTGCTCATGGGTGCCTCGCCCCGTACGGCCCATGAAACCGACGGCGTGACTGTCGTCCACCATCACCAAGGCATCGTATTTGTCGGCGAGGTCGCAGATCGCCTTCAGATCGGCGATAAAACCGTCCATGGAAAACACACCGTCGGTAACGATCAGCTTGAAGCGGGCGTTTTTATTCCCGGCTTCCTGCAGCTTCGCTTCGAGATCGGCCATGTCGTTGTTTTTATAACGAAAGCGCTGGGCCTTGCAGAGCCGGATGCCATCAATGATGGAGGCGTGATTCAATTCGTCGCTGATCACGGCATCTTCGGCGGTGAGAAGCGTTTCAAAGACACCGCCGTTGGCATCGAAACAGGAGCTGTAAAGGATGGTGTCCTCGGTTCCGAGAAAGACGCTGAGCCTGGCCTCAAGCTCCTTGTGAATCTGCTGCGTGCCGCAGATGAAGCGGACGGAGGCGAGGCCGTAGCCCCAGCGGTCGAGTGTTTGGTGCGCGGCTCGGATGATCTCCGGGTGATCGGCGAGGCCAAGGTAGTTGTTGGCGCAGAAGTTCAGCACCGCCCGCCCGTCCGCCACGCCGACCTCGGCGCGCTGCGGCGTGGTGAGAATGCGTTCGTGCTTGTAGAGCCCGGCGGACTCGATGTCGGCGAGCGTTTTCTTGAGGTGGGCGAGGTAAGCAGGCGTCATGGAATCAGGTTGGGCACGGATTAGTTTATTCCCAGTTCAGCACGATTTTGCCGCTTTTGCCGGAGCGCATGAGGTCGAAGGCGGCTTGGAATTCGGTGTAGTGAAAGCGGTGGGTGATGACGGGTGTGATATCGAGTCCGCTTTGGATGAGCGCGGTCATTTTATACCAGGTCTCATACATTTCCCGTCCGTATATGCCCTTGATCGTGAGCATATTGAAGACGACCTTGTTCCAGTCCACCGCTGCGGCACCGGGCATGATGCCGAGAAGGGCGATACGTCCGCCGTGGCTCATGTTGTCGATCATGTCGGCGAGGGCCCGTGGGTTGCCGGACATTTCGAGGCCGACGTCAAAGCCCTCGCGCATGCCAAGCTCGCGCTGGATATCGGGGAGCTTTTCCTTGGAAACATCAACGGCGCGTGTCGCGCCCATGCGTTTGGCGAGAGCGAGGCGGTCGGGATTGATGTCGGTGACGACGACGTGGCGCGCGCCGACCTGCCGTGCGATGGCGACGGCCATGCAGCCGATGGGGCCCGCGCCGGTGATGAGAACATCTTCGCCGATCAGATCATATTTGAGCGCGGTGTGAACGGCGTTGCCCAGGGGGTCGAAGCACGAGAGCACGTCGAGCGGAATGCTGGGATCCACATGCACGGCGTTGCTGGCAGGGATGCAGAGATACTCGGCAAAGGCGCCGTCGCGGTTGACGCCCACGCCCTTTGTATCCCGGCAGAGGTGGCGGCGGCCGGCCAGGCAATTGCGGCACACGCCACAGACGATGTGGCCTTCGCCATCCACGAGGTCGCCGGGTTTGAATCCTTGCACGTTGGCGCCGACTTGCTCGATGACGCCCACGAACTCGTGGCCTACGACCATGGGTGGCTTGATGGTCTTCTGCGCCCAATCATCCCAATTATAGATATGGATGTCCGTGCCGCAGATGGAGGTCTTCTTGACCTTGATGAGAACGTCGTTGATCCCGGGTTCCGGGACCGGGACCTCCGTCATTTGCAGTCCCGGGCCGGGAGTGAGCTTGGCAATGGCGCGCATGGTTCGGGCGGACATGGAGGATAGATTTTCCGTCAGTGTGCAGGGCGGAAGGATTGAAACAATCACTATCGAGTCTGCGTAACAGCCGGCGGGTTGATCGGGTGCACGGCGGGTTGAGAGGGAAGCCGCGCGCGGAGCGCACGGCCCACCTTGGTCAAGCGGTCAGTTCATTGTATGACGCTCGAGAGGCTGGGAGATGCTGCGCTTGGAACGCGCAAGGGATGGCCTGCGCTTATTCTGCGAACAGTTGGGTGCCCTCGATGGCGAGGAGGCGGAGCTTGGTCCTGATCCCTCCCGGTCCGGAGAACCCGGTCATGCGGCCGTCACCCGCAACGATCCGGTGGCAGGGCACCAGCAGGGGCCAGGGGTTGGCACCGAGTGCGCTGCCGATGGCCCGGCTCGACGCCGGGGGCAGGTTGAGCCGGCGGGCCAGTTCCCCGTAGCTGCAGGTCGAACCGGTTTTGATCGCGAGCGTTTCCCGATAAACATCGGCGGCAAATTTGCTCACGCCAGCAAAGGCGTAGGGCAGGTCGCTAAAATCCTGGAAGTCTCCGCCCAGGTGTCGCTGTACCCGGGCGACGATAGTCTGTACCCAAGGCGGCGGTGGAGTGTCATCGGTGGCCTCCGCCGGTGGGAGCCAAAAGCCGGTGAGTTTTTCCTCCTGCCAGGCCAGGGCACAGGGGCCGAAGGGGGTGGGGAACGCGACGGTGGGCATGGGTATCAGTTTGCAAGATGTCCGGTTTCTCTGTCCTGTCCACCGCGTCCATGGAGAACCGTTTCTACACCGCGTTTGACGCCGCCTGCTTTGGTGGTGGGCGGAAGACCGACTACCGCAATCCCTTTCAGATCGATCGGGACCGGATCATCCACGCCCATGCCTTCCGCAAGCTCCAGTCCAAGACGCAGGTCTTCCTCTCCGGCGAATATGATTTCTACCGCACGCGGCTCACGCATTCCATCGAGGTGTCCCAGATTGGTCGTTCCATCTGCCATTACCTGCGGGTGCGTGGCGGCCCGCTGAAAGCGGATTTTCATATCGACAGCGACTTGGTCGAGGCGGTTTGCCTTGCGCACGATCTGGGTCACCCGCCCTTCGGGCATTCGGGCGAGCGCACTTTGCAGGAGCTGATGATCAAGTGGGGCGGTTTCGAGGGCAACGCGCAGACTTTGCACCTGCTCACCGAGACGATTTTTCAGAACGAATCCGGTGTGCGGGGGATGCAGCCGACCCGGGCTCTGCTCGATGGGGTGCTGAAATACAAGGTGCTCTTCGGAGAGTTTCCCCGGGCGCCACAGCAGCACTTTCTCTACGATACGCAACGGGTGTATCGTGACTTCGTCTTCGACGGCGCGGCCATTCCGCGCGGTGTGAGGCAGGGCGAATCGCTCAACGGCTTCAAGAGCATCGAGTGTCAGATCATGGACTGGGCGGACGATGCGGCGTATTCGCTCAACGACATTGTGGACGGGGTGAAGGCGGGCTTCCTGACGATGGAAAAAATCGAGGACTGGGCGCACGATCAGGCCATCGGTCCCGAGGAGCAGGCGCATCTCGACCGTCTGTTTCACGCGATTCGTACTGATCGACTGGAAGGGGTGTTTGGGGCGCGCGTGGGCGGCTTCATCCAGGCCTGCCGCCTGCGGGAGCGCGACAACTTCATGGCGGCGAAGACCAATCGCTACCGCTACGAACTGGTCGTGGACGAGGCCGCACAGCGCGAGGCGCTGTTTTTCAAACAGATGGCCAACGACATCATTTTCGAAAGCCCGCAGCTCCAGCAATTGGAGCACAAGGCCCGTCGGGTGCTCTTTGATCTCTGGGAATCCATCTGGCGCAACTATGTCGAAAAGGGTCCGCGGGTGATCAATATTCTGCCACCGCAGGTGGGCCGGCTGATTGACACCGCCAAGACCCGTCAGGCCAAGGCCCGTCGCATCTGCGATTATCTCGCCGGACTGACTGATGGCACCGTGGTGCGCCTCTACCGTCGTCTGTTCGACCCGGAGTTCGGCAGCTTCCGGGATTTGAGCTGAGGCGCGGCGCGACTCAGGCGTTCGGGCGGGTTGAACGGTTCAAGGAATAGCGGTGGATCATCAATTTGATCAGTTCATCGTAACGCTCGATTGTGAGTTCGGTAAAGCGCATGGAGGGGACAGACGGCCGTTTGAATGGGTGTGTTTGCCGGCGGATTCGGTCGCCCTCAGCAAATCCGCCGGGCGGGTTTCAGGTAACTATCGTCCCACGGGCTGATCTGGAGCGGGAGTTTGCGCCAATAATACTTCAGGTCTTCGTTTTTCCAGCCGGCGTAGATCTCCTCCCAGGTGAGCGGGCAATGCGGGTTGAGGGAGCTGTTGTCCACTGGCTCGTCCACAGGTTGATAGCGCACGTCCAAGGAGAGCCGGATGCGGTCCTTGAACTGGCAGCGGAGAGCCTTGTGCACGGTGTGGCTCGGGAAGGTGAGCACGTCGCCGACTTCGTAGTCGCCCTCGACCCACTGGGTCTCGTTCGGACAGAGCGGCACGGCAAAACCGCCCGCGCCCTTGGCCGGTTGTATCGGTAGGTAGCCCTGCCGGTGCGAGCCCTTGAGCACGGTGAGGCCGCCGAGCTCGCGTGGACAGTCGCCGACCGGAAACCAGCAGGTCCAGGTGCTGGCCGTGCCCTGAATATAGGGAAAGTCCTGATGCGGCGGGGTGGGCACCATGAACTTGTGCGGCGTGATCATGCGGCAGATGTGCCGTGGGTGGACCAGGACTTCACGCCCGAAGAGGGCGCGGTAAATCTCCAGCAGTCGTGGATGATGCGGCAGACGGTGAAAACGCTCGAGGCGTTGCACCTCGTGGTAGGCCTCGACGCTCACGCCGATGTCCGTGCGGTGCATTTCCTCGTTGGTCAGGCGGTTGATAGCGTCGCGATCAATGAGTCCGCCGAGCGCGTCCTGTCCGGGTTGTCGCCAGCCGTGACGGTCAACCACGGCGATGAGTTCCTCCCGCAAGGCCAGGATTTCATTGGCGGGCAGGCGTGCTTTGAAGAACAGGTAGCCGGCCTCTTCCGCCCGGGCGCGCAGAGCCGCCGGGTGGTCGAGCAGGGGAGTAGAATCAACAAACAGGCTCTTGCTCACGGGGCGTGCAGGCGTGGGGGCGGGGGTAGCCATGAATTCCCGGATATCCGGTGCGGACCGGGAATCAAGCCAAGCGAATGAGGATTTGCTCCGGTCTTTTGCGATTATGGCCAGCCGGTCGCATCGGCACGCAGGGCCTTACGCGAAGACGCCGCCGCCGAGGAGTTGTTCGCCGTGGTAGAGCGCAATGATCTGGCCGGGGGCGAGGGCGCGTTGAGGTTGATCGAATTTGATCGCGACCGTGCCGTCGGGGCTTGGGATGAATTCGATTGGCACCCGCGGATCGCGGTAGCGCACGCGGCACTCGATGCGGCACGGTGTCGTGATCGGCTCGTTGATGAAGCTGAGGCTATGCACCCGGCATTCGCCGGTCCAGAGTCCGGGGGCGGCGGGTTCGTCGAAAGCGACCAGGAGGGCGCGGTCTTCCGCGCGCTTGCCGACGACAACGTAGGCCTTGTTATCGGTGTTGGAGGGGATGCCGATGCCCTTGCGCTGGCCGAGGGTGAAGTAGTGCAGGCCTTTGTGCTCGCCGAGGATGCGTCCGTCGGTGGCGCGGAGGATCGGACCGGGCTGCTCGGGCACATAGGTGGCGAGGAAGTCCGCCATCTTGACCTCGCCGATGAAGCAGATGCCCTGGCTGTCCTTCTTGCCGGCAGTAGGGAGTCCCGCTTCGCGGGCGAGTTGTCGCAGTTCGGGTTTGCTCAGGTGCCCGATGGGGAAACGCGCGGCGCGGAGCTGCGCCTGCGAAAGCAGAGCAAGAAAGTAGGACTGGTCCTTGTTTTTGTCGGCGCCTTCAAAAAGGCCGAATTCAGATTCGGCGGGTCGAGCCCTGCCGAATTCAACGCGCTGCGCGTAATGCCCCGTCGCGACGGCGGCGAAGCCCTCGGCCTGCGCGTAGCGCAGGAATACGCCGAACTTCATCTCGCGGTTGCACATCACGTCGGGATTGGGCGTGAGGCCGCGCTGGTAGCCGTCGAGCAGGTAGTCCACCACGAGGCGCCGGTAGTCCTGCATGAGGTTTACGACGCGAAACTCGATGCCGAGCTTGTCCGCCGCCGCGCGGGCATCCTCGATGTCCTGCATCCATGGGCAATGGCCGATGACATTGTCCTCGTTGATCCAGTTCTTCATGTAGGCGGCGACGAGATCGTGACCTTCCCGTTGCAATTGCAGCGCGGCCACGGAGCTGTCCACTCCGCCCGACATGGCTACGAGAATTTTTTCCCTGGCTGACACGCGTTCAACGACGCGGGCCGCCGCGGGTTTGTCAAACTGCGAGCACCGGCACGCTGCATGCTTGCGGCGGGGGATGCCGCGGCACAATTTCATCGTTCCCATGAAGCAAGACCTGCCTGTCCGCGCCTGGCTCGAATCCCCCGTTTCGGGTTGTATCGAGTATCCGCGAGACTGGAGTGATCGCGAGGTGCCGGCGGTGCGGCTGGTGGGGCAGGGGAAGGTGCGGGTGTTCGATTCGTTCGAGCGCGCGCCCCGGTATGCGGCCGCCCGGCGCTACGGGTATTTTGTTAATGACGCGGGGGAGATGGTCTTTGCGTTGCCGCGGGAGGCGACGGCGGAAGCGGCGGTGTATGTGGCGGGCGATTTCAACGGCTGGCAGGAGGCGGTGGGGCGCGAAGAGTGGCGTCTGCAACCGGGCGAGCTGGAAGGGGTGCCGATGTTTTTGTGGCGCGGGCCGGCGGGGCGCTTTTTCACCGAAACCCCCGCGCCCCGGTTCAAGTTTGTGACTGGCGAGCACCAATGGCTGCGCCTGCCGGACAACGCGCCGAATGCCGTCGGTGACACCGACGGGCATATGAATCTTGTGGTCGGACCGGAGGTCACCGGGCGGCAATTGTTCCGCTTCACCCTGGCCAGGCCGCTGGATCTCTCGATGGCCTGGACGGTGGCGCCGGCGGGTGCGGAGGCGGAGGGCGTGCCGCTTGAGCCGGGCGAATTTTTCTTCACGCTGAAAACCGATCTGCCGTTGGGAGCACTGGTGCGGTCGGGTCAGACGGTGTTCCGGCTGTTTGCCCCGCGGGCGCGCTCGGTGCGGCTGCGGCTGGCGCGCGAGCAGGCCCAGCTTGAGGAAGCGGAGGCCATCGCACTGAGCCAGCGGGAGGATGAGCCCTTTGTTTGGGAAACGGCGCTCGAGGGCCGGCTGCATGGCTGGTATTACTGGTATGAACTCGATGGCCCGCGCGACAGCACCGCGCAGTTCGACCCGGCGCAGCGGGTGCTCGATCCCTATGCCCGGGCGGCGGTGAGCCACACCGGGCCGGGCATTGTGCTGGATTCCAAGTGGGTGGGCGCGGGGGATCGCGGTTTCAAGACGCCGGCCTGGCAGGATCTCGTCATCGCCGAAGCGCATGTGCGGGATCTGGCGGCGCGCGCTCCGGTGGCAGCCGGTGATGAGGAGCGGATGGGCTTTTCCGGGTTGAGAAAATGGGTGGAGAGTCCGGAGTTCTATCTGTCGCAGCTGGGGGTGAACTGCGTTGAGCTGCAGCCGGTGCAGGAGTTCGACAACCGTACGCGTGATGAATATCACTGGGGCTATATGCCGGTGAACTGGTTTGCCCCGGCGAGCGCCTACAGCCTTGCGCCGGAGAAAGCGTCGGGGGTGCGGGAACTGCAGACGCTGGTGGCGGCGTTTCACCGGCGCGGCATCGCGGTCGTGCTGGATGTGGTGTTCAACCACGTGGGCGAGCCGGCGCACCTGCTGTTCATCGACAAGCTCTATTACTTTGAGCAGGATGCCGCGGGTCAGCTGGCCAACTGGAGCGGGTGCGGCAATGACATCCGCCCCGCGGCGGCGATGGCGCGGCGGCTCATCATCGACAGCTGTCTCCACCTCATCGAAGCCTACGGGGTGGATGGTTTCCGTTTCGACCTGGCCGAATTGCTGGGCGTGAACGCCCTGAGCGAGATCGAGACCGCGCTCAAGCGCGCCAAGCCCGACGTGATTCTGATCAGCGAGCCGTGGAGTTTCCGCGGCCACATCGCCGGCGCGCTGCGCGACACGGGCTGGACTTCCTGGAACGACGGTTACCGGAAGTTTGTGCGCGACTACGTTCGCGGCGGCGGGAGTGTCGAGACCTTCGAGTATTACATCAAGGGATCACCCTGGTATTGGGCCAAGTGGCCGGCGCAGACCGTCAATTACACGGAGTCGCACGACGATCGGACGTGGATTGATGACATCACGGAGAATACCGATGGCAACGGTCACTCACCCACGCCGAACGACCGGCGGCGCACGCACCTCATGGCGGCCATCCTGTTTTCTTCGCTTGGCATCCCGATGATCGCGGCGGGACAGGATTTCCTGCGTTCAAAGCAGGGGGTGACCAATACCTACCAGCGCGGCGACCTCAATGCGCTCGATTATCGGCGGCTCTACCGGTTCCCGGGCACGCATGCCTATTTTGCGGACTGGATCGCGTTTCGGCGAGGGGAGATCGGCCGGCTGCTGCGGCTGTGGGCGCGACCGGGCGAGGGGTATTTCCAGGTCTTTCATGCGCCGGACTCGACGGCGTGCGCCGTGCGTTACAATGCCGATGGGGCCTTGGGCCCGCGCCAATTGCTGTTTGCCGTCAACCCGACGCAGCACGATGTCAGCATCCCCTTGGGAAGCCTGGTGCCGACGGCGGCCCGGTGGCGGCAGCTGGCCGATCACGAGCGTTTCTTTTCCGGGCATGGTGCGCGCCAGCCGGTGGAGTCCGATCTCTTTGTGCCCGCGCTGGGCTGCGGCCTGTGGCTGGGTGAAACCTGAAAGGCGGGGAGGATACCGCAATTTCACCCGCATGACACAAGCAGCCTGTAAAACCCCCTTGCATCCCCTTTGCCGGCCTGTTGATTTGAACCGTTTCCGCGCCTGAGCGGAGGCACTCACACCAAAGCAGAAAACAACACCTAAAAATCGGAGAGTCCCATGGCAGTTAAAGTCGCTATCAATGGTTTCGGCCGCATCGGCCGCCTCGTATTCCGCGCCCTCGTTGAACAGGGTTTGCTCGGCACGACCCTCGACGTCGTTGCGGTCGGCGACATCGTTCCGGCCGACAATCTCGCCTACCTGCTTAAATACGACTCCACCCAGGGCCGTTTCAATGGCACTGTCGGCTCCAAGAAATCGTCCCCCGACAAGGCCGAGGACGATGTGCTCGTGGTCAACGGCAAGGAGATCCATGTGGTCAGCGCCAAGACCCCGGCCGAGCTGCCGTGGGCAAAGTTCGGCGTGGACCTCGTGATCGAGTCCACCGGCCTTTTCACCGAGGCCGAAAAGGCCAAGGGGCATATCGCAGCCGGCGCCAAGAAGGTCATCATCTCCGCTCCGGGTAAAGGTGAGGACATCACCATCGTCATGGGCGTGAACGACGACAAGCTCGACCTCGCCACGCACCATATCATTTCCAACGCCTCCTGCACCACGAACTGTCTCGCGCCGGTCGTCTCCGTGCTGCTGAAGGAAGGCTTTGGCGTCGAGGAAGGTCTCATGACGACGGTGCACGCCTACACCGCCACGCAGAAGACCGTGGATGGTCCCTCGAAGAAGGACTGGAAGGGCGGCCGCACCGCCGCGCAGAACATCATCCCGGCCTCGACCGGCGCCGCCAAGGCGACCGCGCTCGTGCTGCCCGAGGTCAAGGGCAAGCTCACCGGCATGTCTTTCCGCGTGCCGACCCCGACCGTCTCGGTCGTGGACCTCACGGTGAAGACCACCAAGGAGACCTCCTACAAGGAGATCTGCGCCGCCATGAAGAAGGCCAGCGAGACCTACCTGAAGGGCATTCTTGAATACACCGAGGACGAGGTGGTTTCCTCCGACTTCATCCACTGCAAGGCCTCGTCGATCTTCGACGGTGGTTCCGGCATCGAGCTCAACAGCAAATTCTTCAAGCTCGTGAGCTGGTATGACAACGAGTGGGGTTATTCCAACCGCGTGGTCGATCTGACCAAGAAGATCGCCGCGCAGCTCTGATTTGCCAAGAATCCGTAACCTTCACCACGAAGAGCACGAGGCACACGAAGTTTCAGAACCGGACTTCGTGCGCTTGGTGAACTTCGTGGTGAATCTTTTTTATGCCGAAATTTAAGTCTATCCGCGACCTCGACCTTGCCGGCAAACGCGTGCTCATGCGCGTGGACTTCAATGTCCCCCAGGACAAGGCGACCGGTGCCATCACCAATAATCAGCGCATCGTCGCGGCACTGCCCACGATCACGCATGCCCTGGAAAAAGGCGCATCCGTGGTGCTCATGTCGCATCTGGGCCGGCCCAACGGACAGAAGATGGCCAAGTATTCGTTGCGGCCCGTGGCGGCCGAGCTGGAAAAGCTCCTGAGCCGTCCGGTCACCTTCCTCGACGATTGCACCGGCCCGGCGGTCGAGGCTGCGTGCGCCGCGCTGACTCCCGGTACGGTCGTGTTGCTGGAGAATCTCCGTTTCCACATCGAGGAAGAAGGCAAGGTGAAGAACGAGGACGGCACCTCGACGAAGGCCGATCCGGCCGCCGTCGCGGCGTTCCGCGCCTCGTTGACGAAGCTTGGTGATGTCTTCGTGAACGATGCCTTCGGCACCGCGCACCGCGCGCACAGTTCGATGGTGGGCGTGGCACTCAAGGCCAAGGCCGCCGGCTTCCTCATGGAGGCCGAGCTCAACGCTTTCGCCAAGGTGCTCGACCATCCGGACCGACCGTTGCTCGCCATTCTTGGCGGTGCCAAGATCGCGGACAAGATTCCGCTCATCCACAACCTCATCGAGAAGGCCGACAAGATCATCATCGGCGGCGGCATGGCCTACACCTTCCACAAGCAGCTGCGCGGGATGAAAATCGGCGCCTCGCTGTTTGACCAGGCGGGCGCGGGTATCGTCGGCGAGCTCGAAGCCAAGGCGAAAGCCCGCGGCGTGGAGCTGATCTTCCCGGTTGATTTTGTCGCGGCGGACAAGTTCGCGCCCGATGCCAACACCCAGGCCGCCACGCTTGAAGGCGGGATTCCTGATGGATGGGAGGGCCTTGATGCCGGACCGAAATCCATCGAACTCTACCGCGCCGCCATCTTGTCCGCCCGGACCATCGTCTGGAACGGCCCGGCGGGTGTGTTCGAGTTTGAGAAGTTTGCCGGGGCGACCAAGGCCATGGCTGACGCGATTGCGACGGCCACCGCCCAGGGTGCGACCACGGTGGTCGGCGGTGGAGACACCGCCACGGCGGCGAAAAAATTCAAGGTGGCCGACAAGGTCACGCATTGCTCCACCGGCGGCGGAGCCAGCCTCGAATTCCTCGAAGGCAAGGCGCTGCCCGGCGTGGTTTTCCTCGAATCCTGAGCCGAGGCTTGGACGCCGGGTGATTCCTGTTTTCAGGGAACTCCCCCGGCTTTCCGGACTCTGCTTCCTCTGACCCCTCATTCAGCCATGACTCCTCGCAAAAAACTGATCGCCGGCAACTGGAAGATGAACAAGGCGCCCGCCGATGGCGTGACCTTGGTGGAAGAACTCGTCACCTCCATCGGAAAACTGACCGATGTGGATGTGGTCGTCTGCCCTCCGTTCACCGGGTTGGAGTCCGCGGGCCGCGCCCTGGAAGGCTCCAACCTCAAGCTGGGCGCGCAGAACATGCACTTTGAGTCCAGCGGAGCCTTCACCGGTGAGGTGTCGGCGCCGATGTTGCGCGGGCTCTTTGTGACGCATGTCATCCTGGGCCACAGCGAGCGCCGCACGCTCTTCGCGGAGACCGATGGCTTCATCAACCAGAAGGTGCTCGCCGCGCTGAAGAACCAGTTGCGTCCGATTCTCTGCGTGGGTGAAACCCTCACCGAGCGCGAGGCGGGCAGCACGCTCAAGGTGGTGCAGACACAGCTTGAAGGCGGTTTGGGCGGGGTGAGCAGCGAGCAGGCGTCCAGCGTGGTCATCGCCTATGAACCGGTGTGGGCCATCGGCACGGGCAAGGTGGCGACCTCTGATCAGGCCCAGGAAGTGCATGCCTTTATCCGCGGGTTGCTCGGCAAGCTCTTTGGTCAGCCGGTGGCGAAGAAGATCCGCATCCTTTATGGCGGTTCCATGAAGCCCGCCAACGCGCCCGAGCTGCTCGGCCAGAAAGACATTGATGGCGGTCTGATCGGCGGCGCCAGCCTTGAAGCCCGGAGCTTTGTCGAACTCGTCAATGCGGCTGCGGTGAAGGCGGATGCCGACGAAGCGGCGGAGTGAGTTTTCCCTTGCGCTTTGCGTGAAATTGCCGGCCGGCCTCGTCGAGGCCGGCCTTTTTTTTGGGAAGGCATGGCCAAAGGATTCGCCGGATACGATACCCCGGGTTTCAGTCTGGCGAGACTGCGTCGCCGAGACGGATCAGCCCTGATTTGGTCTCATGGATCAGGTTTTGTCCGAAATACACCTGCGCCGGGTCGAGGGGATTACGCCGGTAGGTGGCGAGGGTGCGAAGTGGTTCCTTGCCGGCGCGTTCCCCGGAGCGCTGGTCGGTGGTGGTGACCAGACAGCGGTCGCTGGGCCCGGCGGTGCGAAACCGGATATCGCCGATGCGCAGAGAGGACCAGGTGTCTTCCGCGTAGGGCGCCGCACCGGAGATGATGAGGTTGGGGCGGAAACGATCCATCGGCACGGGTTCTGCCCCGCGTGCGATCAACCGGTCATTGAGATCGGCGAGGGAGGATTCGCTGACGAGCAGCAGGGGTGCGCCGTCGGCGAAACTTAACTGGTCGGAAGGCTGGGCGGCAGATTTGCGCACAGGCCGGTTGTGGTGATCCCCGATACGTACCAGCCGGCAGGGATGGCGCAGGAAATCCGAGAGCCATACGGCGATTTCAACTCCGCAGTCCACCGCCGTGACAAGGTCCTTCCAGACTTGAACGCTGACCTCGGGGCCAGGCTCATTCCGCATCACGGCAATCGAACTGTGATGCGGATTGCGCAGGATGAGACGTCCCTGTTCGAGCCCGGTTTCAATCTGCGCCATGCGGGGCAGGGTGCGTTGGGTCAGGAATTTACCGGCATCGTCCACGAGGAGAAACCGCCGGTCGCCTTCCAGGCCCAGCGAGTCCAGCCCGACGGACGTCACCGTCAGCCCTCTGAGGGATTTCACCGGATAGATAAAAAGGCCGGCGAGGTGCATGGCGTCATGTGCGGGGGCGCAGTTTGATCGCCGCGAGGCCGACCACAAGCAGCAGGGCGCAGCCCAGACCGATGAGCGGGCCGGGCTGGGTGGAGAGGCTTTCGAGCCGGCGGCCGCTCCATTTGATGAGGGCATTGGTGGCGCCGTAGAAAAAGAAAAAGGCGATGAATCCGCAGGCGCAGACCATCTTCCAGGTCATCTCTTCGATGAAGTGGCGCATGAGCTGGCGGAATGTGCCGCGGTCCTGCAGGTCGGGTGGCATGATCAGGATTTGCGCCGATAGATCGCGAGGTAGTGCGAGGTGCCGGCGGGGGCGCTGAACTCCGTCGGCGCGCTGTGTCCTTCAAGTGCAAAGCAGAGCTGGAGCAGGTTGCTCTTCAACTGGAGAATGCCGGGGAGGCTCCGGCCGGCATTCACGCCGTGACGACCGGTCAGGGTGATCCGTGGATAGGGGGCGTGGTCCGCGACTTCATAAACGCCGGCATCGGTGGTCTCGTGGCCGAAGCGCACGGTGTAACCGGTGGTGGAAAACTCCAGTTCCACATGGCTGGAGGCATCGGCAGGCATGGGCTGACCACCCAGTTCGGCACGCATCACCTGCCAGATGCCATGGAGCGGAGCATGTTCGCGGTCGTTCATCGGGTTTCAGCTGCGCCGGGTGATGTCGCGCGGTGTGGTTTCCACGGTTCCGGGTTCGCCCAGAGTCTTCACGCCCTGGGCGCCGAGCTCGGAGAAACGGCGGGCGCCGGGCAGCAACTGGGTCTCGAAGGAGCCGACGGCGGAATTGTAGGCCTTGTTGGCGGTTTCAAGACCGCGGCCGACCTTGTCGAGGTGATCGGCGAAGGTGGCGGCACGGTCGTAGAGCTGGCGTCCGAGGTCGGCGATGAGCTGGGCGTTGCGGGAGACATCCTCCTGTCGCCAGCCATAGGCCGCGGCTTTGAGCAATGCGATGAGCGTCGCCGGGGTGGCGAGGAGGACTTTTTTGGCGATGGCCCGGTCAATGAGGGTCGCATCCGCCTGGAGCGCGCCGGAGAGAAACTGGTCGCCGGGGAGAAACAGGACCACGAATTCGGGCGAGGGTTGGAACTGCTCCCAGTAGTTTTTGGCACCGAGCGCATCAATGTGACCCCGCACCTTGGCCGCATGGGTGGCGAGGTGGGTGGCACGCACGTTCTCATCGGCGGCGTTGGCGGCCTCGCGGTAGGCGTCGTTGGGCGCCTTGGCGTCGATGACGATCTGCTGACCTCCGGGCAGGCGCACGACCACATCGGGACGGAAGCGCCGGTCGTCGGCGGTGACGCTGCTCTGCTCGTCGAAATCACAGTATCTGGACATGCCGGAGAGTTCGACGACACGTCGCAGCTGCAGCTCGCCCCAGGTGCCGGCGGTGGTGGTGGAGCGGAGCGCCGTGGTCAGCTTGGCTGCCTCGGCCTGCAGCTGGTTTTGCGCGGAGCCCAGGCTTTTCAACTGCTCGGAGAGCCGCCCGTAGGCATCGGCACGGGCTTTCTCGATCTCGCCGATCTTGGTGTTCACGCTTTGCAGGGATTCGTTGAGCGGTTTGACGAGCGCATCAATGGCCTGCTGGCGCTTGCCGAGGTCATCGGCCGATTGCTGGTGCAACCGGCCGAAGGTTTCGCGGGCAAGCTTCAGAAATTCGTCGGTATTTTTGCTGAGCGCATCGGCGGACAGCGCCTTGAAAGACTCGGTGAGCCGTTCGTGGGCTTCGGTGAGGGCGGCGATCTTCTCGCTGGCGGCGGCGCGGGCGGCGGCGAGCTCGGAGGCGAGCCGGGTGTTGAGCTCGCCGAGCTCGGTCAGGCGGGTACGGGCGGTGGTGAGCTCGGTTTCGAGCAGGCGGGCCCGTTCGGCGGCCGCGGCCTGGCGGCTTTGCAGGTAAAACCACGTGAGGGCGGCGGCGAACAGGGCGGCCAGCGCGCTGGGGAGGAGGGTTGTCAAAATCACGTAAAGGTCTGCTGAGGTTGTTTAATGCAAATCGTTTCCGGATGCGTTCCTTGACACAAGGACGCCCCGACTGCAAACACGCGGATGCCCGGCGGCCAGTTTTCGCGGGCATCCTCCAGCTTCAGCGCCGCATCATGGTGACAGAATCCCTCCTGCCCAAAATCGGAATCGACGATAAACCCAACGTGTTGGTGGTGGATGACGAGTATGGTCCACGCGAGTCCATCGCCTTCACCTTGTCCACCGAGTTTGCCGTGGAGACGGCGGAGCGGGCGGCGGAGGCGTTGGCCCGGATCAAGTCGAAGGCCTACGCGGTGGTGGTGATGGATATTCGCATGCCGGAGATGGATGGCATCCGCGCGCTGGAGGAGTTGCGCAAAATCGATCCGCAGGTGTCGGTCATCATGCTCACGGGCTATGGCACGCTGCACACCGCGCAACAGGCGATGGTGGGCGGCGCCAATCAATATCTGCGCAAGCCGCCGGATGTGGCGGAGTTGCTGGAAGCCGTGCGCAAGCAGGCCGCGGCCTCGCGGCTGCGCCGGCAACAGGCGGAGATGAACCGCCGCACGGAGGAAATGAACCGTGCGCTGAAGGAGGAGATCGCGCAGAACGAGCCGCACATCTGGCAGGGCCGGGCATCGGTGGAGCTCGTGCACGATCTCAATAATCCCCTTACCGTGGTGATCGGTTACGCCTCCCTCCTGGCGGAAGAGGCGCGGGAGCTTTCCGTGCAGAATCCGGAGCGGGGGGCGAAGATGAAGGAATACGCGGCCCTGGTGGAGAAGGCGGCGGAATACTGTCACCATCTTTCGGAGAACTGGCGGCAGGGTGCCCGCAAGCCCTCGGAGTATCACCAGGTCGATCTGGTGAAGGTCGCCCACGACGTCCGGAAGGTGATTTTTTTCAACAACCTTGCCATTCACATCAGCGGCTGCCCCGAGGCGGTTGTGCGCGGTTCGGGCTTCGAGCTGATGCGGATATTCCAGAACCTGTTCAAAAACGCGCTGGAAGCCGGGGCGAAGCAACTGGATCTGAGGGTGGAACGGAAGGGGGATACTTTCGCCGTCGTGCTGCAGGATGACGGCGCGGGCATGACGGCCGATGCGCTGAAGCGCGCGTTGCGGGGCGGCTTCTCCAGCAAGGTGACGGGCACCGGTCTGGGGCTCAACATCTGCCGGCATCTGCTGGGGGCGCACGGTGCCAGCCTGGAGATCGAGTCCGCGCCGGGCCGGGGTACGACGGTGCGCATGAACTTCCCCGTGGTCCGGGAAGCGTGAGCCGCCGCCACGCATGAAACGGCGGCGTGTAAAAATCACCGGTATCGGCCCCGTCACTCCCGCCGGCATCGGCCGCGCGGCTTTTGCGGAGGGGATCTTGGCGCCGGTGAGCCGGGTGAAGGAATACAAGGGGTTTGCGCGACATGGCGCCGGGCCGTTCGTGGCGGCCGAGGTGGAGTCGCTTGATCTGGAGGCGCTGGGTCTGGCCGGAGCGAAGCGGCTGCCGCGACATACGCAGTTTGCGCTCGCGGGAGCGGTGCTGGCCACGGCGGATGCGGGGCTGAAGCTCGATGCGCTGCCGGATGCTTCTCCGCTCATCACCGTGGGGGCTTCGCTCATGGATTTTGGCGTGATGAACAAGATCATGGAGACGATCCTGCGCAAGGGCCCGACCTTCGGGCTGCCGAGCGCGGTGTTCAACTCCTCGGTCAGTGCGATCCCGGGGGCGATTGCCGAGCTGACGGGCGGGGGCTCGCGCGTGCTCTCGCTGCAAAGCGCCTGCTGTTCGGGGCTCGATGCGATCGGGCACGCGGTGAACAGCATCGCCGCCGGGGAGTCGGAGATCGCGCTCTGCGGCGGCACGGAAGCGCCGTTGCATTTCCATCCGATGATCGAGCTGAAGATGGCCGGATTGACCCCGGACAGCGCGGAAATGCCGGAGCGCATCTGCCGGCCTTTCGACCTGTGGCGCACGACCGGGGTGATCAGCGAAGGGGCGTGCCTGTTTGTGCTGGAGCCGGAGGAGAGTCCGCGGCCCGGCTATGCGTTCATTGATGGTTACGCCTATGCCACCGATCCGGCGGGTCAACCGGTGGCGGGTCTGGCGGAGGCGATCCGGCTGACGCTGGCCAATGCCGGGATGCGCCAGCAGGCGGTGGACTGCATCAATGCCTGGGGGCCAGGCCACAAGCTGGTGGACCGGGCCGAGGCGCAGGTGCTGCGCGGACTTTTCGGTGCGAGGCTCGCGGAGATTCCGGCGACCTCCATCAAAGGTGCCATCGGCAATCCGTTGGGCGCGGGGGGGGCGATCCAGGTGGCGGCCGCGGCGTTGGGATTGCGCGACGGGCTGATCCCGCCCACGGTCAACTGGCAGTATCCTGACCCGGATTGCCCGCTGAATCTCTCCGCGACAACGCGATCAGTCGCCCATCGCGTCACTTTGGTGAATTCACACGGTCTTTCGGGAACCAACGCATGCCTGGTGTTGAGCAACTGATCTTCAATCCCGCCGTGCTTGCCGCCCTCGCGGCGGTGGCGACGGGCAGCTTCGCGCTCTGGGCCAATCCCAGGCGGATGATCAACCGGCTGTTTTTCTCCGGCTCCCTGCACGTCGCCGCGTGGTTGATGTGTCTGGAGATGGCGCTCTTTGGGGAGGACGGGCTTTACTGGGTGCGCATGGCCTCGGCGGTGGGCGCGTTTCTGCCGGCGCATCTCTGGGTGGTGAAGGAAGTGGTGCGCCGGGGCGATTCGCCCTGTCACCCGCGGCGCTGGTGGCCGTGGGCGCTGGCGGGCGCGCTGCTGGCCTGGCTCGCCTTCACCTATTGGTTCGTGCCCGCGCATTCGACGCCCGAGGCGCGCGTGTATGGCTGGGGTTATTTCGCCTACATGGGCGGCGTCATCACGATGTATTTCATCCTGTGCGTGCAGACGCTGTTGCAGGCGCGGGCGACCGCCGGGGTGGAGCGGCTGGAGCTGCAGGTGCTGCTGCTCGGCGGCAGCGCGGCCTGCGTCACGGTCATCGGGCTGATGGTGGCCAACGCCTTCACCCACAATTCCGCCTACATCTACCTGCAGCCGGTCGTCGTGCTGATTTTCTACGGGGGCACGGCCTGGGTGATGCTGACGGCGCGGGTGTTCGACGCGCGGCACATGCTGTTTCTCGGGCTGCAGAAACTGTTTCTCGCCGTCGCGGTGGCGCTCTTCATCTGGGCGGCCAACGAGCTGATCGTCATGCTCGTGCCGCAGCCGGTGGCCTTCCTCATCGCGGTGGGGCTCGGACTGTGGTTCGCCGCGGAGGCGGGGCCGTGGTTCCAGCAGGTGTTTGACCTTAACCTGCGGGGTGAGGATGCCCGGCGGGCGGCGTTCGAGGCGGCCCGCCGCGAGTCGAAACCAGAGCGGCTGGAGGAGGCGTTTGTGGTGTTGTTGAAAGGCTGGGCCAAGACCGAGCGCGCCTACGTGCTGACGGGGGTTGAAGGCCGGCTGCGCGGCGGCGGGGTGGATTTGCCAAGCGACGCTCCCGTGGTGCAGGCGTTGGGCCGGTTGCGCTGGGTGACCCCCGAGCGGCTGGCGCGCCAGCGGCAGGATTCCCATGAGCACGCCTTGCAGGATTTCATGGCGCGCGAGCAGTTGGGCGTGATGGTGGCCTGCGGCGGACAGAGCCTGAGTGTGGTGCTGGCGGTGGGCGTGCCGGTTACGCGGCGCCCGTTCACCTATCCGCAGGTCGCGCAGCTTGTGGAGCTGGCCTCGATTATTGAGAGCGCGCTGGAGCGCTCCCATTATTCGGTGAAGGCCCAGCGTGCGGAACAGCTGGCGACGGTCGGGCTGCTCGGGGCCAGTCTCGCGCACGAGATCCGCAATCCGCTGGTGACGATCAAGACCTTCGTCCAGTTGTTGCCGCAGCATTATCAGGATCCCGTCTTCCGAGAAAAATTCTTCCGGCTCATCGGCGAGGAGGTGGCCCGCATTGACCGGCTGACCGAGCAGCTGCTGGATCTGGCCGCGCCGCGCGCCCATGTCGCCGTGCCGCTTGACCTGCACCCCGTGGTGCGGGCGAGCCTCGACCTGGTCTCGGCCAAGGCGGAGGATCGCGGCATCCGGGTGATCGCCGATCTCAAGGCTACGCCCGACCGGGTGCTCACGGATGAGACGGCGGTGAAGCAGGTCTTTCTCAACCTCTGCTTCAATGCGCTGCAGGCGGTGGAGGGCAGTCAGGGCGAACGCTGGGTGAAGGTAAACACACGCACGGTCGCCGCCGGGATTGAGGTTGCGATTGAGGACAGTGGTCCGGGCATTGCGCCGGAAATGCTGCCGCGCTTGTTTCAGCCCTTTCAATCGACGAAATCCACCGGGTTTGGACTTGGATTGGCGATTTGCAGCGACATCCTCACGGGGCTTCAGGCGACCATCACCGTGGATCCTCCGGTGGCCGGTCGCGGAGCCACCTTTCGCGTCACCTTCCCATGCCCAGCCTCATAATCCTTGCCACCGCTGACGATGAACTGGCGGCTGCTTGGGAGCGGCAATTGCCGACGGACCGGCCGGCGGTGCGGTTGACGCCGCAAAGTTTTCCCGGCGGCACCCAGCCGGGTTTTGCCGCGGTGGTGGTGCTTGATGTCACGATGGAAAGCGCCCTGCCGGCCTCGTTGGCGAAGTGTCCGACGATCTATGTGGGCGAGCCGCGCAGTCTGCCGTTCGAGCAGGCCCGGCTGGCGGGCAAGGGCCGGGCCTACCTTTCCTACGCGGAGAGCGGCGCCCGGCTGCGCGACCTGCTGCCGCTGGTGGATGAGGTGGCTGAAAAACAATCCATGGTGGATCTCCTGCTGGAAAAGAACCGGCGGACGGAGGCGGTCCGGCCCGCGGCGCGCCTGCCGCTGGGCGGCGACAGCACGGAACTGTGGGATTTTCTCGAAGGCGCGGTGGAGAATCTTGATACGCGGGACCGGTTGATTGCGGAGTTCCGGCGAGCTTCGCGTTTTCTCCTGCGGGCGTCGCATGCGGTGTTTTTTCTGCGCGAGGCGGATGGATTCCGCGCGGATCGGGGGACCTCGTTCTTCGCCGCGGATGATGCGCTGGTGGTTTTCCTTGAGCGGCACCCCGCGGTGATTGATGGCGCGACGTGGGACAGCCCGGCGGATCCGGTGGCGGAGCTGGCGGTGCGCAACCGTCTGGCCATGTGGGGCGCTCGTCTGCTGGTGCCGGTGCACGATAACGGCCGTCTGCTGGGCCTGATTGCGCTCGGGGTGCGCGACGACGGCCAGCCTTACGACGACCACGATCGCACGCGCGCGGTGTTCTTTGCGCGGCTCCTGCGGCATTTTCTGGCCAAGTCCGCCCAGCTCGGGCGGTTGCAGCAGTTGTCCGAGCAGGCGGGGCTCGGGGCGAAATACCTGCCGAGCACGCTGGTGCTGGCGGCGGGGGAGGCGGTGCCGCGGCAGGTGCCGCTGGTGGTGCGCGATCTCATCGGCCGCGTCCGCCGGACCCGCGAGGTCTGCCGCATCACCCCGTCGGCCGAGCAGCCGTTCCGGGCGAGCGCGGGGCTCGTGGCCGAGACTGGCGGCGTGTGGGCGTTCTGGGAGGAAGCGAGTGCGGAGGTGCACGATGCCACGGGGCGCGCCCGGGGTGAGCGTCGTCATTTGTTGCGCGAACTCGCGCTCACCTTGAGCCACGAGCTGGGCAACGCCCTCGTGTCGCTGGCGACTTTCCGCCAGGTGCCCGCGGGCCGGACCACCCCGGCGCTGATCGAGACGCTCAAGGCCGACATCGCCAAGCTGGAGGCCCTGAACCGGCGACTCGGGCTCATGCAGACGATGGATGAGACGGAGCCGCGCACCGTGGACCTGCGCGAGCTGGTAAAAACACTCGGCGCGAGCGCGCGCCTGGAGGTGGAAGTCGGGCCCGACCCGGTGCGATTGCACGCCGCCCCGGCGTTGCTGGAATTTGCGCTCGGCGCATTGATCGAGACGCTGGCGGAGAATCATCCGGAGCAGGCGGCGGCGGAGCTCGCGCTGCAATTGCGCTCGACCGGCGAAGGTCGCGAACTCACCGCGCTTGTCTCAATCAAGGGCAAGCATCTGGAGCTGGAAGGCATTCTGCCCGAGCCGGTGGCGGAGGCCGTGCCGAATCAGGGACGGCTGGCTGTGTTTCTGGCCAAGGAAATCATCCGGCTGCACCACGGTGAAATCCATGCGGGCCCCGGCATGGAGGGCACCGAAATATTGGTGTCGTTGCGTCACTTGGAGTCATGAATTCACCGGACCGGATGCTGGTGGCGTGGGCGGCGAGGTCGCCGGAGGTGCGGGCGGTGGCCCTGATCGGCTCGCGTTCGCGCGAGAGTCCCGCGGCCCCGGACCGCGCTGATGGCGAGTCAGACTGGGATTTTCACGTGATCACGTCGCACCCCGCGCGGTTTGCCAACACGGAGTGGATGCAGGCGGCGGGCTTTCCGACCCCCATTGCCTATGTGGACCGGCTCGGGGTGTTGGGAAGCAGCAAGAAGGTGACGGTCCTGCTGCCGGGAACGGAGCTGGATCTGGTGATTTTGCCGGCGGGCCGGTTGCGGCTGGCCAGGATGGCGATGGCGCTTGGCCTGCACCGACGTTCGGCGGGCCTGCGGCGGGCGCTCGGTGATCTGGCGATCGTCATCCGCCCGGGCTATCGGTTTCTGCATGGTGCGGGGGGGTGGGGGGGATTCTATCAGAAGGTGGTGGCGGAAGTGCCCGATCCGCGGCTCGACGACGCGGCGGTGCGCCGGCTGGCCGAGGGGTTTGTCTGCGACTACGTCTGGCTGCAACGCAAGCTGGCCCGGGGTGAGTTTATCGCCGCGCGGCGGATGCTGCACCGCGGTCTGGCCGAGGTGAATTTGCAACTGGCGCATGAACTCCGCCTGCGTCGGGGCGAACTGAGTTTTCCCGATGCTCGGCGCCTTGAACAGGTGCTAGCGCCGGCCGCGGCCGCGGAACTGGCGGCGCCCGCGGATGGCACGCCGGAAGAACTGTCCCGTGCGGTGGCGCACTGCGCCGGCACGTTCAGGACGTTGATGACCGCCTTGCGGGGTGAAACCTGGCGCTGGCCGCTGGCGTGACCGCTTGGCTGGACGGTCTACTCGAAAAATGAATCGAGGATTGTGGCGATGGCGACTTCGGGGTCGCGGCTGAGGGGGCCGGGGACGCGATAGGTGCCGGTGGCGATCAACCGTTTGCGGTGGGCATCCACGGCGGCGATGTTGAGCTCGATGAGATAGGTGCGGAAATCCCAGGCCCAGCGGTCGTCGTAGCTGATGATGACCTGGGCGTCGTCGGGCATCATGGTGAGGAAGCCGTGGGTGACGGTGAAGCCGCGGCGTTGCAGATCGCGGGTGATGAGAATTTCCAGGCCGCGGTCATCGGAGAGGCGTTTCTCGACGTGAAAGCGCTGGTAGTCGCCCAGCTTCACGGCGGGATTTTTGTGCGAGGAAAGGGAGGAGCAGCCGGCGAGGAACGGCAGCAGGAGGGCGGCGAAGAGAAGGGCTTTCATTGCAGCGGAGAAACCACGAAACACACGAACCATCCGAAAACAAGCGGTGGAGCCGCGGTCATTTTACATCAGGCCGTGCCTTTTGCGCGGTTCGTGTATCTCGGTGAAGTTTTCCAAACGGATCCCCGGCTGCGAGTGCCTGGCCAGCCGGGGCGGCTTCCGCAGTTTATCCGTGCAGATAGGACATCAGCAGGTTTTCGAGGTATTCCTGCTTGCCGGACTTGGGCTTGGGCTCGCCGAGTTTCGTGAGGACGAGCTGGTTCAACTCCTTGAAGCCGACGCGGCCTTTCTCGATGTCGCGGCCGAAGCCGGAATCGTAGCTGGCGTAGCGGTCGGTCACGAACTGTTCCAGTCTGCCGTCGGCGAGGATTTTCCGGGCCAGCTTGAAGGCGAGGGCATAGGCATCCATGCCGCCGATGTGCGCGTGGAAGAGATCCTCGGGATCAATGGAGGGGCGGCGCAGCTTGGCGTCGAAGTTGAAGCCGCCGGTGCCGAGGCCGCCGGCGTTGAGGATGGAGATCATGGCGAGGGTGAGCTCGCGGACGTCGGTGTTGAACTGGTCGGTATCCCAGCCGAGGAGCAGGTCGCCGGCGTTGGCGTCGATCGAGCCGAGCATGCCCTGGGCGGCGGCGACCTCGATTTCGTGCTGGAAGGTGTGGCCGGCGAGGGTGGCGTGGTTGGTCTCGATGTTGAACTTGAAGTGCTTCTCGAGCTTGTAGGTGCGGAGGAAGGCGATGCCGCTGGCGACGTCGAAGTCGTATTGGTGCTTGGTCGGCTCCTTGGGCTTGGGCTCAATGAGGAACTGGCCCTTGAAGCCGATCTCCTTGGCGTAATCCACGGCGAGGTGGAGGAAGCGGGCGAGATGGTCCTGCTCGCGTTTGAGGTTGGTGTTGAGCAGCGTCTCGTAGCCCTCGCGACCGCCCCAGAAAACGTAGTTTTCGCCGCCGAGCTCGAGGGTGGCTTCAAGCGCTTTTTTCACTTGGGCGGCGGCGTAGGCGAAGACGTGGGCGTCGGGATTGGTGGCGGCGCCGCACATGTAGCGCGGGTTGGAGAAAAGGTTGGCCGTGCCCCAGAGGAGCTTCACGCCGGTGGCTTGCTGAAGCTGCTTGGCGTGGGCGACGATCTTGTCGAGGTTGCGGTTGGACTCCGTGAGCGTGCGGCCTTCGGGCGCGATGTCGCGGTCATGGAAGCACCAGAACGGCGCGCGGATCTTCTGGAAAAACTCGAAGGCGGCATCCATGCGCGTCTTGGCGATGGAGAGCTCGTCCTTGCCGGTTTCCCAAGGGCGGACGATCGTGCCGGGACCAAAGGGGTCGCCGCCGGTGCCGCGGAAGGCGTGCCAGTAGGCGATGGAGAAACGGAGATGCTCGCCGAGGGTCTTGCCGTCGATGACCTCGTCGGGGTTGTAGTGCCGGAAGGCCAGCGGGTTGGCGGAGCCGGTGCCTTCGTAGGCGATGGTCTTGATGCGGGGGAAGTGGGCTTTGGCTTTCTTCATGGGGAAACGGGAGAAGACAGAACGACTTTTATTGAGAGAACGAGAACGAATTGAACGGGTGGCGCGGGGTGGGGCGATTGCGTGACCGGTGCGGGCGGTTGCATTAATGCTCAGGACGCCGATTCGGCGTTCGCGGGTGGTGTCCTGAGGTGTTGGTGTCGCAACGCGGCGAAGGTGGGGCCGGATTCCTCCAGCTCGGCGATGGTCTCCTGCAGGCGTTGCCGCGCTTCGGGCGGAAGCCCGATCAGCGGGCGGGTGCGGAGCGTCGCGAGGGCGTGAGGAATGAACCGGGCCACGAAATCGTGCAGCCCGGCATCGTCGGCCTGCGCCCCGGGCTGGCGCTCGGGATCGAGGTGTTCGAGGAGAAATTCGATGAGGAAGTGCGGCTGGTGTGCGAGGTAGAGATGCGCGCCCAGATGATAGAGCCGCGTGGCGATCTCGCGATAGTGGCGGAGCCCTTGAGTCTCCCAATGGCGGGCGAGGGAGAGTCCGCTGTCCACGACTTCGCCGGTTTCATCGGCCAGTTGATCGGCGCCGGCGAAATCGGTTTCGGGCGCGACGATCAGCCGGCCGATGGCTTCACCCAGCGCGCGGCGGGCTTTGAGCCCGATGTCGGCGGCGACGGGGTCGGCGGTCTCGGCCGGGGCGACGAGGCTCAGGGCGTGCCGTGCCGCGGTCCGCGCCGCCTGCGGATCGGCGGGCGCCGGCAGGAGCAGGGCGTTGGCGAGGTTCATCCACGAAGCGGCGAGATTGAGGCGGAGCCAGCGTTCTCCGGAGGTGGCGAGCGGTTCGAGCACGGCGATGGCCCGGCGATAGGATTGCACCGCGGCGGGCAGGGCGTCGGCGCCTTGCCGGAGCAGCGCGTTGCCGCGGTTCATCCAGGCGGCGCCGAGGGTGTTGCCCCACGTGGGGTGGTCGGCGATGGGGAGTGCCGCGAAGAGAGCGATGGCCTGGTCGTACGCGGCCACGGCGGCGCCGAGGCTGTCGGGCGTGGAGTGCTTGAGGAGGGCGTTGCCGCGGTTCATCCATGCGCCGCCGCAATCGCGGCGGGCCTGTTGATGCGTCTCCAAGGGCAGGGACTGCAGGATGGCCAGCGCACGGTCGTAGCTGGCGATGGCCTCGTTTAGTGCGGCGGAGGTGTTTTGGGCTTCGTGTTCCTGGCCTTGCCGGATGAAATCCGCGGCGGCGGCCAGAGCGGTGGCGATATCGGAGGAAGAAGAACTCACGGGCGTGTCAGGTGCGAAGAAGAGATCGCCCGGGGCACCGGCCGGAGACCGCGCAGCCAAAACAAGGCGAGGCGGGTATAAACGACTGCGTTGCGGCGAAGGCAAGCCCGGGAGCCATCGCTACCCCGGCAGTACTTGTTCTGATTCAAACCGACACCAAGGGGGTGGCGGAGAGGAAGCGGACGCGACTCCAGCGGGCGCTGGTGGTCCGGTTGGCCCCGGCGCAGGCGAGACAGTGTGTGATGAGGGCCTGCATATCCGTGACATCAAGCCGGAGTCCGACCCGTTGCTCGGGCTGGGTGCGGTCGAAACTGACGCGGGCAATGAATTGTGATTCGAACCAGCGGCGCAGGCGGTAGCAGGCGAGGTAATGCCGCTCCTCGATGGCCGCGCGGAGGCGGAAAAACTCCCGGAGAATCGTCTCAGGCGCGTGGGGTTGGGAGAGTTCCCAGCGCAGGTCCAATGCAATGTCGAGGGCGGGGGCATCCACCTCTTCCGTGAGGCCGGCCAACAGCTGGTCGAGCACGGCGAGTCCATCGTTGAGTGGACATGCCAGCGTGGCGGGGGACGTGGCGATGGCGGTAGATGACGGAGGCTGTTGCATGGGAATTAAACTCAGTCTCAATAGTGGTCTCAAAAAGACGCGCCGGCGGTGAACCGGCGCGTGAGGAGTGGGTAATCAGGCGGACTTCAGGTAGCTCTTGAGCATCCAGAGGGTCTTCTGGTGCCAGGTGATCCGGCCGATGGCCAGATCCTGGGTTTCGAGATCGTTGGCTTCGCCCGCGGCGTCGCGGAGGCTGACGGCATCAGCGAGAGTTTTCTCGTGGGCGACGATCAGGCCGGCGACGTAATCGCGGGCGGGGACGCTGCCGGTGGGAAACTCATCCAAGCCGGACTCCTTCGTGTAGGAGCGCAGGCCGCCGAGGGCGTAGGCATTGAGCGCACGGACGCGCTCGGCGATTTCATCAATGGCGGTGAACAGATTTTCGTAGTGTTCCTGAAAGGCGCGATGCAGGGCAAAGAAGCCGGGGCCTTCGACATTCCAGTGGGCCTGATGAGAGAGGGACATCAAGGTGTAGGAGTCGGCCAGCAGGAGATTGAGGGCGCTGACCACGGGTGAATCCACCTTGGCCTTGGCAGGGGTGCTGACGGTTGTTTTCATGAGGGCAAGTTTTGGCGGGAAGCCGGGAAAAGGCAAACGGTGTTTTGCGGAAACGCGGGCCTTGCCCATTTGGAGAAAAAAGGCCGCCCCGATGACCTGTCCTGCCTCCGGGGCGGCCCATTAACACAACACCAACCAAAGCGTTCAGGGTGAGGCCAGCGGGACAATAAATGCGGCGAGGGCTTCCGTTGCGTGGCGTTGGCCGTCGGCGGGATCATAGGCCGCGCCCTGCTCGAGCGTCCGGGCGTAAGCAAAGTGGCGCTCGAAGAGACGCTGGCCGTCCACCTCGGTGCGCAGGGTGAAGCGGTCGTGCCGGGCGCAGGCGGCGTCCCAGGCGCGGCGCACCGCCGTCCAGTAGGCGCCGGTCTTTTTCCAGTAGGCGTCGCCGGCGGCGAGGCTCGGGGCGCTGATGCGTTCGTAGCGGTCGAGGCCCAATTCCTGGGCGACATAGCGGGGCTCGCCCGCGGATTCGGCGGCGACTCGTTTCCAGTTGCGCTGTTCGTGGAGCCAGCCGGTGGGGGTGATCACGATGCGGTGCGCGCCTTCCATGAGCGCGTAATCCTTGCGCGAGGTCGATTCGCGGCGCGGCAGCGGGCGGAACGCGTTTTCGCCGGTCCAGACGGAGGCGTTGCCTTTGTGTTCCCAGCGACCGGACGCGGCGTAGCGGGGCGAATCATCCACCTGGAATACGGCCTGGGACCAGGTGCCGGCGGCTACTTCACTGGAGAGTGTGCACCGGGCCCAGAGGGAGTCTCCGCGATAGAGGTGCAGGTCGGTGTCCTCGTAGGTCCAATCCTGCCGCCAGTGCTTGGTGAGCATGGGTTCCGAAATCGAGCCGTCCTCCTGCCTGAAGAACATGACCAGGGTGTGCTGGAGGCTGATGAACCGGCCGGTGTCCTCAATCACCCGGACGTGTTCCGTGGCCCATGAATGGTACGGGCGGGGCGGCTGGTGATCGGGGGTGAGTCCGACCGACTCCATGAAGTGAAAGCTCACTTTGTAGTCGCCGGCGAGGGCGAGGATGGCGGCGCGGTCGCGCTCGAAGGCATTGGCGGCCCGGGCGATGCCCGGCAGGGGCAGGGCTTGGGCCGGAGCGAGCGTGAGCGGTGCGCCGCGGGAGGAACCGCCGCGCGGCCGGGCTTGTTCGGCCGGCAACGCATCCCAGCCGAAGACATACACCGGCGGGGTATCGGCCGGGGGGACGGGCGCCGCGGTGGACGCGACAGACGCGGGCGCCGTTGCCGGTGTGGCGACATCGGCGTGCTGGCAGCCGGCGGCCAGGAGGAGGGCGGGCAGCAGCGGAACGAGGTGAAGGCGGGGTTTCATATGCAGGACACGCGGGACGGTTTCAGGGCTGGCGCCAGCTCAGTGCACAGGTGTGGCTGGCAAAGTCATAGGCCTTGCCCCGGCTGAAGCCGGGCACTTTCTCGCGATGGTTGCTGGTGAGCACGACGAGTCCGGCCTGCTCGGGGGTGAACCGGATGAGGCCCTCGGCATCGGCGGTGAGGGAGGGGGCTTTGCCTTCCTCGTTTTCCTGGCTCACAATGCGCACGACGGCGCCGGCCAGAGGCTGGCCGCGGAAGTAAACGCGGAATTCGCCGGGCTGGCCGGTGGGCAGGATGTCGAGCGTGAGTGCGGGCTCCAGTGGTGGTGTTGCGCCGGTGGGCTGCCAACGCACATAGAGATTGGGCCAGATGCCCGGGTTCTGGCCGCGTTGCATGACGAAGAAATTAGTCTCCGCGAGCGCCCCTTTGCCCGGGGTCGCGGCGCCGAGCAGGTAATGGTCGTCTTTCTTTTCAATGGTGAGGGCTTCCAGCCGGCCATCCTGATCGGCGGTCCAGGCCGAGGTGAGCAGCAGGTCATCGAGATAGCCGGGCGATTTTTCCACTTTGCCGCCCACATCGCCGAAGTGGACGACGAGGCGGTTTTCCGGGGTGTCCTCGATCCACACGGAGTGGGCGTGGAGCGCGGCGCAGGTGGCGAGAAGGGCGAGGCAGGATTTGATCAGTTTGCAGTTCATGGGTTGAAGGAATTGAGGAAGTGCCGGTTGGAAATGAGTGGCGGGGAGTGGCCTGGTTTGGGCGGATGGCAAAGGGGAGATCAGATTTTTGAATGGGTTGGAGCTTCGTGGTACGCGCATTGGCCGCACGCGTCGGGGGATTGCTGTTTTTCGCGGCAGCGGGCGAAGGTCTGCAGGCGCTGGCCGATGAGCTCGTAACCGGCGCGCTCGGTGACGGTGGCCGCATACCAGGTGAGAAAGGGGGCGGGGACCTTCACGATGCGGCCGCAGTCCACGACGAAAATCTCCGCGGTGGGCGGGGCGGCGGGGTCGTGCCGGCAGTAGCGGTAGTGCCCGTCGCCGAACTCGGTGGAGCGCAGAAGCCCGGCGGCGCAGAGATCGGGCAGGGCGCGATAGATTGTCGCGCGCGAGACACCGGGGTGCAGCTTCTTGACCTGAGTAAGCAGGACCTCGGCGTCGAAGTAACCATCGAGGCGGTCGATGGCTTTGAAGATGGCGCGACGGGCGGCGGTGATTTTCCAACCGAGTTGCGCGCAGAGCGCCGCGGTGTCGCGGGTCCGGGCCGGTGTGGTTGGAGGCTGGGCGGTGTCAGCGGCGGGCGGGAATATTGGGGTCGTGCTCATGGGGAAAATCAGCGGCGGATCCGGGCGTAGTGTGTGACCGGAAGCGCGGCGGCCGGCTCGGGCGCGGCAGCCTGGGCCCGGCGTTTGCGCCAGGCCATGAGGCGCTTCCAGGAAAGCACGTAGCCGGTGACAACAAGACCGAGGGCGGCGAGACAGGCGAGGAAGCCGATGGCGCGACCGGGGAGTCCGGCGATGGAGCCCATGTGCAGGGGGAGCATGTAGGAGCGGAGTTTCCGGCCGGCGGAAAAATCGGCATAGGATTCCCAGCGGAGCACCGAAGCATCACCGCCATGCAGGGTGAGGCGCGCCCGCGCGGCATCGTGTGGGGCGCCGGCTTCCTTGATGATAAAGAGATAGGTGCCGCGGCGGGCGGAGGGCGGAAGGATGGCCATGGATTCCCAGCCCGGCGCGGTGGCGTCGGCCCGGGCGAACGCCTCGTTCAGCGGGAAAACCGGGGCGCCTTCCTCAAGGCGGAGTGCGGGCAGCGAGGCGGGCTTTTCGCTGCCGGTCAGCTTGTAAAGCAGATCGCCGGCCCAGGTGTAGCTGAGCACGAGTCCGGTGAGGCAGATGACGAAGAGGACGGCGAGCGACCAGATGCCGAGGACGTTGTGCAGATTCCAGTGCAGGCTGCGTCCTTTGAGGCGGAAGTTGAAGCGGGCGATATTGCGGATGGCTCGCCAGGTCTTCGGCCACCAGAGATAGAGGCCGCTGACGCAGAGGATCAGGAAAAAGACATTGGAGAGGGTGACGATCCAGCTGCCGCTCTTGCCCGCCGTGAGGTTGATGTGGAGGCGGAGCATCTTGGTGAAAAAATTCGAGGGCGTGCGCTCGGCGACCATCTCGCCGGTCTGCGGATGCAGGGAGATCGCGTGGCCACCGGCGACCTGCACGAGAACGGGAGTGGTGGGATCGGCGGAGAGCACGAGGCCGCCGGGTCGTTTGTCGGGTTTGGCGGCGCGCGCGTGGTCGAGCAGTTCGGCGGGGGAGAGCCGCGGGGCGTCGGGCAGTGGCGTGATGCGGCGGGAGCCGGGTTCGACGAGCGCGAGGATCTCGGGCTCGAAGGACATGGCCGCGCCGGTGAAGGCGAGCAGGGCGATGACAAGACCGCCGGCCACACCGAGGATCAGGTGGAGCCAGAAGAGCGTTTTTTTGAGGAGCTTCATTGCGGGAGGAAGGCGAGATCGGCGGGATCCAGGGAAGCGGCGCCGGCCAGGACCGAGAGGAGGAGCCAGCCGCCGAGGACGAGAAAAAGCACGACGCCCGCGAGCATCAGCCCGAGGATGAGGTTTTCGCCGGAAGAATCGCGGGCGTCGTGCATGGGTTCAGAAGCGGTATTCGGCGCCGAGGCGGAAGTTCAGCCCCGCGGCGATGCGCAGTTCGATGGGGTTGCCGTTGGCGACGGCGGTCGAGGGCACGGCCGGCGTCGAGTAGTAGCTGGAGGCCCAGGCTGGCAGGTAGCGTTTGTCGAGCAGGTTGCCGACGTTGAGCCGGACCGTGAAGTCGGGCGTGACCTTGTAGCTGGCGATGAAATCGAAGATCGAGTAACCCCAGGGCTTCAGGATGTCGGGCGTGCTGGTCCGGCGCACGCGGTCAACGCTGGTGTTGACGAGCTCGACGCGCAAACGGCGGTCCGTGGTCGCGTAAGCGAGGCTGGTGACGACGGTGAGCGGCTCGACCTGATCGAAGAAGGTCCGGGCGGCGGCGGGGTCGCCCTGCTGCGTGCCGCGTTGGATGGAAGCGGTGGAGCGGGCGGACCAGTGGGAGTTGATCGTCCACTCGGCGGAGCCTTCAAAGCCATAGACTTTCACCGAGCTGAGGTTGACCGAGGTGTAGTCGGTGGCGTTGAGGAAGTAGAAGCCGACGATGAAGTCCTCGTAGTCGCTGGTGAAGGCGGACAGGGAGGCGCCAAAGCGGTCGTTTTTCCAACGCACCCCGGTTTCCCAGGTGGTTACGTTTTCCGGACGCAGATCGGGGTTGGGGATGGCGGAAAAGCTGGTGCCGGGCGACGAGGTGTAGAGCTGGCCGGCGGTGGGCATCTTGAAGCCTTCGCTGTAGGTGGCGTAGGCGAGGGTCTCCGGATTGAACTTCCACGTGGCGGAGAATTTCCAGACGGCGTCGGTATTCGAGACCGTCACGGGCTCCTTGCCGGGGACCGGGGTGTAGAAGGGGCCGGGGCGCGGTTCGATGCGGTAGCTGGCGACGCGCACACCGGGGAGCAGCAGGAGGCGGCCGCCGGCGAGTTCGATCTCATCCTGCACGTAGGCGTCGAAGCGACGGGTGCGGGAGCTGGGGAAGCCGCCGCCGCCGGAGACGGTGGTCGAGCCGGTGGCGGGGATGGTCAGCGTGCTGCGGGTGGGATCGCGCTGGGCTTTCATGAAGTCGCCTTCGATGCCGTAGGTGAACACCTGCCGGACGGCGGCGGACTCCAGGACCGAGCGCAGCTGCAGATCGTAGTTGAGGAAGGCTTCCTCGTAGGAGCTGATCTGAGTTTGGAACTCGTCGTTGCCATTGGCGAGGATGCGGTGGCGGGTGCCGGTGGTCTCGTTGCGGGTGGGCGTGAAGGAAATCTTGCCCTTGATCGAATCGAGCCACGCGAGCTGCGCGTCCCACTGATGAGCGAGAGCGACACGCCAGCGCTCGACGTCCTGGTGCCGGGTCTGGGCCATCACCTTGATACCGGCGGCACTGGGGCTGATGCTGGCGAGCTGGTTCACGTCAACCGTGCGGCCGAACCACTCGGTGGTGAGCTTGGTCTCGTGGCCGTTGGCCGTCTTGTGCACGAGCTTGCCGAGGAGCGAGTGGGCCTCGACCTCGCGCGGGTCGAATTTGTTGGTGGGCAGCGCGAGGGGATCGCGGCTGCTGGGCCAGAGCGCGCCTTCGGCCTGCGAGGCGAAGCTCTTCTTCAACTCCGGTTCGTTCTGCTCGCGATAGGTGTAGGCGATGAGCGCCTCCCAGGAACCGCGGCGAACGGCGTTGGCAATTGAGGCGGCATACTGGTCGTTCACATCGGCATAGCTGATGTTGAGCGAGCCGCCCCAGGTGTCGCCGGGGGCGAAGAGATAATCCGCAGGATCCTTGGTGGTGTAGGCCACCGCGCCGGCGAGGGCATCGGCGCCCCAGAGCACGGAAGCCGGGCCACGGGTGATCTCGACGCTCTTGAGGATGCTGACGTCCACATAGTCGCGGGTGCCGTCGCCGATGCGCTCGGAGACGCGGTCGCCATCAATGCGGATCTGCACGCGGTTGCCGCCGATGCCGCGGATCTTGAAGCCGTCCATCTGCTTGAACGGGTCCGCGCCGAAGCCGAGGCCGATGGTGACACCGGGTTCGTAGCGGATGAGATCCTCGATGGCCATCGCCTGCCGGAACTCGAGCTGCTCCTGCGTGATGACGGAGACGGTGGCGGGCACCTCGAAGAGCGGTTTGCTTTCGCGGGTCGCGGTGGTCGTGATCGTGATGGCTGTGGAGGAGGTGTCAGGCTCCGGTTTGGGCGCGGGCTGCGCGGCGAGGTTGGCGGACGCCAGCACGGCGGCGGCCAGCCACGCCAGTTGGGCGGAGCGGGTGGATGTGACTAGGTTTGCAGTCATGGGAAAGGTGGCGGGGATCAGAGGGCGGGCAGGCCGGAAAGAAGCGCGCGCCAGGTGGCGCTTTCGGGCTGGCGGGCGGCGCGGCGGGAGTAGAACTGGACGACGATGTCGCCGGCGTGGTTGTAAACTTCGACGGCGGTCAGGAGGTCCTGACCGGAGGGTTTTTTGACGACCCAGATTTCGCCGAGCAGATCTTCGCGCACGTGCAGGTTGAAATCGGGGTCGAGCACGTTGAACCACGGGCCGGAGGCGCCGGTCTTTTGGATGGAGCCGGTGAAGACCTGGGTGAGGCCGTTGTTGCCGACGAAAGCGAGAAACTCGGTGCCGTTGGCCGCGGCGGTCTCAAGGAATGCGCGGAGAGCGGCAGGGGAGGCGACACGATAGGCGCGCTCAGCGCCGGCGAGGCGGAGCGCCTGCTGGCGGGTGACGCCGAATTCGCGGAGGATGCCGCCGAACTGATGGACGTCGGTCATTTCATCCCACGCGGCGAGGAAGCCGGCGGTGTCGATCTCCGCGTCGGGTTTGGCGCGGGTCGCGGCGGGCAGGGGCGTGACCGCCAGTTCGGGCGATTGGTGCGCGGCCCGGAGTTCGGCGACAATGCGCTCGAACACCGGGATGGCGGCCTCGTCCTCCAGGTAGAGTTTCTGCACGGCGGTCCCGTGGGCGTCAAAGAACTGGAAACTACGGCGGGTGCGGCCCTCGCGGCCGGGCGCGACAACGGCAAAGGCATACTGCCATTTGTCGAAGAAGGGGCGCAGGTCGATGGGACCGCCGAAGTAGCCCGGAATGGTGCGATCCGGCCGTCCGTCGGTGCCGGGGCGCACGCGCGGCGCGTTGGCCGTGCCGGTGACTTCCAGGGTGACTTCGTCGTTGCGGGTCACGGAGGTCACGCGGCCGAGTTCGTGGAGGCGGCCGAGGATGGCGCGGCCGGTGTCGCCCCCGTCGCGGAGGCGGGTGACGGTGCTCCCGATGTTGAGCGTGAGGAGGTCGGCCTCGGAGACGCCGAGGCGCCTGGCGGCATCGCGGGTCATGACGCGCGGGTTTTCCTGTCGGAAGGCGGCGACGCGGTCGGCGAGGGAAAGCGTGGCCGTCGCGGCCGGGGGCGCGGTGTTTTCCGGCGTGGTCTGGGTGACGCAGCCGGCGAGGAGAAGTGCGGACAGACTGGTGGCGAGGAGGATGGATTTGGGCATGGTAAAGGTGTGATCAGGCAGGGATGGACGCGGGGTTGAGATCGGTGGCGAGCAGGGGGAAGACCCGGGCCTCCCATTCCTCATAGGTGCCCTCGTAATCGATATCGGCCTCGATGCGGTCGTGGATCCGGCGGGCGCCGAGCGCGTTGAGGCGTTCGTCGAGGTTGCGGGCGAAGGCGTTGAATTCGGGATAGTCGCGATCCCCGAGCCCGAGGACGGCGTAGCGCAGGCCGGTGAGGTCGAGCGCGGCCTTTTCGAGGTCATACCAGAAATCGGTGGCGTCGGCCGGTGGTTCGCCGTCGCCCCAGGTGCTGACAATGAAGAGCGTGGGACCGTCGAGCTCGGTGGGCCGGACTTCCGAGAGATTTTGCAGCCGGGCGGCCCACGCGGTGTTGAGGGCGCGTTCATAGGCGCGCCGTGCGAGGCTTTCCGCGTTGCCGGTCATGGTGCCGTAATAGATTGCGAGGGAGGAGGACATGGCGGGTTCAGGAGAGGGCGGTGAAGGTGGAGGCGAGCGTGCGGTGCCAGACGGCGGCCGCCTCGGGATCGGCGGAGGCGGAGAAGCTCAGCAGGATGGATTCGTCGGCTCCGGCGGCATGGAGCTCGTGGCCGCTGGCATCGGTGGTTACGGCCAGGCCGCGCACACAGGGCAGGGCGAGCTGCAGTTTGGTGCGGGGTTCGCCCGTGGTGAGCAGGCCGTTCGCGGTGTCCACCTGTTCGGGGATGAATTCGCGGGTGAGCGTGGCTCCGGCGAGGCGCAGGCTGCACCGCAGCGGCACGGTGTCGTTGCCGAGATAATCGAGCAGGGCGGGCAGGAGGCTGCCGGCATCGCCGAGCCAGCGGGCGTGGCGGGGCAGTTTCGACGCGGGCGCAAACCGCCCGGCATCGGCGGCGGATATGCCCGGTGCAAAGGGAGCGGCCACGCGGGCGAGGTAATCGGACCAGTTGCTCGCGGCACAGCCGGGGTCGGCGCAGATCTCCAGGAAATCGCCGCCGTGGCGATCCTGCACCTCGACGCGACCGGGCGCGCCGCAGCAATCGCAAATCTGGAGCAGGCCCCAGGCCCGGCCCCATTGCGCGCAGTCCAAGGTCAGGTCACCCGCAGAATGGTGGGCGGCGGCGGTCTGAACCTGCCACGCAAGGCGGGGCAGCGGCGCGAGCATGATGAGTCGGGCGAAGGCGTGGCGGAGCTGCAAGGCGAGCGCAGGGAAGTCCTGGAGGCCGGCAAACAACGCGGGCCAGTCGGACGTGAGCGCGATGCGCCCGTCGGGATGGGTGCGGAAGCAGCGCCCGGCGCGGGCCGCGGCGGACGCGGGACGGGTGCCGAAGAGCGGGGAATCGGAGGAGCGCATACCGGTGGATTCAGGCTGATTTCCGCCGACGGCCGTCGGCGGGCTTTTGGGCGGCAAAGGCGTCGCCGCCGCTCACAAACACGCTGACGCGGGCGGAGGGGCAGAAGCAGGCCAGGCGGCAGGCGAGGCACCAGACTTCGTGCTGGGTGGCGGCGAGCTCGGCGGGCAGGTGCAGTGTGAGCAACGGTTCGCGGAGCTGCTGCCGTGGAGGCGAGGCCAGGGTCTTTACGGCCAGAGGTTGGCCCAGCTCCCGCGCGCAGGTGGTGGCGATCGCCGCCAGGATACCGGCTTCGGCGGCCTTGGCGGTGCAGATCTCGCAGACGATGGCGGCGGGAACGGGCATGGCCGGACTCAGAAGCCGAGGGTGAGACTAACGGTGAAGTTCACGCCGGGCTGGGCATAGCGCTCGATCTCGGCGATCGTCGCGGCGGTCGTGGGCGCCGCGAGGCCGCGGGCGCTGTAGTAGTCCCAGTATTTCCGGTCGGTCAGGTTATAGACTCCGAGGTTGAGGGACGCGTGGTCGTTGACGCGCAGATAGGCGGCGAAGTCCAGAAGCGTGGCTGCGGGCACGGCGAAGCGGGCGGCCGTGGCGCCAGTCATGATGTCGGGGGGAGCTTGCCTGCCACCGATGTGGGTCGTGGTGAGGGAGGCTCCGAGCCGGCGGGCCGGAGAATCATAACCGAGGGTGAGGCTGCCCTTGAACGGGCCGGTGGAGGGGAGGCGGCTTTTGACACCGGTGGCGGTGTTGGTCGCGGAGCTGTTGGCCCGGCCGGCGGCGAGGATGGCGCTGAAGCCGGTGAGATCGGAGTGCCACACGCCGAGGTCGAGTTTCACCGAGCCTTCGAGTCCGTAGATCTTCGCCTTGCCGAGGTTTTCAGGGCGGTAGAGGCCGAAGCTGATCGTCGGATAGTTGACCGGATCATAGGGTTGGACGGCGTATTCGATGAAGTCGTTGTAGGCGGTGTGGAAGGCGGAGAGACTGAAGGTGACGCCGTTGAGCGACTGGCCCTTGAGGCCGATTTCGAAGGCATCGCTGGTCTCCTTCTTCAGGTCGGGATTGCCGATGACGGCATAGCCCGCCGCGCTGCCGCTGTAACTGAAGGAATCATAGGTGCCGGTCTTCTCGACGGGAGTGGGCACGCGGTTGCCGCGCTTGTAGCTGGCGTAGGCGGCGAGCTTTTCTGTGAGGCCGAGATTGAAGGCGAGGCTGGGAGTGACGAAGGAGTCGCTCTCGGGCTTGATCTCGTTGGCGACGGCGGGAACACCGAGGACATAGCGGGAAAGGTCGGTCGGCTTGACGTCCACGGATTCGAAGCGGAGACCGGGCGTGAGGGTGGCGCGGCGGTCGCCGATGCGGAAGGCGATCTCGTCGTTGAGATAGGCGGCGACCCGTGTGGTCTCCATCATGGACATGCGGTCCTTGGTGCCCTGCATCGTGACGACGTTGTCGCTCAGGCGGGTGCGCACTTCGCTCCACGGCCGGCTGGTGTCGGTGCGGCTGGCGGCGAGACCGTAGCTCAGACGGTGGCTGTCTCCGGCTTGTTTGATCGCGTCGGCATTGAGGCCGAGGGAATCGTTATGAAAGCGGGTGTTGAGATCGCGGCGGTAGGCGATGCCGCCCGTGATATAGTGGGGGGCGATCGTGGCGTCGTGGGTGACGGCATCCTGATAGTAGATCTTGGTGGAAAGCCGGTCGAAGAGGGCGGTGCCGGTCGGGGTGAACAGGTGGGTGGCGCTGAGGGTGAATCGTTCGGCCAGCGCGTGCTGGCGGGCTCCGCCGACGTAGGAAGCGGAGGCGCGGTTGGCGGCGTCGAGGTCGGACTCACGTTTGAAGTAATCGAGCGTGAACTCGAGGTTGTGCGTCCGGGCGTCGTCCCACACGAGCTTGGCGAGCACGGAGTCGGACTGCCAATCCACCGGGTTTGCGAGGGTGGCTCCCTTGCTGTCGTTCTGCTCGCCATCGCGCCGGGTATAAACGACGAGGCTTTGGAACTCCCCGAGGCCGGCCGCGCCGGTGAAGGTGTGGGCGAGGCTTTCATTGACCGATGCGTAGGCGGCTTTGTAGCCGACGTAATAGGGACGGTCGGTCAGCCCGAGGTAGTCGGCGGGTGACTTGGTGACGTAGCCGACGCCGCCGCCGAGGTTGGGTGTGCCGCGTCCGGCGAATGAAGTGCCGGAGCCGATTTCGACGGTGCGGAAGGTCTCGATATCCACGTAGTCGCGCCCGATGCCGAATGAATTGAGGGTGGAGCCGTCGGGCTTGGGCGCGGCGTCGGGCAGGGGAATGCCGTCAATGTCGAGGCTGACGCGGTTGCCCTCGAGGCCGCGAATGTTATAACCGGTGTAACCGCTGCCGTCCCAGATGTTGCCGGTGCCGGTCGCGGCGGCCGGCGCATTGACTAGCGGTTCGTAACGGACGATGCCGCCCATGTCGGTCGCGCCGCGGCGGTTGATTTCGCCGGCGGAGAGGGTGGAGAAGGTGCCGGCGAACCGGCCCGCCTCAGCCGTGGGCGCGGCTTCGCGCTCGGCCTCGACCTTGATTTCGGTCACATCGGGCTGGGCTTTGCCAGCGGGGGAGTTGGGCGTGGTGCGAGTCTGGCCATGAAGGGTGGCCGTCAGCATCAATGCGGTGAGCAGGAGCAGATTTTTTTGATTCATGGCAGGGAAAGAGGGCAGAGCGGGTGCAGGGGCAGATGGAGGGAGGCGTCCCGCAGCGGGGCAGGAAGGGGCTTTTTCCCGCTTCCGTACAAAGTGCGCTCCCCTGGAAGAAATTGGGTTGCGCTCAAAAGACAGAGACTCAATCTCATTGATATAACGAGACTCAGTATTAACAAAGACAGTCAATTAATTTTTTGAGATACTGTCTCAATATTTTTGCAACCAGCTATAAATCAAAATCTAGAGGAATACATTTTGTGACCCGCAGAAAACAAAGGCCATGAACGTACAGGAAAAAAATCTCGGAGCCCGTTATATCTGGGGTGCTAAAGAGCCATGGATAAGGCGGTTCGGTGTGCCGGCGCTGGCGGCAGTAGCTTTCCATGCCGCCTTGGCCTTGGCCTGGCCTGAGCCGGTCGCGACGACGTCGGGCAATGGAGAGATCGCTGATGAGGCCCCCGGATATGCAACTTTGGCATTGGAGCCGATGGAGAGTGCGGACGCTCCCTTGATCGGGGAGGCGGTGACAGCCAGTGTTCGCGATTCCAAACCGCTCCAGCCGGAGGTGGTCTTGATGAAGCCCGTCCCGGGGGCGTTTACCCAGGATGTGGCGATGGCGGCCCCGGTCTTCGTGGCCACAGATACCTTGCTTGCCGCGCAGCTCGGCCAACTTTCCGAGCAGGTGCTGCAGGCCTTGCAGGACAGCTTGGGCAACGTGGGCCGGGGCGGCAAAGGGTTCAAGTTCGGGACCGGAGGCGCGCTCTATGCCCCGAATCCACCGTATCCGCCGGCGGCCCGCCGGGAGGGCCGCGAGGGGGTGGTCGAGCTGTTGGTCCTGATTGATGCGCAGGGCCGGGCCAGGAGGGCGGAGGTCTCCCGCTCGTCAGGCTACGAGGATTTCGACCAATCCGCCCGCAACACTGTCATGACGCGCTGGAAATTCCCGGCGCGCGAGAACGAACTCCAAGTGGTGCGGGTGTTGTTCTCGCTGACAGCGACCCAGCGCACGGCGCAGGCCAACCCGACCGGCGAACGGTTGGTGGCGACCCGGTTTTGAACGTGGAATTCGGGCTGATAGGCTCTTCTGAAAACCTTCCCTGATCGGGGGGGCAGGGCGACCTAGGCGAGCAAACCGCAGGTGGATGCAAATAAACCCCGATGAGAGAACGCGGATAACAGGCCGCCGGGTGGGCCGGGCGCGGCAAAAAGGCCGTTTACCTTCTCAAATTACCGTGTGCGGAGCGCCCGGCCCACCTCGACAGCGTGATGCGGGCGATCTCATTCGCCGACGAGGTGTTCGATCTCCTCGCGCGTGAGCGTCCGCATATCAATGTCCTGCTTGATGGCGCCGAGGCTCACGAGGCATTCCGTGAAAAGTTCGCGGGTGCGGAGTTCGAGGGCCTTGGCGTCGAGATGAGTCATGACTTCGAGGATGCGCGCGCCCTTGCGGACGTGGGTGCGCTCGTCGGCCCGGATGTAGTCGGAGATATGGCGGAGCAGCTCGTCGTTGCGCGCGGCGGCGGTATCAATGAGATCGTTGATGGTCTTGAGGACGCCGACTTCGCCGAAGAGGTTGATCTCGGCCATGGCAAAGGCGGGATCCATGGGGCCGCGGCAGGTGGAGCTGGTGAGGCGGTTGCGCAACTCGTAGGGGTCGTAGCCCGAGGCGAGCATGGCGCGGTGGCCGATCTCGGTGTGGCGGGCCTCGTCCCACGTGATGCGGGCGAGGTCGTATTCGGCGTCGAAATCCTTGAAACGGATATCCCACACGAAGGTGCCGAAGGCCTCGATGGCGTCCACCTCGTCGCGCTGGGTGCGGATGAAACGCAGGCGGATGGCCTCGTAGGAATCCTTGTCGTAGCGTGTCTGGTTGTCGGCGGCGTCATAGTCGCCGGTGTGCTTGAAGGTGTCGAAACGCGTGTCGCGCATGGGGACGGTGCCGCGTTCGTAGGGTTTCGCATCAATGCGGAGCGGGGCGGGGGCTTCGCCGCGGGGATCCGCACCGGTGATGCCGCCGATGGAGGCGAGGAGGCGCTTCAGATGCCAGCGCCAGGTGGCGAGCTTCGCCTCCTCGATGCCGCCGGCGACATAGGCTTCGATGGCGGCATCGGCCCACGCGAGCATGGGCTCGTAGTCGGTGAGGATGCGGCGGAGACTGCGGATGGTGGGCGCATCGGTCACCGGATCGGTGTCGTCCATGTGATGCCGGTAGGTGGTGGCAATGGCCTGGCCGACGACCTGATGGACGCCGACGAGCAACTCGGCGGGGTTTTCGGCGCTGAGCATCTCGTCAATGAAGCGGTCGATTTCCGGATCGCGGTGGGCGTCGATGACCTTGGGGCGGAACTCCTGCTCGGTGAGGCGTTCCCGAAGCGTACGCGCGGCATCGGCGTGCCAGAAAATATGCCGGCCGGTCTCGAGTTTGACCTCGTATTCGGGGATGGTGAGCGTCCAGGAGCCGAGCGCGTGCATGAGACGGCGCTCGAAATAGAAGAAGCGCAGCAGGCGGCGGCTGTTTTCCTTGACGGTGAACTTGCCGCCGAGCTGGCGACGATCCGTGGGAAAGCGGTAGGGAAAGCGGGCGCGGCGCTCCGCGGCCGCTTCGCGCTGACCGGCAAGGCTCTGCGCGGTGATGATGGTTTTGTCGGCGGGCTGGCCGGAGCGGTCGTCAGGGAGCTTCATTTTCAGGGTGGGGTTGAGAGGGGAGGCATCCTAGACGGAAACCCCGTCCGGAGCGTTCATTTTCTTTGGAGGAAATGTATAGAAAATTATCGGCTTGGGCGTGGGGGACGAACTCGAATGAAAGTAAGCCGAGGAAATGCCGCAGAGCGGCAGAAAGCAGGTCAACCCCGGAAGATCGCTTCGTCTGAGTCAGGACAGACGCACCCATGATAGCGGCGGTCCCGAGATCCAATCGTGGTATGATTATCGGTGTTCATAAGGCGGGAGATTATACACCCGCCTTCTTATTCCTACTGGATCGGCTCTTCGACCGGCTTCACATTGAGCATCAGCATTCCGTGACGCCCCCATGCAGCATCGATGCGATACTTTCTTCCAGCTTCCAGCGGTGACGGTGCATCAGCGGGAATGCCGAAAGCGACCTCGCTTCGACTGTAAGAACCTTTCTTCACCTCGAGAACTCGCACAACCACGCTGCGCTCCGGCCCGTGCACGTTCGTATAAGTCTCGGCGCTGACATTCTCGGGCACACCGATAAACGTGAACGGCATCATCGGAAATTTATCCTGCGTGGCGCAGCCTACGAGGCAGACCACGGTAATGAGCCAGAGCGTTTTCATCTTTTGCCTAACGTTAGAGATGTGCCGCGCGCGGGCGAGCGGAGAGTGAGCCCTTCTGAACTACTGGAGATGTGGAGCGAAGGAGGCCCATGCGAATCACGGCCTGTTCCCGGGCGTTGGCACTAGCGGCTGGATCGGCCTCTTGGTTTCATAGGTCGCAAAAAACTCTCGTAGCATTCGATTCAGCTCAGCCTCTCTTTCAGGGCGTTCGAAGCCGTGATCAGCTTCGTGATCGATCTGATAAGCTTCCGCCACCTTATGCTCAGGCAAACCTCGGTGGTGAGCTAAATCGAACACGCCGTGAATCGCCTGCTGCACATCTCCATTCCGCTCGAACTGCAGCTTCAAAGCCTCGAACAATAAATGCGCCAGCGTACCTTCTTCTACTTCGCCCGGTACGCGGTAGAGATGATGGAGCATCTGCTTCGGATCCTCTTCGGTCGACAGATCGAGCATCCAATCTTCGGCCTGCGCTGAATCGACAATCACTCCATCGACCCAAGTGGTCACGACGGCAGGATCGATAAATCCGCGCGTCAGACCTTGCGTGAAGAACGCTGCCATTGTGGCGGAGCTGGGCTTTGCGTGCGTCATTCTTTGCCTATCGATTGAGGTCAGACACGGCGGCGCACAGCGCCGCGGTTGTCTGTGCCGACTTCCATGAGAAGGCGTGTCGAGAGGATAGTATAAAAAGGTTCACCTTTTTTGTA
>CAYSBR010000030.1:0-3301 GCA_964429385.1 uncultured Opitutaceae bacterium
AAATCATCGAAATGCCCAAACTCAGCGACACCATGACGGTGGGCACGCTGGTCAAGTGGCTGAAAAACGAAGGCGACACCGTGAAGTCCGGCGACATGCTCGCCGAAGTCGAGACCGACAAAGCCACGATGGAGCTAGAGTCCTTCTTCGACGGCGTGCTGCTCAAGCAATTCTCCGCCGCCGGCGCGCAGGTTGCCGTCGGCGAAGCGATCGCCGCCATCGGCAAAGCCGGTGAAAAGGTCGAAGCCCCCGCCAAACCCGCCGCCCCCGCCGCGGCGGAGCCGGCCAAGGAGGAGAAAAAGGAGGAACCCAAGCCTGCGGCGCCCGCCGCACCCGCTCCCGCCAAGCCCGCGCCCGCCGCACCTGCGGCCAAGGGCGGCCGGCTCAAAATTTCCCCCCTCGCCCTCCGCCTTTCCGCCGAGCTCGGCGTGGACCCGAAGGACGTCAAGGGCTCCGGCCCCGGCGGCCGCATCCTGCGCGACGACATCGTCACCGCCTCCAAGCATCCCAAGCCCGCGGCACCGGCCACCGCCAAGTCCGCGCCCTCCTGGCCGTGGCGCTCCGTCACCGACAAGACTCCTGTGCAGGCCGAGGCGCTCACCGCGCCCACCAACATGCGCGCCACCATCGCCCGCCGCCTGCTGGAATCGAAAACCCAGATTCCCCACGTTTATCTGGAGATTGAAGTGGACGCCGCCCCGCTCCTCGCCCTCCGCGAGCAACTCAACGCCGGCCTCGCCAAAGACAAGGTGAAGCTCTCCGTCAACGACTTCGTCCTTAAGGCCGCCGCCGTCGCCCTGCGCGCCGTGCCCGCGGTCAACACCTCCTGGGAGGACAAGGGTATCAAGGCCCACGGTGGCGTGCACGTTTCCTTCGCCGTCGCCATTGATGAAGGCCTCATCACCCCCGTCATCCGCGACACCGACCAGAAGAGCCTCACCCAGATCAGCGCCGAGACCAAGGAACTCGGCAAGAAAGCCAAGGACCGCAAACTCACCCCCGCCGAATTCACCGGGGGCACCTTCTGTGTCTCCAACCTGGGCATGATGGGCATCGAGCGGTTCACTGCGATCATCAACCCGCCCAATGCCGCCATCCTCGCCGTCGGCGCCACGGTCAAGAAGCCCGTGGTCGTAAACGACGAGATCGTCATCGGGCAGCGCATGTCGCTCACCCTCTCCTGCGATCACCGCATCGTGGATGGCGCCGTCGGCGCCAGGTTCCTCAACGCCCTCCGCGACCACCTGCAGAGCCCCGCGCTTCTGCTGCTCTGAACCGGAGTCATCGCCTTCCCTTCAAGCCTCCGCCCTCTCAAGGCGGAGGCTTTTTGTTTCCGGGACACGCCGCAAAAAAGCCGGCCGCGTTTCCACGGCCGGCTGAAAGCCTTGTCACTGACCCCGCGCCTCAGCGACGCATCGAGAGCAGATAGAGCAGATGCAGCAGCGAGCTCATAAAAGCCGCGACATAGGTGAGCGCGGCCGCGTTGAGCGTCTGCGATACCCCGGGCATTTCATCGCGATCAATGATCCCGAGGCCCACCAGTTCGGCGCGGGCGCGGTTGCTGGCGTCAAACTCCACCGGCAATGTGATGAGGTGGAAAAGCGTGAGCACGGCGTAGCAGAGGATACCGATATCGAGCATGATGCCGCCGAGGCCGCCAAAGATGAAACCGCCGATAATGATGAAGGGCAGCATCTGCGAGGTGATCATCGTGATCGGCACCAACGCCATGCGGGCACGGAGCATCGAGTAGCCGACCTTGTGCTGGATCGCGTGCCCCGCCTCGTGGGCGGCGACGCCGAGCGCGGCCAGACTGGTCCCGCGGTAGTTCTCGGATGAGAGCACCAGCCGCTTGCGCGTGGGGTCATAGTGATCGGTCAGATGGCCGCTGGTCTCGGCGATCTCGACATCGGTGATACCCGCCCGAGCCATGACGGCCTCGGCGGCCTCGCGGCCGGTGATGCGGCCCCGCGAAGGGATGCGCGCGTTCTTGTTGTAGGCGCTCGAGACCCGCATCTGCGCATAAAGCGCAAAGACAAAGGTCAGGAGGAGGAGCACCAGCAGCACAGGCGTGGGGAGAAAGGCGAAAGCGATTGGCATGATCATAGTGGGAAAAAGAATGGATAGGGTTGTCTCTAGCAAACCCCGCGCCGCGGAAAAAGTTTCCCCGGGCGGAGCCAGGCACGCACACAACTTAAAGAAAATCCGCGGGTTGCCAGCGAAAACACAGGAAAAACAAAAAGGCGCGACCGCCATCGGTCGCGCCTCGAAGAGTCTCCGCGTCACACGCGGTGTGCCGGGTTTGCTCAGCCCAGCTTGGGCACGTCCACCCACTTGCGCTCGGCCCAGGACTGGAGGCCAAGCTCGGCGAGCTGCACACCCTTGGCGCCTTCGAAGAGATTCCAGCGGAAGGGCTCGTCCTTCACCACGTGGCGGAGGAACAGCTCCCACTCGATCTTGAAGGCGTTGTCGTAAATGCCCTGGTCGGGCACGCGCACCCAGCCATCCTTGTATTTAATCGGGCTGTCCACGTCGGGATTCCACACGCAGCGCGGCGTGGCGGCGATGGACTGGGCCTTGCAGTCACGGAGACCCGCGACAGCGGTGCCGTGCGTGCCGTCCACATGCAGGGTCAGCAGATCGTCGCGATCCACGCGGGTGGTCCAGGAGGAGTTGAAGTGGCAGATGATGCCGTTGGTCAGCTCAAAGGTCGCGTAGGCGGCGTCGTCGGCAGTGCACTTGTAGGGCTTGCCGGCCTCGTCCCAGCGCTGCGGGATGTGGGTCGCGCCGAGGCAGGTGAGGCTCTTGATGTCGCCGAAGAGGTTCTGGATGACATACTGCCAGTGGCAGATCATGTCCACGATGATGCCGCCGTCCTCTTCCTTGCGGTAGTTCCAGGAAGGACGCTGGAGCTTCTCGTGCTCGCCGGTGAAGACCCAGTAGCCGAACTCACCGCGCACGGAGAGGATGTCACCGAAGAAACCCTGGTCCTTGAGCCACTGAAGCTTCACGAGGCCGGGGAGCCAGAGCTTGTCCTGCACGACGCCGTGCTTGAGGCCGGCGGCAGAAACTTCCTGGGCCAGCGCGAGCGCTTCGGCCGAGGTGGTGGCGGTGGGCTTCTCACAATAGATGTGCTTCTTCGCGGCGATGGCCTTGCGCACGCCGATCGGACGCTGACCGGTGAGGGTCGCGTCGAAATACACCTGGTTGGCGGGATCCGCCAGCGCGGCATCGAGATTGGTCGTGTAGCGCTTGACGCCGGTGCGGGCGGCCAGCGCGGCGATCTTGGTCTCACTGCGGC
>CAYSBR010000030.1:3311-47507 GCA_964429385.1 uncultured Opitutaceae bacterium
GCTGTCGCTCAGCTTGATGCCACCCTGATCGATGATCGCCTTGATGGAGCGGATCAGGTGCTGGTTCGTGCCCATGCGGCCGGTCACGCCGTTCATGATGATGCCGACTTTATGTGTGGTCATAGGTAAAATTCTGTTTGGCGGTTGCAGGATCGAGCCGGGCTCAGGCCTCGGCTTTCTTGGTGCACTGCGGCTGGGCGCCGGCGGGCAGCGGCGGGGTGTCACCCACCCCGGCGGGCGGCAGCGTGCCGTCGAGCTCCTGCCGCCAGTGGGCCACGTCACCGCCGGGCACATAGCAATACATCATATGCAACGGCGTGTCGCCGATGTTGGTGAGTTGGTGAAACTTGCCGGGCGGCATGTAAACCATCTGGCCGGCGGTGATCTCCTGCTTCTCCGTATCCACGCACATTTCACCGCGACCCTGCAGAATCATGTAAACTTCCTCCTGCTCCTGGTTGTGCCACGGCACCTGACCGCCATTCGGCTCCAACACGACGTAGCCCATGGAAAAATTGTCCGATTTGATCGGCTGCTGGCCGGAGCCGACAAGTCCGCGGCCATATCGGCGGGCCGGAAACGTGCGGCCCTGTATTTTGGCGATGTCTGCGATGATCATAGTTTGGGATTGGAGCGGTTTACATGCGGGCTCATCCTCCGCGTGTAAATGGCAAATCCTGACTTATCCCCGGCCTTCCATGTCTCCGCCGAGGCGGAAGCCGCGCAGTTGCTCACGCATCAGGGCGCGCGCGGGCTGCAGGGAGCGATCGAAGTGCTCATGCAGCAGTTCCAGGTGCTGCAGACTCGCGCCCAGATCATGCTCACCATCACAACGCTGACGCTCACGATCACCGGCTTCTCCGGACCCAGGATCGCCGCGGCGGGCCTCTTCGCCCGGGCCAGCATGGCCCTGGGCATCCTGCTCGTGCTCATTTCCACCCTGCTCATCCTCGGCGGCAGCCTGCGCATCCAGTGGGTCACCCGCTTCAAGGCCGCGGATGACCACGCGCTCATCACCAGCATCCTGCGTTACCGCAACCGCAAAACCCGCCTCTTCTTCGTCGAAATCTGCTTCCTCGTCGCGGGCCTGGCCTGCTACGTCGCCAGCGTGATCGCGTATTTCGTCGTGGGCGAATTGTAAGCCGAGCCCTCCGCTTTTCGCCGCCCGGATTTTTACAGGAGGCAACGGAGGGAACAGAGCCCGGAGATTTTGCCCCAGGTCACAGCTCCTCGCTCAATAGGTGGGCCGGGCGCTCCGTCGCGCGGCCGGGATGCCGTCATCTTCTCAAACCGCCGCGCGCGGAGCGCACGGCCCACCCCAAAACGCGCAACCGCATGCGCGCTACCCGAGCCTCACCCTTTGTCATCTAATAGATGACAAACTGATTGGAGCGTTCCTTCGCCCAAGCTAACAGCTAACGGCCAGACTCCTTCCGCATTGGGCGGGCAGTCTCAGCCTCGCCACTTACGCGGCCAGGCCCCCGCGCTTGAGCAGGGCCTGCAGATCGGGCTCACGGCCCATGAAATCCTTGTAGAGTTCCATGGGATCAGCGGAGTTACCCCGGCTGAGGATCGTGCGCACGAAGTCCGCGCCAGTCGCCCGGTTGAAAACGCCCTCGCGCTGGAAGCGCGTGAAGGCGTCGGCATCCAGCACCTCCGCCCACTTGTAGGAGTAGTAGCCGGCGGCGTAGCCCACAGGATCGCCGAAGATGTGCGTGAAGCGGCGGATGAGAAGTGGCGTCGCCGGCTGGGTCGGGACCATACAATCCGCCACCGCCGCGTGCGCGGCGGCCATCAAATCGGGCGCGGCGGCAAACTCCGCCGCGCGGGTGTGCAGCAGCAGGTCCACCTTGGCCAGGCTCACCTGCCGCATCGTCGCGACGGCGGAGCGGAAGTTCTTCGCGGCGGTCATGCGCTCGAAAAGCACCTCCGGCAGCGGCTCCCCAGTCTCGTGATGCCGGGCAAAAAGATCGAGGCTCGCGCGCTCCCAGCACCAGTTTTCCATGATCTGCGAGGGCAGCTCGACGAAGTCCCAAGCGACGTTGACGCCGTTGAGCGACTTGATCTCCACCTCGCCGAGCAGGTGGTGCAACAGGTGACCGAACTCGTGGAAAACCGTCTCAACCTCGCGATGGGTCAGCAACGCGGGCCGGCCGTCCACCGGCGGGGTCATGTTGCCACAGATCAGACCGAGGTGCGGCAGCCGGGCGCCGTCGGACTGCGGACCGCCGGTGAGCAGGTAGTTCATCCACGCGCCCCCGCGCTTGGATTCGCGCGGATACCAGTCGGCATAGAACGACCCGAGAGGACGCCCGTTCGCGTCCTGCAAATCATAAAACAGCACCTCGGGGTGCCAGACCGGCACCTCGCCGACAGTGCGCGGCACAACCTTCAGGCCAAAGACCTGCCGGACCAGTTCAAACATGCCCGCCACGACCCGGTTCATCGGGAAATACGGCCGCAGTTGCTCCTCATCAAACGCGTAGCGTTCCTGCCGCAGTTTCTCCGCCCAGTAGGCCAGCTCCCACGGCGCCAGCGGCGCCACCGCCCCGCCGGTCTGCCGCGCCTTGAAAGCTTCCAGTTCCCGGCACTCGGCGGCAAAGGACGGCTGCGCGCGCTGCTGCAGGTCGTTGACGAAGGCGAGCGCACGCTCCCCGCTTTTGGCCATGCGGCGTTCCAGCACGAGATCGGCGAAATTCGCCTTGCCGAGCAGCGCCGCCTTCTCGGCGCGCAGAGTGAGGATGCGCTGCATGAGCGCCGTGTTGTCGTGCGGCGCCACCCCGCCCACCTGCGAAGCCGCGGTCCACAGCTCCCGCCGCAGTTCCGCGTCCTCCAGATAGGTCATGAACGGCTCTTGCGACGGCTGGTGCAGAGTGAACCGCCAGGCCGGCTGCTCCGCGCTCCCCTTCCCCTTGTCCAGAGCGCTACGCTGCGCCGCGGTCTTCGCATGCCCGGGCAGCCCCTTGAGCCGGGACTCGTCGGTGACGATGAGCTCCCAGGCATTGGTGGCATCGAGTACGTTTTCCGAATACTTCTGCGTGACTTGGGCGAGCTCGCTTTGCAGCGCTTCCAGCCTCTGCCGTTGCGCCTCCGGCAAGTCCGCCCCGGACTGGCGGAACTCCGCCACCGTCTCGTCCAGAAAACGCCGATGGACCCCCGTTAACGCCTGTGCCGCCGGGCTCTCGGCCACGATCTTGAGCCGCGCCCACAGTTCGGCATCCAGCGGGATGCGCGCGTAAAACGCCGACACCTTCGGCAGCATCGCGTTGTAGGCCTCGCGCAACGCGGGGGAGTCCGCGACCGACTGGAGGTGCCCGACCTTGCCCCAGGCCACGCCCAGCGCCTCGGTCGCCGCTTCCAGCGCGAGAAAGGTGCTCTCATAGGTCGCCGCCTCAGGCGCCTGCGCCTTGATGGCGGCCAGGCCGGCCTCCGCCTCTTTCAGCGCCTCCTCGATCGCGGGTCCGACGAGCTCGGGCTTGAGCTCCGGCCAAGGGATGTGAAAGGCGGTATCGAGAAACGAATTTTTAAGCATGGAGCAAAAGACCCGCCGCCCGCCCGCGAGTCAAATCGCAAGCCACCCGCCCGACTTTCACCACATGTAATTGACGCCCAGTGCCGCCTGCCGGCGCGCCGCCGGCACCGCCGGCACTTCCTGGAAATCGCTGTCCCAGAGATTATCCACCTGGACAAACAGCTCGACTCCACGCCAGGCGCACGGACGCCAGGCCAATGCCGCGGAACTGAGCACAGCCTCATCGCCGCCGAGGGTCCGCAGGAGATTGTCCGCCTGCCGGCGGATTTCGTTGTCCCAGCGCAACTCCCACTCCCGCCCCAGCCGGAGCGTGAAGGCCGCCGTGAGCCGGTGGCGCGCATAGTTCAGCGCATAGAAACTCGCATCAATCTGCGCCGAACCGTAGTCGGGGCTTTTCGTGAGATAGGTGTAGCCCAGCGTCATGGCGCCGAAGCGGCCGGTACGGCGCGCGATCACTTCCAACCCGCCGGTGGCAATATCCACCGGGTTCGCCGTGCGGGCGGTCACTCCGCGCTGGAATGTCCAGTCCACCAACCGGTCGTCCTGCCGGTGAAAAGCCGCCCCCTCCACGCGCCAGCCGGCGAAATCGCCGAGGGCGCGCAGTTCGACATTGTGGCTGGAGGAGCGGCCCAATCCGGCGTTGCCGCGAAACAGCCCCGCTGTCGCATCGGAGTTCAACGCCGTGTAGGTGGCCACCTGCGTGGTCCTCGCGTAGCCCAGCGTCACCGTCCGCCACGGGTTCCCCGGCGCCAGGCGGCGCTCAAGTTGAACCAGCGGAGACAATGCCCCGCCGTCGCGATTGGACTCATCCCACGCCAGCCCCGCCTTCAGGTCCACCCCACCACCGGACGATGCCTCCCAGCTTTTTTCCACCAGTGCCGTGAGCTTGCCCAGCGTCCGTGAATTATGGCGCCCAAAAATCAATGAGGTGGACTCGATCGCATCAGCCATCATCTCACCCCGCAGCGACACCGCCAGCGGAGCGAACGCCCGCCGCGCCGAGAACGCCACCCCGGTGATCCAGGTGGTGTGCAGAAAGGGATTGGAAGCGCCGGGCACAGCCCGGTTGAACTCATAGTCGTCCTTGTTGCGCCGATGATAGAGCCCCGCCTCCCAATGGGAGCCAGCCGTCTCCGCCACCCGGTGATTGAGCGCGATCAGCACCGTCTGGAGGTTTTCGGTCTCGTTGAAACCGAAAGGCGTGTAGAGGTTGGGCCAGCCGAAGAATTTCGCCTGATAACCGGCATACAGGTCGGTCTGCGCCGCGCCGGCGAGCCGCTGCACCCGAAGACCGACCCGCTCAAAGGCGTGATCACCGAACGGCCGCGAGCCATCCGCCTCCGAACGGGCATAGGCCACATCCGCCCCGTATTGGGCCGCACCGTTGCCACGCCAGAGAGTGACGCCCTGATACAGCTCCCCCCGCCGCAAACCAAATTCCCCCACTCCCAGCCCAAGCAGCCCGCGCGTCTGGATCGGCGCCCAGTGATAGGTCACCGCCCCCACGGTGGCATTGGTCGTGGCGGCGGCATTCTCCACCCCGGTCAGCACTCCCGGCGCCCCGAGCATGGCCGGCGCCACCGGGATCTCCGCCAGATAATGCCCCGTCTGTGGATCGAGCACCGACACGGCCCCGATGCGAAAGGCGACATTCTCAAACGTGCTTCCGCGAATACTGATGTCGGCCTGCCCCTCGGTCAGGTTGCGCGCCTGCACATCCACCCGCGGCTCATAGGCCAGGGCCGAGACCGGCATGGCAAACGTGGCCACCGGCGACTGGTTCGCCACGCGTGGTGAATACACCGCCACCGCCGGCAGCTCGACCGTGGTCTGCGCGGAAAGCGCCGCCCCCGCCAGCACCCCCAAGAACGACAAATAAAAACGAGCCATGCCCTCCTGTGTGCCGCGCCCGCTCCGCAAAACAAGCCATCAGTTAGGTTAAAATTTTTATCACTTAACAATAGCGGCGCCGCCCAAAACAAAAAACCCGGCACGCGGCCGGGTCGGAAGCATGGGCGTTAAAACGCGGGGCTCAATCCTCGCCATCATTGCCGATGGCCTCGACCGGGCAGCCTTCGAGCGCTTCCATGCACAGGCTGATCTCTTCCTCATTGGTCGGCTGCTTGTGCACGTAGGAGTAGCCCCCCTCGTCATGACGGGTAAAGAACGCCGGCGCGGTCTCGCGGCACAGATCGCAGTCAATGCACTGCTGATCGACGTAAAACTTGCCGACGATGTTTTCCGCCCATTTGTCTGCTTTGTTGGCCATAATCAGCGCGAAAAAGAAAGTTTAACCCCGGAGTGTCAAGCGGGCTTCCTGCGGCTCTGCGGCATACGGCACCGGGCAGATTCACGGCAGACGGCTTGTATTCGCACCGGGATGGACCAATAATCCCGCCCAAATGCTAACGGACCGCTCCTACATGCGCGACGACTATCCAGGCTACCGTGCCCCCCGCACATCGGTCCTGATCTGGATCATCGTCGCCACCGTCGCCGGCTTCATCCTGCAAAATATTTTCCTGCGCTGGTTTAACGCCGGCGCGCTCTTTCACTACAATCTGGGTCTGACGATCGAAGGACTCCAGTCCTGGAAGCTCTGGACGCTGCTCACCCACGGTCTCCTGCACAGCACCGGCAACCTGCTGCACATCATTGGCAATTTGCTGGCGATTTACTTCCTCGGCCGCGAGCTGGTCAGCCTGCTGGGGGAACGCCGGTTCGTGCTGTTCTACCTCGCGGCTATTCTCACCGGCGGCCTCGCCTGGACCGCCACCCATTGGTGGGGGGCCCACGGCCTGCTCATGGGGGCTTCGGCAGCCGCCTGCGGCCTGCTGGCGGTCTTCGCCTGTTTCTACCCCAACCGGCAGATCACGCTGCTGCTCTTTTTCGTTCTGCCCGTCACCGTGAAGCCCAAGTATCTCGCCTGGGTGGTGCTCGGCCTGGATCTCTGCGGCTTCGTCTTTTACGAAGTCATGGGCGCCGCCTCGCCCTTCGGCATCGCCCATTCGGCCCACCTCGGCGGCCTGCTGGCCGGCTGGGTTTACCACCGCTACCTCCATGAACCGGACGGCTGGAGCCTGCCGTGGCGCAAGACCACGATGACCCTCCCCCGCTGGGCCCGGAAAGCCCGGGTCGCCAGCAACCCGACGCCCGCCTACAAGGTCAACCTCACCGACCGCACCGACCTGCGCGCCGAGGTGGACCGCATCCTCGACAAGATCAACAGCCAGGGCTTCGGTTCGCTCACCGACGATGAAAAGCGCGTCCTCGACGGCGCGCGTGACATTCTGAACCGTCGCTGAAAATTCGGAAACATTCCCCGCCCACCGCTCTCTCACTTTCCCGATGATTCTCGCCTTCGCCCCTTTCCGCCGGACGGCCGCCCTCGCCCTGTTCGCGCTCGCCGCCCTCTCCCTCGCCGCCAGCGGCAGCGACCGCAAGTTCAGCACCACCCCGACCCTGCGCAGCGAGGTGCTCACCATGGTCAAGCTCCTGGAGGGCGCCCATTACAACCGCGACGCCGTCCGCAGCACCAGCTATCTGAGCGTCGTCTCCGATTACATGGACTCGCTCGACGGCCAGCGCCTTTTCTTCCTCGAAGGCGACCAGACCGAGTTTGAGGCGCGTTACACGCGCAACCTGTATTGGAACGTCAGCAAGCTGGGCAATATCGACGCCGCCTACGACATCTTCAATGTCTATGAACAGCGCGTGACCTCCCGCATCAACTGGATCTTCGCGGAGCTGAACCGCGAGTTCGACCTCACCACCAACGAAGCCTACCAGGCGGATCGCCGCAAAGAGGGCCGTTCCGCCGACCCCGCCGCCGCGGACGCCCTCTGGCAGCAGCGCCTGAAATACGAGCTCATCGCCGAGATGCTCAACAAGAAGGACCTCGACGGGGCGAAACAGGCCGTGCGCAAACGCTACGAGCGCATGCTGAAGAACCTCCTCGACATCGAAGGCGGCGACCTCGCCGAACTCTTCCTCTCCAGCATCGCCCGCCTCTACGATCCCCACTCCTCCTACCTGTCCGCGGACACCTTCGAGGACTTTGGCATCCAGATGAAACTGGAGCTCGTCGGCATCGGCGCCGTGCTCGGCATCGAGGACGACTATTGCGTCGTGAAGGAGATTGTCGCCGGCGGTCCCGCCGATCTTTCCGGCGCCCTGAAGCCCAACGACCGCATCGTCTCCGTCGCCCAAGCCGGTGAGGAATCGGTCGAGGTCATCGGCATGAAGCTGCGGCGCATCGTCAACCTGATCCGCGGCCCCAAAAGCAGCCTCGTCCGCCTCCTCGTGCAGCCCGCCGATGCCACCGACCCCTCCGTGCGCCGCGAAGTCGTCATCACCCGCGACGTGGTGAAACTCAACTCCGCGCGCGCGCACGCCGCCATTCATCAAGTGCCCGGCCCCGACGGCCAGCTGATGCCTCTCGGCGTCATCAGCCTCCCCTCGTTTTACGGCCCCGCCGACAATGAGGATGTCGGCGGAGAAAAAAGCAGCGCCACCCAGGACGTCGCCCGCCTCGTCGAAAAACTGAAGCTGGCCGGCGTGCAAGGGCTCGTGCTCGACCTGCGCCGCAACGGCGGCGGTTTCCTCTCCGAAGCCATCCAGCTCACCGGCCTCTTCATCAGCCAGGGGCCCGTCGTGCAGGTACGCAGCTACACCGGCGAGATCCATGTGGATTCCCACGACACCCCCGAGATCGCCTACGACGGCCCGCTGGCCGTCCTCGTGGACCGCTTCAGTGCCTCGGCCTCCGAAATCGTCGCCGGCGCCCTGCAAAACTACGGCCGCGCCATCGTCATCGGCGACAGCTCCACCCACGGAAAGGGAACCGTCCAGAGTCTGGTCGAGCTCCGCAACTGGGTCCAATATACCTCGCGCGAGCCGGTCAAGACCGGCGCCACCAAGATCACCGTCCAGAAATACTACCTGCCCAGCGGCGCCTCCACCCAGGTCAAAGGCGTGATCCCCGACATCGTCCTCCCCTCGATCGAGGACTTCCTGCCCATCGGCGAATCCGACCTCCCCCGCGCCCTCGTCTGGGATGAGATTCCCTCCAGCTACTTCGACGGCGAACCGCTCGACGCCAACTTGCTCGACCTCCTCCGCCGCAACAGCAGTGAGCGCCAGTCCCGACTGGAAGAGTTCAGCTATCTCCAGCGCAATGTGGACTGGTTCCGGCAGTATCAGGAGCAGAAGCTCATCTCCCTGAACCTGGAGCAACGCAAGGAACAGCAGACCGCCGCCGCCGCTTTCCGAGAGGAAATGGTCAATCTGCGCACCCAGCTGGCCCAAAACAATTTCACTCACGAGGAAATCCGGCTCGTCCCCCCGCCCAAGAAGGGACTCAAGGCCCCGCGCAGCGAAAGCGGTGACGAACTGCTGGATGAACTGGAGCTCAGCACCGACGAGGACGAATCCCTCGTGGATGTGCACCTGCGCGAATCCCTCCGCGTCGTCTCCGATGCCGTCCAGCTCGCCCGGAATCCCGTCCCCGGCCTCAGTCACGCCCCCCTCACCGCCCGCACCACCCAAGGCGGCTGACCCGCCCCGCCCCACGATCACGCCACCGCATGAGTCTCGCGTCGTCGCACGGCAAGGTGGGCCGTGCGCTCCGCGCGCGGCGGTTTGAATACACAACCCCAGCCCCCTGCCGCGCGCGGCCCGCCTCGAAAGCGCGCCAATTGTCCGGCTCACACGCCCTCGTCTGACCCGGACGACCGCCACGCGAAAAGAAAACGATTGCGACCGGTGAGATCGGGCCGCGATTCGATGCGAGTGAAACCCGCCTGCCGGGCGAGTTCGCTCAAGGCCGCGTGCTGCGCGATGCCCGTCTCCAACGCCAGCATCCCTCCCCGCGAGAGATGCGCCGGCGAGCGCTGGATGATGATCGCCAACGCCGACAACCCATCACCGCCCGGAGTCAGCGCACCCGCCGGTTCGAAATCCTTCACTTCGGGCCGCGCTTCCGCGACCTCCGCTTCCGAGAGATAAGGCGGATTGGAAACAATGAGATCAAACACCCGCGCCGGCTCCACCGCGGCAAACCAGTCCGACACCCGCCACTCCGCCCGCCCGGTCAGGCCCGTGGTCTCCGCATTTTCCCGCGCCAGAGCCAGTGCCTCCTCGCTCGCATCCACCGCCAGCACCTGCGCCTCCGGCCAGCGGGTCGCGAGGGCCAGCGCAATCGCGCCTGTGCCCGTGCCAAGATCGAGCAGCGCACGCGGCGCGACCGGCAGGTGCTGCGCGATCAGCTCCAGCAGATACTCCGTCTCCGGCCGGGGGATCAACGCGCGACGGTCCACCTTCAACGTGAGCCCGCCAAACTCCACCTCGCCGAGGATGTATTGCAACGGTTCCTGCTGCCCGCGCCGCCGCACCAGCGGACGGATTTTCTCCAGCTCACCCTCGGTCAGCGGACGTTCAAACTGCAGATAAAGCTGCATCCGCCCCAGCCCCAGCGCATGGCCCACCAAGTGCTCGGCATTCAGACGCGCCCCCTCAAGGCCCTTCCCGGCCAGAAACTCCGTCGTGCGTTTGATGACTTCGAGAACGGTGATCATCTCAACTGGAGTGATTCATAAGGAGAAACCACGAAAGACACGGAACACACGAAAAGCGAACCGATTGGAGGGTAAACAAGGATGCGTTCGCGCGTCCATACGAGTAAGTGGCTCCGGGTTTATGCTCCGAGGCCCTCATTTCGTGTGTGTCGCGGTGAAGTTCAGTCCTCATCGTCCGACCTGCCGCGGCGGGCCGCCACCGGCCGGCCCGTCAATGCCGCCAGCTTTTCCTCATGCTCGGCCTGCTGCAGCGCCTCGATTACGGTGTCGAGGGCCCCCTCCATCACCTGCGGCAGACTGTAAAGCGTGAGCCCGATGCGATGATCGGTGAGCCGGTTCTGCGGAAAATTATAGGTGCGGATGCGTTCGCTGCGATCGCCCGAGCCGATCTGGCTGCGGCGCTCGGCCGCATACTTGGAGCGCTCCTCCTCCTCGCGGCGCTGCAACAGCCGCGAGCGCAGCACCGCCAGCGCGCTCGCCTTGTTCTTCTGCTGCGACCGCCCGTCGGCGCAAAACACGATCATACCCGTCGGCTTGTGGATGATGCGCACCGCCGAGTCGGTGGTGTTCACGCCCTGCCCGCCCGGGCCGCTGGCCCGCTGCACCGTGATCTCCAAGTCCTGCGGATCGATCTTGATGTCCACCTCCTCCGCCTCCGGCAGCACGGCCACCGTCACGGTCGAGGTATGGATGCGCCCGTTGGCCTCCGTCACCGGCACCCGCTGCACCCGGTGCACACCGCTCTCATACTTGAGCCGCTTGTAAACATCCGTGCCCGTGATCAGGCAGATCACTTCCTTGAATCCGCCGCGCTCCGACGGACTGCTGCTCATCGGCTGGATGCTCCAGCCGCGCGACTCCGCATACTTTGTGTAGGCGCGGAACAGCTCCCCGGCAAACAGGCCCGCCTCCTCGCCGCCCGTGCCGGCGCGGATTTCCACCACCGTGTCCCGCGAGTCCGTGGGCTCCGGCGGGATCATCGCCAGCAACACCGCGCGCTCCACTTCCTCCCGCTGCCGCGCCAGCTCGGGCAGCTCCGCCGCGGCCAGTTCCTTCAACTCGGGATCGCCCCCGGCGTCCTTCAGCAGCGCCTGCGCTTCCAGAATCTCGCGGCCCAGCCGGACATGCCGGGCATGATCCTCCAGCAGCGCCTGGAGCTTCTGCTGCTCGCGCGTGACCTCCGCGGCGCGGCGCGGGTTGCCATAGAAGGCAGGCTCCGCCATCTGCGCCGAGAGTTCGTCGCGGCGGAGGCGGAACGGAGTGATGTCAGGAAGGGCGTCCATGCGGAGCTTGAAGAGCGGGGCGATTTGCGAATTGCCTGTGCCGCCGACGGCGGCTTGAGTGCGAAAAATCAATCGGCGGGAGCTCCCCTACCGATGCTGATCCGCAATCATGGCCACGACGCTTTTCACTCAGAACATCATCGCCTGCATCTGGGATTTCGACAAGACCTTAATCCCCGGCTACATGCAGGCCCCGCTCTTCCGGCGCCACGGCATTGATGAAGCCGTCTTCTGGGCCGAGACCAACGCCCTTGTCGAAAACTACCGCAAGCGCGGCTACCAGCTTTCCGGCGAGATCAGCTATCTCAACCACCTCCTCACCTACGTCCTCGCCGGCAAGTTCGGCCGGCTCAACAACCGCTCCCTGCGCGAATACGGGGCGGACATCACCTTCTATCCCGGGCTGCCGGATTTCTTCGACCGCGCGAAAACCTACGTCGCGGAGAAACCCGAATACCGGAAGCACGAGATCAAGCTCGAGCACTACATCGTGAGCACCGGCCTCGCCGAAATGATCCGCGGCAGTGCCATCGCCCCGCACGTGGACGGCATCTGGGGCTGCGAGTTCATCGAAAATCCCCTCCAGCCCGGCTTCCTCAAGCAGGGGGAAATGGAGCTCACCGCCGACGCCGTCATCGCCCAGATCGGCATGGTCATTGATAACACCACCAAGACCCGCGCCCTCTTCGAGATCAACAAGGGCACCAACAAGAACGCCGCCATCGAGGTCAACGCCAACGTAAAGCCCGAGGACCGGCGCATCCCGTTCCCCAACATGATCTACATCGCCGACGGCCCCAGCGACATCCCCAGCTTCTCGGTGGTAAAAGGCGGCGGCGGCCGCACCTACGGCGTTTACAACCCCGAGCACAACGGCGAGTTCGAGCAAAACGACCGCCTCCTCCAGGCCGGCCGCATCCACGGTTACGGCCCCGCCGACTACACCCCCGCGAGCCCCACCGCCCGCTGGCTGCGGATGCACCTCCACGCCATCTGCGACCGCATCGTCGCCGACCGCGAACAGGCCGTCGCGCAAAAGACCACCAAGCCCCCCCGCCATCTCAACGCCACCCCCGAGGAAGAAGCCGCCCACCGCGCCGCGAAGGCTCCGAAGCAGGGGACGTTTCTTTAAGCACTTTATCCGAGCGGCAAAACCGAGCCCTACATGAGTTGCCTTATTTGCGAACGCATCCGGCAAATCCAGTAGGTGAAGTGGACCTCGTTGATTGGACAGGAGGGAAGGCACCTTCGCGACGGTGAATTCCCCGACCTTTCCACATATTCCGCGTATTCCGTAAGCGAAACCGGCCTTCGCGTCCGGACATCACGGTATCTCCACCTGCGCCAGCCGCGAGCGGCTGATGTCTTCCGTCAGGTTGCTCACCCGGGCGGCGTAACGATGGGCTGAGGCGGGCGAGCGGCCGCGGACCGTCGCGCTCAAGCCGCTGTTCCAAGCCAACGCCACATTGTAGGGTGTCACTTCCAGGCCGTTCCGCGCCAGCCCGCGCACGATCCACTCGTAGTGGCGCACGGCGATCTCCTCCGCATAGGCACGCTCCAGCGCCCGCCGGAAAGGGGCTTTCGTGTGCATCCGCCAGGTGATCTCGCGGAACTGATACGGCCCCAGTTCCCCGCGCGGGCCCGGCCGGGTGACGTTGCGCGGATTCTCCACCCAATGAATCGCCTGCAGGATATCCGTCCGCTGCGGCTCCGCCCGCGCCGGCAAGGCGAGGGTCAGCGACGCGCACGAGAGGATGAAGAGCGACCGGAGAACGGTCCCGGTCGGCATGGCCATGGTTTTCACGGGCCGCCGTGACCGGGGACCCGGCCCAGGGTTCTCCCTTTGGGCATAACTTTAGATCATTTTTCCGGGAACCAAAACCGGGACAAAACGCCCAGCCGCCAATCAACCCACCGTCACCGCGATCCCTCAGCCCGGTGTCGTTGCCTCACAGCTCAATCAAACGTAAACCACGAAGGACACGAACCCGCCCGAATCCTCCGGGCACTTACGATTTTAACCAAGCTGGCGGGCCTGAATCCTTAAAAGGATAACACCCTGACATGCTCTCCCGGCGAAGGATTCCCCTTCGTGTGCATTCGCGTCCATTCGTGGTTAAAGCTACGCGGCTTGGCGCCCGGCCTGCCCCTATCGCAGAGGTTGCGGGCAGCGTATTCCCATCCGCCGCGTTCACCGCGCGCGGTCGGTGATCAGCTTGGCCACCAGGGCAGTCCAGCCGGTCTGGTGACTCGCGCCGAGCCCCTCGCCGGTCTCGCCGTGGAAATACTCGTGAAACCAGAGCAGCTCCCGCCAGTGCGGATCGCTCACGAAACGCGGCTCCAGGCCCAGCGCCGGACGGCGGCCGCCACCGTTGCGCAGGAAGAGGCCCGTCAGCCGCTGCGACAATTCGCGGGCGATGGCGGCCAGGGTCAGCCGCCGACCGCTGCCGGTCGGAAACTCCATCGTGAAGGCATCGCCGTAAAAATGGTGGTAGCGCTCCAGCGACTCGATGAGCAGGAAGTTGAGCGGAAACCAGACGGGGCCGCGCCAGTTGGAATTCCCGCCGAAGAGCCAGGTGTTCGACTCGCCCGGGACGTAGTCCACGCGGTGCTCCTCTCCCGCGAGCCGCAGCACAAACGGATGCTCCGCATAATGCCGCGACAGCGAACGCACCCCGTGCCTGGAGAGCAGTTCATTCTCGTCGAACACATAACGCAGGACACGCTCAAGCCGCTCGCGCGACGGGATGGCCAGCATGTGCCGGCCGGCGTCCCGCCCATCGTGCGCCATGTAGGAAATCTGCGCCGCGAGATCCCGCCGGTTCTCCAGAAACCAGCGCGTGCGTTTCGCAAAGCCCGGCAGCTTGGCCAGGGTTTCCTCCTCGATGAACTCCACCGCGAAGAGCGGAATCACGCCCACCATCGAGCGCAGCCGCAGCGGCTGGCTGCCGCCATCCACCTTCAACTGGTCGTAGTAAAAGCCATCCTCCTCGTGCCACAGCCCGCTGCCGCCGAGGCGGTTCATCGCATCGGCAATGGCCACGAAATGCTCGAAAAACTTCGAGGCGATGTCCTCGTAGGCCGGATCGCCCTCGGCCAGCTCCAGCGCCATCGCCAGCATCGTGCCGCAGTAGAACGCCATCCACGCCGTGCCGTCGGCCTGCTCCAGATGGCCGCCGCCGGGCAGCGGTTTCGAGCGGTCGAAGACCCCGATGTTGTCGAGGCCGAGAAAGCCGCCGCTGAAGACATGCTGGCCGTGCGGATCCTTGCGGTTCACCCACCACGTGAAGTTGAGCAGCAGCTTCTGGAAGGTCTGCGCGAGGAACAGCCGGTCGCGGCCGCCGCGCGGCCCGGTGAGCTTGTAAACACGCCAGCAGGCCCACGCATGCACGGGGGGATTCACGTCGCCAAAGGCGAATTCATACGCGGGCATCTGCCCGTTCGGGTGCAGATACCATTCGCGCAGCAGGAGGTTGAGCTGGCGCTTGGCAAAGACCGGGTCGAGCTGCGCCATCGGCACCATGTGGAAGGCGAGATCCCAGGCCGCGAACCACGGGTATTCCCACTTGTCCGGCATCGAAAGGATGTCGCGCGCGTAAAGGTGCGGCCAGTCGTGGTTGCGGCCGGTCAGCCGCCCGGCCGGCGGCGCGGGCTGGGCGGGATCGCCCCGCAGCCAGTCCTCGACGACATAATGGTAAAACTGTTTCGACCACAGGAGGCCCGCGTAAGCCTGACGCGCCACGTTGCGCTCCTCGGCCCCGGGTTTTCCACCGACCGGCGGCGCAAAAGGCGCCGTGGTCTCGTGATCACGTTGCCCGCGCAGCAGCCCCGCGTAAAACGCATCCGCCTCGGCCCGGCGCGCCGCCAGGGTCGCGGTGAAGTTTTTCCCAAAAATCTCCTTCGGCGCCGCCTCCGCCGCAAACAGGCGCAGCCGCAGCGTGCGTTCCTCCCCGGCGGCCAGCTCGAGTGCGAAGTGCGCGGCGCACTTCGTGCCGGTCCGCGCCGGGTTCACCGCCTCGCCGCGACCATGGATCACGCAGTCATGAAAGGCATCCTTCACATACGGGGACGGATTCGGCGCGTTGAATAACTTCGCGGCGTTCGTCTCGTTTTCCGTGAACAGCAGCGGCACCCCGGCCTCCGGCGCATCCACCGCAAAAATCATCCGCCCCAGCGTCGGATGCTCGCACTGCACGCGACCCGGCCCGGTCGCGCGCAGGCCCGGCTTCACCTCGCCGCTCTCATGCCGGCTCCCCCACGACCAGGTATTGCGAAACCACAGCGTCGGCAGTACATGCAACGACGCCTTTTCCGGTCCGCGGTTGGATACGGTCAACTCGATCAGGATGTCGTCCGGCCCGGCCTTCGCATACGTCGCCGCCACGTCGAAATAGCGGCTTCCTTCAAATACGCCCGTGTCGAGCAGTTCATACTCGGGCTCCTCCCGCGAGCGCCGCCGATTCTCCCGCCGCAGATCATCGTAAGGGAACGCCGCCTGCGGATACTTGTAGAGCGCGCGCATCCACGAATGCGACGGGGTGCTGTCCAGGTAGAAATAGCACTCCTTCACATCCTCACCATGGTTACCCTCGCCATTCGTCAGGCCGAAAAGACGTTCCTTCAGGATCGGGTCGCGCCCGTTCCACAACGCGACCGCAAAGCACAACCGGCACTGGCGATCCGATATCCCCAGCAAGCCATCCTCCCCCCAGCGATAGGCGCGACTCACCGCGTGCTCATGGGAAAAATAATCCCAGCTCTCCCCATGCGGCGAATAGTCCTCCCGTACCGTCCCCCACTGCCGCTCGGACAGATAAGGCCCCCAACGCTTCCAGTTCTCCTCCCGCCGGGCATCGGCGTGCAGGCGCAGGGATTCAGCTTCTGAGTTTGCGGACCGGGGCATCGTCCGGGTTAGTCTGCATCTGTGGCCCCCGCTGAAAACCACAAAATCCACCCAATCCCCGCACGGCCGATGAAACGCGCAGAAGGCGTCGAAAATAAGGCGAAAAATTTGTCCGCAGCCTGGGCATCCCACCCATGTACGCCACCCACCGGCAGGACACCCGTGCCACGCCACCCCGAGGTGAGCCGTGCGCTCCGCGCGCGGCGGCTTGAGAGCACGTAGAGAACAGACAAAACGGCCCCCCCGGTCGCGCGCGGAGCGCACGACCCACCTTTCGGCCTATCACGCGATTTCTCCCTTCGGGTGAATTCACCTTCATACGTGGTTAACCGGTCTGAGTCCGGCGCAGGTGGGTTGACAAACCCGGTGCCTCGCACGGTTTTTGCCTCCGTTTTACGCCATGCTGCGCCTGCACCTGCCACCCAATCTCTCCGCCGCCATCGTGCGCGATGCCGTGCCCCTGAAGGTGGAGCTTGATCTTGCGGCGGTGCCGCCGGGGGAACTGCTGCCCGCGCTGGCGCTGTTGCAACGCTGGTGCGCCTCGCCCGTTCCGCCCAAGTTCATCCAGCTCTCCCGCGCCCAGTTGCGCGAGCTCGTCGCCGCTCTCGGCCCTCAACCGGTCTTCGTTGAGAACAACCAGCCGCCCAAAACCTGGTCGCACGGATTACTGGGCGACCCCGCGCCCGCCGCGTCCGCGCCGGCGCCTACCCGCACGCCTCCGCCTGCCAGAAGCCTGACCGGGGCCAGCGGCACGCCCATGCAGGTGGACGGCACCGAGCATTACCTCGCGCTCACGCTGCCCTCGCGCGAACACCCTGCGTATGCCGACGCGCTCGATCTGCTCAAAACCAGCGGCTTCATCCTCGAACCCTCCAACCGCAAGTGGTGGCTGCGCGATCGGCACAAAACGCTGAACTTCCTCGCCGCCCACGGGACGCGGCTCCGCGAGACGTTTGGCGCCCGGTTCAGCGCCAACTTTGAACGGAGCACCGCCCACCTCCAGCCGGCCGAGATCGTCTGCCACGCGGATGAAACCAGCGATGGCTTCGCCCTCACCCTCGCCCTGCAAGCCGGTGCCGCCAGCGAGGAGAAGCTCCGTGAGGCTTTGGCTGGCAATCGCAGCTACGTCGAGACCAACGGCCGCGTGCATCTGCTCGATGCCGCCAGATTGGAAAAGCTCGCCACCGCCCAGCGCGCCCTCACCGGCGACCCCCAGGCCGGCCTGCTACCCCGCCGCGCATTGCGCATCCCTCGCGCCCGCGTCGCCGAGGCGCAATCCATTCTGGAGGAGCTCTCGCCGCAATTTGCCCCGCCCGCCGCCTGGCAGGAACGCAGTCGCGCGCTGCACACGCTTTCCACCCTCGCCCCCGCCCCCATGCCTCCGGCCCTTGCCAGCCAGCTCCGGCCCTACCAGCGGCTCGGCGCCGCCTGGCTCTGGTATCTGCACACGCAACGCCTGGGCGGCATCCTCGCCGACGAGATGGGTCTTGGCAAAACCCTGCAGGCCCTCGCCCTGATTTCCGCGCTCAACGCCCAGCCCTCAACCCTCAACCCACGACAAGTCTCTCTCGTGGTCGCTCCCGCCTCATTGCTGGAAAACTGGCGCCGCGAGACCGCGCGCTTCGCCCCGGAATTATCCGTCTTCGTCCACCACGGCCAGCGCCGGCTGACCCGCCTCGAAGGCCATGCCCTCATCATCACCAGCTACGGCACCCTGGCCCGCGACCGGGAGCTTTTTGCCGACACCCGCTTCAGCTGCGTCATCGCCGATGAAGCCCAGCATATCAAAAACCGCCGCTCCCAGAATGCGCAGGCCCTCCGCGCCTTGCGGGCCGATACGCGCTTCCTCCTCACCGGCACTCCGCTGGAAAACTCCCTCGACGACCTGCGCGCGCTTTTTGAATTCCTGCTCCCCGGCTTCCTGCGCCCGCTCCCGCCGGGCTTGCGCGCTGACGAACGCGCCTGGCACGACGACCGCCTCCGCGCCCAGACGGCGCCCTACATCCTCCGCCGCACCAAGCGGAGCGTCGCCCCGGAACTGCCGCCGAAGATCGAGCAAATCCTCTGGTGCGAGCCCACCCCGGCGCAATCCGCCCTCTACCGGAAAACGCAGGAAAGCTCCGAACGCGCCCTGCTCGACCTCGCCGCCGGCGGTGCCAGCGAAGCCCGCCTGCGCCTCGCCACGCTCACGCAACTGTTGCGCCTGCGCCAGATCTGCTGCGATCCCCGGCTGGTTGAGGCCGGGGCCGCGGCCGCCGACTCCGCCAAGCTGGAAGTGCTGCGCGAACTGCTCGATGAAGCCCTGGATGCCGGTCATCGCGTGCTGGTGTTCTCCCAGTTCACCTCGCTGCTCGCCCTGCTCCGCGCCGAGCTCGACGAGACCGGCCTCGCCCACTGTTACCTCGACGGCGCCATGCCCGCCCGCCAGCGCCAGGCCGAGGTGGACCGCTTCCAGCGCTCCCCCGAGATTCCGCTCTTCCTGCTTTCACTCAAGGCCGGCGGCACCGGCCTCAACCTCACCGGCGCCGACACCGTCATCCACCTCGATCCGTGGTGGAACCCCGCCGTCGAGGCCCAGGCCACCGATCGCGCCCACCGCATCGGTCAGACCCGCACCGTCACCAGCTACAAGCTCATCTGCACAGGCACCGTCGAGGAAAAGGTGCTCGCCCTGCAGGACGAAAAACGCGCCCTGCTCGCCAATGTCTTCGAAGCCAGCGACGCCAGCGCGGCCAAGCTCTCGCTGACCGACCTGCAATCACTGCTCCGCTAACTCAAGAATCCCTCCAACAAAACCAGTGCCACGCACTGCGTGACACTGGCCTTCAGTCGGCGCCTGCGATCACGGCTCGGTCCCGGAAGCTTATTCCCCGGCCACCGCCAGTTCCACGCGCACGACCTTGAAAGTCCCCGGCGCCCCGCCGATCACCTCCACCACCTGCGCCTCGTCCTCCATGAGGGCGGCGGGCACATCGTAAGTCAGGATCGAGGGAGCCGCTCCGGGCCTGGGCGGGCAAAGCGTGCTGTTGACGTAGACCTTCAATTTTTCCGGCATCACGGTGGCAGGATCGAACTCCAGCACCAGTTCCACCTTGCGCCAATCCTCCGGCTTCGGACCGGTCTGGATGCGGATGAGACAGCCCGGCGGCCACTGGAAATCCGCCCCGCTGTCAGTCGCGGGCAACGCATGATCCGGCCCGTCGCCAGGGGCGCGTACATCGCGATAGGTCACCGCATGCGCGCGGGCCAGCCGCGCCAGCGCCGAGGCATCGCCCATGGCGCGCACCACCTGTTCGAAACGGTCCATCCCCCACTCCTTGGCCAACCCATGGCCACTCGGAAAATAATTGAAGAGATACACCTGATCCGCCCCGCCATGCAGCACCGTGAGCGCAAGACCGGCCGCCAGTTCGGGTGTCATCATCCTGGCCGGCCCGTTGGGCACCGGCTGGTAACGGATCTCCAATCCGCCCGCCAGCTGCGCCCCCGTCCCTTCAAGCAGGCGACGCCACTCCTGCACCGGAATGTCAAAGTCCGCGCTCGCCCAGAACGGCGTGGGCACCACCAGATCCACCAGCCCTTCACGGGCCCAGGCCACGGCGTCAAACCCCAGCCGGCGCGCCGTCTCGGGACGGGTGGGCACCCGCACCGCCAGCTTCACGGGATGTCCCAGCCGCTGGGCGGCTTCCGCGCACAACGCTTTCACCTGACGCGTCCACTCCGTGATCGCCCGCCCGCCGGCCAGTTCACGGCCCGCGCGGAAGTGAAACACAAAGCGCATCCAATCGAGCTCCAACCCGTCGAGATCGAGTGTCTCCAGCTGCTCGCGCACAAATTTCAGATGATGCTCCCGCACCTCCGGTCGCTCCCAATCGAGCCCCATCTCCGCCCACCATTGGCCCCGGTGCGGCGCGCGCAACTGCTTTGCCGCCCGCTGTTCTTTGTAGAACGTGCTCAACAGCGGGCTCTCCTCGGTCATGCAGTCGTGCACGTCGTTGAGCCGCACCGTCACCCACGCGCCCATGCCGTGATGCCGGCAACGCGCCAGCGCGCGCTCATGGAAATTCACCCCGAGATCGGCCAGGCGCTTGGCCGAGTCGAGTCGCTTGCGCGTGTTCGGAATGGACGCCGCCGGCAGATGGCGCAGCACCGGTTGATCATCGGGTCCGGCGGGATCATAGCCATGCCAGTCGGTCTCCCAGACCTTGCTGGCATAGTTCGCCCGCATGGCGTTCACGTTGGAGAAATACGTCCCCACCCCGGCGCGGGCGAGCTCGTCAATATGCGCATCCACCGCCTCGGCACTCATCTGGTCGGCAAAGCGCACAAAGAAAAACTCGGTGCTGTCCTGGTTGAAGATCGGTCCTTTGATGCTCGGGGCCGGCGAAGAAATAGAATTCATCACAGTGGTCTGTTTGGGGAATGGTAGGGTTTATAAGACTCCGGTCTCATACCGGCTCCCGCCACCGATATCCCGAAAAAAAGCAGGCCTCCGCCTTTTTATTCCGGCCTACTGTCGGGCTTGGCGCCCACCGGCTTCGTCAGGATACCGGACGTTGTGTAAGAAATATCTCCAAAGAAATCAGCCGCACCGCATTTACCGGATCAGGAGCCAGTGAGCCCGGCACCAGTTCATCGTTGTACACGGTTACCGTATTCCATCCATTGATGATCAGCTTGGGATCGAATTCATACCGCAGCGAATCGTGCATCTCGGCCACCTCCGAGTATTTTCCGACCGGCAGCACGTAGTCGCGCGTCGGCTGGCCATCAAAGACCGGCAGGTCTCCGTTGATACCGATGCCTAGGGGAGGCGTGACGCTGCGCCGGTCATAGACCAGTTGCACATACGCCCGCAGGTTTTTTCCCGCCGGCTCGGCGCCCATCGCCAGCTGGAATTCCCGCCGATAGCCGGTCTCGATGATCGCCGGCAGCTGACACGGCACATCCCAATGCGGCGCATTCACCCCCGGTGTGGCCAAGGCATAGTGTTTCTCGCGACCGCGCAGGGCCTCCGCATCGCCGATCTGCCGCAGGGCTCCGTAGTCGGCCACCAGGCCGTTGCCCTCGTGCTCATTCGTGCAATGGAAGTTGTAAACGTAAATCCCGTCCGCCCCGGTCGCCAGCTTGCCCGCCGCATTGGCGTGGAGGAGAGGCGCACTCGCCGAAAGGTAGCGGATGCCAGGATTGCGCCGCGCCGGGTCAACCGGACACCCGGGTATGGAGGCCGGCACCCAGTTCGGCGCATCTTCGATGACACCATAAAGCACGACCTCGTCGCCCAGCTCCCTGCGCAGCCGTTCTTGCGGCATGTCCCATGAGGTCTGCCAAAAATTGCTGAACCCCAAAAAATCGACCAGTCCCGCCTGCACCAGGCTCTTCACATCGAGTCCTATACTGCGCAGATAGGTCAGACTCGGCGGCAGGCGCAAACCAAGCGGATAGGGCCGGCCCGTCGCCCGCGCCCGCGCCTGAGTCAGGGCGCGGATTTCCTCAATCCAGGCAGTCATCAACCTGACCGTGGTTTCCGATGCTCCCGGCTCACAGCAATGGGGATTGCGCAGCCAGTCCAACTCCAGGCCCTCGTAATCGTAATCGTTAACCACCTCGTGAATCATCGCCCGCATGTAGGCGCGCACCTCGGCACATTCATAGTTGAGCGCCTGCCAATAGGCCTTCGTCCCCTTCGCGGGATTCAGCCTTGCCCCGCGCAGCCGCAGGCGCTCATCCGCAAAACCGGGCCAGTTTATAAAGCTGCCGGCAGGATTATCCGCGCCATGCATGTCGTTCATGCGCACGGAGAGCCATGGCATCACGGCGTGCCGCCGGCAGGCGAGAGAAACTTCCTGCAACCAGTCGATGCCAGCCTCTGTGAAATCGAGGTAGTTGTTGTAGAACTTGACGCAATGGCTGAGGTATTCATCGAGCTTGTCACCCTGGAGTCCCATACCCTCAGCATGGCCGCGGAAAAATTCCCGGTCGTCCCGCCGGTAGTTGTCGATGATCGTCGGCAGCGTGCGACTCGGATACCATACGGTCTGCGCATTCGGGTTAACCAGAAAGGTATCAACCTCGCTGGCCTTCAGCCGGGCGACGTGCCGGTCGATCAACGTGCGTCCATAAGGCGGTCCTTCCGGGCAGACCAGCGCCGCATCGTAGAAGAGCGAGCAGGTATCAGAGGTATAGAGGACACGGTGGCACAAGGCAGCCGGGGATTTCATGGTGAGGCAGCAGACGTCCGGTTCAGAAGAAAGCGATTCTGCAGAATGCGTGCCTCGTAGCCATTCTGACTGCTGGCCTCCTGCCAGAAGCTGACCGGCCCCAGATCTTTCGATTCCGTCTCAAGGTAGGAGGCGAACAACCCCGGATCCTGTCGGCGCAAATTGGCCAGGCCTTCCCGATTATCCTTCAGGAGATCCGCCCGGATCGCCGGACCGTAGTTCTGCTTCGCCATAGCCAGAAAGGCATCGACGCTTCCGCCCTGCCCAATGAGCAGGTGCAGTTGATTTCCAATCACGAAGCGGGCATCACCCCGACCCCCATACTCGGAAAAGAAACGTCCCGCATAACCATCCTTAACCGGCAACATCGGCTTCATCCATTCCGCCACCTCAACCTCCGCCAGCGAAGGCAGCCAGTTGCTCCGCCGGGAAAATATCTCGATCCCTTCCTTGCTTCCGAGGAACCGCAGAAAATCCAACGCCTCTTCAGGGTGAGGCGAGGCGGACACGATCCCCAGGTTCGCCGTGGTCTTGGAAGTCAGCTCTGAAACCGGTCCCAGCACATCTTCGCCATAGTGCGGGTCGTCCGGCGAGATGGCGGGGATCGGCGCGGCACCGATTTCAAAATCCGCCTGCGCCTTCAGGTTGCTCACCTCCAGGACAAAGGCCGTGATCATCAGGGCATGCCCCTGCAGGAACTGCAAAGTCGCATCACCTGAAGCCAGCTGGTAAAATCCAGGTTTCTGATGACGGGCCAGCTCGCGCGTCAGTTCATAACCGCGCCGGATTGAGGGTGTATCAAAGCTCCACCGTCCCTGCAGGTAGGCCAGTCCGTAACCCCAGTCCGTCACCCGCAGAGAGTGGTCTCCCGCCATCTCATAATACAGTCGCTGGCTCACGCTGCTCACCAATGGAGACATGAGAAACAGGGCCGCCAGACGCGATCCGGCAAACGGCGATAGGGTCTTGCCCTCCGCCCGCGCATACGCCTCCACCTGTTGGCAAAGCGCGATCAACTCATCATAGGTCCGGGGCAGCGCCTCTTCGCCGGTGATCTCGCGTAACAGCGGCAAGTTATAGAATATCCGCACGCCCGGCATCGTCAGTGGAACGCCATAAAAATGCCGCAGTGCCGGGCTGTAGGCCTCTTCGTTATCAAGCCCATCGACAAAGGTGTCCCGCCAACGGCGATCAGCCAGTGGCGTCCCCGCATTGTAGGGATTGGGTGCTTCCACCCAGGGCGTGATCGGTTTGAAATACCGTGCCCGCATTTCCTCCATGCCGGTGAAATGCGCACCAATCTGCAGGATGTCCGGCGCCGTCCCCGCCACAAGTTGGGTGCGCAGGAATTGCAGGTAAATCCGCTCCGGGACCGGCACCTGCACCAGACGCACATCCGGATTTTTCCGCTCATAGGCATCAATCACTTCCTGCAGGGCGTCGCGCACCCCACTGTGCAACAGGTAGTGGCCAATCCGGATGACCTTCCGCTGATCATCCGTCTCGCCTGACCGTAAACTGACACGGATGGCATGCGCGGTGCACAACGCGAAAACCGCCGCGATAAGTCCCGACAAAATCCACCACCGTCGGCTCCGTCTCTCACTCATGGTTCCGTTCCTCCCCCACGGTCATCAGCCGGTCCCGCACGATCTGCTGCCGGATATCGCGTGGAAAATCCGCCAGGAACGCCCGGTAACTGCGCGCCGCCAATGGCCCATCACCCGTCAGCCGGGCCAGTTCTCCGATCTGCACCAACACGGTGCCGCGCGTCCCGCTGCTGCTGATCCCCAGTTGTTCCGCCATGACGAAATGCGCCAACGCCGCCGCCCGCTGATCGCCGAAAAAAAGATAGGCATCACCCATGGCCAAATGAAAGTCGCTCCGCAGCACCGGCAGCGTGATCTCACAACCAACTTCCTCCGCCGCCGCCAGCCGCTCCGCCGGCGGTGGGCCTTCGAGGGCATACAATCTCCGCAGGATCAATTTGACCCGGGCCAACTGGGCCAACGGATGCCCGGGATGCCCGGCGATCAACGCCTGAAACTCAGGCGGTTCATCCACTCCATCGTTCAACTGGCGCAAACGCCCCAGCAGGTAGGCCGCGCCGATGCCTGCGTCGGCATCAGAGGTTACCCGCGCCAACTCGGCCAGATCGTGCATAATGCGCAGACGCGCGGCCTCGGTGAGCGGCTGATCCTCCAGCCGGTCGATCATCGCGCGCAGGCGTTTTTTGTCCGCCGCCAACTCCGCCGGAACAGCCGAAAGGCCGGTCATCCCAATCCATAAAACCAAGCAAAGGTGCAGCGGGGAGATGCCCCGCCGCACCGAGGAAAAGCGGCGCTTATACATTTCAGTGCCCAAGTCGCCGCATGACTTTAGAAGCGATAGGTGAAGGTGGCCTTCGCATTGCGCGGTGCGCCCACATCCATGTGTTGCGCGCCCCAGCCACTGGGCGAATAGGCCTTGTCCGTCACGTTATCGAGATTGAGCATCACCTGCCAGTTGGCGCGGGTGTAACCGGCAAAGGCACCGTAAACCGTATAGGCGTTCCAAGCAGCCCCGGCGCGGTCACCGGAGTAGAACATCGAGGCACCGAGGCTCAACCCCTTCACTGCACCGTCTGTGAAGTCATACTTGGTCAGCAGACTGGCTGATTTATTGATGGAACTGGCCATGCGGTTGCCATCAACGCCACGGATGTCACCCGAATAGATCGAGCCGATGATCGACCAGTCCTTCACCGGACGCACTGCGATATCGACCTCGAAGCCCTTGTTGCGCTGCACGCCAGCCGGGATGGAGAAACCCGCGTTCACCGGATCGGCAACCGGCAGGTTCGACACCTCCAATTTGAAGTAGCTCACCGTCATCGATACGCGGCCATCGGACAGGCTGGTTTTGAAACCGCCCTCGGTCACTTCACCCTCAACCGCGGGGAAAAGATTGCCGGCAAAATCCCTCGCACCCTGGGCCCGAAACGCAGTGGAGTTGTTCACGAAAAGAGCCACGCCGGGGATGGGTTTGAAGACCGCGCCCAACCGCCGCGGCTGGCCGTTCTGCACCATGTCCTGCACCACGCCGGTGCGCAGATTGCGATCCGTCGTGTTGAGATATGCCGCCGAAAGACCGCCGACGATCGAAAGTTTGTCCTCCAGCAATTCCAGCGTGTGCATGTAGTAGCCATAGGCGTTGACGCGCTGGTTGCGCGTCGGCGCATTGCTGATCGCTTCGTTATAGACCGGCATGGGCAGGTCATAAGTACCGGGGTTGGTGATCGAGGTGTCGAAATTCGGCACCAGATTGCCCGGCAGCCACATGCGGGCATGTGAACGCGTCCGGTCCACGGAGAACCCGAAGCTCGACTGGTTCTTCAGTCCGCCAAGCTCATACCGGCCGGTCACGTCGGTCTGAAAGGCACCGAGGCTTTCCTCGTAGTTGAAACCGAAGAAATACTGCTTGATCAGATTGTTGGCAAAATCGGCTCCCGAGACGTTGCGCACCTCCCGGTCCTTGCGGTTGTAAAAATTGCCCGTCAGCGTGCTCACCGCCTCCCAGTTGTCGCCAAACCGGTGCGTGAGCGTGGCCTTGGTCCACCAGCGATCAAAGTGGGCAAAGCTCCAGCGCGACTTGTATCCCTGCCGGTAGCCCGGGCCATAATAGACATCCGTGCCCGTGGCGTTTTGGAAATTGTTCGAGTTACCCTTGTTATCGGTATCGAAATAATCCGCCTGCAACAGAAGGGTCGTGTCGGCGTTGAAGTCGAACTTCAACCCAGCGGCAAACACCGTGCGGTCATCAAAATCCACCGGCTGAAAACCGTCGCTCTTCTGGCTGGCCAGGATGACACGATAAGACACCGGCACGGAGCCGAGCTGGCCAATCGGACCGGTCAGATCGACTTCACCACGGTAAAGCCCGCCCTCTCCCACCGTGGCCCGCACCGAGCGCCTGGCCACCGGCAACGGTTTCTTTGTGTGCTTGATGATGATGCCCGCCAGATCCGCCCGCTGGCCGTAGAGCACCGCCGCCGGCCCCTTCAGTACCTCGTAGGAATCGTAGGAAACGGAATCCGCCAGCACGATCGCATCCAGCTGGCCGTCGATCAGCGGATTACCCGAGCGGAAGCCGCGTTGGAAAACGACCTCGCCATAGCCATAGGGGATCACGCCGCTTGATACGTATTTGATCGTATCAATCGTGCTGTTGATCTGGCCGAGATCGTCGATGATATCGCGCGGCACCACCTGGATGGATTGCGGGATGTCGATCAGCAGCTGTTTCGACTTCAGGCCGGACGACGCATCGTTGGCCACATAGCCTTTTCCCTGCGTGCTGCTGATCAGGAAATTGGAAAGTACCACGACCTCGTCCGCCCGTCCTTCTTCCGCTGGAGCGGGCTTCGTCGGGTCATCGGAGGTAGCTTGTGCCGACAGGGTCTGGGTAGTGAAGACAAGCAGGGCGCCCGTGAGCGCCCGGCGAATTCTGGTAATGATGTTGTTTGTCATAGGTTCGGGGGTAAAACGCCGCACCGTGAACACGCCACTACGCCTATCATGCGTCGCAGCCAGTCGGGTGCCGGCCAGCATAGCGCTGACCGCTTCCATGGCGGTGAACTCCCCGTAAACCGGGCTGGTCGTCACGCCGGCGACTACCTGCGTGGCAAACAGAACCTCCTGCCCGGACTGGACGGCAAACCGCATGAGCGATTTTTCCGCCGTATCCTCGGGCAATTCGTAGAACAAGCGCACATCGGGTGACGTGGCGGCCGTGGTCAACGGGGACACGAGCAATGCCAACCCTGCCAGACAACCGCCCAGCCATCCACGCAGTTGCTGCACGAATCGCCGGGGTATTGGTTTCATTAGGCATGGGTCAGCGTCTGAAGGCGCTTGCATGGGACAAGGCCTCACTCATATGCGCTGACGAAACAACCGATAAAACCCCTGCAAAAAATTTTGTTTTATTTTTGCGCCCCGCCTCCGCCCATTTCAGGACTCGCGCCGCAACACGATCACATCTGCCTCCGGATCAGCGCTCACAATGCCGAAATTCTCCCGCAGAAGCTCGAGCAACGCCGGCAGGTTGTCGGCCCGAAGCATGCCACTGATTTGCAAGTCATGCAGTGATGCATCGGCCAGCACCAACTGCTGACGGTTGTGGCGGTTTACCATCCGCACCGCTTCAACCAGAGGCGTCCCGGAAAACTCGATCCGGGGCAGGCGCCAGCTCAAACGGCTTTCCATCTCGATCCCGGACAACGGCCGCGCCGCCAGCACCATGATATTAAACTCCCCATGAACGGGAGACTGCACCGCAACCCCTTCACCTGCCGTCAACAGCGGCCCCGCGACTTGACTGTCATGCATCGCCGCGAGCGAAACCCGCCCCTGCGTGACCAACACCTCGATACCGTCGGCGCCGACCTGCACGCTGAAAGCGGTTCCTACCGCTCTCACCTCCACCCCTTCCGCCTCAACCACAAACGGGCGCTCGACATCCTCAATCACCTGAAAATGAGCGGTCCCCTGCGCCAGTACAACACGGCGCAATTCCGGGCTGAATTCATGCCGGATCAACGCGTCATCCCTAAGCTCAACCACCGTCCCATCGGGCAGTACCCGCTGCTCCGGCAACATGACCGCGATCGTAGGCTCCAGATCCAGCGGCCGGTCCAACACGCGCGCTTGGTTGAAAAACCAGCCGCCCGCCGCAAGCCCGCAGACCAAGGTCGTTCCCAACAAAATCCGGCGTCGCCTCCGCCGGTGCGACAACGTCTTCAATTCAGCCATGACCAGATCGGTCGCACCGGCCCGTTGAGCCCAGTCCAGTGCTGACGATTGCTCCGGATCACCGGAAGAAGGAGCATCAGGAGTTTTCATCCGTGTAATGATGGTGTAAGCCGCGCTTGCGCAGGAAATCTTCACAGCGTTTCACGCCCCGCGCGAGCTGAGCCTCGACGGTCTTTTCAGCCAACCCGAGGTGTTGTGCCACTTCCCGCTGCGGCAGCATCTTCAATTTGCGCAGAATGACGATTTCCCGGCAACGGGCCGGCAGACTATCGATCGCCTGGGCCAGCAAGCGGCTCTTTTCACGCGCATTGACGATCGCCACGACATCCGCCTCCTCGGCAATGGCATTCAATCGCTCGACATCCTCCGTCCTTTCCTCCGGTGAGATCCGATCCCTCCGGGCAAAATCGATCGCCAGATGACGGGCCACCTTGAAGAGCAGCGCCTTGGCATAGTTCACCGGCCTCCGCGCCCGCTCCTGCCACAGCCGCAGGTATGATTCCTGCACCACATCGTCCACGTCGCGCACCACCGGAAAACTCGCGCGCAAGTAGGCGCGCAGCGCGCGCTCATGCGGTTGCACCTCGTTGGCAAACCAGCGCACTTGCTCGGTCTCATCGGGTGGTATCGGTTCGGGCGGCATTGGGGTGTCAGGGCGTTGGGGCATCACTCGCTTTGGCGGTCTTGGCGTCAGGGTCGTTGGTTTTGTGATAACGGTCCAGACCGGAGTCATCCGCCGGCCAATCGGGCCGCAGGCGCACATCTTTCACCCCGGCCACGCTGCCTGGCGCGGCATGGCCGCCCGGGGTGCCCGCCGGACGCAACTCCCACCAGCATTGGCCGCGGTGGTTATACTCGTGATCAACGACAAAGCCCGCCTCGCGCAGCATCGGGCCGATCCACCCCATGCAATGATCGCAATAGTCGCGATAATGATGAATGTCGTTGCGCAGCAGAAAACCGCGCGAAGGACAGTCGTGCAGATCGATCCGAAAAACCTCCGCACCCTGCGTGATGTTGAACCCCAGGTCCGGCGACTCCTCGGTCAGCGTATGGCCCCAATAACGCGCCATGCCCGCAAACCCTTCCTTTGCGATCAACTCCCCCGCATGCCGCTGGCTGTCCCGATGGATGGCCTCGTCCCAATACCGCCGCACCCGCGCATGACCGCCCGTGCGCTCCAGCCAGCCGAAGGTCCATTCGTAATGGCCGCAAAAATCGTAGCACCCGATCATCGCGTCGCCTCCGCAATGGCCGCCTCATCCTGCAGTGGCAGGCCGGTGGACGCAGGCGCGTAGGTATGCCGGCACGCGCCGTTGCCGCCCCGCAGCCGCATCTCCATTCCCGCCTCCGCCGCCCGGGCCGCGCCGAGTATCCGGCAATGCTGACAATACTCCCGCACGATCTCCCGTCCGCCGGACCGCAGATGCTTCAACGCGGGGCATTCCCGCACATGGATCTCCATCCGGTCCGGCCACTCCTCCACCTCAACCACCGCGCCCGGCTCCGCGGCAAAAAATGCCCGCCAATACCGCGCCACCGCCGGCAGTCCGCCGGCCCGCCAGGTCGCATTGACCGGCGCATAGTAACCGCGGCCCATCTCCTGCAGGTAAGCCACCCAGGCCTCCCGCCCGAGCCGGGTCAGGATGAAACGAAACGTGGCGTTGATCGCATAGTAAAAATCCGCCGCGCCCTGCGGTTTGACATCGGTGTAGGGCAAGGGACCGGCGGAAGCCATGACACGGAAATCACGACCTCGGCACGGCGACGCACTCGATCTCGAAGTGCAGCACCTCCGGCAGACAATGTGTGAGCGTCGTGCGCGCCGGATAGGGCGCGGTGAAATACTCGCGGTAAAGCTCGTTGTAACGGCCCACGTTGGCCGGGTCGCGCACGTAGCTGCGCACCTGCACGACGTGTTGCAGATCGCTGCCCGCCGATGCCAGCACCTTGCGCAAATTCTCCACCGAGCGGCGGAACTCTCCTTCAAAAGTGTCCTGGATGATCTTGCCCGCTTCATCCACCGAGGCCTGTCCCGAAACAAAAATCAGGTCACCCACCCGCGTCGCAGGACTGAACGGCAGATGCGAAACCGGCGTGGAGGGATCGCGGGGATACTGGATCAGCGTGCTCATGCCGCACCATGGCTGAGCACAAAGTTCCGCCCCGCCAAACAAAAAACCCGCAAGTTCTTGCGAACTGCGGATTTCAAAAGTGGTGGCGAGTCCCGGAATCGAACCGGGGACACAAGGATTTTCAGTCCTCTGCTCTACCAACTGAGCTAACTCGCCGTGGAAAAGAGGCGGAGATAAAGGCCCCGCTTCCGGCCGCGTCAACGGAGAATTTCACCAAGCCGGGCCGGCTTCAGATCTGCCCGGGCGGAATCCGGGGCAACAACTGCTTGATTCCGGGCACGGCATCGCGGTGACAGACCAGCACCGCATCGGGCGTTTCGACGACAACCAGGTCGCGCACACCGCAGAGGGCGATGGTGCGGCCATTGCTCAGCGCGATGTTGTTGTCCGCCTCATGCACGACGACCGACCCCTTCAGCGTATTGCCCGAGGCATCCGCCGGCAGATGGGCCGGCAGCGCCGTCCAGGTGCCGACGTCATCCCAGTCGAACTCCGCCAGCAGCGTCTCCACCGCGCCGGCTTTTTCCATGATGGCATAGTCCACAGAAACCCGGGGCTCGAGGCCCGGAAACCGTTCCGCGATAAACCCGGCCGCATCCCCGGAGGGAAATTCGCGGATGAATTGCGCGAGCTGCGGTGTCTGGCGCTCCGCCTCCGCCAGGAAGGCATCCACGCGCCAGACGAACATGCCGGCATTCCACGCATGCCGACCGCCGGCCACATAGTCCTCCGCCTTCGCCCGGTCGGGTTTTTCCACAAACCGAGCCACCTCGCGAAAGCCACCATCCAGCAGCTCACCCAGCTCAAGATAGCCGAACCCCGTCGCCGGATGGGTCGGCTTGATGGCAAAAGTGAGCAACGCCTCGCTGCGGCCGGCCCGCGCCAGCGCCGCGCCCAGCTGGCGCCGGTAGGTGGCCACATCCTTGATCAACGCATCCGCCGGCAACAGCGCCAGCACGCCCTGCGGATCGCGGGCGCGCACCCAGGCCGTCGCCAGCGCCGCCGCCGCGGCCGTGTCGCGCTTGGCCGGCTCGGCGATGACCTGCACCGCCGGCAGGGAGCGCAACGCCTCGCGCACGCCGGCGAGTTGCGCGGCATTGGTGAGGATCAGGACATGGTCATACGGCACCACTCCCTCCAGCCGGCGCACGGCGTCCTCCAGCAGCGTGCGTTCGGAAAACAAAGTGAGCAGGTGCTTGGGCAGGTGCCGCCGGCTCATCGGCCAGAAGCGCTCGCCGCTGCCGCCGGCCATGATGCACACGTATGCTTGGGGGTTTTCGGCCATGGGTGAAGGAAAGCGCAGATGAAATCCGGAGGGAAGCCAGGAAAGCGCGGCGCGCCGCTGGCGACCGGGCAATCTCAGCCGCGAATCAGTTCCGCCAGCCCATCGGCCACGCTCACCTGCGCAGTGAACCCCAGGTCCGCCTGCGCCCGCGCGGCCTGGCCGCGCGAGTGAATGATGTCGCCCGTGCGAGCCGGCTCGAACCGCGGCGGCGGCACCTGCGGATAATGCTGCGCAAAGATCGCGACGATCTCCCGCAACGACGTCGCGCGGCCCGTGCAGATGTTGGCCGCCCCCGCGACGATGCCCGGCCGCGTCGCCGCCAGGGTGTTGGCCCGCGCCACATCGTGCACCGAGATGAAGTCACGCGTCTGCTGCCCGTCGCCGTAGATCGTCACGCCCTGCCCGTCCCGGTAGCGCCGGTCGAAAATCGAAAGCACGCCCGAATAGGGCGAAGCCGGATCCTGCCGCGGACCATAGACATTGAAATAGCGATGGCAGCGCGCCGTGACGTCCGTCAGCCCCAGCAGGATTTCCTCGGAGCGCAGCTTTGCCTCACCGTAGGGGCTGATCGGTTTTTTCGCCGTCTCCTCCCGGATGGGCAGATCCGTCGCATCGCCGTAGATCGCCGCCGACGAAGCAAAGACGATCCGCTTCACCCCGTGCGCCTGCGCCGCCGCCGCCACGCGTTCCGTCGCCATGACATTAAGCCGGTGGTTCAACTCCGGGTCGCGGATACTCTCCTGCACACTCACCAGCGCGGCGAGATGGATGATCGCATCGGGATGAAAAACTGCGGCGAGCCGCGGCAGCACTTCGGCGGCGGCCACATCCTCTTCGGCCAGCTCAAACCGCGGCGAGGCGAGCGCCTGCGCGAGGTTGCGCCGGTGGCCGGTCCGCAGGTTATCCACTCCGAGCACGGTATGGCCCTCCGCCAGCAGGCGGTCGGTCGTGTGGCTGCCGATGAACCCGGCCGCACCGGTGACAAGAATCTTTCCCATGCCCGCAAGCTAGGTTTCCGGTCCGACCGATGACAAGCATCGTGACGCTTCACCCCCTCTGGATGCATCCAATGTCAGAACAGGAATGTCCCGCAGCGAACCTGTCCGCGTAGCTCACAAAGCGAAGGCGGATGAATGTTCCGCCAACGCGTCCTTGCCATGTATCGAACAAAGCGCTTTGGGTGCGCTGTTTTATAATCCCCATGCCCTCCCCCACCCGCCCCGTCCAACTGCGTTGCAATCATCTCGTCAACCCGCTCGGCCAGCACGATGCCACCCCGCGCCTGAGCTGGCAACTCGCCGCCGGCCACCGCCGCGGCGCCCGTCAGGCCGCCTACCGCATCACGGTTTCCCGCTCGCGGACCGGTGCGGCCGACCTCTGGGACAGCGGTTGGGTGAAGTCCGATGCCACCCATGATATCCCGTATGCCGGCCAGGCACTCGCCTCGCGTCAGCGCGCCTGGTGGCGCGTCGAGGTGCGCGATGAACTCGGCCAGACCTCCGCCAGCGCCCCCGCGTTCTGGGAAATGGGCCTGCTCGCCGCCAATGACTGGTCGGGCCAATGGATCGGCTCCGCCCTCGCCGGCGGCCCCGATTCCACCGTACCCAGCCCCTATCTGCGCACGATTTTCAATCTCGCGAAGCCCGTGGCCGATGCCCGCCTGTTCGTCACCGCGCTCGGCCTTTATGAATTTGAAATCAATGGCACGCGCGTCGGCGTCGAGCAGTTCGCGCCCGGCTGGACCGATTACGAGAAACGCGTCCAATATCAGGCCTACGACATCACCGCGTTGCTCCAACCCGGGGCCAACGCCGCCGGCGCCGTCCTCGGCGACGGCTGGTACAGCGGCCGCATCGGCTGGCGCGCGCGCGGCTACTACGGCGACCGTCCCCGCCTGCTCGCCCAGCTCGTCATCACCTACCGCGACGGCTCGACCGAAACCCTCGCCACCGACGGAGCCTGGCGCACCGCCTTCGGTCCCATCGTGGAGAATGACATCATGGCCGGCGAAACCCATGACGCGCGCCGTGAACTCACCGGCTGGAGCCGGGCCGCCTATGATGACAGCGGCTGGGTTCCCGCCACCGTTTTCCCCGCGCCCGCGATCGAGCTTTCGCCCAGCATCGGGCCGCTCGTGCGCGCCACGCAGGAAATCAAACCCGTCGCCCCTCCGCGCAAGATGGAGATCTGGCCGGCCCCGATCTGGATCTTCGACCTCGGCCAGAACATCGCCGGCCGCATCCGCCTGCGCGTCAAGGGCCAGGCCGGACAGATCCTGAAAATCCGGTATGCCGAGATCCTCAACCCCGACGACAACACCCTTTACACCGACAACCTCCGCGCCGCGCGCTGCACCGATTTCTACATCCTCCGCGGTGATCCCGCCGGCGAAACCTGGGAGCCGAAGTTCACCTTCCACGGCTTCCGCTACGTTGAAGTCGCCGGTCATCCCGACAAGATGCTCGACGACGCCGTCACCGGCATCGTGCTGCACAGCGACACGCCGCGCACGGGGGACTTCACCTGCAACGACGAGCTCATCAACCAGCTCCAGCGCAACATTGACTGGGGCCAGCGCGGCAACTTCCTCGAAGTCCCCACCGACTGCCCCCAGCGCAACGAGCGCCTCGGCTGGATGGGCGACGCCCAGGTCTTCATCCGCACCGCCGCCTGGAACCGCGACGTGCAGGGCTTCTTCAACAAATGGCAGCGCGACATCGCCGACGCCCAGGGCGCCGAGGGCCAGTTCCCCTCGGTCGTCCCGGTCGTTGAAGGTGTTGGACCCGACGGCGGGCCGGCCTGGGCCGATGCCGGTGTCATCTGCCCGTGGATCGTTTATCTCTGCTACGGCGACCGCGCGTTGCTCGCGCGGCATTACGGCTCGCTCAAGCGCTTCATCGCCTACCTGAAGAAAGCGTCGAAGAACCTCATCCGCGTGCACCCCGATCTCGGAGGCTGGCAGGGCTACGGCGACTGGCTCGCCCTCGACGGCAGCGGCAAGACCGACGGCGGCACGCCGAAGGATCTCATCGGCACCGCCCTCTTTGCCTACAGCACCAGCCTCGCCGCGCGCATCGCCACCGTGCTCGGCGAGACGAAAGATGCCGCCGCCTTCGCGAAGTTGCACACGCAGATCCGCACCGCCTATCAGAAGCGCTACGTCTCCGACGACGGCCTCGTCACCGGTCTCACCCAGACCGCCTACACGCTCACGCTCCAGTTCGACCTCGCCCCGGAAGCGCTCCGCCCGAAGCTCCTCGCCGAGCTCGTGCGTGACATCGAGCAGCGCGGCAACCAGCTCACCACCGGTTTCGTCGGCGCCTCCTACCTCCCCCACGTGCTCTCGCGCTTTGGTCGCACCGACGTCGCCTACAAGCTGCTGCACCAGAAAAAATGGCCGTCATGGCTCTATGCCGTCACGCAGGGCGCCACCACCATCTGGGAACGTTGGGACGGCTGGACTCCGGAAAAAGGCTTCCAGGACAAGGGCATGAACTCCTTCAACCATTACGCCTATGGCGCGGTCGGTTGCTGGCTTTACCAGGTTGTCGCCGGCATCGACCTCGATTCCACCCAACCCGCCTACAAGCACATCCTCCTCGCGCCGCAGCCCGGTGGCGAACTCACCCGCGCCCGCGGCCAGATCGACTCCATCCACGGCGAAATCGTCAGCGCGTGGAAGCTCGGCAAAAACCGCTTCGATTGGGAAATCACCGTCCCGGCCAACACCACGGCCACGGCAACCTTCCCTGTTCCCGCCGGGGCGAAAATCACCGAAGGCGGCAAGCCTCTGGCCCAAGCCGGCGGAATTTCTCCCGTGAAATCCTCCGACGCACCCGCCCTCTCACTCGCCGCCGGTCGCTACAAGTTCACCGCCACCTGGAAGGACTGAACCCTCCATGGCTACCCGCAAAAAATGGCGCATTGCCGGCATCAATTTTGATTTCCGGCACATGGATCACCTGCTCGCGCAGGCCGCCCATGCGCCTAATGCCGAAATCGTCGGCATCGCGCATCATGACCCCGGCGCGATGCAAGACGTCATCCGGGACCTGAAAATTCCCACGGACCGCGTCTTCACCGACTGGCGCGCCTGCCTGGAGCAGACCAGGCCCGACGTCATCATCCTCTGCCCCGCCACCGGCGCACATGCCGACTGGGTCGAGCGAGTCGTCCCCTACGGCGCCCACGTGCTGGTGGAGAAACCCTTCGCCGGGAATCTCGCGCAGGCCGACCGGATGATTGCCGCGATGAAAAAGGCGCGCCGCCAGCTGGCGATCAACTGGCCGCTGGCCTGGTATCCGCCCCATCTCACCGCACACCGGCTGCTGCGAGAGGGGAAGATCGGCGAGCTGGAGGAAGTTCATTTTTACGACGGCAACCGCGGGCCGATTCAAACGAACCCCGTGCTCGGCGCGCCCGAGCCCGCCCTCGCGCAGAAAAAGCGCAACTGGTTCTATGACCCCAATGGCGGCGGCTCGCTCATTGATTATCTCGGCTACGGCGTCACGCTGGGCACCTGGTATTTCGATGGCCGCAAGCCCGACGAAGTCACCACCGTCACCGCCGCGGCGAAAGGCGTGCCCGTGGACGAGCAGAGTGTGACCATCGCCCGCTACGGCCAATGGCTCTCCACCTTCCACACCCGCTGGGGCACCTTCACCTGCCCGTGGATCACGCAGACCCAGCCCAAGTGCGGCTTCGTGCTCAAGGGCACGCAGGGAACCATTTCCAACTATGACTATGAGCCGACCGTCCGGCTGCAAAACCGCCGCCACCCCGACGGCCAGGTCATCCCCGTGGACAGGCTGAAGAAACCCCGGCAAAACCCGGTGCAGTATTTCCTCCACTGCCTCGCCACCGGCGAGGAGATCACCGGACCCCTGTCGGTGAAATTCGCCCGCATCGGCCAGCAGATCGTGGACACAGCCGCCCGCAGCGCAAAAACCAAGAGGCCGCAGACGCTCCTGAAATAATTCCAACCACGAATTTACACGAATACGAATCACCGATCACCTATTGAGAATTACCCGAAGAAGTGACGGAAGGCAGGGTCCGACCTCCATGGCGGACCGCTCGGAGATCGGCCCCTCCCTCTATCCCGCCGCGGTCTCCGCTTTTGGTGATCTATCAATAAGCAGGATGGGCCTGAGATTCCCCCTCCTTCAGCCAGGAAACTGTGATCACCTCCCTTCGAACAGAGCTTATTTCATTCGTGTGAATTCGTGTCCATTCGCGGTTAAAAACAACTCTCCCCATGCGTCCTCCCAAGCTTGATTACCTCCCCCGCGGACCGCGCTATCCCCAGCGCCACAAACTCGGCCTGATCGGCTGCGGCGGCATCTCCCGGCATCACCTCGCCGCGGCCAAGTCGTTCGGCGTGGAAGTGGTCGCTCTCGCCGACGTCAATCGCACCGCGGCGGAAAGCCGGCGCGATGACTTTTTCCCCAAGGCCGCCGTTTACACCGACCACCGCGAACTGCTCGCCCGTGATGACATCACCGCCGTCGAGATCGCCACACACACCGCCGTCCGCCAGTCGCAGATCCTCGACGCCCTGCGCGCCGGCAAACACGTGCTCAGCCAGAAGCCCTTCACCTTCGACCTCGCGACCGGCCGGAAGCTGGCGGCCCTCGCCGCCCGCCAGGGCCTGCGCCTCGGCGTCAACCAGAACGGCCGCTGGGCACCGCAATTCGCCGCCCTCCTCGCCGCCGTGCGCGGCGGCCTGCTCGGCGACATTCACACCCTCGACATGGTCATGCAGTGGGACCACACGTGGACGCGCGGCAGCAAGTTTGAGGAACTGCATCACCTCATCCTCAGCGACTTCGCCATCCACTGGTTCGACATCGCCGCCACCGTCTTCGCCGGTCGCACCGCCCGCAGCGTGTTCGCCAACGTCGTCAAAGCCCCCGGTCAGGACATGAAGCCGCCGATGCTGGCCAACGCCATCGTCAACTATGGCGACGGTCTCGCGACGCTCGGCTTCAGCGCCTATCAGTCGCTCGCTCCGAATGAATATCTGTGCTGTGTCGGCTCCAAGGGCACGCTCCGCGGCCTCGGCGACCTCTGCAATCTCACCGAACTTGAGCTCACCACGAAGCGGGGCGCCGTGAAAATCCCGCTCCAGGGCAAATGGTTTCCCGACGGTTTCCGCGGCACGCTCGGCGAATTCCTCCGCGCCATCGAGGAGGAGCGCGAGCCCTCCATCGGCGGGCGTGACAACCTCCGGAGTCTCGAACTCTGCTTCGCCGCCCTCGCCAGCGCCGACACCGGCCAGCCCGTCAAACCCGGCAAGGCCAAAACCGGCCGGCTGTAAGCGCCGCGGCCATCAGATCCGCACCACGATTTTACCGAACTGCCCGCCGCGCTCCATCAGCGCAAAGGCATCCGCCGCACGTGACAGCGGGAACACCTCGCTCACGACCGGCTTGATCTGGTGTTGGGCCACAAACACGCCCATCTCCGCCCAATCGGTCGGACTGCCCATCGTGGTCCCCAGCAATGACAGCTGGCGGAAGAAAACCTTGCGCATCGTGAACCCGGGAGGGTTGCCGCGTGTGGCGCCAAAGAAAACGATCCGCCCGCCCGGGGCCGCCAGGTCGATCAAGGTCTCGAAGCCCGCCCCGCCCGCACTGTCCACGATTACATCAAAAGCCCCGGCCTGGGTGGCCGCCTGCGCCGCCCAATCCTCCTGAGTGTAATCAAAACCGCCGGCAGCGCCCAAGGCGACTGCCCGCGCCACCTTGTCGGTAGCGCTTGAGGTCACCCATACCCGGGCGCCCTGCGCAACCGCGAACTGCAGGGCAAACAAAGCCACGCCGCCGCCGATGCCCGTGATGAGCACCCGCTCGCCCGCCTGCAGCTTGGCCCGGCTGAACAGCGCGCGATAGGCCGTCAAACCGGCCAGCGGCAGGGCCGCGGCCTCCTCCCAGCTCAAATGCGTCGGCTTCGGCGCAAGCTGCGCCACCGGCACCGCGATTTGCTCCGCCAGGGTCCCGTCGCGCGGCAAGCCCAGGATGCTGAAGCCCGGCCCTTGCGCGCACGGAGTTTCGCCCCAGTTGAATGAGGGATTGATAATGACCTCGCGCCCCGCCCAGGGCGAATCACCCGCCACCACCACACCCGCGCCATCGGAACCCGGGAGGCATGGCCATTTGAGGCCCGCATACTGGCCGGTCTTGATCCAGACATCGCGGTGGTTGAGCGCCGCCGCCTTCAAGGCAACGACCACCTCCCCCGCCGCCGGCACGGGCGCGGGCACTTCGGTGACGGCAAGCTGGTTGACGGCGGTTAACTGGACGGCGTGCATGATCGCGAAGAAAGGCTGCTCCCCGCCAAAGGCAAATCGCCAGGCCGACTTCCGGCTTTTTCAGAGCCACCGTTTCCTCCAATCTGCCCGCGTGCTCCTCGTCCTGAACAAACCCTATGGCGTGCTTTCGCAATTCACTCCCGAGCCCGGCTCGGCGTGGCGCACGCTCGCGGACTTCAGCCTGCCCAAGCGGGTGTATCCACTCGGACGACTCGACGCGGACTCCGAAGGGATGCTGCTCCTCAGTGACGAACCCGGCCTCAACACGCGTTTGCTGGATCCTGCCCAGGCTCACGTGCGCGAATACTGGGCCCAGGTGGAGGGCATTCCGGCGGAAGCCACGCTCGCCCAACTCGCCCGGGGCGTGAAGATCGGCGGCTACCAGACGCAGCCCTGCCGCGTGCGCCGTCTTGAACCCGCTCCGGCGCCGCCCCCTCGCACCCCGCCAATCCGTCAACGCAAGTCTATCCCCGATTGCTGGCTGTCATTGGAGCTCACTGAAGGGAAAAACCGGCAGGTGCGCCGGATGACCGCCGCCATCGGCCACCCCACCCTGCGGCTCATCCGCGTGCGCATCGGCCGGTTTTCACCGGAGGCACTCGCCCCCGGTCACTGGCGCGAGCTGACCTCCGACGAGCGCGCTTCAGTGTTCGCATAGCTGAGCCCCACCGGGATCAGATCCGTACAATTACATCCTCCGGAATGAAGCGCACTTTCTTCGCCGTCGCATATTTGTCCTCCGCCAGCCGATAGCCGGCGGCGCAGGCCACGACCGTCGTATAGGGAGTTCCAGTCAGCTTGAGAATGTCATCGAACTTCGGCGGCTCGATCCCCTCCATCGGACAGGTATCCACCCCGAGCAGGGCGGCCGCGGTCAGGAAGTTGCCCAGCGCGATGTAGAGCTGATGAGCCTGCCACGTGTCGAGCCGCCCCGCCGCGCGCGCTTCGTCGAGATTGCGCAGGATCATCTGATGGAAACGGTCGAGCGACTCCGGCTCCAGACTTCGCACCTCGATCATGCGGGCGATATGCTTCTCCACGTGCGCCGGCCCGATGTCGCGATGCACCGCAAACACGACGAAGTGCGAGCAGTCCGCCACCTGCGACTGGTTCCAGGCCGCGGGTGTCAGCGCCGCTTTGACCGCCGGATCCGTCACCACGATGAAACGCCACGGCTGCAGACCAATGGATGACGCCGTGAGCACCAACGCTTCCTCCAGCGCGCGCCAGAGCTCCGGCGCAATCTTCTTCGCGGGATCGAATTTCTTCACGGCGTAACGCCAATGCAGCGCGGCCAGCAGTTGGTCAGGAACGACAGGAATCATGGCCGGAACACAGCAACCAGCGGACGCAAAACCGCAAGCCGCCGGTTTTTTGTGTCTTTGTCCAAATTACGGCTTGGCAACGTGAAGCCCTGTGACTCACTCGACGCAGCGTCCACCCCCGGCGTCGTTTTCCACCCATGGCTTTCACGTTATCCCGGCAAAAGCTCCTCCGCGAATGGCGTCTGTATTTCTTCGTGGTGCCTTCGCTGGTGATGATCCTCGTCTTCGCCTATTTTCCCGCCGCCAGCGCGATCTACCACAGCTTCTTCGACTGGGCCGGGGGCGAGGCCAAACAGTTCATCGCGTGGGACAATTTCAAGCGCGCCTTCACCGACTCCACGCTGCTGAACTCCTTCATGACGGTGGGCGCGCTGATGATCTTCAATCTTTTCAAGATGATCCCGTCCATCCTGATGGCCGTGCTCATCCACCGGCTGGTGAGCGACCGCTGGCAATACGCCTACCGCGCCCTCCTCGTCGTGCCGATGATCGTGCCGCAGCTCGTCACGCTCTTCATCTGGAAATTCATCCTCGACCCCAACCTCGGCGCCCTCAACCGCGTGATCGAGGCCACCGGCCTCAAGACGGTGCTGGTCGCGATCAACGATTTCTTCGGGTGGAACGTCTTCTTCGAGGGCGTCCCCATCGGCTGGCTTTCCCAGCCCGAGCTCATCCTGCCCGCGCTTTTCATCTGGGGTTTCCCGTGGATCGGCACCGTCGGTGTGCTCATCTACCTCGCCGGACTGCAATCCATCAGCCAGGAGATCTATGAGGCCGCGGAGCTGGACGGCGTCGGCCCTTTCAAAAAATTCCTCTATATCGAGCTCCCGCTCATCCTCACCCAGGTGCGCCTCAGCCTCGTGCTGCTCATCATCGGCACCCTCGGCGGCTACGGCCTCCAGCTGCTCCTGCTCAATGAATACGGCGGCCCCGGCGGGCGCGGCATGGTGCCCGGCCTGTGGATGTATAACCGCGCCTTCGTCGCCGGCGAATTCGGCTACGCCTGCGCCATCGGCATGATTCTCTTCGTGGTCATCCTGGCGCTGACCCTCATCAACAACCGCTACGTCCGCGTGGAAAAATGAGCGCCGCCACCTCCCCCCTCAAGCGCAAGCGCGACTGGCCGAAGCACACCATCATCTGGTTCTTCATCCTCATCGAGCTGTTCCCGCTCTACATGATGTTCCAGGTGTCCTTCAAGGACAACGCCTCGTTCATCCGCCAGCCCTGGCTGCCGCTCTGGCCGACCGAGTGGCAATGGGACAACTGGGTATTCGCGATCAAGCTCATCGGCCCCTACCTCGCCAACACCATCTTCGTCGCCGTGACCGGCACGGTCGCCTCGCTCTTCCTCGCCATCCTCGCCGCGTATTTCTTCGCCCGGCACAAACTGCCCTTCAGCGGTTTCCTCTGGTCCGCCTTCCTCATCCTCATGCTGCTGCCCGGCGTGGCCAACATCGTGCCGCTCTTCATGCTCCTGAAGAACCTGAGCCTGCTCAACACCCTGCTCGCCCTCATCCTCGTGGGCGTCGCCGGGGCGCAGGTCTTCAATATCTTCGTGCTGCGCCATTTCATCGAGGACCTGCCCAAGGACCTCTTCGAGGCCGCCGAGATGGACGGCGCCTCGCACTTCCAGCAGGTCATCAACATCGTCATCCCGATGTCGGGCCCGATCATCGGCACGCTCGCGATTCTCGCCTTCCTCAACAAGTGGAACGATTTCCTCCTGCCGCTCATCATCCTGCGCGACAAGGAACTCTTCACCCTCGGCGTCGGCCTCATCTACCTCGACGGTGAATACGTGAAGCAATGGGGCCAGATCATGGCCTCCTACTTCCTCGCCGCGATTCCGCTGATCATCATTTTCCTCTTCACGATGCGCCTCTTCGTTCGCGGCCTCTCCGCCGGCGCCATCAAAGGCTGACCGCTACCAGGCCCGCCCGTATTGCTGCGGGGCGAACAACCCGCCCCCCAGAGCCCGCGCCGCCCGGCGCGGCCAGTAGGGGTCCCGCAAAAGCTCACGGGCCAGCAACACCACATCCGCCTGGCCGGAAGCAATGATCTCCTCCGCCTGCGCTGGTTCGGTGATCATCCCCACCGCCGCGGTCGGAATCCCCGCTTCACGCCGGATGCGCGCGGCCAGCGGCACCTGATAACCCGGGCCCACAGGAATCTTTGCGGCCGGCACCGCCCCTCCGGAGCTGCAATCCACCAAATCCACCCCCTCGTCCTTCAATCGGAGGGACAAAGCCACACTTTGTCCGATATCCCAGCCTCCCTCCACCCAGTCGGTGCAGGACAGGCGCACGGTCAATGGCAGCTGCTCCGGCCAGACCGCTCGCACCGCCCGGATCGTCTCCAGCAGGAAACGGATGCGGTTGTCGAAACTCCCGCCGTAGCCATCGGTGCGGCGGTTGGAAAGCGGCGACAGGAACTGGTGCCCGAGATAACCGTGCGCCGCATGGACCTCCAACCATTCGCAGCCGGCGGCAAGCGCCCGCCGGGCCGCGGCGGCGAACTCACGCTGCACTCTCGCAATGTCGGCGACGCTCATGGCCCGAGGCACACGCCGCAAACCATCGCCAAACGCCTCGGCGCTGGGCGCGATCGGCAGCCAGCCTCCTTCCGCATCCTCCAGATGATCGCCACCCTCCCAAGGAACAGCCGCCGACGCCTTGCGCCCGGCATGCCCCAGCTGGATGCCCGGCACCGCACCCTGCGACTTCAGGAAACGATTGATCCGGGCCAGCGGCTCAACCTGGGCCTCGTCCCACAATCCGGCATCGAGCGGGGTGATGCGTCCCTCCGGCGCGACCGCCGTCGCCTCCACAATCACAAGCCCCGCCCCACCCGTCGCCCGGGCGCCCAAGTGGACCAGGTGCCAGTCATTCAGCAGCCCCTCCCGACTGGAATACATGCACATCGGCGAAACTCCGATCCGATTGAGCAAGGTGACAGACTTGAGGGTGAAAGGCGTGAAGAGCGACGACATGCGCGCACTCATGCGAACCGGCGACGATTTCGCAAATTCAGCCTCGGGCCCACCGGGCCGCCAGCCAGCCCGCGACGAGCAGCTGCAGCATGTGGTAGATCATGACGGGCAGCAACACGCTGCCCAGCACCGGCATTCCGGCAAAGAGGAGGTTCGCCATCGGCGCGCCCACCGCGAGGCTCTTCTGTGAACCGCAGAACAGCGCCGCCACACGGTCCCCGGGCGCAAAACCCAGCCAGCGACCACCGCGATCCGTCACCAGCAAGGCAATCGCCAGCAATCCTGCGCACAAGACCAGCACGAGCAGCAACTGGCCCGGTCCCCGGCCCTGCCAGAGACCGTTCTGCACGGAATCGCAGAACGAAGTATAGATCAGCATCAGGATGACCAGCCGGTCGGCCACCTGCAGACGCGGTTTCCAGCGCGCCGCCCAATCCGCCAGCCAGAGCCGGCCCAGCTGACCGGCGGCCATCGGCAGCAGCAGCCAGCACACAAGATTGAGGATCACCGGCAGCAGCGGGCCGGCCTCGCCGCCCGTCTGCAGGTAAAGCCCCAGCCAGAGCGGCGTGAGCACAATCCCCAGCAAACTCGACAAGGTCGCGTTGAACACCGCCCCGGCCACATTGCCGCCCGCCGACGCAGTCAGCGCCACGGCGGATGATACGGTCGAGGGCAGCACACAGAGAAAAACAATCCCCAGCCGCAAATCCGCCGGAATCCAGCCGGCCGTCGCCGCCGCGACCGCCAACCCCAGCAGCGGCAGCACGACAAAGGTCATGCCTTGGAGCAGCAGGTGCAACCGCCAGTGCAGCGCCCCCGCCCGCAGCGCGGTGAAGGACAG
>CAYSBR010000031.1:0-43825 GCA_964429385.1 uncultured Opitutaceae bacterium
CGGATCTAGTGGCGTTTTTGCGGGCGAATTGAGGGGGGGACGCTACGCATCGTCGCCATGAAGATCGACGGGAGACCCTATCCCACCGATCAAGCGGCCAAGGATCCTCACTTGGATGGAGCCGTGTTCGCGATCGCCTTAGACCTGCAAAAACATGCCTTCAATCGACCTACCATATCGTCGTCCGGCATCGTTGAGCGATCCATTTCACGACTTCACCGAGGAGATGCTCACCGAGATCCTGGAGACGCCCGACGAGCAGATGACCTGGTGGCACTACCGGCAGATTCTCGGTCCGTTTCTCCCAGCTGGATCCTACGAGGAGGCTGCCTATTTTCTGCCTCGGGCATTCGACTATCTTCGCAGCCATGACGATGATGCGCTTGATCTGGTCACTTCCTTGGCATGGTTCATTTCAGAGCATCAGCCAAAGTTGGAGGTCGATGGAGCGCTTGAGGCGTGTCGCCACCTGATGGAAAGCTGCTTAGATCAGTGGACAGCAGAGTTCACCATCGTCCACTTTGATCACGCTGCCTGCCAAGAGAAGGGGTGGAGACTTCGCTATTTCGACTACGTCAAACACTCGGAGGTTGTTGCGGAAGGCACGTGCGATCTCATCCGTTTCACTGCCAACGCAGACCTTGCCATTGGACTTTATCAGCGAATGGCGAGGGAGGGCTCGAATCCGGTTGAGGCGGCTTGGTTTCTGGAGTTCGCCCGTCAGCATTTTACCAACGACGTCCGGAAGCCTCCTAAACATGGCGAGATTACGAAGATCATCGAAGACAAGCGGATTGCGGAGCGGTCGGCACAGCTCGTCGCCTCGGGGCTGGACGGATTTGCTGATTTTCCGTCGTATTGGCGGGACACTTTCAACAGTTTGGCCATCGAGAGCGTCCCAACACCAAACTGGGCAGAATCGGGTCCCCACAACTGATTGATAACAAATCTGAAAAAGATTGGGGCGATTCGATGATTTCCGGTCGGGAAACTCAAGGCGACCGGCCCAAAAACCCGGCGGCAGCAGGGTAGGGCGAACCGTCCCCGGTGAGCCGCTGCGTCGAGAGGGCGCAGCAGCGCTGGAAGGGCACGCGCCCGACATCCGGAGCCTAATCATAGGCTTCCGAACCGCCATAGTCCCCGCCCCGAAGCCCCCTTCCCCGCCCCCCAACTTGAAACCTTAAACCTCAAACTTTAAACGCCTCCCACCACCCCGTTTTTCCCCACCAAATCGGCCTCAAACCCTTGATCTTTCGCGGTTTTCGGCTATCGTTGGCCTTTCGCGAAACCGCCTCCTCCGGGCTGCCCCGGATAGCCCTTTCCGATCCGTCTTCCGACCGGCGATTTGCCTCCCGGAAACCCTGCCAAACCCATCCCCGATTTGCCCATGTCCGACTCCGCCGAAGACCTCCAGCCTCCGCAACCGACCGGCGAATACGGTGCCGGACAGATCGACAAGCTCGAAGGCCTCGAAGCCGTCCGCAAGCGCCCCGGGATGTACATCGGCGACCCCGCCACCGAGCGCGGCCTCCACCACACCGTCTTCGAGGTGCTGGACAACTCCATCGACGAACACCTCGCCGGCCATTGCCAGAAGGTCGTCATCGCCATCCACGCCGACGGCTCCCTCTCCGTCGAGGACGACGGGCGCGGCATCCCGGTGGACATGCACCCGAAATTCAAGATGCCCGCCGTCGAGCTGGTCCTGACCAACCTCCACGCCGGCGGCAAGTTCGGGCAGGGCGCCTACAAGTTCTCCGGCGGCCTCCACGGGGTCGGGGCGAAGTGCGTCAACGCCCTCTCCGACTGGTTCAAGGCCGATGTCTATCGTGACGGCAAGATCCACCACATCGCCTTCGAGCGCGGCAAGACGACGCGCCCGCTGGAGGTCATCGGCACGCTCGACGACCCGACGCGCACGGGGACGAAGATCAGCTTCCTCCCCGATCCGACCATCTTCACCGCCGGAGTCGATTTCAACTTCGACTACCTCACCGCCCGCCTCCGCGAGCTCGCCTTCCTCAACCCCGGCATCACCATCGAGCTGATCGACGAGCGCGGCGACTCGGAGCGAAAGGCCGTCTTCTACTACGAGGAGGGCATCGTCGAGTTCGTCCGCCAGCTCGGCGAGAACAAGGATCTCATCCACGCGAACCCCATCGTCCTCAAGGGACGCCGCATGGTCCCCATCGACGACAACGGCAAGACGGTCGAGGACGAGTGCTACGCCGACATCGTGCTGCAATACACCGGCGACTACCACGAGAACATCCTCTGCTTCGCCAACTCCATCCCCAACGGCGACGGCGGCACCCACCTCAGCGGCCTGCGCGCGGCCATGACCCGCGCCGTCAACACCTACGCGAAGAACAACAAGCTGCTCAAGGACAAGGACCCCGCCCTCTCCGGCGAGGACTGCCGCGAGGGCCTCGTCGCCGTGCTCTCCGTGAAGCACCCGAACCCGCGCTTCAGCTCGCAGACCAAGGAGAAGCTTGTCAACAACGAGGTCGAGGGCGTCGTCTCCTCCATCGTCTACGACGGACTCAGCGCCTTCTTCGACGAGAATCCCCAGCTCGCCAAGCGCATCGTGGACAAGGTCGTCAACGCCGCCCGCGCCCGCGAGGCCGCGCGCAAGGCCCGCGAGACCGTGCGCAAGTCGGCCATGACCGGCGGCGGCCTGCCCGGCAAGCTCGCCGACTGCTCCGAACGCGACCCCTCGCTCACGGAACTCTACATCGTCGAAGGCGACTCCGCCGGTGGCTCCGCCAAACAAGGCCGTGATCGCCGCTTCCAAGCCATCCTTCCCCTGCGCGGCAAACTCATCAACACCGAGAAAGCCCGCCTCGACAAAGTCCTCGCCAACGAGGAAATCCGCACCCTCATCACCGCCTGCGGCACCGGCATCGGTGAAGGCGACGAGGCCGTGGGCGGCTTCAACGCCGACAAAGCCCGTTACCACAAGATCATCATCATGACCGACGCGGACGTGGACGGCTCCCACATCCGCACGCTCCTCCTCACCTTCCTCTACCGCCAGATGAAGGGACTCATCGAGCGCGGCTACATCTACATCGCCCAGCCCCCGCTCTATAAGATCAAGCGCAAGAAGCGGGAGCAATACGTGGACAACGACGACCAGCTCAACCGCATCCTCCTTGAGCTCGGCTCCGAGGACATCGTGCTCACGCGCCTGGCCGACAGCCACATCTTCGCGCCCGCCCAGATCGAGACCATTGTCGAAAACCTGGCCGTGCTCGACAAGCTCGGCGGCGGTGTCACCCGCTACGGGGCCAGCCTCGCCGAATACCTCGATCAGCAGGATCCCTCCACCCACGCCCTGCCCCGCTACATCGCCCGCATCCGTGAAGGCAACAAGGAGTCCCACGCCTTCCTCAAGGACGAACACGCCCGGGCACAGTTCGTGCAGGACAACGACCTCGCCGCCGACGATCACGATCAGGCCGAGGCCGCCGATAAAAAGGCCGCCGCCCCCACCCGGCGCATCACCTTGCACGAAATCTACGAGAGCACCGAGATGGCCAAGATCCTCGCCGCCCTCACCAAGGCCGGGCTGGACGTCACCGCCTTCACCTCCACCGACGCCCCGCGCTATACCGTCACCGAGAACGCCGGCCAAAAATCCGAAAACAAGACCGAGCTGTTCAGCCCGCTCGAAATCGTCGCGCAGATCCGCGTCAACGGACGCAAGGGCCTCAGCATCCAGCGTTACAAGGGTCTCGGTGAAATGAACCCGAAGCAGCTTTTTGAAACCACCATGGACCCCGAAAAGCGCCGCCTCCTCAAGGTTTCGATCGACGATGCCGCCAAGGCCGACGCCCTCTTCACCCTTCTCATGGGCGACGAGGTCCCGCCCCGCCGCCAGTTCATCGAGGATAACGCGCTGAACGTCCAGTTCCTGGATGTTTAAACCCGGTCCACCCACAGGAGGCAACGGCGGACGCTGAGGTTTGATGCCCCAGCCAGTCATCCCCGCTCCCTCCGTTTTTTCCTGTAAGAAAATTCCCTTCCCTTTCCCGCATGTACACCGCCAGCGAAAAACTTTCCTCGGCCAACATCACCGAGATCATGCAGACCGCCTACATCGAGTATTCGATGTCGGTCATCATCTCCCGCGCCCTGCCCGATGCGCGCGACGGCCTCAAACCCGTGCAGCGCCGCGTGCTTTACGCCATGCTGCGGGAAGGCCTGCTGCACAACCGTTCCTTCGACAAGTGCGCCGGCGTCGTCGGTGAAGTGCTCAAGAACTACCACCCCCACGGTGATTCCTCGGTTTACGACACGCTCGTCCGCCTCGCCCAGCCCTGGGTCATGCGCTACCCCCTGATCGACCCCCAGGGCAACTTCGGCTCCGTGGACGGCGATCCGCCCGCCGCCTACCGTTACACCGAGGCCCGGCTGAAGAACATCGCCGAGGACCTCCTCAAGGACATCGAAGAGGAGACCGTGGACTTCGCGCCCAATTACAAGGAGTCCACCACCGAGCCCACCGTCCTGCCCTCCGCCCTGCCCAACCTGCTGATGAACGGCTCGACCGGCATCGCCGTGGGTATGACGACCAACATCCCGCCGCACAATCTCGACGAGATCATCACCGCCACCTGCGCCATCATCGACAACCCGCGCATCTCCATTGATGAACTCTGCGGCATCGTCCAAGGGCCCGATTTCCCCACCGGCGGCGTCATCACCGGCCGCGAAGGCATCCTCAGCTATCTCAAGACCGGCAAGGGCATCGTCCGCACCCGCGGCAAGGCCCACACCGAGGAACTCAAGGGCGGGATGGAGCAGATCGTCATCACCGAGATCCCGTACAATGTAAACCGCGCCACCCTCGTCACCAAGATCGCGGAACTCGTCTCGGACAAGCAGATCGACGGCATCCGCGACCTGCGCGACGAGTCCGATGAAAACACCCGCATTGTCATCGAGCTCAAACGCGGCGAACAGGCCAAGGTCGTCATCAACCAGCTCTTCCAGAAGACCGCCCTCGAATCTTCCTTCGGCGTCACCCTGCTGGCCCTCGACCAGAAACGACCGAAGCAGATGAACATCCGCGAGCTGATCGATTGCTACATCGATCACCGCCGCGATGTCGTCACGCGCCGCACCCAGTTCCGCCTCAATCAGGCCCTCGACCGCGCGCACATCCTCGAAGGCTACATCATCGCCCTCGATAACCTCGACGATTTCGTCAAAATCATCCGGGCCTCGCAAAACCGCCAGGAAGCCAAGGAACGCCTGATGGCCAAATACCCGCTCTCCGAGCGGCAGACCGATGCCATCCTTGAGCTTCGCCTTTACCAGCTCACCGGCCTCGAGCGCGACAAGATCGAAGCCGAATACCGCGAGCTCATGATCCTCATCGAAGAGCTCCGCGGCATTCTTGAGTCCGAGGCCAAGCTGCTCGCCCTGATCAAGAAAGAGCTGTGGGAGATGAAGGAGAAATACACCTCCCCCCGCCGCACCGAGATCATTGCCGCCGCCGGTGAATTTCGCATGGAGGACGTCATCCCCAACGAAGGCTGCGTCATCACCGTCTCCCACCTCGGCTTCATCAAACGCACCCCCGTCGCCGAATACCGCTCGCAGAAACGCGGCGGCAAGGGCATCATCGGCACCGACACCTACGAGGAGGACTTCGTCGAACATCTCTTCACCGCCTCGACGCACGACTACATCCTCTTCCTCACCAGCATCGGCCAGTGCCATGCGAAGAAGGTTTACGACATCCCCGAGGGCACCCGCACCTCCAAGGGCAAATCCGTCTCCTCCTTCCTCCGCCTCGCCGAGGGTGAAAAGATCGCCGCCATGCTCTGCGTGCAGGACTTCACCGCCGACCGCTACCTCGTGATGGCCACCGCCCGCGGCGTCATCAAGAAGAGCTCCCTCGCCGACTACACCAATGCCACCCGTGAAGGCGGCATCATCGGCATCAACCTCGCCGAAGGCGACCGCGTCATCGGCAGCGTGCTCACCACGGGTGAAAATGAGCTCATCCTCGTCTCCCATCAGGGCCTCGCCGTCCGTTTCCGCGAACGCGACCCCGAGACCGGCGAAGATCTCTTCCGCGCCACCGGTCGCGCCACCGGCGGTGTCACCGGCATGCGCTTCAAGCTGGAAAGCGACTACCTCGACGTCATCGAAGTCGTGGACCACGAAGCGCGCTTCCTCGTCGCCAGCGAAGCCGGCCTCGGCGTGCGCACCCGCTTCGAGGATTACCGCCTCATCAACCGCGGCGGCAGCGGCGTCTGGGCCATCAACCTGCCCGAGGATAATTCCATCAACCTCGCCGGCGCCCTCAGCGTGAAGGACACCGACGAGATCATGCTCCTCACCGCCAAGGGCCAGAGTGTGCGCTGCCCGGTCAACACCATCCGCGAGACCAATCGCGGCGCCAAGGGCGTGAAACTCCTCACCCTCGCCGAGGGCGACAAGCTCCTCAGCGTCGCGCGCATCATCGAAACCGAGGAAGAGCAGGAAGCCAACGGCACCGACGACGCCCCCGCCGAAAGCTGAGCGCTCACGTCCCCTCCCGCCAACGCAAAGGCGCGCCACCCCGGCGCGCCTTTGTTCTTTTCAGAGCATCACAGGCGCCAGGATTTCCGCTCAGAACGGGAGGCCTCACTGTTCGGACTCAGGGCCGCCCGAAAAAAACACCCTTTCAGGCAAAAGAAAGCCGCGGATCACACTGATGGACGGATAATCCGCTCTCGCATATAACTCGCACGCCCGCAACGGACCGTGCGAGGGAACTCACTCCAATTTCACCGGCTTGACCCGCACCCGCAGCGGCGCTTCCCGGATCTGCAGCCAAAAAGTCCCAAAAGCACCGGGCTTGATGACCACCTCCGGGTTCACACAGGGCGGGCCCGCATAATAGCTGTCCTCAATCATCATCCATTCCTGCCCGTTGTTGAGCGTGAATTTTCGTTTGCCTGAAAACGAACGCAAGGTGCCGGCCAGCTGCGCAGTGAGCTCCTCCACCACCGCCCCCTTTTTTTCCACCCGCTGAAGCGTGACCAAGGCCCGCAGCCAGCTCGGGCCCTCCCCTTTTTCGGTCGCCCGCTCCTCGACCTCTTTCGCCTTCGCCTCGGCCGCCGCCACCTTTCTGGCCGCCTCCGCTTCGATCACCGAGACCTGGCCGGCTTTGTAACGCTCGACGAGTGCCTGCAGGCGCGCCAGCTCCGTCGCATCAAGCTTGTCCAAGCCCGCCGCCCGCCGCTCGTCCGGCGTCAACGTCGCCGTGAAATCCTGCGCTTGTAACCCCATCGTCACCGTCAGCGCCATCAGCCAGACCGCGAGTTTTTTCATGCCTCTGTTTGAGCAACCCCGCGCCACTGCGGCAATGCCAAACCCTCGGCCCCTTTCCGCGCACTCCAGCCTTGCCAATCTGCAAGGTGAAAGGTCTTTTGCTCTCCCCTTTCGCATGGCCGTCCGTCTCGCACAACTTCTCGATCCTTCGCGCATCAATCTGCAGGTGCAGGGCACCCGTCGGACCGTCGCCCTCAACGAAGTTGCCCGCCAGCTCGTTGCCCATCCCGAAGTCGTGAATTTTGACGGTTTCTACCAGGAACTGCTCGCCCGCGAACGGCTCGACACCACCTACCTCGGCAACGAGATTGCCCTGCCCCATGCCCGCACCGAGCATGTGAAAAGCATCGTCCTCGCCGCCGGCCGCAGCCGCGAGGGCATCCACTTTGAGAACTGCAACCAGACCGTGCGGCTCATGTTCGTTCTCGGCACTCCGAAGTCCAACCCCACGGACTACCTCATGATCGTGAGCCTGCTCTGCAAAATCCTCAAGGAGCCGGCCAATCGCGACGCCCTGATGACCGCCGCCACCCCCGAGGCCTTTGCCGGCGCGCTCATCGCCGCCGAGGCCCGGCTGTCCGGCCAGGCCTGAGGCCGAACCGGGCTTGGCAAAGCCGCGGCCACCCCTAGCCTGACCTCCGCGGCATGATCCACTCCTTCATCTTCAGCGACGGCAAACTGGTCGGACAGGACCTTGAGGTCGAAGCCCTGCGCCTCGTGCGGGCCGACAAGGGCCTGCTGCTTTGGGTGGATCTGGAGGATCCCACCCCGGAGGAAATCAAGGGCATTCTCGAAACCGTCTTTCCCTTTCACCCCCTTGCCATCGAGGACTGCACCACTCCCACTTCGCTGCCCAAGGTCGAGGACTACGAGGACTATTTCTTCCTCGTCACCCACGCGGTGGACTACACCCGCACGGACAAGTTCAGCACCACCGAACTCAGTGTCTTCCTCGGCAAGGACTACCTCGTCACTTTCCACCGCCAGCCCCTGCGTTCGTTGCAGATCGCACGGGAGCGATGCGCCAAAAGCGTGGGCGCCAGCCCGCGCAGCGCCGACCGGCTCGCCCACCTCGTGCTCGACCTGCTCATTGACCACTACAAGCCCATCGTGGACGAACTGCGGGCCGAGATTGATGAAATCGAAGAGACCGTCCTCGCCAAATCCAGCGAAGATCTGATTCCCGACCTCCTGCAGCTGCGCTCGGAGCTGTCGCTGCTCCGCCAGATCGTGCGTCCGCAGCGCGACGTCATCAGCCGCCTGGCCCACGGTGAATCCAAGATCATCCGGGCCACCTCGCTGCCCTACTTCCGCGATTTGCGGGACAACCTCATCCGCATCGACGAGACCGCCGCCAGCTTTGCCGACCAGCTGCTGATCTCCTTCGATCTTTACCTCAACCGTTCCGCTTTCGAAGCCAACGAAGGCATCAAGGTCCTCACCGCCCTCACCGCGATCACCCTGCCCGCCGTGGTCATCGCCACCTGGTATGGCATGAATTTCAAGCACATGCCCGAGCTGGAATCCCCCCACGGCTATGCCGCCACGATCGGGGTCACCCTCCTCCTGACCGCGCTCATGTGGTGGTGGTGTAAAAAGAAGAACTTCATCTGAGCGGCATGATCACGACCCTCGTCTATCGCGACACCCGCTTCGTGTCCGCCAACCCGCCGCCCGAAACCCTCGGCGCGCTCCGCAACGAACCCGGCGTCATGCTCTGGGTGGATCTGGAGAATCCCACCGACGAGGAGTCGCGCTTGATCCTCGAAACCGTCTTCGGCTTTCACCCGCTCGAAATCGAGGACTGCCTCATCGAAAGCCCCCTGCCCAAGCTCGAAGAATACGACGACCATCTCTACCTCGTCATGCACGCGGTGGACTATTCGCGCGCCGACAAGTTCACCACCACCGAGCTGGATCTTTTCCTCGGCCGCAATTTCATCGTCACCTTTCACCGCCAGCCCCTGAAGCCCGTCCAGGCCGCGCTGGAACGCTACCTCAGGCCGTCCGGTGTCCCCGTCCGCGGCCCCGACCGCTTCGCCCATGTCCTGCTTGATCTCATGGTCGAGGCCTACAAGCCCGCGCTTGATGAGCTCCAGCAGGAGCTCGAGGAGATCGAAACCGGCGTGCTCCATGAGATGGATGCCCGCGAGCTTTTCCCCCGCGTCATCGCCTTGCGCAAGGAGCTCTCCGCCCTCCGCCAGATCGTGCGCCCCCAGCGGGAGATCGCCACCGTGCTCAGCCAGGGCAAGACCCGCTTCATCCGCGCCCTGATCGTCCCCTACCTGCGCGATCTGGCCGAAGATCTCAGCCGGATCGAGGCCCAGGCAATCTCCTGGTCGGACCAGCTCATCCTCAGCTTCCGGGTTTACCTCAACAAATCCGGCCACGCCGCCAACCAAGGCATCCGCGTGCTCACCGCCCTCACCGCCCTCACCCTGCCCGTCATCATCGTCGGCGGCTGGTATGGCATGAACTTCATGTCCATGCAGGAAACCTCCACCCGCTACGGCTACCTCATCGCCTTCGGGCTCACCGCCACCACCACTGTCGGGCTGATGTTTTTCCTGCGCAGCAAGCGCTGGCTTTGAGCCGCGTTCCGCGGAAAGCGAAATTCAGCCCTGGGCACGAATGTGCAGGATGGGAATTGGGGCGTCAAACACTGGACGGCGCGGTATCCGTGACCGCGGGCGCTATCGCCTTTCCGTTCGTATTCATTCGATGGTTCAGTTGAATTTTTCCGGTTGAACGCACCCTCGCAGAACCACTGCGTCAATCCCGGCCACATCCGGCAAGCCTCGCAGGAAAGTTGACGCAACGCGTTTTCATAAACATGCGAAGAGGGATGCCCGATCACGATCTCATCGCGGAAATCGAGCGGGAGTTCGCCTCCACCCTGCACCCCACCAGCGGTTTTCTGCCACCGGCTACGCCCTTGATCGATTTGCCCGAGCCTTTCGCAGCAATCGCGGAGGCGGCCCGCGAGCTGGCGGCTCACTACCACGGCGAGCATAAGGATTGCCGCCCTTGGCTGGACGAACGCTTCACCCGCACTCCGGCCACCTGGCTGCCCGCCCTGGCCTCCGCTTCCCGCCCCGTCCTGGAAAGCCTGATGACCAAAACCAGCCTGTTGTGTCATGCCTACCGCTGGAGGTTCATGCCGACAGACCCCGGGCTTTATCAGCTCAAGAGCATCATACTTCCTCCCGCCTTGGAGACCATCTGGACCGCGGTCGCCCGCCACCTCGGCATCCCACGCGTCGGCATGTTCTACACCATGGTAACCTGCAACTGGCGTCTTGATGGCGTGGAAGGCGGGAAGCCCTACGCCATTGATGACCTTCAGGACGGGCGCATCCGTCTGATTGATTCTTGGCTGCTGCCACCGGAGGATTGCGAACTGACCGCCTTCATCTCCGCCGCCCTGATGATGGAAGCACAGGGCCGCAAAGCGGCGGATTGCATGCTGCACACCTACGACGCCATGCGGCGGGACGACGTGCAGGAAGTAGCCTACCGCCTGGTCGCCTGCCGCGACGTCCTGAAAAGCGTCCTCGATGCCTTCAACAGCCTGATCCGCAAGGACCGCATGGACATTTCCAATTTTCTGAAGCTGGTCCAGCCCACCATGCTCTGGCTGCTTGACCACGGCGATGGCGCCCTCGAAGGAGCCAGTGGTCCGCAGGCTTGCACCCTGCAACTGCTCGACAACTTCCTCGGCGTGCCGCGCAACTCCGAACTCGGAACGATGATCCTCAAGAGTCGACGCTACCTGCTCCCAGAACATCGGCGACTGCTCGAAAAGACCGATGCCTGCCACTCTCTCCTCCGCCGTTACGTCGAAAAGACCGACGACACTCACCTGACTGAGCTTTTCAATCAATGCGTCGGCACCTTTCTATCCTGGCGACGCAGTCACCAGAAGCGCGGGGCCATGTATTTGAAAGGAAAGCCCGAGGACAAGGTCGATCACTATGCCTCGACCGGCCTGGTCGTCAGTGTCGATAGCGACCGCGTCAAAACCTTCGAGGCCACGATGGAGCAGCACATCCGGAAGACCGAATCCCGCCTGTTGCAGGATCCTTGGGAAGGCCGGGAGCGCAGCTTTGATGCCGTTTTCCGCCACATGGGTGAGGAGCAACGCCTGCGTTTTCGCCAGACCATGCGGGAACGCCCCGTCCAGTCCGGCGAGATCCTCGTCAAAATCGGCCAGCGGCGGCCCGGGCTGATGCTGCTGGCTCACGGCCAGGCCCAGGTCCGGCGCAGTGTGGGACTGCAAAAAGTGCCCATCGGCAGACTCGGGCCCAACGAAGTGTTCGGCGAAATGTCCATGCTAGAGAACGAACCCGCCGGGGCCGAGGTGGTCGCCACGGTGGACGGACTGCTGGCCCACCTCCCGCTGGATGATCTTTACGCCTTATTCCGGGAAGACCCCGCCTTGGAGACCGGGCTGTATCGCTGCTTAGGGAAGTTCCTTTCCGCCCGCCTGCGAAAGATCAACGCCATCCTGCCGGACCTGCTGGCCCGTGAAACGTCATACATGCGGCCTTTGCGTACCGCGGACGAATGCCAGACTGCAGTCGATGACCCCGTCACCACCTGGCAGGCCGAGCCTTGGTTTCGCTTTGTCCAAGCCAATGCCTTTCATCGCGATTTCTGGCCCGCCTGGATGCTTCAGAGTCCTCACTGGGAGTCTTCCCCCGCCCCTCACGGCCCACTGCAGGATATTGCGGCACTGCGAGCGGCCCCCCTCCCTTCCTCCGCCACGCTGACAGCGGAAACCACCTGCCTGTTTCTCGGGGTCGGTCCCCATTTGGGACGCACAGGAGGCACAGAAATCCTGGTTGAGCCTTCCCCGCAAGTGCTGGCCGCGTGGAAAAAACATCCGGAAAGCGCCGCGACCCGATGCCACCATGAAAATCTGGTTCGCCTGGCGCAGGGCTTCGGCTTTTTGGAACTGCCTCCTGTCCAAGCGGTATATTGGGATTTTTTCCTGGGCTTCGTTTCCGAGAGCGAAGCGGTGGAAGTGTTCAACTGGATCTACCACCGCCTGCAGGTCGGAGGTGTGTTTCAAGGCAGCTTCTTCACCCCCGCCGCGGCAAGCTGCCCCATTGTCCGGACCTTTGGCATTCCCATCGGCACGGCACGAACCGAGGAAACTGTCAGCGATTGGTTTACCCGGTCAGGATGGGGAGCCCGCCCGGTGGACTTCCGGACCGCGGGCAGCGGCACAGTCACGGTCTTTGCCTGCACCCGCTGATCAGCGGCCCAACCACTGCTCCAAACGCGCCTTCACCGCCGGCCATTCCTCGGCAATGATGGAAAACATCACCGTATCGCGCACAAACCCATCGGGCTGCACCCTGTGCCGGCGCAATACACCCTCGCGCCGGGCGCCGAGGCGCTCAATCGCGGCTTGCGAGCGCAGGTTGCGTCCATCGGTCTTGAGTTGCACCCGTCCGCAGCCGAGTTCCTCAAAGGCATGCTTGAGCAAAAGGTATTTACACTCGGTGTTGACCGCCGTCCGCCGGGCGGAAGCCCCCAGCCAAGTCCAGCCGATTTCGATCCGCCGGTGCTCGGGCGCGATATCCAGATAGCTCGTGCTGCCCACCGCCCGCCCGGAATCCAGCGGGATGATTGCAAACGCCTGACGCGCCCCCCGGGCCGACTCCTGCAACGCCGCCCCCACCAGCGCCCTCATCGCCGCCTCATCGCGAGGGGCCGCCACCGGCATATAGCGCCAGATATCCGCCTCGGCGCCCGCCAGGGCGAGATCCGGCACATGCGCCAGGCTCAACGGTTCCAGCCGCACAACCCCGCCGGCCAGAATCAGGGAAGAGGACATCATGCCCCGCATTAGCCGCTTGTCTCATCCTCCGCGCGAACAAAAAATCGCCGGATGCGTTTTCTGATCCTGCTCCCGCTTGCCCTGCTTGGACCGGCCCTTCACTCCGCCCCGGCCGCGGCACCTGAGGCCATGCTGGAGGCCATCTACACCGAGACGCTGACGCGCAGTCCCGCCTATGACCAGCTCGCCGACCTGGTTACCCGCTTCCCCGGTCGTCTGGCGGGTTCCCAAGCGCTGGAGGAGGCCGTGATCTGGAGTGAATCCCGGCTCAAGGAACTCGGCCTGGACCGCGTTTACACCCAGGAAGTGCGCGTGCCTCATTGGGAGCGCGGCGCACCGGAATCGGTCCGCCTGCTGCCCGCCACCGGCAAGGAAACCGCAGCCCTCGCGCTCAACGCCCTTGCCCTCGGCGGCACCGTCGCCACCCCGCCGGGCGGCATCACCGCAGAGGTCGTGGAGGTGAAGTCCGTTGATGAGCTCGAAGCGCTCGGCCACGCGAAGCTCGCGGGGAAAATTGTTTTCTTCAACCGCCCGATGGACCCCGCTGTGATCAATCCCAGCAAAGCCTATGGCGGAGCCGTGGATCAGCGCAGCCGGGGACCCCGCACCGCCGCCCGTTTTGGCGCCGTCGCCGCGCTGGTGCGTTCGATGACGCATGCGCTTGATGATGCGCCGCACACCGGCAACACCGCCTACAGCCCCGAAGGTGGCAACATCCCGGCCGCGGCTCTCTCCACCCTCGCCGCCGATCGGCTCAGCGCCGCCCTCGCGCAGGATCCCTCGCGAAAGATCGAGATCACGCTTCACGCCCGCTGGCATCCCGAGGCGATTTCCCACAACGTCATCGGCGAAATCCGTGGCTCTGAGCTGCCCGACGAGATCATCGTGGTCGGCGGCCATCTCGACTCCTGGGACATCACTCCCGGGGCGCACGACGACGGCGCAGGGGTCGTCCAGTCCATCGAGGTGCTGCGCATCTTCCGCGCCCTCGGCTACCAGCCGCGACGCACCCTTCGCTGCGTGCTCTTCACCAACGAGGAAAACGGCCTGCGCGGCGCCCTCGCCTATGCCGACCACGCCCGGCGCAACGGGGAAAAACATGTCTTCGCCGTTGAATCCGACAGCGGCGGCTTCGCTCCGCGTGGCTTCAGCCTCGGCAGCACCCAGGGGCCGGTGCACGAACAGGCCGCGCGCTGGCTGCCGCTTTTCGGCCCCTACGGCATCCACGCTTTTGTCCGCGGGGCCGGCGGAGCCGACGTCGGCCCGCTCATGGTCCTCGGCGCCACGGTCGGCAATCTCCTCCCCGACTCCCAACGCTACTTCGATTATCATCACACCGCCGCCGACACACTCGACAAGGTGAACGCCCGCGAACTTCACCTCGGCTCCGGCGCGCTCGCCGCCCTCATCTGGCTGATGGATCAGGAAGGCCTGTGATGACCCGGCCATGAAAACCCTGCTCGCCGATTTCCGCATCCGGCGGCTGCTGCTGGCCAATATCACCGGCTCCATCGGCGTCGGCATCACCCTCATCACCATCCCCTGGCTGTTGGTCCAGCGCGAGGGCGGCGAACGGCTCTACGGCTGGATCACCATCCTCGCGACGATCGTGTTGTTTGCCTTCGCCCCTTATTACGGGGCCTGGCTGGACCGCCACTCCCGCAAGACCGCCCTGCTCGCGGGCGAGGCCTTCGGCGCGATCACCGCGCTGGTCATGACCGTCTGGATCCTGCTCACCGGCGAAACCGCCACCTGGCAACTGCTGACCTTGTTCTTCTGCGGGATGCTCTATTACACGCTGCATTATCCGGCGAAGTTCGCCTTCGTGCAGCAGGTGTTCGCACGGCGGCACTACCAAGAACTCATGGGGTTGCTGGAAATCCAGGGGCAGACCGCCTCGATGCTCGCCGGCGGCCTGGCCAGCGTACTGATCGATCGCGTTCCCTTCGGGCTGATTCTCCTCTGCAACTCCGCCACCTACGTTTTCAGCTTCTTGGTGCAGCGCACGCTGCCTTATGAGGCCACGCATCTCAAGGCCGGCGAAAAATCCGGAGCCGGGGCCTCTTTCATGGAAGGATTGCGTTGGCTCCGCTCACGCGCCGGGTTCACCGTGTTTATCATCTGCACCCTCGCGCCCTTCATCGCGGTGATGGTCGGAAATTATCTCTTCCCGATCTACGTGCAAAACATCCTCCAGGCTCCGGCCACGGTTTACGGCCGGGGCGAAGTGGCCTTCGCCGGCGGCGCCATCCTGGCAGGGCTGCTGGTCCCCCGGTTACTGACCGCCCGTTCCCCCGCGGGAATCGCCTTGCTGATGATGGGGCTGTTTCTCACCGGGCTGACGTTGCTCGGGGTATGGCCGGGCATCTGGACCTTCTACCTCGCCCTGCTGCTGCTCGGCCTGGGCAATGCCGGCTCCCGTGTCGCCCGGGGCAGCGTTCTGCTCCACGAGGTGCCGAATGCAATCATGGGCCGGGTCAATGTCGTGATCGCCGCGGTGGATCGCATCCTGCGCACCCTGCTGCTGTTTGGCGCCATGGCCGTCGTGGCCCGCGCCGACGCCGCCATGGCCTTCTCCGGTCTCTTCGCCTTCATCGCACTCGCCCTGGTACTCGCCTGGAGCACCCGGCGCGCCTTGCAGACGGCACCGGCTATTGCCCGTAGCGAATAACCCGGCCGTCGCCCAAGGTCACGGCCAGCGGCTCGCCCATTTCATAGACAAGCTCCGTGTAGCTCTCTCCGGCCACGGGATTCAGCGAGCGGATGTAACGCCCCGGGCCAACCAAATCCCCGTAAGTGGCGCGCTCGGCCCCATGTTCGAGGCAAAACTGATCCCCCGCCGCGGCAAACTGACGCAGATTGTTCAACACCGCTTTCTGTTGGGATGAAGCCCGAACTTTCTGGAAAGCGGGAATCGCCATGGCGGCCATCAATCCGACCGTGACCGGATTGTAGGCCGCGACCATCAACACATCCTGCTTCAATGAACGGTTCAGATGTGATTTCACCAGAATGCCCTCCGGGAGATTGGTGCGGGTAGAAATGAGGGCCTGCTCCGTCTCCGGCATGTGCGCAAGGACCAGCGCGAGGACACGCCGGGGCTCTTCCGGCAACTGGGGGTTGAGCGTTTCGATCAGACGTAACTGCCCAGTCAACCGGGGACTGACATAGGAGAGTCCATTACCCGTATCCCCCACACGTGCCAGTGCCTGTTTGAAATCCTCATTGGCAGCCAAGGTATTCTGCCCGCTGCGGCATTCTTCAAAGAACGCCCGGTTTGTCGCGAGATACAATGTGCGTCCCTCCGCCACCAACACCGGTTGCAGGTCCGGGATAGGACTCCTCTGCGCCAATGCATATACGCGCAAGCCACCTTCGTCCGTTCGTTTGAATGCACGCGAGTTGGTCAGCGCCTTCTCCACCTCCGGCGCAATACCATCAACCCGGAGCAGCAAAGACACCGCGGGCAACGTGAGCTGCGGCACCTGCCAGGTCTTCTCCTCATCAATACGTCCCACCATGACCACGTGGCCCTTGAGCCCGTTGATCAGGTCGATCAGGGAGAGCGCCACCGCTTCACCCGCACGCTTTAACACCGCTTCGACATTTTGATCGACCGGCTCACCCCCGACGCGGGCGATGATTTCGCGCACCGTGCGATAAACGGCCGCCATATCCATTTCCGCCTCACTATAGAAAGATGCATTTGCCGGAGCGAGGTTCACATATTGGAACGCCCCGGGGCGCCCGCCCAACCCGGCCAACAAACCCCGCCTTTCCGGCCCCGTGTGCAAATACGCCCGGTTGCGGAAGAAACCGTCGCTCTCCTGGACCGAGCTCATCCCGATCGCCTTGATATCCGCCAAACCCAGAATACCCGCCAACTCCACAAAATCCTGCGTCGCCAATGACTGTATCTCCGGCACCTCGGGCTGCTTCCGCGCAATTTCCTGCACCACCTCCTGCAAATTGGCCGCCAGCTTCAACAGATCGCCATCAACATCCATGTAACCATACAGGGTGCCGCCCAATTCCAACTGGCGATTCACTGCTTCAAAATGACTGCTACGCCCGCTCGAAGATACCATCGCCACAGTTTCGACCGGCTCCCCGCCCGTCCCCACCGCGGGAGTATCCACTTTTTTGCTGCACGCGGTCATCATCACCAGCGCCATCACGGCGCCCGCTACGCACATCTTAGCTTTGTTGGGGTTCATCCTTAAATCTTTACCCACCTTCCTTTTGCGCGGAAGCTTAAAAACTTTCCCGTGTCCTTCCCTGCTCGTTACAACGTCCTCGGCGTCGGTATTTCCGCCCTCACCTTGAATCAGGCCCGCGACTTGGTCGTGGGCGTGAGAGGACGCCCAAGGCAGGGCTATATCTGCTGCGGCACCGCCTATGGACTGACTTTGGCCCGCGCCGACGCGGAGCTGCGGCGGATTTTCAACCAGTCGTGGCTGACCACCCCCGATGGCATGCCCCTCGTGTGGCTCGGACCGCGCGGCGTCGGGCGCGTTTACGGGCCCGATCTCATGCTCGCAGTGTGCGACGCCGGCCGGACTTGCGGACTGACGCACTACTTTCTTGGCGGACTTCCGGGCGTAGCCGAAACGTTGCATCAAAAACTCAGCACCCGCTTCCCCGGACTTGCCGTTGTCGGCACGTTTACGCCGCCTTTCCGTCCTCTCACGCCCGACGAGCTCACCGGCCTGAAAAACGATATCGCCCGCGTCCGTCCCGATGTGATCTGGGTCGGGCTCGGCACCCCCAAGCAGGAACACTTCATGGCCGCGCACTGGGCATCATTCGATGCAGGCGTGCTGATCGGTGTCGGGGCGGCCTTTGATTTCCATTCCGGGAGGGTAAGACAAGCTCCGGCCTGGATGCAGCGCGGTGGCCTTGAGTGGTTGTTCCGCCTCTGCACCGAACCCCGCCGGCTTGGATATCGCTACCTCGTCAGCACCCCACTTTTCGCGTTGCGAGTCCTGGCGCAGGCAACCGGGCTGAAAAAATATCCATTGGAAGGCAGCGCGACCCGGGGGGACTGAGCTGGAACAATTCTGTCGTAGCCGACAGTGCGATTTGGATGGTCGCATCACTTCCGGCAATCCTGCCACTTATCGGACTATCAGTGCCCATCGGGCGATCCGTGGCATTCTTTACCTGCGTTCGTCAAAACAAGCTGCCCTGCTGGATCGCATCGCGCTTGTCGCCATCCAGCGTACTGAAGGCGAGTAGCTGGGCCGTGCTCAAGGCCGCGATGCGCGGCTCGCGCGCCAGCGAGAGCAACAGAGCCGCGCTGGCCAGCGCATCGTAAGGCGCCGCATGGTAATGGCGGCGCGCCTCCGGACAGTGTTGGGTGGCCCATGCATCCACTTCCGCCTGCAAGCCACAGGCCGTCACGATCTCCGCCAGCTTGAAGGAAGGCAGATGAGGGTAAAACTGCCGGTAGAGCGCGCCGGTATCAATCCATGGCCCCCATTCCATCGTCGTCTTCCCCGGTCGCGCAAAATCCGGCACCGTCCGCGCATAGGGCCAGACGGATTTGATGAGCGAATGCTCCGCCCCCGCAAAATGCGCGGCCAGCGGGCCGCCTGAACGCAATCCTGCGAACAGCTCGAATTCCTCGGAAAATGGCGCCTGCCCCGCCAGCACCCCGTCATCGAGACCATGCACGGCGACATCCTCCGTCCGAATCCGCCCGGTGGCCCGACACAGCCGGGTGCGCAGACTGGCAACCCCGCCCGCGTGCAGTGTAACCACACCGTATTCAAGGATGCCCGAGGTCACGCTGCCCTCGAAGTCCACCACATGAATTGTCTGTGCGGTCCAGGAATTTTCCACGCCCCGCACTCAAGTCGCCCGTCCGCCAAAGCCGAGATTTTTCGGGTGGTGACTCAACATATGGGAGCAGCGCATCCGCGCCTCATGATTTGGCGAGCCGCCAATCATCAGGCTGCATGAATGCATGTCCCAGCTCAGCCCATCAGCAGCGATTGCGCTCCATCAATATAAACCTCGGTCCCCGTGATGTGATCCGACAAATCCGAGGCCAGATACCAGATCAAGCGGGCGATCTGCTCCGGCATCGCCTCCCGCCCGCCGTTCAGCGGCACGCTGCCCTCGGGCAGTTCCACCCGGGGAAACAGGCCGCGATTATTGCGCGAACGACTGCGAAGCGTGCTCTTGAACGCCCCCGGACAGATCGTGTTCACCCTGATTTTGTGCCGGGCCAGCTCCAGCGCGCTCATCCGGCCAAAGGCCACCTGCCCCGCCTTCGATGCCGCATACGCCGAAGCACCACTCTGGGTAAACATGCGGGACCCTACTCCTGACGAGGTGATGATGATCGAGCCACCGCCCAGCCGCTTCAGTAAAGGCGTGCAGGCCCTCACGGTCAGGAAGGTCCCCTTGAGATTGATCCCGAGCGTTTCATCCCACTCTTCCGGGGTGATGTCATCCACCGGAGCCCATGTGCCATTCACGCCCGCATTCGCACAGACGATATCGAGCCGACGCCAGCGGCTTTCCACTTCCGCGACCGCGGAATTCAGTTGCTCCAACCGGGTCACATCCACTGTCAGCGCCAGAGCGGTGCCGCCCTGGCGATTGATCGCTGCCGCCACTTGGGCGGCTTTCTCCGCCTCCCGGTCCACCACCGCCACCCGCGCCCCGCAGGCCGCCAGCAAACGTGCCGTGGCTTCGCCCAGACCGGAGCCTGCGCCAGTGATAAATGCCACTTTGCCCGCCAGAGAATCGACCGGAGGATTCATGACTTTGGGGAGGGGATTGCGCGGGAGCGTGGCCCGGTCTCGCCCGAGCGCAAGCCGTTACCCGCGTTCTTGCCCTCCAGACTCTCTTTGCCTCCGGCGCATCCCTGTGTGTTTTCGCTTGGACAACCCACCGCCCCCGCCGCCACGGTCAACCTGTGGATCTCACGCCCTACCGCGCCTTCATGATCGAGCTCGCCCAAGTCAGTGGTGAGTTCATCCGCCCCCATTTCGGCAACCCCTCCCTCGCCGTCGAGACCAAGTCCGACGCCAGCCCCGTCACCATCGCCGACCGGGGCGCGGAGGAAATCCTGAGAAAATTGATCCACGCCCGCCATCCCGGCCATGGCATCATCGGCGAAGAGCTCGGCAGCGAAAACGCCGGAGCTGAATTTGTGTGGGTGCTGGATCCCATCGATGGCACCAAGAGCTTCATCTCCGGCGTCCCGCTCTGGGGCACGCTCATCGCCCTGCTCCATCAGGGACAACCGGTCCTCGGCTGCATCCACCAGCCAATCCTCGGCCAGTTGATGATCGGCAACGGGCGGAGCACCACACTCAACGAACGGCCCGTGAAAACGCGCCGCACCACCCGCATCGCCGACGCCACCCTGCTCACCAGTGATCCGCTCAATCCGGGAAAATACCAAGACGGCCCGCGCTATGAATCTCTCGTCAAGCAAGCCCGGCTCGTCCGCACCTGGGGCGACTGCTACGGCTACCTGCTCGTCGCCGCCGGGCACGCCGATGTGATGATGGACCCCATCATGAATCCTTGGGACATCGCCGCCCTTGTGCCGGTCATCCGCGGCGCGGGGGGGATCATCACCGATTGGAACGGCGGCTCGCCCTACCCCGCCGAATCCACCCTCGCCGCCGCCACACCGGAACTGCACGCGGCGGTGACCCGCAGTCTCAGGGGCTGAGCCTTATTTACGACGGCTCGATTTCCACTCCGCCGTGACGACGGAGCTGAAGCCTCCACGAGCCTTCCACCTCGCAATGATGGTCAGGCTGCGCGGTTTCAGCGCCTGCCCGAGGTCGTCGCAAATCTTGTTCGTCGCCGCCTCGAAGAAGATCCCTTCGTTGCGGTAGGCATGGAAGTAGAGCTTGAGCGACTTGAGCTCGACGCACTTTTTATCCGCCACGTAGCGCACGGTGATCTCGGCGAAGTCGGGATGCCCCGTCATCGGGCAGACCGAGGTGAACTCGTGATGCGTGTGCTCGATCACATAGTCGCGCCGCGGCGCGGGATTGGGAAATGTTTCGAGGATCTTCGGATCGGCCATGATGCGTTCAGTTGAAGTCGGAAGTTTAGGTTGAAGCAACCATTCGGCTCATCCGCGCCTAAACTGCAAACTCCAACCTGACCGGCGCCGCCGGCGCTACGTCGCCGTCTCGGTGAAACGCTGCTCGCGGATGACCGTGATCTTGATGGCGGAAGGATACTGCAGCTCGGCCTCAATACGGCGGCGGAGTTCCTTGGCGATTTCCCGCGCGCGGTCGTCCGTCACCATCTCCGGCGACACCACCACACGGATCTCACGGCCAGCCTGGATGGCGAACGCCTGCTGCACCCCCTCAAGGGCGAGGGCCAGTTTCTCCAGCCGCTCCAGCCGTTTCACATAACTCATCATCGACTCGGCCCGCGCACCCGGCCGCACGGCGGAGATCGTATCAGCCAGGATCACCAGCCCGGCATAAACCGTTTCCGGCTTCACCTCCTCATGGTGAGCGGCCACCGCGTTGACGACGATCGGCGTCTCGCCGTAGCGCTTGATGAACTCGGCCCCGATATGCGCATGGCTGCCCTCCATCTCGCCCGAGACCGCCTTGCCGATGTCGTGCAGCAGGCCGGCGCGCTTGGCCAGATTGGGATCGAGTCCGGCCTCGCTCGCGATCATCGAGGCGAGGAACGCCGTCTCAATCGAGTGATCGAGGACATTCTGATTGTAGGAAAAGCGAAACTTCAGCTTGCCGAGCAGCTTGATGATCTCGGGGTGCAGACCGTTGATGTTGAGCCGGGCCACCGCCTCCTCGCCCGCCTGCGTGGCGTTGATCTCCACCTCATCCTGCGCCCGTTTCACAAAGTCCTCAATCGTCGCCGGGTGGATGCGCCCGTCGTGCACCAGCGCCAGCAGCGCGGTGTGGGCCACCTGTCGGCGGACAGGATCAAACGAAGAGATCAGCACCGTCTGCGGCGATTCGTCCACCAGGAGCGTCACACCAGTGGCCGCCTCGAAGGCCTTGATGTTGCGCCCTTCGCGCCCGATGATACGGCCCTTCATCTCCTCGCTGGGCAACTGGACAATGGTCGAGGTGAAATCGTTGTTCGGCTTGCTGGCGAGCCGCTGCATCGTCGCCAGCAGGATGCGCTGGGCATCAGACTCCAGCTCGGCCTCGGATTTTTCCAGGGTCTCGCGCCGCAAGGCGCGCAATTCGTCCTGGCATTCCAGCATCACCTCCTCGCGCAGCGCGCGCCGGATCTCCTCGGCATCCATCTGCGAAACGCCCTCCAACCGCTTGCGCACACTTTTGGAAAGAGCACGGATGGCATCGCGGGCCTGCTTGACGGCGGCATTCTCGCGGTTGAGCCGCTCATGACGCTGCTCCAGCTGGTAATCGAGGAGGGCCAGCGATTCCTCATGCGCGCGGATCTCGCGCAGCCGCACCTCGCTGTCGATGACGCGCTGATTGAACTCACTGGTCAGCTCATGACGCCGGCGCTGAATCTCCTCCTCCGCCTTCTGCTTCACCTCTTCAGCCGCCACCGCCGCCTCGCGCCGGGCCACGACAATCAGCTCATCCGCAGTCTCCCGAGCGACCTGGCGCGTGTGCCGCGTCACCGTCCAGACCACAAAGAACCCCACCCCGACGCCAAGGAGCAATGCCACGACCAGTGTCCACTCGAAATAGACACTCTCGGCGGTCAGGACAGCGAAGTCGGCTGCGTTCACGGAAATCAAGGGACGCGCACCCTAGGCCCGGCCCGGTAAACCTCAAGCTTTCTCCCCCCTACTTGTCGCCACCGAGAGATTTTTGAAACGCTGGCAAGGTCCCCTCCAGGACCTCCCCCAACCGGCCGAGCGCAGCCGCTTCCCCATCGCTGGCCTGGGTCTGCACCAATACATACCCCCACCGGTCCGCCCGACCATGCCGCAAGCGGTCCCACGCTCCCCGCAGCATGCGTCCGGCATGGGTGGCCACCACACCCTCACTGCTTACAAACCAATAAGCCATGATCGCCGGCAATCCCGGCTCGCCATCGGCCCGGCGCTGTTCGACGTGCAGCAGTGTCACCGGAATGCGCTCGCCCGTATCCGGCCGCAGGAATTCATGCCGGCCGGACTCACGGATATTCCAGCCCTGACCCACGATGCAAAGTTCCGGCCGGTGAATGGAGGTGCGATCACGCCCGCTGAGCACAATGGACAGAAACACCTGCCGGCGCGGATTCTCCACCGAAAGATAGAGCCTGCGTGAGAACCCTGTATCCGGCGGCAATATCTCGCGTTCGACGGCGGTGACCTCCGTGCGCCGACCGATCCATTCGGTACCCACAAACGCCGGCAAATCCACCGGATTGATCCCCCCCTCGGCCAGATACACCCCCGTATCCGTGCGCAACGGCAAGGTGTCGAAACGGTGCGTCAGAACAGCAACCGCCAGCGTGGCCAGAACCGCCACGGCCGGGATCCGCCACGCCGCAGGCTGCGGCATGGGCGCCGCCCAGAACGGCGCAGGTTCACTTTCTTCCGCCACGGCATGGGTCGGAAAAAAACGCCTCAGTAGGTTCACGCTCAAAAGCACGAGTCCCAGCACAATGACAAACACCAGAAACCCCGCCCATTCGTGGAAAAGCTCGCCGGCACGCTGGCCCAACCATTCCGCCACAAAAATGATGCCCCCGATACGCACCACATTACCGACATAGGTGAAGGGAAAGCTGAGCAGGAGAATGCACAACCGCAGCCACCACGACCGGAAGTTCAGGTAGCCCATCAGTAACGAGAGCGCCGTCAGCGCCATAAGCGAACGCACCCCGGAGCAGGCCGCCGCCACATCGTATTGATACGCCCCGTCCGGCGAAAACAACTGCGTGCCACTGCGGATCACCTCGATGCCGGCCAGATGAGCCAGCGCGTGGCTGGCGTGGATGACCCACATGCGCAGCCAGAAGCCCGCCGTATCCAGCACGTTCACCGGGATGGCGAAAATCATGAATCCCAGCGGGAAGATCGCCGCCCGCCCCCACCGACGCCCCCCCGCCAGCGTCAGCACACCCCAAGTGAAGATCAAAAAGGCGATGATCGAAATGCGCGTCTGCTGCACCGCGTATCCGAGCAGGTGCAGCGCCAGCCCAGCCAGCATCGCCGCCACCGCCCGTCCGCGCCACGGCGGGTTCGCCGCCACCGGTTGCGCCCGCGCATTCCGCCAGAACAACCAGAGACTCAGCCCGAGAATCAGCCAGCCATGCTCGGCCTCCGACGCCGGATTGGCCCATTGATAGCCCCACCAATAAAACAATGATGCGCTGTCGATGTAGCCCTGCGTGGCGTTGCCGAAAAACTGAAACAAAGCGATACCCGCCAAGCCACACCCCACGACGGGCCAGAGCATTCCAAGCTGGGATTTTGCAGTGGGCGGCATCATGTTGGCCCCCGACCTTCCATGAAGTGCGGTCATTTTCCAAGTCCTCGATGAAACTGCTGGTACTGGCGCAAATTCCTCCGCCCGTGCACGGCCAGAGCCTGATGGTGCAAACGCTTCTCCGGGGCCTCCCGGACCGGGGGATCGCACTGCACAGCGTGCCTTTGAACCTTTCACGTGACCCGACCGACATCGGCCGCTGGCGCCCGGGCAAGGTCTTCACCACCCTCGCGGCCGCCCTGCGCGGCATCACCGCACGCTTCACCCAAAAATGTGACACCCTTTACTATGTCCCGGCCCCCGCGAAGCGAGGCGCGCTTTACCGCGACTGGGTGATCATGCTGCTGTGCCGGCCGTTTTTCAAACGACTCGTGCTGCACTTCCACAACGGAGGCCTCGGCGCCTGGCTTGCCAACGAAGCCACGGGCCTTGAGCGACTGGTCACCCGCTGGCTATTGGGACGAGCCCAACTGGCGATCGTTTTGGCGGAGTCTCTCCGTCCCGATGCGGAAGCGTTGCAGGCCAAACATATCGCAGTCGTGCCCAACGGAATCACCGATCCTTCGCCAGAGGGAGTCCGACGCGCATCAGCCGGACGCAAAGAGTATCAGGTGCTTTTCCTCGGCCTGGCCTCGGAGGAAAAAGGACTTTTCTCAGCCGCAACCGCAGTGCTGGCAGCCAACCAGTCTGAGACCCTCCCGCCTTTCCGACTCGTGGTGGCCGGTGGATTTCCCGATGCCGCCACAGCGGAACGATTCGAAACCCTGCGCCGGGCCAATCCCGCCAGCCTGAGTTATGCGGGTTTCGTGACGGGCCCGGCCAAACAGGAACTGCTCCGCACCAGCGACTGCCTGTGCCTGCCTTCACGCTACCCGCACGAAGGCCAGCCGCTCGTTCTGCTGGAAGCACTGGCGCATGACCTGCCTGTGATCGCCACCCGCTGGCGGGCGATCCCGGAAACGCTCCCCCCAGGCACCCGCTTGGTTGATCCCGGAGCGGATGCCGACCTTCCCCGCGCACTGCAGCAACTGCAGGCCAACCCGCCGCCCGTCGGCACCGCGCGGGCCCACTACCTGGCGCACTTCACGCTGGAGCATCATCTGTCACAACTGGCCGCCGCCTTGCGCGCTGTGATGTGAACGGCGGCCCAGCGGTCGGGCGAAGGCAACGCGGGTCAACGCCCGGCACACAAAGAGGCATAAACGTCATCCCACTGCACCGCCACCCGATCAATGAAGACAGCCGTCGCGCGGATGCGCTCCGCCGACCAAACAGGCGGGCTCGCCAACCATGACTCCAGCCGCCGCGCCAGCGCGGCGGCATCGCCAGTGCGATAAAGCCAGCCGTTCACATCCTCCCGGATAACATCAACCGCGCCACCCGTATCGCCCGCCAAGACCGGCACACCCGCCGCCAGGGATTCAAGCATCGCCACCGAGAAAGGCTCATTCTCCGACAAAACAATCAGCGCATCAATCTCCCCAAGCAATCGCCCGGGCGAGTCTTCCTGTCCTCGAAAAGTCACTGCCGACTCCGCCTCCTCGGCCCGCGCCAGCTTCTTCAGTCTCGCCAAAAGAGCATTATCCCCGCTCCCGATATGCTCGAAGGAAATCTGCGCCCGCTTCTCCGGCGACAGCAACCCCAACGCGCGGATGATGACATCCCACCGCTTCCACGACACGAGCGCACCGATGCCGCCAAGCCGCAGGCGGTTGGCCACTGGATCCGCCGGGGTCACGGCGGACTCCGGCACACCCTCCGGAATACACCGGCCCCAGGTCGCATCCACCAAACCATAATGCCGTTTCATGGCAGGGCTGAGCCAGAACAGCCGCTCCAACCGTCTGTGCGCCCAGCGGTAAAACCAGCGCTGGCGACCGTAGCAATGCACGCTGACCACCACACGCGGTTCGCCCATCCGGCGCAACCAGAGCCCCACCAGCAACCCGGCGCGGGAATGCCCGTGAAACACCCGGCCCGGATCGCCCGCCAGCCAAACCCGCACAGCCCGCGCCACCGCGCGCGCGCGCCAATAATTCAGCGGATTGATTTTCTCCCCTTCCATCCATGGCAGCTCCCGCAACGGCAGCGAACACCCCCGCATCGGCCGGTATCCGGCACTGACTCCCATCACGACTTGAAAACGCCCCGCCCCCGCCAGGTTGCGGATGACCGCCTCAATGCCACCGCCCGCACGGGCATAACCGGTGTAATGCAAAACGGTTTTCAAGATGTCCGGCAGGTTGCCGCAGCCCAACCGGTATCGGCAACGACAGAGTGCAATCCCGGGCTTTCATTCCGCGCCAAACCTTCGCAATAATCGCCCGACGTGCCCTCATCCCGACCCCCCTTCATCAATATTGTCTGGCTTGTGGGGGAGCGCGCTGCCCGGGTGGGGATCACCGCCACGACATTCGCCTTGATGGCGCGTCATCTGCAGCCGGAGGGTTTCGGGCAACTCAACCTTGCCCTCGTCGTCACCGCCGTCGCCCTGGCTCTCGCCAGCCTCGGATTGGAAGGCTTGGTTGTGCATCAGCTGATCCGCCGGCCGGCGGTGCCCGGGGCCGTTCTGGGCACCGCCCTGCGGTTGAGGCTGCTGGCCAGTGTCGTCACGGTGTCAGGGCTGGCCGCGCTCGCGTGGTTCATCCCCGCCTGGCGGACGGCCTTCGGCCCGATCCTGCTCGCCGGTCTGAGCCTGCTCTTCAGCCCGCTGGATGTCATTGATCTGTGTTTTCAACGCCACCTCGACTCCCGCCGCACCGTGCTGGTGCGCTTTGCCACCGTCCTTGTGAGCACCGGTCTGCGCCTCGCCCTGATCTCCGCCGGGGCCGGCGTGGTCGCCTTCGCCGCCATGCAGATTTTCGAAGGCGGGCTGCTGGCGGCGGCGTTGATCTGGAGTTACCGGCGGAGCCCATATCAGGGACCGCGCTGGACTTGGGATGCCGCGATTGCCAGGGAGTTCCTGCACCGCGGCCTGCCCCTCGCCCTAGCCGGGCTGCTGGTGGCGCTTTCCCTTCGCTTCGATCAATTGCTGGTCCGCTTCTGGTTGGGCGAAGCGCACGCCGGCGTGTATTTCGCCTCGGCCAAACTGATCGAGATCGCCCTGCTCACGAGCTCGGCCTTCACGCTCAGTCTTTTCCCCGCGTTGTCCGCCGGCCACACCGAATCGCCCCAGGCATTCGGCGAACGGCTGCAGGCACAATTTGATGCAATGTCCGCCTTGGGCTGGAGCATTGCCCTCGCCTGCACCGCCACCGCGCCTTGGTTGATTCCCTTCATGTATGGCGACGAATATCGCGCGGCCGTGCCGGTCCTGATCTGGAAAAGCTGGGGCACGCTGCTGGCGCTCAATGCCGCGATCCGCTGGCAATTCATCCTGCTCGCCGCCCCCACCTGGCTCAACCTGCTGGCCGCCGGCCTCAGCATCGGCTGCCAAGGCCTGCTGGCCCCATGGGTACTCCCCCGCTGGGGACTCGACGGCGCCGCCGCACTCTGGACACTGGCGGTCGTGCTCAGCGGTTTTGTCACCACTTTTCTTTTTCCCAGGCTGCACCCGGCTGCGGCTGCGCAGAGTCGCAGTCTGCTGATTCCATTCGCCCCGGCGCGTTGGCCCGCCATGATCGCTCAATTCAAGTCATGAGCGAGGACTATGCGAGGCACTACGCCAGGTTTCATCCGGACACCCCGGAGCACGACGCCCATTTGCGGGCCTTGCTGCTGCGCTGGCTCGAACCGCATCTGCCGGCCGACCGGACGGCCGCCATCATGGATGTGGGTTGCGGTCGCGGCTATGCGTTGAGCCTGCTCCGCGAACTGGGTTACACGCAGTTGTCCGGCGTGGACTCCGATGCGGGACAGGTGGACTTCGCGCGGCAGCGCGGACTGCCCGTAATCCATGCGGCCGATACCAGCGCCCATCTCCGCGGCGCCGGTGCCTGTCACGATCTGATTCTCCTGATGGATGTGCTCGAGCATATCGCCCCCGCCGCGCAGGCGGAATTTCTCGACGCGCTGGCCGGCAGCCTGCGGCCCGGGGGCAGGCTGATCATCACGGTGCCCAACGCCGCTTCCCCGCTGGCTGCGCATTGGCGTTATGTGGATCCGACCCACCATCTGCTTTTCACCCCACCCAGCCTGGAGTATGCCCTGCACCGGGCCGGCTTGGAATGCCTCTCGATCAAATCCGTCGAATTCATCGCCCGGCCGCGCTATCTCTTCTGGCTGCCCACCCCCCGGGCCTTTCGTTGGTGGACGTTGCGCCTCAACCGTCTCTTCTGGCGCATGGTTTACATCACCGAACTGGGCTGGGATCAGGGACGCCCCATCCTCCTCGGTCCCAATCTGCTGGCCGTGGCCCGGCGCAAGTGACCGCCCCCATGCCTGTCGCCAGTTTCGATGTATTCGACACCCTGCTGACCCGCACCTGGGCGGAACCCCGGGATTTGTTCGTCGCCCTGGGCCGCTCTTTGCAGGCGCGCGGTCTGCACGCCCTCCCCCCCACGCAATTCGCCGCTCTGCGGCAAACCGCGGAGCAAAGCGCCCGCCGCCGGCAGCCGTCGCGTGAAATCACCCTCGCAGCCATCTACGATGAACTCGCCGCCCGGATTGGCTGGGCGGCCGATGCCCGCAACCAAGCTCTGCAGGAGGAAATCGCCCTCGAAACCGCGGCGATCCGTCCGGTGCCGGGCCGGCTTTCCGCCGTGCAGGCCGCCCGGCAGCGCTGTGGCCGCGTATTGTTCCTCTCCGACATGTATCTGCCTGCATCGCTCATCCAAGGGTGGCTGCAACAGGCCGGTTTTTTTGCGCCCGGCGACCTGTTGCTGGTTTCGGGAGAAGCCGGTGCCGGCAAAGGCGACGGCGGATTGTTTCAGATTGCCCGGCAACACCTGAACTCCCACGCGGACTGGGTCCATCAGGGGGACAATCCCCGCGCCGACGACGCCGCGCCCCGGGCCTTGGGCCTGCGGACCGTACTGGACCAGACGGCGCACCTGACTCCGCGCGAGCTCCAATTGCGGAGCACCTCGCGTTACGCGCCGGAGTGGCGCTCGCAGCTGGCCGGAGCGGCGCGATTGGCAAGATTGGAGGCCCCCTCCGGCCTGGCCGATCACGAGAAAACCCTCTGGAATCTCGGCGCCGGAGTCGCCGGTCCTCTCTTCCTCGGCTACACGCGCTGGTGTCTGGACGAGGCCACCCGCCGTGATCTGACGGACCTCTATTTCCTCGCGCGGGGCGGGCAGATTTTCCTCCGCATCGCCGAACAGCTCAATCCGCCTCAAGGCCCCCGCCTGCACTATCTGCACACCTCGCGGCTCGCCTTTTCCGGGGCCTTCGACCGCGATGATCTTGCCCGGCTCCATCAACTGGCCGCGCCTTGTCTCGCCCATCACTCCGTGCGGCAAACCTTGGCCAACCTCGGCTTGGAAGCCGATGAACTGACACTGCCCGACCGCTGGCCCCGCACCCGGTGGGACGAAAACCTGTCTTTCGAAGAGCGCGCCGCCCTGGCGGACTGGCTGCTCGCCCCCGCGCGAATCGGCCAGGTGCAACAGGCTTTGTCCGCCCGGTCTGAACGCGCCCGCGACTACCTTCTGGCCGCGGGGTTGGGCCACCGCGCAGCCGGCCTGGTGGACACAGGCTGGATGGGCACCATCCAGCGGAATATCGAGCATCTGCTGGGTCAGCCGGCAGGAGCTGCGCCTTTGCAAGGATTTTACCTCGGGCTCGGCCCCGTGCGCGAATTCACCAGCACCGGATCCTACGACGCCTACACCAACACCTTTCGCCGGCTTTCCCTGCGACGCGAGGCCACCCATCTCATCCTGCTCGAACTCATGGCGCGCGGCGACCACAGCCCGCTGCTGGGGTTTTCCCGCCAGGCCGGAGCCGTCATACCCATCCATGCCCCAGCCGATGCCGCGCAACAACGCGAGGTCCGGCTGTTTCAAGCCGCCATTCTCGCCTTCGTCCGCCACAGCCTGAGCGCCGGCCTGACGTGGCCGCCACACGAAATCGCGGCACCGGTGCTGATTGAGCACTACCTTGAATTTTTCAACCGCCCCTCGCGGATGGAAGCCGAGGCCATCGCCCGCATCCCCCATTCCGACCAAATTCTGGAGCAACGCCACGTCACCCTCTGCCGCCCCATGTCTTGGGGTGAAACCTTGCAGGCCATGACTTCCTACCCCAAGCGTCCCCCCGGATGGTGGCTGGCGGGGCAGGCCCAGTTTGGACAAGCTCCCCTGTTGCACGCCTATCGCCTGGCCAAACGGGCGAAATGGGCGCTGCAACGGCTTTTGACCGGCCGACTGGATTGAGATTCCAAGAATCGCCGGAAGGATTGGCCGGCTCCAGTGAGCCATTTCCCACCCACGGACGGGACCTGCGCTCGGGCCGCCTGCATCATTGCTTTCGTGCCACCTGATGCGTTGGCTGAAACCGCATGCATCCGAAAACCCGACAGATTCTGGTGGTGATGGCTTCCGCCGTGATCGCAATCTGGTTGGGCTACCAACTGGCCGAAGGCGCCTATTTTTGGCCCGGGGTCGCCATGGTCGTGACGGTGGGCGCTGTTCTCTCCCAGCTTCTGCGGCTGCCTTTGGATGTAATTCTCACCGGAGCCGTCATTTTTGGCTATCTCGCAGGGAACCGGGGATTCGCCCAACTGATGCCTGCCCCAAACCTTCCTCTCCTCCCTGCGGAGGCCACCCTACTGGTTGCCGGCACTTGGCGGTGCATTCGCTGGGCCTTTGCCCGGCATCTGCCAGTCCATCGCAACCCGCTTGAATTGTCCGTGCTGGCTTGGCTGCTGATCGGCAGCATACGGTTTCTCTTTGATTTCAAATATTATAAATTTCTGGCGATAAGAGACTTCGCAACGGTTTACTATGCGGCATTTTTCTTTCTGGTCGCCGATATGGCCAGAGATCGGGCCGCCAGACGATGGTTGGTGGGGTGTCTGATCAGCGGCGTGCTCGTGCTGCCGGTGACCCTCAGCCTGTCAGAACTTTTCCCCAATTTTTTCCAAACCATCCTCGTCGTCCACCAAACCCCCCTGATCTTGTTCAAAGGCGATCTCGCCCCCACTTTTCTGGGCGTGGGCAGCCTGCTCCTCTTTTTCACGAAGGAGAAAACCCTGCGTCCTTGGCTGCCCATCCTCGCCATCGGAATGGTCCTTTGGATTCTGGCCGGCGACAATCGTTCATCACTCGCCGGTATCGTTGTGGCCGCGGGACTGCTTTTGGCCGCCGGTAAATGGCGCTACCCCGCCGCTCTCGCAATGAGCGGAGTCTTGGCGGCCCTGTTGCTGGCGGTATTGGCTCTTCTCGCAGACAACACTTGGGCGACCGGCAAGCTCCGCAGTGCGACTGACCGACTCCACTCGATGGTGGATTTTTCGGGCCAGGGCAGCTACATGAGCGGGGACACCGCCTACAAAGGGGATAATAACCGCTTCCGCGCCATCTGGTGGAAGAATGTCATAACCGAAACCTGGACGACCAGCCCCCTCCTTGGTTTGGGCTTTGGCCATGATATGGCGGATTCTTTCCTTCAGGAATATTATGCCGGGGACGCGGCCGATGATTTCTCTGCCCGCAGCCCCCATAATATTTTCATCACGGTATTTGGCCGCTTGGGTCTGATTGGCTTGGGCGTTTGGCTATGGTTTTGCGCTGTTTTACTGCTTAAGACATGGCGCTCTCTCCGCGAGCCTGAAACGGGAAGACATCAAGCATTGTGGTGCAGTCTGTGGGTCATACTTATCAGTGCCACCTTTGGCGTCGTCCTCGAAGGCCCGATGGGGGCCGTGCTTTTCTGGAGCATCCTCGGTCTCGCCCATTCAGGGGACGAAGAATACATAGCCAATTGATACCTTTCAGCGGGTATTTTGCATTTTTTAAGTAAAACCCCGCTTTGGGAGCCGTTTTTAATCAAAAACAAAGGTTTTTGATTGTTTGAGGCTTCAACTTAGCTCGCGCCCCAAAATACGGAGCCGGTTAGCCGTAACATTGCCTTGTCTCCCAAAATTCAAAGTTGAGTCACTTTTAAGCAGATTTTTGCCTTTTTAAGGCAAATTCAGCCCAAAAACCTCTATTTCCCGTCAAAAAAACGGTGATTGCTTTGTTACGGTTTTTTTGAACGCTTTGACTCTTTTAGCCACTAACGCTGCACCAGCTTAACTCAACCAGGACACAACTTGGACCTAAAACAAATCAAGCAGATCATCGATTTGATGAAGCGCTCAGAACTGACCGAATTCGCGGTCGAGGAAGAGGGCTTTAAACTGAAAATCCGTCGCGGCGCGAATGGCTTGCCCATTGTTTCGAGCTCCCGGGGCTCGAACTCTCCCTTCCCGATTCTGACAGACGCCCCCCCCCCAGCGGCTCCGATCCCGGCCGGGCAGGCCGCACCGGCCCCGGCCAAGGATGAAGCCAACATCGTTTACGTGAAGTCCCCGATGGTCGGCACCTTCTACCGGGCCCCGTCGCCGGAAAGCAAAAGCTTCGTGGACCCCGACAGCAAGGTCACCGAAACCAGCGTCGTTTGCATCATCGAGGCCATGAAGATCATGAATGAGATCCAGGCCGAGGTGAAGGGCACGATTGTCGAAGCCCTCGTCGAAAACGGCCAGCCGGTTGAATACGGCCAGCGCCTCTTCAAGGTGAAACAGGGCTGAGTTTCGCCCTTTCCCGCTCTCCAACCGGCTTGGCCGCCTGATTTTCGCGCCAATGCCGGGTTAGCCGTACCTGCCTCCATCATGATTCAAAAAATCCTCATCGCCAACCGCGGTGAAATCGCTCTCCGCATCATCCGCGCCTGTCGCGAACTGGGCATCAAGACCCTCGCCGTCTATTCCGAGGCGGATGTGCAATCGCTCCACGTGCAATTGGCCGACGAAGCCATCTGCATCGGCGGCGCCCGCGGTTCCGAGAGCTACCTGCGGGCCGACCGCATCATGAGCGCAGCGGAAATTGCCGATGTGGACGCCATCCACCCCGGCTACGGTTTTCTTTCAGAAAACGCCAAGTTCGCCGAGCAGTGCGAGTCCTGCAATATCAAGTTCATTGGCCCCAAGTCAAAGTCCATCAAGATGATGGGCGACAAGGCGATTGCCAAGGAGACCGTCCGCAAAGCCGGTGTGCCTACCGTGCCCGGATCCGACGGCCCCGTCGAGACCGAGGCTGAAGCCGTCAAAATCGCCCGTAAAATTGGCTACCCCGTCATCATCAAGGCCGTCGCCGGGGGCGGCGGTCGCGGCATGCGCATCGCCCACAATGACGTTTCCTTCGCCAAGGAGTATCACGTCGCCCGCGGGGAGGCCGAAAAAGCCTTTGGTAACGGCGCGGTTTATATCGAGCGTTACATCGAAAAACCCCGCCACATCGAATTCCAGATTCTGGCCGACTCCCACGGCAAGGTGCTGCATCTGGGCGAGCGCGACTGCTCCGTGCAACGCCGCCACCAGAAACTCATCGAGGAGTCTCCCTCCCCCTTCCTCACCCCCGATCTCCGCAAAAAGATGGGCAAGGCCGCCGTCCGTGCCGCCGAGGCCGCCGCCTACGAGAACGCCGGCACCATCGAGTTCCTCGTGGATGCCAAGGGGAACTACTACTTCATCGAGATGAACACCCGCATCCAGGTCGAGCACCCCGTGACGGAGGAAGTCACCGGCATCGACCTGATCAAGCAGCAGATCCTCGTGGCCAACGGGGAAAAGCTCAGCTTCGACCAGAGCGACATCACCTTCAACAAGCACGCCATCGAGTGCCGCATCAACGCCGAAGACCCCGCGCGCAACTTCGTTCCCTCCCCCGGTACCATCAGCCTCTACTATGCCCCCGGTGGCCATGGCGTGCGCGTGGACTCCCACGCTTATTCGGGCTACACCATTCCGCCCCACTACGATTCCATGATCGGCAAGCTCATCTGCTACGGGCGCGACCGCAAAACCGCCCTTGAGCGCACCTATCGCGCGCTCAGCGAATACCTTGTCCGCGGCATCAAGACCACCATCCCCCTCCACAAAGCCATCATGGCCGACCCGGTCTTCATCGAAGGCAAGGCCACCACGGCCTATATGGAGGAATTCATGAGCCGCACCCCCACGGACCTCTTCTCCTGAGCCAGCTCTTTGGCCGGGGTTGACCAAGTCTATTCTTGAAAAAAAGCCGGATGGCCGGAGAGTAGCCGGGCCACTTGGGGCGTCGATGGCGGGACTCTTCCCGTAGATGCCAGGACAGACGGTGATCCCGTCTTTCACTCACCTTCGTTGCCGGTCCGAACTCCTGATGACCGGCATTTCAAGCTATGGCATGGTTCTATCTTATTATCGCCGGGGTACTCGAAGTCGTCTGGGCGCTCAGCATGAAGCGCACGGAAGGGTTCACCCGCCTGGGCCCGAGTATCTTCACGCTCAGTTTTATGGCTGTGAGTTTCTATCTGCTCGCGCTGGCCATGCGTTCACTCCCCGTCGGCACGGCCTACGCCGTATGGACCGGCATCGGCGCCGCCGGCGCGGTGATCTTCGGCATGATCTGGCTCGGGGAGTCACGCGACGTCATCCGGCTGCTCTGTGTCGCCTTGATTCTCATCGGCGTGATCGGCCTGAAAGTCTTCACCAAGACATCCGTCTGATCCCGGGAGTGGTTGAGCCGGCCCGTTTCAGGCGTCAGCTCCACCCACACCCGTCAAAACGGATGCTCATCCCCTGCGGATGAGCATCAAGTCGCTCCATTCCCCCAAAATCCGCGACTCCACCGGCCAGGCCGGGGCCAGCGCGGAGAAAACGTCGCAGACCTTTTCAAGCTCGACCGACAGAATACCGCTGAGCACCAGCACACCGCCCGGCGCCACCGCCGCCAGCAACTGCGGCGCGAACTTCATCAGCACATCGGCCTGGATGTTCGCCAGCACCAACTCGGCCTCGCGCCCGCCCAACCCTGTCACCAGATCGCCGACAAAAAAATCCACCTGCCCCTCGGCCTCGTTCAGCACCGCGTTCTCGCGGCTCACGTCAATGGCCAGCGGATCGTTGTCGAATGCCGCCACCTGCCGGTAACCCAGCTTCACCGCCGACAACGCCAGGATGCCCGAGCCGCAACCGGCATCAATCACCCGGATTTTGTCACCCTTCCGCCTGGCCGCAAAAGCCACCAGCCGTTCGCAGCACAACCGTGTCGTCTCGTGGTTGCCCGTGCCGAACGCCAGTCCCGGGTCGAGCCAGATCACCACATCCCCATCCGGCAGCGCGTAGGTCGCGCGTTCCCACACCGGCACCCAGTGCAGCCGGCCAAATTGCCACGCCTTGAAGTGCGCCTTGTAACTGTCGCGCCAATCCTGATCCGCCAGCTCCCGGAAAACCGGCTCACCCACCTCCTGAAGGAGCGGTTGCAGCTCGGCCCAACGCGCCCGCGCCTCCACCTCGGCCGTGAAGACCCCGACCACCCACGCCCGCTTCGCGATGACATCCTCCAGCAGGCTCCAGCCCTCGACCTCCAGCTCCAGCAGGACGGTGTCGGCCGCTTCCACGGTGGCGGCGGGAATCTCCGCCTTGATTTCAATCAGACTCATACCGCCAGCGTCCAGCCATGCTCTCATACGCGCAATGCCAATCGGCCATACTGTGCCCAAATTGAAATGGGCTTGATGAAGTGCCTTCCGGCTCCTTGTTTCGTCGCCTATAGAGTTCATCTTCAGGCAGCACAGGAACCTATCATGCCTCCCCGATTTTATCAGCTATGACACATGTAGTTCGCATAGCCGCCTGTCAGGTGCCTGAAATCTGCTGTGATATCGATTCAGCTTTGTTATGCATTACGGCATACGCAAAGAAAGCCCAAGCTGAAGGAGCCCATTTGGTGTGTTTTCCGGAATGTTTCCTTCAAGGCTATCTCGTGGATAAAGAAGCCGCCCGTCGGTATGCCATGAACCTAGGTTCGCCAGCATTTTCAGCCATGCTCCAACACTTGGCTTCTATTGACCTAATAATTGTTTTCGGCTTGATTGAGGAACGTGATGGAGAGCTCTACAACACCGCCGTCGTCGTCAATCGCGGCAAACTGGATGGAGCCTACCGAAAGAACCATCTTTTACCCAGTGAATGTGTATTCAAACCTGGCGACTCGTATCCGGTCTTTGAAGTCCATGGACTAAAATTCGGAGTCAATATCTGCTTCGACACCAATTTCCCGGATGCCGCCGCAGCGATCGCCGCCCAAGGTGCTCGAGCCATTCTTTGTCCGGCCAATAATATGCTGGATCGGCAGGTAGCAGAAAAATGGAAACTCCTCCATAATGAGATCCGCATTCAAAGAGTACTGGAAAGTGGACTCTGGCTCATTTCATCCGATGTTACCGGTGAAAGTGATGGCCGAATCGGGCTCGGCCCTACCGCCGTGATTCATCCCGAAGGGAAAGTAATCTCCCAAGTCCCTCTGCGCGAAACTGGTATGGTCTTGGCAGAGATTGAAATCTGAACGGGCGCTCTATCACCCCGGCCGGTGATGTTCGCGATACTCCCGCGGGCTCATCCCGCTCATCGCCCGGATCGTCTTGTTGAAGAAATGCAGGTCGGGCAGCCCCACCTCCGCGGCGATTGATTTGACCGCCATCGTCGTATTGGTCAGCAGGTGCAGCGCGCGCTCCGTGCGGCGCTGCCGGATGTAGCCCTCCACCGTCAGGTTGAACTGCGCCTTGAACAGTCGCGTGAGATGATTGTGCGAGATCTCGACCCGGCGGGCGATCTCCGGAATCGAAAGCGGCTCGGCCAGATGCACCTCGATCTCCCGCACGGCCTGACTCAGCGCCGGATGCAGCTTCTTCCGCGGCGCATGCTCCGAATACGGGTGGTTGACCAGCTGCCACAACACCTCCCACAGACGCACCGAGGCCCGGCAGGGCATCGAGGGCAGCCATCCCGCCGCCTCGTCCATCGCCTTTGCCATCGGGTCATAGTCCCCGCCCAGATCCTGCATCGCCCGCACGGGCACGAGATCGCCTTTGTGTGGCAGGCGGAAGTGGGCGAAAGCGTGCCACGATTCCCCCACATAGTGATAAATGATCCGCGCATTCGGCGGCGTCACGCTCACGTGCCCCGGTGCGATCTCGAACTCCCGCCCGTCAATCGAGAGCACACCCCGGTAATTGTAGAGATGCAGACACCAGAGCTCCGGCAGCTGGAATCGCTCCTCCTTTTTCCGTCGCCCGTGCACCGCCCGGCCCGCCAGCACCAGCTGCGGCGGATTCTTCAAGGGCATCTGCCAGATGACGGGCTCCATCAGCTCTCGCTCAACCGGGCGATGACCGCGGGTAGCAAAGCATGCTCCGCCGCATGCATCTTTTCCGTCAGCGACTCCAGCGTGTCACCCGGCTCCACCCGCACGGCCGCCTGATCGATGATCGGGCCGCCATCCACCTCGGGGGTGACATAGTGCACGGTGCAACCGGTGAACTTCACGCCGCGCCGCCACGCCTGCCCGATGCCATCGAGTCCGGGAAAACTCGGCAGCAGGCTCGGGTGCAGATTGATGACCTTGCCCGCAAATGCGTTCAGGAAGCCCGGCTTGATCACGCGCATGAACCCCGCCAGCACGATGAGATCGGGCGCGCAGGCCGTGATGGCCGCGATGTAGCGCGCCTCGCCCTCGCCTTCGAGCTTGGTCTTGAAGGGCGCGGGATCGAGGTAGGCCGCCGGCACGCCATACTTCGGGCCCAGCGCCAGGATGCCGGCGTCGGGCCGGTCGGAGAAAAGCTGGGCCACGCGCGCCCGCCCCAGCCGGCCCTCCGCCTGCGCCTGCAAAATCGCCGCGGCATTCGAGCCGCGACCGGAACCGAGGATAACGACTTTCATCGGCTTCAAACCTCCCCGGCCGCCCGGATTCTGGCGATGAGATTCGTCGTGCTGAAGCCAGGCAGAAACGGCAGGAACTTTATCTCCGCACCGCCTTTTTCCAGCTCCACACGCTCCTCTGGATTCAGTTTGTCGAGCGTGTAGTCCCCCGCCTTGCAATAGACATCCGGCCGCAGGACACGGATCTCCGGCACCAGCCGCTTCTCCCGGAAAATGACGATGCCGGTGACAAACCACAGGGCACCGAGGGCGTAGGCCCGCTGCTCCTCCGTCATCACCGGCCGCGACGGCCCCTTGAGCGCACGCACACTCTCGTCACTGTTGATCGCGACAAAAAGCGCGTCGCCCAGCCGGCGGGCTTCCTTCAGGTAATAGAGATGCCCGGTGTGCAGCAGGTCGAACACGCCGTTGGTCAGCACCAGCTTCTTGCCGGCGGCCCGCAGCTTGGCGCGCTCCGCCATCGCCTCATCCAGGGTCAGCAGTTTCGGGTTTTCCAGTTTCACGCGTGCGCGCAAGCTCACACGGCGCCCGGCCGATGTAAATTAACTTTCCCGGCGCGGGCGTCGGCGGTTCGTCAGAAGAACTTCTTCGCCTTCTCGAAGAAGCTCTTCGAGGTCGGCTCGCTGGCATCCCCGCTCAGGCGGGCAAACTCTTCCAGCAGCTTGCGCTGTTCGCCGCTCAGTGAAGTGGGCACCTCCACCTGCACGCGCACCAACTGGTCACCCTGACGGTTGCCCCGCAATGACGGCATCCCCTTCTCGCGCAGCCGGAAGGTCGTGCCGCTCTGCGTGCCCGTCGGGATCTTGAGCGAAGCCTTGCCGAAGAGCGTGGGCACCTCGATCGTGCCGCCCAGGGTCGCGAGCGTGAACTTGATCGGGATCTCGCAGAAAAGATCGTCGTCCTCGCGCTCGAAGAGCTCGTGTTCCTTGACGTGGAGCACGATGTAAAGATCACCGGGTTCCCCGCCGGCCTGGCCGGCCTCGCCCCCCCCCGCGGAACGCAGCTGCGAGCCGGTGTCCACGCCCGGCGGGATGCGCACCTGGTGCTTGACCGTCTTGGTCTGGCGGCCTTCCCCGCGGCAGGCTGTGCAGGGCTTTTCAATCTTCGCCCCCGAACCATGACACGCCGGGCAGGTGCGGATGAAGAAACCTTGCTGCACTTTGCCATGGCCGCGGCAGGTCGGGCACGTGCTGCGCCGCGTGCCGGGCTCGGCTCCGTCGCCATCGCACCGCTCACAGGTGACCTGCTTGCGGATGGAAAGCTCCTTATCCACCCCGCGCGCCGCTTCCTCCAATGTGATTTCAAGGTCGTAACGCAGGTCCGCCCCGTCGCGGCCGCTGTCCCGGCCGCCGCCAAACATATCCGCAAAACCTCCGCCGCCACGCTGGCCGAAAACCTCCCGGAAAATATCAAAGGGATCATGGAAGCCGCCACCGCCTCCACCGCCGGCGCCGCGCGCGCCACCGCCCCCCATCCCGCCTTGAAAAGCGGCATGGCCATAGCGGTCATAGGCGGCCCGTTTCTCCGGGTCGTTGAGCACATCATAGGCCTCGGAAACCTTCTTGAACATCTCCTCGGCCTCCTTGTTGCCCGGGTTCTTGTCCGGATGATATTGCACGGCCTTCTTGCGATAGGCCTTCTTCAATTCTTCCGCCGTCGCACCCTTCGACACGCCGAGCAACTCGTAATAGTCTTCCTTCGCCATGGATTTGATTCTGATCAGTCTTTGGCCGGGCCGCTGGAAACCACGACGGATGCAGGCCGCAGGAGCCGGCCGTTCAGCGAATAGCCGATGCGCACAACATTCAGCACGTTGCCCTCGGGGACCTCGGAACTGGGCTGCTGCGCCAGCGCCTCGTGTTGATGGGCGTCAAACGGCTGACCAACCGGGTTGATCTCCGTCAGCCCATGGCTGGCGAGCGTGGTCTTCAACTGGCCAAGCACCATCTCGACTCCGCTGGCCAGGGCGGAAACCTCCGCATTCGGCTGGCGGGCCGCGGCGAGACCGAGACCGAGGTTTTCCAGCACGGGCAGCAGATCCTCCAGAACACGGGCGGACGCATACTGGCGCAGCTCATCCTTTTCGCGCGCGGTCCGTTTGCGGAAATTCTCATGATCCGCCACGGCGCGCACAAAGCGATCATAGTGCGCCGCGGACTCGGCCTTGGCTGCGGCCAGCTGCTCCTCCACGGAAGGCTGGGCCGCGCCGCTTTCCGGCGCAGGAGACCCGGGCTTGGTCGTTTGATCGATATCGGTAGGTTCAGGACTGGTCATGGGAAACGATGACTAAATTACGGCTTCTTGCTTTCTTCAAGCGCATCAGTGAATCCGCCCAACACCGCCGGAGCCCGCTGCCCAAGACCACGCGCCGTCTCGGTGCCGGCCTTCAGCGCGCGGTCAAATGCCTGCGCCAGCTCGGAAGGCAACAGGCCGCCAACGGCCTCACCCAGAGCGAAAAACTCATCCATCGCCACGGGCAGCAACAATTGCCGGGGATCGGAGACGTTTTCAAAAGTCCGGTTGATATGCAGGGGATAGTCGCGCACGACCGGCTGGCGCGGCGTGTGATCGGCCACGAGGAAGCGGTCGAACTTCAACTCCAGCCGGCGGATGCGCAGCGGTCGGGCCTGCCCGGCCGGTTGGGGCCCGCTCGGCGAGGCCGGGAGCAGGTAATCGCGAAACACCGCGGCATTCGTCCGGCCGTCGGCCCGCTTCACCAGAGCCACCAATGCGATGTCCAGCGCCACCCGCTCAAACTCCGGCCGGTCGGAAAAAAGCGAAAGCAGCGAAGTCTCCGCCTCGAACTCCCGCACGAGCAGAAAATCCGGCCGGGGAAACGTCGGGGGATTATTGATGGCAAGCCCGCGCACCACGATCCGGCCGGTGAAAGGATTGACCATCAGGCTTTGCACACTGGTGTCGAAACCGGTGCGCGTCCGCAGCCACCGGGTGGCCGTCATCGGCAGAAACAGCATCCACACCAAGGCCACGACCGCAAAAAGCACGGCGCAGAAGACCAGGAGCTTGGTCAGGATGCCGCCCCGCAGCGAAGGGCCGTGGCGTGCCAGCCCCATGGCGTTCAGGCGAAATTCTCCGTGATGAGCAGAATCCCCGACTCGTGCGCCACCCCGGTGAAATCACCCGCATACGGCAGCAGCGCGTTGTCGCCGCGACCGAGGGAGACTTCGCCGAAATTCAAGCTGCCACTGACCACGCTCAGCAAGCGGGGTTGCTGGCCGGCGGGGAAATTCAGCTTCTCTCCCGGACTCAGGACCACCCGGCGAATGCGGAACTCATCACAATCGGCGATCACCGCCGAGGTCGGCGCCCCGCGCACAGGCGTCGGCTCAAAGTCATCCCATTGGATGCACTTCAGCGACTCGGCCACATGCAATTGTCGCGGCTTGCCATCCAGCCCCACCCGCCCCCAGTCGTAAACGCGGAAGGTCGTGTCGGAGTTCTGCTGGATTTCAAGGATCAGATTGCCGGCATCAATCGCGTGCACCTGCCCGCTGTGCACCAGGATGGAGTCGCCCTCGGCCACGCGGAACTTGTGCACACAGCTCTCCACCGTCTGCTCAATGATGGCCTTCTCGAACGAGGCGCGCGTGACGCCCTTCTTCAAACCGACGATGAGCTGCGCGCCGGACTCGGTGTCGGCGATATACCAGTTCTCCGTCTTCGGCTCACCCTTGAGCGAAGTGGCGATGGCCGCCGGAGGGTGCACCTGCAGGCTGAGCCGTTCACGGCAATCGAGCCACTTCACCAGAATCGGGAAGGGCTGCTCCGCCGGCCACTGCGGGCCCATGATCTCCGCGGCGTGCGTTTGCAACAGGTCGCGCAGCGAGGCGCCGACGTGCCGGCCGCCTTGCACCACGGACTGGGCTTCCGCCCGGTCCACGATTTCCCAGCTTTCGCCGATCGGCCGGTCATTCGGCAGGGTGCGCCCGAGCGCGGATTCGAAGGCGCGACCGCCCCAAACGCGTTCTTGATAAAGTGGCTGAAAACGAAGGATTTCTCGCATGGAAAATGAGGATGAATTTGGGATGAAGGCGCCGGAGGGTGTTATACGTTTGACCACCTTGCCGTTTACCTTGGAATCCGTTTTGAGCTTCTGAATTTAGAGGAGGCCCCTCACCAAAATGCCCAAGTCGGAGACTTCAAACCCAAATAACGGCCCATCCTATCAAGGCACGCGCTACCGGCCCAACTGGGTCGCTGCCGTGCTCTGCTTCGTGCTTTCGATCCTCTTGCTGGTCGCATTGGTCGATTACACGCCCAACCAGAGTGGCTTCTCCACCACCCACCCCTCCACCCCCAACCTGGTGGGCACCTGGGGGGCAAACAGCGTCTGGGTCCTGCATTACGTCATCGGCGCCGGCACCTGGCTGCTGCCCGTATTCCTGCTCTGGCTTCTTTACGTCGCCCTGCGCAATGCCCGCCGGCTGGCCGGCACCCGGCTGGTCGCCATGCTGGTGTGCATCGCCACGCTCTCCGGCATGCTCGCGATGATCGAGAGCTTCAAAAGCAGCGATTACTTCCCCAACGGTCTCGGCGGCTGGCTCGGCACCGTGATCTACCAGGGCGGACTGCGCGACACCCTCGGCATCTTCGGCGGCGGATTGTTGCTCGGCACGATTTACATCCTGGGCCTGATGTTCATCTTCACCAAGGACATCGGGGCTGAGTTTGAACGCTACGTCGCCGCGTTCCAGGCCTGGCGGGCCGCCCGCAGAGTCCGGCAGGCCGAACTGGCCGCCGCCCGCCAAAAGGAGCGCGAAGCCCGCGCCAAGGAACAGGAAAAGAAAAAAGCCCTGGCCACCAAGACCGCCGTCGCCGCGCCCCCCGCGGGCAAAAAACTGGTCGTCCCACCCCAGGCCAAAGATCTGCCCACGGAAGAACCCTTGGCCAAGGAACCGGTCGCTCCCCCGCCCCCGGCGCCGACGCCCAAAGCCGCGCCCGAGCCCAAGAATCCGGCTCCGTCCGCCGCAGCCAAAGTCACCGACGAATCCACATCCAAAATCTCCCTCAATATCGTCAAGCCCGACGAGCTCAAGAAGGCCAAGGCCACCGTGCCGCAGAGCACCGATGCCAATTACGAATTCCCGCCGCTCACCCTGCTGCAGGAGCAGGCGAAGCCCTCCGCTGAAAACAGCGAGGAGGAGCACCGCCAGAATGCGGAAAATCTGCTCCGCATCCTGAAAGAGTTCGGCGTCGAGGTCTCCCTCGGCGAAATCCACGTCGGCCCCGTCATCACCCGTTATGAGGTCGTGCCCGCCGCCGGCGTGCGCGTGGAGAAGATCTCGGGGCTGGACAAGAACATCGCCCTCGGCATGCGCGCCCAGTCCGTGCGCATCCTCGCCCCCATCCCCGGCA
>CAYSBR010000032.1:0-40384 GCA_964429385.1 uncultured Opitutaceae bacterium
GCAGGACGCGCTGGTCCAGTGGTGGTATGGCCACAACGCCGTCGCCTTCTTCCTCACCACGCCGATCCTCGGCATCATGTATTACTTCCTGCCGAAGGCGGCGGAACGCCCGGTCTATTCCTACCGGCTCTCCATCGTTCACTTCTGGTCGCTCGTCTTCATCTACATCTGGGCCGGCCCGCACCATCTGCTCAACACCGCCCTGCCCGGCTGGCTCCAGACCCTCGGCATGACCTTCTCGCTCATGCTCTGGGCTCCCTCGTGGGGCGGCATGCTCAACGGCCTGCTCACCCTCCGCGGTGCCTGGGACAAACTTCGCACCGATCCCGTCCTCAAGTTCTTCGCCGCCGGCATCACCTTCTACGGCATGGCCACCTTTGAAGGCCCCCTGCTGTCCATCAGGTCGGTCAGCGCGCTCGCCCACTACACCGACTGGATCATCGGCCACGTTCACGCCGGCGCCCTCGGCTGGAACGGTTTCATGGCCGCCGGCATGGTTTACTGGCTCCTGCCCCGGCTCTGGAACAAGCCCCTCTACTCCCAGTCGCTCGCCAACCTCCATTTCTGGACCGGGCTGGTCGGCATCCTCCTGTACGTCGCCGCCATGTGGGTGAGCGGAATCACGCAGGGTTTGATGCTGAATGCGACGACCGACGAAGGCACCGTCCTCGCCTACCCCAACTTCCTCGATACCCTCAACGCCATCCGCCCGCTCATGCTGATGCGCGTCATCGGCGGCGGCCTCTACCTCGCCGGCTGGCTCGTCCTCACCTACAACCTCTGGCGCACCCTCCGCGGCGCGAAGCCCGTCAACGGCTCGATCGAGGTTTACGAGGAAAAGCCCGCGGCGGCCTCCACCCGGCTCGGCTTCGGCGGCACCTTCTTCAACGCCCCCGTCCTGCTCTCCGTCTTCCTTGTCGGCTTCTCCAGCCTCTGGATGCTCGGTCGCGACCTGGTCAGCATCGCCGGTCTGGTCGGCGCGGTCCTCACCCTCATCGCCGGCTATGCCCTGCTCTACTCGCGCGGCAAACTCTGGCAGGGCTGGTATGAGCGGCTCCTGCTCAACGCCCTCCCCTTCACCCTCCTCACCTTCGTGTCGGTCGCCGCCGGCGGTCTCATCCAGATCATCCCCACCGTCCTCGTCCACAAGGCCGCCAACGTCGAAGACCGGCTCCAGGTGCCCTACTCCCCGCTCGAACTCGCCGGCCGCGACATCTATATCCGGGAAGGTTGCTACAACTGCCACTCGCAGATGATCCGCACCCTCGTGCCCGATGTCCTGCGCTACGGCGATTACTCCCGCCTCGGGGAGTCCATCTACGACTTCCCCTTCCAGTGGGGCTCCAAGCGCACCGGACCGGATCTCGCCCGCGTCGGCGGCAAATACCCCGACATCTGGCATCTCCGGCACATGGAGAATCCCCGCAGCATCGCGGCCGATTCCAACATGCCCAACTACCCGTGGCTGCTGGAGAGGAACACCGACGTCGCCGCGCTGCCCGCCAAGATCAACGTGCAACGCGTCCTCGGCGTGCCCTACGGCCCGCTCAGCCCGCAGCAGATCTTCGACAGCGTGAACACGCAGTCGAAGGAGATCGCCAAGCGCCTCCGCGACGACGGCGGCTATGTCGCCCCCGAGAAGGAGATCATCGCCCTGATCGCCTACCTGCAAAAGCTCGGCCAGTCCGAGCCCGCCGCCCAAACCGCCGCCAACTGACCCACGCCATGTTCAAACGCATCCTGTTCGAAGACTACGCCGTGTTTTGCACGCTCATCGCGTTCATCGTCGCGGCCACCATCTTCCTGACGATTCTCTGGCGCGCGGTGCGCATGCCCCGCCCCCAGGTGGAACGCTTCGCCAACCTGCCCTTTGAGCCCGAATCCGCCCATCATGAAGAACGCGCCTAAAACGCCTCCCGCCGAGGACGCCATCCGCGAACACGTTTTCGACGGCATCCAGGAATACGACAAGCGCCTCCCCAACTGGTGGCTCTTCACCCTCTACGCCACCATCGTTTTCTGGATCGGCTACTGGTTCTACTACGAGACCTCCCGCATCGGCCCCTCCGATGTCGCCATGCTCGAAGCCGAGCTCGAGCGCATCGAGGCCGCCAAGCTCGCCGTCGCCGCCAATCTGATTGACGATGCCACGCTCTGGCAGATGAGCCGCAACAATGTCTTCGTGCAATCCGGCCGCGCCACCTTCAACTCCATCTGCGCCACCTGTCACAAGGAAAGCCTCCGCGGCGCCGAGGATGGCGGCATCGGGGCCAGCCTTGTGGACGGGGAATGGATTCATGGCGACCGCCCCACCGACATCTTCAACGTGGTGGACAAAGGCGTGATTGAAAAAGGCATGCCTTCCTGGGGCCCGGTTATCGGAACCAAGCGGACAGCCGAGGTCGTCGCCTACGTCCTCAGCTTCCATGAGGAGCCCCGGTAAGGTCCGCCATGGCCGCACCCCGTCCGTCGCTTGACTCTGTCACAACCATCGGCTCCGACGGTTCGCGGCCCTACCTGTATCCCGCCGATGCCTCCGGGCGCTTCGCCCTCGCCCGCAAGGTATCGGCGCTCCTGCTCATCGCCTTCTATCTCTCGCTGCCCTGGATTGAGATCGGCGGCTTTCCGGCGGTGTTTCTGGATGTCGCCCACCAGCGGTTCCATCTCTTCGGGTGGACCTTCGCCGCGCAGGACCTGTGGCTGACCTTTTTCCTGGTCACCGGTCTCGGCTTCACCCTGTTTTTCATCACCGCCGCGCTCGGCCGCGTCTGGTGCGGCTGGGCCTGCCCACACACCGTCTTTCTCGATCACGTGTATCGCCGCATCGAGCGCTGGATTGAGGGCGATTCCGTCAAACGCCGCATGCTCGCCGCCGCGCCCTTCTCCGCCGGCAAGGCCTTCAAGAAGACGCTCAAGCACACCCTGTATGTCATCGTTTCACTGGCCATCACCCACCTCTTCCTCGCCTATTTCGTCTCCCTGAAGGAGCTCTGGGCCATGATGCACGAGGCGCCGGCCGCCCACTGGAGCGCCTTTGTCTTCGTCTTCATCGCCGCCGGGCTGCTGTATTTCAACTTCGCCTGGTTCCGCGAACAGCTCTGCATCGTCATCTGCCCCTACGGCCGGCTGCAATCCGCCCTCATTGACGACAACTCCCTCGTCATCGGCTACGATGCCAAGCGCGGCGAACCCCGCATGGGGCTGGGTGAAGCCAAAAGACTGCGCGAGCAGACCGTCGCCGCGGGCCTGCCGGCCGAGTCCTCGGTGCAGGCGGGCGACTGCGTCGCCTGCAATCGCTGCGTGCAGGTCTGCCCCACCGGCATCGACATCCGCCAGGGGCTCCAGATGGAATGCATCGGCTGCACCGCGTGCATTGACGCCTGCGACGAGGTGATGACCCGCATCCGCAAACCGCGCGGCCTCATCCGTTACGATTCACAAAACGCCTTTGCCGGCCGCCCCACCCACTGGCTCCGGCCCCGCACCATCCTGTATGGCGTCCTGCTCCTCATCGGCATGACCGTCGCGGGCTGGGCGCTCACCACCTTGAAACCCGCCAATATCGGGGTTACCCGCATGGTCGGTGCGCCTTACATCGTGGACGCCGCCCACGTGCGAAACCAGTTCCTCGTCCGGCTTATCAACAAACGCCCCCACGGCACGGAATTCGTCACCACCGTTGACGCCCCCGTGGCGGTGCACCTGGTCGGGCTGACCGAGCCGGTTCCCGTGGCCTCCCTCGGAGAAGAGGTGCGCCCGCTCATTCTGCAAGTGCCGCGCGCCAGCTACGCCGGACCCTTCCGCTTCACCGTCACGATCAGCGACCCCGAAGGTTCCTTCCATCTCACACGCGAAGTCGAGTTCCTCGGCCCCGACGCCCGGCTGCTGCAGGAAGCCGACACTCAGCCATGACACAGCCCCGCCGCAGCAAACTCTGGCTCTGGTTTGTCGCCGCTTTCGTGGTCCAGCTTGCGGCTTGGGCCGTTTGGTTTACCATCGCCTCCAAGCACAAGGTCGCCGAGGTGCCTGTCTCCACCCGGCCGGCCTCGCCATGACATGGAGTTCGCCGCCATCAATTCCCCCGCCGCCGCCTTTGTCGCAGGCCTCGTCACCAGCCTGCATTGCGCCGGTATGTGCGGCCCGCTGGCCTGCGCCTTGATGCCCACGCGCGCGGCCCCGGGGCAACCGGTCGCCGACGCCACCACCGTCAGCAGCGTGTATCAGATCTGCCGCCTCGCCGGCTACACCACGCTCGGCGCTCTCGCCGGCGGCATCGGCCGCGCCCCGCTCAACTGGCTGAACCACGACGCGCTGCGCTGGCTGCCCTGGGTGCTCGTCCTGTTCTTCATCGGCCTCGCCTTCCGCTGGGACCGTTATCTGCGCAAGCCCGCCTTTCTCGGCGGCCTCACCCTGCGCCTCAACCAATGGATGCGCGGGCGTTCCCGCGTCACCGCCGCCGCCGCTCTCGGGTTCGCCACCCCGCTCCTGCCCTGTGGCCCGCTCTATTTCATCGTCGCCCTCGCCCTGATCTCAGGCTCGGCACTGCGCGGCGCCGAGTTCATGCTGGCCTTCGGCTTGGGCACCGTGCCGCTGCTCTGGCTGGCTCAATCCCAGTTTCACTGGGTGCGCCGCAAGCTCTCCCCCCTCTGGCTCGGCCGCGTCCGACTCACCCTCGCCCTCACCACCGCCCTCGTCATCAGCTGGCGGCTGCGCGGCACCCTCGGGTTCAACGGTCCCGACGTGAACAACCTCATCTGTTTCTAGAGATGGCCACCGTCTCGCCCACTTCGCCCCGGGCCCGGCGCGCCGATTCGCCCGGTCAGGAGACTTGCCTGCATTGCGGCGCGCCCCTGCTCGCCGACGCCCTGCGCGAAAGCGGATTCTGCTGCGCCGGTTGCGCCTATGTGCACCGCCTCGTGCACGAGCACGGCCTGGACCGCTACTACGACATCAAAGACAAGGTCACTGTCCCCGCCGACCCTGCGGTTTTCCAACCGCGCGACTACGCCTGGCTCACCTCGATGCAACGGCAGGCTGAGGAGGAGACGCGGGACTCCGGCCAGCCGCCCGAGCTCACCCTCTCCGTGCAGGGCATCTCCTGCGCCGGCTGCGTCTGGTTGATCGAGCGCGTCTTTCAACAGCAGCCCGGCGCGCGCGACATCATCGCGAATCCCCAGTTCGGGCAGCTGCAATTGCGCTGGATTCCCGGTGAATTCGACGCCGGGGCCTTCGCCCACCGGCTCCAGTCGCTCAACTACCTGCTCGGCCCCGCCGGGGAGACCGACACCGAGCCCGAAAGCCGCACCCTCGTCCGCCGCATCGGCCTCTGCACGGCCTTCGCGATGAACGTGATGCTCTTCACCCTGCCCGTTTATTTCGGCATGGAGGCCACGTTCGAATACGCCCGGCTCTTCAGTCATCTCTCGATGGCCTTCGGCACGCTGAGCCTCCTCGCCGGCGGCGGTTACTTCATCGTCCGGGCCGTGCAGGGCCTGCGCACCGGACTGCTCCACATTGACCTGCCCATCTCCGTCGGCATTCTCGGCGCCTATGCCGGCTCCCTCTACGGCTGGCTCACCCACAACGAAGCTTTCATCTACTTCGATTTCGTCAGCGGCTTCATCCTCCTGATGTTGCTCGGACGCTGGGCCCAGGTCGCCGTGGTGGAGCGCAACCAGCGGCGGCTGCTCGCCCATCAACCCCGCCCCGCGGCCTTGCGCGTCCTCGCGGCCGATGGCTCCAGCGTGGAGACTCAACCGGAACAGTTGCCCGTCGGGGCCGACTACCTGGTGGCCTCCGGCCAGACCGTGCCGGTGGAATCAATTCTGGGTGAAGGCACCGCCGCGTTTTCACTCGCCTCCATCAACGGCGAGGCCGAGCCCCGCTTGCTCCCGGCCGGGCAACGCGTGCCCGCCGGCGCGGTCAACGTCGGGCGCGGGCCCGTGCGGCTGCGCTCGACCCAGGCCTGGCGTGACTCCCTCCTCGCCAAGCTGCTTCGGCCCGCCGGTCAGGGCGAGCAGCGCCAGCGCTTTCTGGAACGCATCATCCAGGGCTACCTCATCGGCATCTTCGGCGTGGCCACGCTTTCCGGCCTCGGCTGGTGGTTCGGCACGGGCGATGCGCAACGCACCTGGTCGGTCGTCACCGCCGTGCTCGTCGTCTCCTGCCCCTGCGCCATCGGGCTGGCCTTCCCCCTCGCCGAGGAAATGGCCAGCGTCGCCCTGCGCCGCCGCGGTGTCTTCGTCCGGCGCGGCGACCTCTGGGCCCGGCTCGCCCGCGTGCGCCAGATCATCTTCGACAAGACCGGCACCCTCACGATCGAAACCCCGGTGCTGCGCAACCCCGCCGCCCTCGACGCACTCGATGACTCCGCCCGGGCCGCCCTTCACGCCCTCATCGTCGGCAACGCCCACCCCGTGAGTCAGAGCCTGCTGGAGGCTCTCCTCGCCCGCGGGAGCCCCTCGCCGCTCGCCGGGGAGGTGCGCGAAACCATCGGCGCCGGCGTCGAACTCGGCGCGTGGTCGCTCGGGCGCTCCGGATGGCGCGACCCAGGCGCTCCGGACGGCGCCACCGTACTTGCCCGCGACGGCGAGGTCATGGCGCGCTTCCATTTTCAGGATACGGTGCGGGCCGATGCCGCGGCTGAGTTCGACGCACTCGCGCAACGCAACCTGAGCCTGCACATTCTCAGCGGTGACAAGCCGGAAAAAGTCGCCGCTCTCGCCCGTGAGCTCCGCCTGCCGGAAACCCACTGTCACGGCGGCCTCGACCCCGATGAGAAAGCCGCCTGGATCGGGCGCCACGACCGTCAGGACAGCTTGATGCTCGGCGACGGCGCCAACGACAGCCTCGCCTTCGACCGCGCGTTTTGCCGGGGCACCCCCGTCATTCACCGCGGCGTGCTCGAACAAAAGGCCGATTTTTATTATCTCGGCCGCGGCCTCGGGGGCATCCGCGCCCTCTTCGAAGTCAACGCCATCCGCCGGCGCACCCAAATCTGGATCCTCATTTTTTCCGTCTCCTACAACCTTCTCGCCGTCGGCCTCGCTGCGACCGGGCATATGAACCCCCTGCTCGCCGCCATCCTCATGCCGGTCAATTCCCTCCTCACTCTGGCGCTCGTCACAGGCGGCATGCGTAGGGTCTTCACCTGAGTAAAAGTTACAAAATTACCCACCTCAACGAGTTCCGTTGACCGTAATCCCCGGACAAAAGCACGATGCCCTGGCCGACCCATTCGCATCATGTTCCTCTCCCGCCGCCCCCAACCCCGCCTGCGGAGGCAAGCCCCGCTTGCCCGCGGTTGGTCACGGCGTGCCGGCTGCCTGCTTTTGATTCTCGGCCTGGCCTTCACCCGGCTTGATGGGCTCACGGTGGAGGCGCTGCTGGCCGACCGCACGCTCACCCCGCGGCGCTTTGCGAATCTCTTCGAGAGCTTCCGCTACGAGTTTATCAACTACGTGCAGCCTCCCGATGTGTTCCTCCGCACCCGGGTCGGGGACTGCGACGACTACGCCATTCTCGCCGACCATGTCCTCGGCCATCACGGCTACGACACCCGCCTCATCCATGTGCGCATGATGGGCCGGATCGCTCACGCGGTCTGCTATGTCACGGAAAACAAGGCGTATCTCGACTACAACAACCGCCTCTACTCCCTCAACCTTGAGCGCTGCGGCCCGAGCGTCCGGGCCATCGCCACCAAGGTCGCCCAGTCCTTCGAAGCCAACTGGACCTCCGCCTCGGAGTTCACCTACGACTACGCTACGGATGAGAAGCAGGCCAAGTTCACAGTGGTCAAAACCGATCGGCCCGCTCAAGATCCCGACCATGGGAAATACTGACCCCGCCAGCGCTGCAACCGCCACCTTCGCTCTCCCGTGAAGGACAAGGACCCGACCATCAGGCGCGTGCTGGTCATTTTCGGCCTCGTCACCGTGGTGCTCATCGCCGTGGTCGTGCACGCCATTCGCAACCTGCGCCACGCAGTCGCGGCCAGCGACTGGGTCAACCACACTCACGCGCTCATCAACGAACTCGAAGGCATCGCCGCCTCCACCCAGGCCGCCGAGGGCTCGCTGCGAGTCTTCGTGGTTACCAAGGATGCGCGCGACCTCGCCACCGCCCGGCAAAGCCATGTCCGCCTCGCCGATCACCTGGAAGTCGCCGGCGCGCTCACCCGCGACTCGACTCCCATCCAACCGCAGGTCGAACGCCTCGCCACCCTGGCCGGCCAACGCATCACCTTCGGCCGTGAACTGGCCGCGCGCCCGGACGACGCCACCCGGTTGCTGGCCGCCGACGCCGGCGGAACCGCCGTGGATGAGATCCTGCGCCTCACCGAACGGCTCGTCACCGAACAGATGGCGCTGCTGGCCGAGCGCGACAAGGCCGCCTGGGTGCAGGCCGAAGCCACCCGCTGGACCATCTGGATTGGCGTCGCCGTCAAATGCATCCTGCTCGGCCTGGGTGCCTGGCTGGTGGTCAGCGACATTTCCGCCCGCCGCCGGGCCCACGCCGCCCTGGCCGAAGCCAACGCCCAGCTTGAGACCAAGGTCCAGGCCCGCACCGCCGAGCTCACCGAGGCCAACGCCCGTCTCCAGCTTGAGAACCTCGAACGTCGCTGGGGCAACCAGGCCCTGGAGCATCAGCTTCGTTACAACAATCTGATCATAAATTCCATTGGCGACCTCGTCCTGGTCATCACCAAGGCCGGCAATGTCTCCCGTATCAACCCCGCCGTCGAAGCCATCACCGGGTGGGCCGCCAAGGATCTCGTGGGCCATCCCCTCACCCAGGTCACCCGCTTCACCGCCCCCCCACCCGGGTTTGATGATCCCCTGACGCAGGCTCTTCGCCAGGGCCGCGACCTGCGCGAGCAAGCCGCGCTCATCCGCAACCGCCACGGGGAGGAAAACCCCGTCCGGCTCACCTTCTTCCCCCTCCGCGACGGCAACAACGTCGTGGGCGGCATCATCGTGCTGCAATCCTCCGGCCAACCCTTCGCCCCGGCCTGACCCTGTTTTCCATGAAACATCACATCCTGATTGTTGATGACGAAGCCGGGATCCGCGAATTGCTGGAGCAATTTCTTTCCCTCAACGGCTTCCACGTCACTTCCGCCCCCACCGCCCACGACGCCCTCGCCCAGGCCGCCCGTCTCCCGCCCGACCTGCTCATCTCCGATCTCCACATGGGCGACTCCGACGGTCTTGAACTGATCGCCAAACTGAAAGGCGCCATGCCCGGCCTGCCCGTGATCCTGCTGACCAGCGTCTATTTCGATCCCCAGACCGTCGCAGAGAACCTCAGCAAGAAAGTTTCCGCCTACCTTCCCAAGACCACGCCGCTCGCGGAACTTCTCGACCAGATCCGCCGCCTCCTGACCACCCAAGGTTCAGGATAAAAAAACCTTGAACTGGACGGGGGAAGCCGAGAACTTCCGCGTTCCCTTTTTGGTAGGATACTCAAGTGGCCAACGAGGGCAGACTGTAAATCTGCTGGCTTACGCCTTCCCTGGTTCGAATCCAGGTCCTACCACCACTTAAAGAGGCACCTTCGGGTGCCTCTTTTGCTTGGGAAAGAAACAATTGCGCAGACGCAACCCACTCCCCGAGCAAATCCAAAAAGCCATCACGCACAGAGGGCGCTCACTTTTTCCTGTGCGTTCCCTTGTGCGGCTGAGTACTGGAGAATCAGCGCTCCACGACGGCTGCAAAAGGAGTTCTCCCCATAACAGAGGTTGACTTGCCTCCCCCGGCGAAAGCGGTTGGCTGACTCCGCCAACGCCCGGCACCTATGGACGTCGAGCTCGAAGAAACCCTCACCCAAGGCCTTTGGTCGCACCTTTTCACGGTCGCCGGCTTTCTCCTCGCCCTCTTTCTGGTCGCCCGGCTGGTGAGCGAAAAACGGCAGCCCGGCAACACCCTCGCCTGGCTGCTCGTGATCGTGCTCATCCCCTACGTGGGCGTGCCGCTCTACCTTCTTTTTGGCGGTCGCAAAATGCGCCGCCTCATCGCACGCAAAACCCGACTCCTCCCCACCCTGCCCGGCCTCGCCGCGCTCGTTCCCCCGGATAGCGCCCGACTGCCCGTGGCCAGCGCCGTCACCGCCAACGGCGCCTGCGCCCCCGTCGGCGGCAACGATCTGCGCCTGCTCATCACCGGCGAAGAGGCCTACGCCGCCCTGGAAAAACAGATCAACACCGCCCGCACCCATATCCATATCACCACCTTCATCCTCGGCCGCGACGACACCGGCCGCCGCCTCGTGCGCCTCCTCGCCCGCCGCGCCCGCGAAGGCGTCAAAGTCCGCCTCCTCCTCGACTCCGTCGGCAGCATGTTCCTCAGCCGGGATTTCCTCCGCCCCCTCCGCCGGGCCGGCGGCGAAATCGCCTGGTTCATGCCCGTCCTCCCCTTCACCCCCCGCGGCTCCGCCAACCTGCGCAACCACCGCAAGATCGCCGTCTTCGACCACACCACGGCCATCGTCGGCGGCCACAACCTCGCCCGTGAATACATGGGCCCGACCGTCCTCAAAAAACGCTGGGCCGATTTCGGGGCGACCATCGCCGGCCCCGCCGCCGCGCTCCTCAACGAAGTCTTCATCGCCGACTGGTGCTTCGCCAGCCGCCAGTCCGTGGACGCCCTGCACGCGGAAATTCCCACCGATGAGGCGCTCACCCCGCGCGGTCGTAGCGAGCTCCAGGTCGTGGCCAGCGGCCCCGACGTCCCCGGCGACCCGCTTTACGAAGGCATCGTCGCCATGATCCAGGAAGCCGAGAAAAGCGTCTGGATCATCACGCCCTATTTCATCCCCGACGAAGTTCTCCAGCGCTCGCTCATGGTGAAGGCCCGCGCCGGGCGCGACGTGACGCTCGTCATTCCCGCCCGCTCCAACCACCCCGTCACCGACTTCGCCCGCCGCCACTACGTGCGCGAACTGCGGCAGGCCGGCGTCCGCGTCATGCACTACGGCCCCGGCATGATGCACAGCAAGGCCATGATCGTGGACGACCGCATCGCCCTCTTCGGCTCGCCCAACTTCGACCTGCGCAGCCTCTTCGTGAACTTTGAAATCGGCCTTCTCGTCCACACTCCCGCCGATGTGAAAGCCATGAAGACCTGGGCCGAGAAACTCCTCCGCTCCTGCCAGCCCGCCAGCCCCCGCCAGCGCCAATCCCGCTGGAGCCGCGTATTGGAAGATCTCAGCCGCCTCCTCGCCCCGCTGCTGTGAGAACGCAGACAGCCGGAAAGCGCAAGTTCGGGAAACCAGACCTGAGCCTCAAGCACTTGGCGCATTCCTCCCTCGTATGAGCCCTCGGCAACTTACGCTTTGTGTTGAAGCGGCCCAACAAATGGGTCCTGGCCGTCAGGTGTTAAAATAAGGCGTGTTGGCTGATCGGAGCTGATGAGCCTCCTGCCATGGCAGAGGGCTGAGGTCCCAGGCGATGACACCAACGGCCTGACTCCCTTGTATTCCTCGCATCAGCGGGACCCGGCAGGGCCGTGGATGTGACACGCTCTTGCAGGCCGTCAGGTAACCCTCCGCGCAACAGGAAGTCACACCGGGATCTCGGAAGTGAGCTTGATCCTTTGCATGGGGATCTCGGATTTCACGTTTTGAACCCCTTTAATCCGCGCCAAATGATCCACTTGAAATTGCCGGTAGTCGTCCAAGTCGGCCGCGACAATCCGCAACAGGAAATCGCAGTCGCCAGCCATCAGGTGACATTCGAGGACTTGAGGCAACTTTTGGATGGCCCCGGTAAAGTGATCGACGGTTTCAGCATCCTGCGCCTTCAGCCAGACTCGTGCAAATATGAGCAGGCCCTTCCCCACCTTGGCGGCGTCGAGCATGGCCACGTAGCGCTCGATGACGCCGGCCTCTTCCAGAAGGCGAACCCGGCGCAGGCAGGGTGACGGCGAGAGCCCGACCTCCTCAGCCAGTTCGTTGTTCTGCAACCGGCCCTCACGCTGGAGCGCCCTAAGGATGCGTCGGTCGATCGCATCGATCGTTATGGAATCAGGTGCCTCATTTTTCATGAAACGTGAAACATAATTCCACTATCTTGGTTTATGGCGAAAACAAAGAAATCAAATTCCATCTGATTTATTGGATAATGTGCGGAATCCAATTCCGATGGCCATATCTTCACCCAAACCTCCGATCCCGCATGAGGATCATCACGCCGCACGCAGATCGGAATTCAAACGCGGTCTGATCCAGGCGACACCGATCCTGCTTGGATTTGTTCCCTTCGCCCTGGTCCTGGGATCACAGGCCGCGCACAAGGGGCTCGGGTGGTTCGAGGTGCCATTGATGACCGGATCCAACTTTGGGGGTGGATCAGAGTTTGCCGCGGTCGAACTATGGACGTCACCGCCCCATGTTTTCCTGATCGTGCCTAACCAACCGCTACAGACAACTCCGGGGAGCTGCGCTCCCCTCCGTGTCTGAGCTGAAACGTTGATCTAGCTGCGATAGATCAAGCGGAAAAATAGAGAACGTATCCGAGGCGGTGAGGCGTCGGTTACGGCCCACCGCGGAGGCGGCTCAAGAGGGTTTCCACTCGTGCGCTTTTTGCGCCCATGGCGGAATGGCGCTCTGTTCGGGACATGGCGTAAAAATGTCTGCGCTCCCTGCTCCCAGTTCCACGCTCCCTGCTCCCACAGTTGTATCCATCTGTGGTTAAACCGCCTTTGGCATCCAACCAGATGGAGGCTGGGCGTCAGGTGTCAGATTTGCCCTGGCGCAGATAACTTCTCTTCTGACCGGATCAAGGAATCCGCAGCGGTTCCCTGATTTGCCGACCAGTTGGCCGACGAGGGTCAGCGCGTGCATTTGCAATTGTTTGGATAAGCAACGGTCAGCACCTGGCTCTTTTGCTTCAGCTTCGGATCGTCCGCGATGGAGAACCTTCCTCGTCGCGGATTTCCAAAACGCCGCCGTCGGATGCGAGGAAAAGCGCGGTTAAGGTAAAAACTGCGAACACCGCGCGCCGGCGCGACCGCGTCGGCAGAGGCCGCCCTCCGATTGAAACGCCACAGGCGCACAAAAGCCCGACTCGCTTTCGGCGCAGTCGGGCTCTGCCGGTTGCGACTCAGACTTTGGGAAGCGCCTACGCCTGCGGTTCGCCGCGTTTGACCTGAGTGTCGTGGCGCACGTCTTTGCCCTTCGCGAGGTAGATCATCTCCTCGGCGATGTTGGTGGCGTGGTCGGCGATGCGCTCGATCGATTTCGAGATGAACATGAGTTCGATGGCGCGGCTGATGGTGCCCGGGCGCTCGATCATGTAGCTGGTGAGTTCGCGGTAGAGCTGCTTGTTGATGTCGTCCACTTCCTGGTCGCGACGGATGACCGCGAGGGCCTTCGTCGTGTCGCCGTTGAGGAAACATTCCAGAGAGTCGCGCAGCATTTCCAAGGCCATATTGGCCATGCGCGGCAGGTCCACATAGGGTTTGAGTGGCGGCTCGGCGGCCAGGCGGACGGCGCGCTTGGCGATGCCGGTGGCCTCATCCCCCACCCGCTCCAGGTCATGCGACGCCTTCATGCCCACGATCACGAGGCGCAGCTCCGCCGCCACGGGGCCGCGCAGGTTCATGTAGCGCACCGCCTCGTCGTCGATCTTGATCTCGAGTGCGTCGAGTTCGTCGTCGGCGGCGATCACGCGGTCGGCCAGGCCCACATCGGCATCGACCAGCGCCTTCATGGCGTCGCGCACCTGACGGATGGCGGTCTCGCCCATGCGGACGAGATCGGAGCGGAAAGTTTCGAGTTCAGCGTCGAAAAAGCGTTTCATTTTGGATGATGACAGGGTGCGGTTTTCAACCGAAACGGCCGGAGACGTAGGCTTCGGTCTGGGGATTGGAGGGGTTCATGAAGATCGTGCGGGTGTCGTCGTATTCGACCAGCTTGCCCATGTAGAAAAAGGCGGTCTTGTCGGAGCAACGCGCGGCCTGCTGCATCGAGTGGGTGACGATGACGATGGTGTAATCCTTTTTCAGATCGTGGATCAGCTCCTCGACCTTGGCGGTCGCGATGGGGTCGAGCGCCGAGCAGGGTTCGTCCATCAGGATGATCTCCGGCTCGACCGCGATGGCGCGGGCGATGCAGAGGCGCTGCTGCTGGCCGCCGGAGAGGCCGAGCCCGCTCTCGTGGAGGCGGTCCTTCACCTCATCCCACAGCGCGGCGCCGCGCAGCGATTTCTCCACGACCTCGTCGAGGCGCGACTTGCCGCTTACGCCCTGGATTCGGAGGCCGTAGGTGATGTTCTCGTAAATGGATTTCGGGAAGGGGTTGGATTTCTGAAAAACCATGCCCACGCGCTTGCGCAGCTCAATGGGATCGATGCCCGCGCCGTTGATGTCCACGCCCTTGATGCGGATGGCGCCGCGGTTGATGACGGTGCCGTCAATGAGGTCGTTCATGCGGTTGAGGCAGCGCAGGAGCGTCGTCTTGCCGCAACCGGAGGGCCCGATGAAGGCGGTCACGCGCTTCGCATCGAGCTTCAGGTTGACGTCGAAGAGCGCCTGCTTGGCCCCGTAGGAGAAATCGAAGTTCTCGATCTCGATGAGCGTGCGGGCGACACCGAGGTCCCGCGCGGGCGGCACGTTGATGGCAAAGGAGGCTGGTTTTTCCATGGAAACGGGGGCGGATTGGGTGGTTACCATTTGTAGGCGTTGCGCAGACGGTTGCGGAGAATGATCGAGGCCAGGGCGATGAGGGCGACGATAAAGAGGAAGACAAAGGCCGTGCCATACTGGACCCGCGCAGTGTATTCGTTCTGCGGGATCTTGGAGGAGACGACATAGATGTGATAGGGCAGCGCCATCACGCCCTGGAAAAAGAAGTCGCTGATCTTCTCCACATCCCAAGGCATCTTGTCGCGCACGACATAGGCCGCGGTGAACATGATCGGGGCCGTCTCTCCGGCGACGCGGGCGATGCCGAGAATCGATGAAGTCAGGATGCCGGGCAGCGCATAGGGCAGCACGTTTTTGCGGATGGTCTGCCACTTGGTGGCGCCGAGCGCGAGCGAGCCTTCGCGGAAGCCCTTCGGCACCGCCTTGAGCGACTCCTCGGAGGCGGTGATGACAACGGGGAGCACCATGAAGGCGAGCGTGAACCAGCCGGCGAGGAGCGACACATTCCAGCCGAAGAAGATCACAAACATACCGAAGCCGAAGAGTCCGAAAACGATGGAGGGCACGCCCGCGAGATTGAGGATGGAGAGGCGGATGAAACGCACCACCGGCCCGTCCTTCGCGTATTCGTTGAGATAAATGGCGCTGCTGACGCCAAGGAAGAGCGCGATGGTCATCGCCCCCACCACGAGGAGCACGGTGCCGACGATGCAAGGCCAGATGCCGCCGGCGGAATACACGTAGCTCTGGGTCTGGAACTGGGGTGCCGGCAGCCCGGCCTCCCTCGCCTTTTCTTCCTCTCCCGCGCGGAACGCCCGGAAATCCCGGTCGCCGAGTTCCATCTTTTTGCCCTCATGCTCGAAGACATAGAGCGACTCGGGCGCCTGGGTGAGGAACGGCACATTGACGAAAGGAAACTCGGGCTGGAAGACCGTGCGTGAGCCTTTCAGGAGGATGTCGCCAAAGACGAACAGGCCGCAGCACAGGACAAGATAAGTCGCGATGCGGGTCGCCCCAAAGATGAACTTCTCAAAGAAACGGCCGCGGCCCGGCTTCGGCGCAAAGGGATTTTCAGAAACAGCGTTCATGTGGATCAGCCGATGGAGAGGCGGTATTTGCGCACGATTTTCTGCGCGAGGTAATTGATGAGGAGGGCGATGAAGAACAGCACCATGCCCACGACGAAAAGCGCGCGATAATGGATGCTGCCGCGCACGACTTCGCCCATCTCCTGCGCGATGATGCCGGTCATCGTGTGCACCGGCTGCATGAAGGCGGTGAGGCCCTGAGTGAAATCGGGGATGGCGATGCGGTTGCCCGCACAGAGGAGCACCACCATCGTCTCGCCGATCACGCGGCCCAGGCCGAGCAGCACGGCGGAGATGATGCCGGAAAGCGAGGCCGGCACGATGATGCGGATGATCGTCTGCATCTTGCTTGCGCCCAGCGCATAGGAGGCCTCGCGAAAGGCGCGCGGCACATTGTTGATCGCATCCTCCGCCAGGGTGAAGATCGTCGGCACCGCGATGAGGGCCAGCAGGCAGCCCGCGGTGAGCGCGTTGAGCCGTTCCGCATAAGGGAAGCCCGGCATCCAGCTCATCCATTCCAACTGGGAAAGCGCCCGCAGGGCCTGCCCCAGCACGGCGATGCCGAAGAACCCGAGCACCACCGAGGGAATCGCGGAGATGAACTCGATAATCGGCTTGATGAAGCGTTGCTCGCGCGGGCTCGCGATCTGGTTGACGTAGATGGCCGCGCCGATGCCCAGCGGCACCGCGAGGCTGAGCGCGATGAACGAGACCATCAGCGAACCAGTGAGCAGCGGGATGATGCCATACCAATCCTGCCAGAAGCTGGCGGTCAGCCATTGCCGGCCGAAAATGAAAGTGGTGAAGGCCTGGGAAAACGGCACGGGCTCGTCCCACTGCCACGCCTGCAGGCGCTCCAGCGCCTGCGGCAGTTTGCCTGTATATTCCAGGGTCAGCTGCCCGAAACGCTCCATGCGCGGCTGCAAGTCGGCCACCGGCAGGACCGGCAGTTCTCCCGCCAGCCCGCGGAGATCCGCCGCCAGTTCATTGAGTGCGTCCGCGAAGAGCGGATAGCCGGCGGTGATGGCCGCAACCTCCGCCTGAAAATTGACGGGCGTCAGCGTGATCGCCTCCGCTTCCGTCACCATGCCCGCGTCGAGATATTGCTTCTTCGCCGCGGTGAAATCCTGGTTCTCCAGATGGCGGGTCTTGATATCGGCGGCCACCTCCCCGAAATCCGAAACATAACCCCGCAGGGTGAGAATCGCATCGCTGTAGCGCTCCGAGTAGGCATCGAAGTCGGCCAGCCGGGCGTTGGCCCCGGCCACATCGAGCCCCTCCCCTTCCAGCATCTGCCGCACGGCCTGCATCCGGATGTCGAAGAGATACCGGGTGAGCGCCGTGTGGTCGCGTTCCTGCTCGCGCAGGATGTCCACATACTCCAGGCCTGCCTGGCGGTAGATCAGCAGATTATCCCGGTTCTGGCCGAAGAAGCCTATGCCTTCCCGAAAGAGAAAGACGGTGATCAGCGTGAGCACGATGACCGCCGTCAGCGCATGACCGCCGAAGAAAGCCTGGATGCACTCATCCAGAGTCAGCCCGAAGAGCTTGGTGCGGGCCTTGCGGATCTTGAAGCCGGACGGATTTTCCTGGGGAGGCGTGGCCATGGACGGAGTGAACGGATGCGTTGAAAATAAAACCGTGATGAAACACAGTGGCCCGCCGACCGAGCGTCAAGCGGGCCACGTGGACATTTACGTAATCAGGGATCAGGCGGCGTGGATCAGCGGACCGGCACGAAACCGATCTTCTCCACCACTTTCTGGCCTTCGGCGCTCAGGACGTAGTCGATGAAACGCGCGGCTTCGCCGGTGGGCTCACCGTTCGTGTAGAAGAAGTTCGGGCGGGCGTAGGGATACTTCTTGGCCAGCACGGACTCCTTGTTGGGAAGCGCGCCTTCGATGGAAGCGACCTTCACGCCGGGGGCATTGATGTAGGCGAGGCCCACATAGCCGATGCCGTTCGGGTTCTTCGCCACCTCGGCGACGATCTGCTCGTTACCGGCCATCTTCTGGGAGGAACCAGCGTAATCACGCTTCTTCATCGCGAGATCCTTGAAATCGGCATAGGTGCCGGAGGAGGTATTGCGGGTGTAGATCGAGATCGCGCCCGGGTTGCCGCCCACGGCGGACCAGTCGGTCACGTCGCCGGTGAAGATCTGCTCGATCTGGCGCTTCGACAGCGTGCTGATCGGGTTGTTGGCGTTGATGACGATGCCGATGCCGTCGTAGCAGACGATGAGGGGCTTGAGCGTCACGCCCTTGGCCGCACCGCCGGACATTTCGGTCGGACGGGCGCGGCGGGAGGACATGCCGATGTCGGCCGTGCCATCAATGATCGCGGAGATGCCGGTGGAGGAACCCTCGGCGGCGATCTCGAAGGAGACACCGGCGTGCAAGGCGCGGTAGTCCTCGGCGATCGTCGGCACAAGCTTGGCGCCGAGCGTGTCGGAACCCTTGATCACCAGCTTCTGGGCCTGGAGGGAGGCCGCGGTGAGAAGCGCGGCGGCGAGAATCAATGCTTTTTTCATGATACGTGAATAAGGCTGTCGGATTATGGTTGGAACTTAGAAGTTGAGCTGCAGCTGGGAGCGCACGCCGTTGGTCTTGGCGCCGGCGGGAGCGCCGGTGACCGTCTTGTCGGACTGACCGTGGACGTAACCGGCCTGGAACTTCAGGTCGTTGCCCTTGAGATACCAGTTACCGCCGATGAAGAATTCGGACATTTCGTTGTGCGTGCCGCCGCCGGGAGCGGAGCGGACACCGTCGGAGAGATTCACGCCGCGGCCATCCGAGTCGAGATAGCTGTAACGGGCGACCAGTTCGACCTTCTCATTGATCTTGAAGGTCGGCTGGATCCAGTAGCCCCAGGGATTGGCGTCCTGCGTGGCGGAGGCGCCGCGCTCGACATCCGCCCAGAGCACTTCAGCTCCGATACCAAAATTGCCGGACTTGATATCCGTGTAAACGGTGTAAACGGTCAGATCGCGACCGGTGCCGACGGTCTTGCCGCCCTGATCGGGCAGGAAACCTAGACCGCCACCGATGACAAAACTGCCGCCGTTGAACTTGCCGTTGTAGCCGGCGTTGCCCCAGAAGGCGAACTCGTTGTTGCCGCCGTTGCCGGCGTTGGCCGCGGAACCGGAGTTGAGCGCACGCTCCGGATTGGTGACCGCGCCGCCGTAGAAGAAGTTACCGGACTTGCCGTCAACGAAGACACCCACGCGATAGCTGCCAGCGCCAAGGCGGCGACCGTTGTTCTCCTCGACGAAGTAGCGGGTGGGCGCCGAGCGCTCGATGGCCTTCAGGCTGCCCGAGGAGGTGCGTTCCTCGTAACCGAGGTTCACCTTGCGCAGACCGATATCCACATTGAAGTCGCTGCCTTTGTATTGCACCCAGGCGGCATCGAAGAGCGAACCCGCGAAATCATAGGTGATGTTCGTATTCCAGTTCGGGCCGAGGTCCGCGCGGGCCGTGAGATAGATCCGGCGGAGAAAGAAGTGGTTGGTCGAGGCCGGGTCCACGGCAGCGCCGTCAATATCCGTGCCGATCGCGGCAAACTGGGTCTGCAGGCGGCCGCTGAGGCGGAGCCGGGTCGTATAGTTGCTGCCGCCGGTGGCCAGCGCCGGGGGCTGGGCGGCATCGCGCACGAGATCAGCGCGGATGTCTTCCGCTTCCTGGTCGGAAAGGATGCCTTTGCGCACGAGCGCTTCGAGCAGCGCGCCGCTGTCCTGGGCCACGACGGTCGTCGCAGCACCGAGCAAGAGGGCGCTCAAGAGGGCCTGCCATTTGGATTTCTTAAGGAACATAGGTGTGTGTTCGTTGGTGTTATTGGTTCAGAGAACACCCCCTTTCTACCCCCCGATTGTGACGATTCCGTGTCGGCTTTGTCACAAGACCGCAAAAGCCACCCCCACCGGAGGCGTCAGATTCGCCGGCAAACACCTCCGCCGACTTACTTTGTCTGCTTTTTGTGATGTTCGACCAATGCCAGCATCAGGTCGTTTTTCGACAGGCTGCCCAGCAGGCGACCGTCCGCCGCCACAACCGGGAGGCGCTGCGGCCCCTCGGTCTCCAAAAATTTGCCCAGGGCTTCGCTCAGCGACTCCTCCGGCGCGATGCGCGGAAAATCCTCGCGGAGAATATCGCCGGCCAAAACCAGCCCGGCGACATTGGGATCAGCCAGATAGGGCTTGATGTCGTGCAGCGAGACCACCCCGAGGAAGCGTTTCTCCGCATTGACCACATAAAGATGATTCACCCGCACCGACAGGAAGGTCCGGGCGATCTCGGCAAAGCGGGCGGTCGGCTGCACCATCGGCGGATCCACCTTGATCAGATCCTCCACCCTGCCCGCCTTCGCAGTATCCTCTGTCGGATTCTCCGCCTCCTTCCGCCGCAGCGATTCGCTGTAGAGTGAATGGCCCTCGATCCCCCGGGCGGTGAAAAACGCCACCACGCTGCTCATCATCAAAGGCAGGATGATGTCGTAGCTCAGCGTCATCTCAAACAGCATGATCACCGCCATGACCGGCGCGCGGCTGGCCGCCGAAAGAAACGCCCCCATGCCGACCAGTGCAAAGGCCCCCGGCGAAGGCGCCCCGGGCCAGAGGGTCTGCACGGCAGTGCCAAACAACGACCCGGCCGCCGCCCCCATGAAAAGCGTGGGCGTGAACACCCCGCCCGGCGCGCCCGATCCCACGGAGCACATCGTGGCAAGCCACTTGCAGCACAGGATGCCCAGCAACAGCATCCACGCCATGCGGCCGTGGAGAATGTCCACAATGACCGTGTAGCCATTGCCGCAGACCTCCGGCACGTTGATCGCGATCATCCCCACCAGCAGGCCGCCGAACGCCAGTCGCGCCGCCACCGGCAGCTTCGTCGCCAAAAACATCGCCTCCGCCCGGCGCAACGACCGCAGGAACCACGGCGCCAGCGTGCCCGCGATGATGCCCAGCAGGATGTAAGGCCCCATCTCCAGCGGTGAATCGAGCCGGAATGCCGGCACTTCGTAGAGCGTGTGCCCGCCGGACAAAACGCGGGTGGTCAGCGTCGCCGTCACCGCGGCCACCACCAACGGGCCGAGGCTCTCCATCGCAATCGTGCCGAGGATGATCTCCGCCACGAAGAATGAACCGGCGATCGGGGCATTGTAGGCCGAGGCGATACCGGAGGCGGCGCCGCAGGCCACGAGCAACCGCAGCTGCTGCGTCGAGAAATGCCGCCAGCGGCCCAGCAGCGAGGCCAGCACGGCGGAAGTCTGCACCATCGGACCCTCTCGCCCGATCGAGCCGCCCGAGCCGATCGAGAAAAGCGAGGAAACGATCTTCACCAGACTCGTGCGCAACGGGATGCGCCCGTCGCCGATGACAATCGCCTCCATGTAGTCGGTGGAGCTCTTCCCTTTCACGATCCGGCTGCCCAGCAGCAGCACCAGCCCCGCCAGCAACCCGCCGAGCGCCGGCACCAACAGGCGGCCCCACCACGGCAGCCGGCGGATCGATTCCACGATGCCCGCATGCGAATCGGTGAGCAAAAGATGCACGCCTTCCGCGCTCGCGGTGAAAAGCAGCGCGCCGAGCGCGCCCATGAAACCCGCCAGCGCCGCCCATAGCAAAGTGGTCTGCCACTCGGTGGGCTGCAGTTTTTCCGCCAGCCACACCCGCCAGCGCAGCAGGCGCAGCAAGCGCTCCATCAGGAGCCGGGCGGGATCGGAGACAGCCTTCATCGCGGCGCGCCTCACCGTAGCCCTCCCTTCCCGGATAACAAGTCCGGTTCACCGGCCCGCCCTGCCTGCCGCCGGCCTTTCATCAGGAAGCCGCCTCGTGCTCCTGCTCCCACTGGGTGGTGAGTTGCACGAGACTTTGCAGCGAGGTGAAATGCTGACTCAGGTCGAAATCCCCGCCCAGCCCGCCGATCAGCTTGTCGAAAAGATCCTTCTTCCCCGCTTTCAGCGCCTGGATGCGCTCCTCGATGGTGCCCGCCGTCACCATGCGATAGACAAAGACCGTGTTCGTCTGCCCGATGCGGTGGACGCGGTCCACCGCCTGGGCCTCGACGGCGGGGTTCCACCACGGGTCGAGCAGGAAGACGTAGTCCGCCGCATGCAGCGTGATGCCCGTGCCCGCCGCCTTCAGCGACACCAGCATCACCGCGGCGCCGGACGCCCCTTGGAAATCCTGCACCGGCTTCTGCCGGTCGAGGGTCACGCCGGTGAGCTCGAAACGGGGCAGATCCGGAAACGTCTCCGCCATCGCCGCGCGCACGCGCTCCAGGAACATCACGAACTGCGAAAAGATGACGACCTTGCGTCCGCTGCCCACAATCTCCGCCAGCTTCTCCATAAGCAGCGTGATCTTGCCGGAGTCGGCCAGCGCCGCCTCGCACCACGGGAGCATGTCGGGATCGCAGCAGGTCTGGCGCAGGCGCGTCAGCAACGCGAGGAAACCGAAGGATTTCTCGCGCATCGCCGCCCCGACATCGTTGCCCAGCCGCTCCAAGCCCTCGGTGCAGATGCGCGCATACTCGGCGCGCTGCACCGGGGTGAGCGGACAGAGCAGATCCATCTCCACCTTGGGCGGCAGCTCGGTGGCCACCGCCTGCTTCGTCCGGCGCAGAATGAACGGGGCCAGTTGCGCCCGCAGCCGCGTGATCGTCGCCGGCCGGTCCAGCTGCAGTGCGGACTCGAAAGTGCTCCGGGAGCCAAGCAGCCCCGGCAGCAGGTAACGGAAGATGCTCCAGAGATCGAGCTGGCGGTTTTCGAGCGGCGTGCCGCTGAGCACGATGCGGTGCTGCGCCCGGATGGCGAAGCAGGCCTGCGTGACCTTCGCGTCGGGATTCTTGATGAACTGCCCTTCGTCGAGGACCGCGTAGCCGAATTCACGCGCGGGCAGCAGCTCGCGGTGCTTGCGCAGCTGCGTGTAGCTCGCGAGCCAGATCACATCGTCCCCGCCGCCCGAGAAATCGTGTCCGGCCTTGAGCACCTCCGTCTTCAGCTGCGGAAAGAAGCGCGCGATTTCCTCGCGCCACACCGGCACGACGCTCGCCGGGCAGACGATCAGGCTCGGCCGGCCCGGCACCGGGCGCACCGCCAGCAGCGAGATGATCTGGAGGGTCTTGCCCAGCCCCATCTCGTCGGCCAGCAACCCGTGGCAGCCGACATCGCACAGATGGGCAAGCCACTCCACGCCGCGCTTCTGATAGGGGCGCAGGATCTCCGGCAGGAGCGGAGTCGCCGGCGGGGCGAGAACGGACTGGCGCCAGGCCTCGATTTCCGGCGAGAGCGTGAGCTTGAAGCGCGCGTCATTGAAAAGCGAAAACACCAGGTAGGGCGACAGCGGGCTCTCCCCGTGCGTCTCCGTGATGTTCTTCTGCCAGGAATGAAACGATTCCCAACGCTCCGCCTCGAGGGCCACGATGCCGAGATTCGGCAGGATCACCGGTGAGCCGCCGGACTTGAGCAGGGTGTTGACCTCGGTGGTCGTGAGCAGGCGCTCGCCGGCCCGGAAAATCCAGCGCAGGTTGAGCGCACTCCCTTCCGTCCGCACCCCCGATGCCCCGGGCTCAGCCCCCTCGGCCACGGCCTCGATCTCAATCGCTCGGGTGCCCTTGAGCAGGTTGGCGGAACGATCGTCGAGCTCGATGGCAAAGAGCTTGCGCCAGGCCGGCAGCGTTACCTTGAGGAAGTTCGGAATCTCCACGAGCGACTCGAGCAGATAGAGTCCCGTCTGCTGGTTGTAGTGGAAGTGCGCTTTGCGCGCGTACGCGGCCAGTCCGATGAGTTTACTCCGCTCACCGGTGGACACATGGCCGTTGCCATCGGCATGCACCGCCGCGCCCAGCGCCGGCAGGCGGGTCTGCCCATCCGATTCCAGCCAGTAGGCCTGAAAGGTCAGGCCCGCGCTCTTCGTCCGGAACACCAGCAAAAGCGGCCGGACCTCCCCGCGATTGACGGACTTTGCCGGGGCTCTGGCGGCGCCGTTGGGCCCGCGATCATGGGCGGACCGGCCGTTGCCGCGCTCCTCCTCCGGCAGCGGGGGAATCTCATCGGCCACCAGTTCCTCGATCTCATGCAACCCCGCCACGGCCAGCGCCCGGGAGATTTCATGGTCGGTCGTCGAGGAGCGCACGCTCAGGCCGTCCTCATCCCACTCGATCACGGCATACTCATCCCGCTTTTCCACCCGTCGGTGGATAATGGCATCCTTGGCCGTAAGTTCCAGTTCCCGAATCTCTCCGGCCCGATAAAGCTCACGACCTGCGTCAAGCTGACTCGCACTGAACGCCGCCGTCCAGTCGCCTTCAAGCCTTTCAAACCAGAATTCCAGTGATTGGGGAGTGTAGACGCGCCTTGGGCCGTGTGACTGCATCCGCGGAAAAGGCGGGACCGTAGAACACCTCCCGCACTCTGCAACCCCTAAGTGAAAGTCTTTTTTCGCCCGGAGTGAATTGGCGGAAGTGTCACGCAAACGACACGCGTCCGACACAGAACCCGGCTTTTATCATGCGCATCCACTCCGAATCATTCTGCCGCATGTGAATATCGCCATCGTCACCGAAACCTTTCCGCCGGAAGTAAACGGCGTCGCCATGACCTTCGGGCTGATCGCCCGCGAATTGGGACGCCGGGGTCATCGGGTGACGGTTTACCGTCCGGACCGGAAGGATCTGGCCGGGCAAGCGCCCACCCCGGAGTTCACCGAGATTGCCCTCCCCGGGATGCCCATCCCCGGCTATCCCCTGCTCCGCCTGGGCCTGCCAGCCCGCCGGCGGCTCACCCGACTCTGGCGTGAAGCTCCGCCGGACCTCGTCCATGTTGTCACCGAGGGTCCGCTCGGCGCCACCGCCGTCAGCGCCGCCCGCGCGCTCGGCCTGCCGGTCACCTCCAGCTTCCACACCAACTTCCACGCTTACACCAGCGATTACGGCTTCGCCCCGTTGCGCCGCGTGGTGCTGGCCTGGCTGCGCCGCGTCCACAACCGCACCCTGCGGACCTTCGCCCCCACCTCGCAGCTTTGCGACGAGCTCACCGCCGCCGGATTTCGCAACCTCGCGGTGCTCTCCCGCGGCGTGGACACCCGGCATTTCTCACCCGCGCGCCGCTGCACCCGGCTGCGGGCCGAATGGGGGGCCAATGAAACCACACCGGTGGTCCTGCACGTCGGCCGCATGGCCGCGGAAAAGAACTACGCGCTCGTCTTCCGCGCTTATGCCGCCATGCGCGCCGCCAATCCCCGCTGTCGCTTTGTCATCGCCGGCGAAGGCCCGCTCAAGGCTCAGCTCCAGCGCGAGCATCCGGACTATGTTTTCGCCGGCTTTCATTCCCGCGAGGAAATCGGGCGGTACTACGCCTCGGCCGATATCTACATCCACGCCAGTCTCACCGAGACCTTCGGCAATGTCCTCACCGAGGCAATGGCCAGCGGGCTCGCCACCACCGGGTTCGATTACGCCGCCGCGCGGCAGTTCATCCACAACGAGGAGAACGGGCTGACCGTGCCCTGCGACCAGCCTGACGCTCTCGTCGCCGCCGCCGTACGCCTTGCCACCGACGAGCCCCTGCGGCAGAAACTCCGCAACGCCGCCCGTCCCGCCCTTGAGGCGCAATCCTGGGAGAATGTCATCGGCCGCTTCGAGTCCGATCTCCTGGAGGTCGTCAACCAGTTCCCCACCCGCCCCGGGTCGGTTCGCCCCATCGTCGCATGAAACCCCGCCTCCTCATCCTTACGGCCGGTTATGGGGAAGGCCATAACGCCGCCGCCCGCAACCTGACCACCGCCTGCGAAACCCTCGGGGGACCCGGCACCGCACGGCTCGCGGACCTCTTCATCCTCGGCTCGCCCCGCTTCACCGCGCTCACCCGGCGCGGCTACCTCGCGGCCATCAATCACACCCCGCGGCTGTGGAGTTCGTTCTTCGCCTGGATTGATCGCACCCGGCCCTTTCCCCGCCACCTCTGGATTCTCCGCCCCCAGTTGAAAGTGCTGGCCGCCCTCCTGCGGGAGGAGCGCCCCACCGCCGTGTGCAGCACCTACCCCGTTTACGCCTTCCTCCTCAACCGGCTCGCCGCCACCGGCGGACCGGTGATTCCCCATTACAACGTCGTCACCGACTCCATCAGCATCAACTCGCTCTGGTGGCTTCCCCCCTGTGCCGGTTGGTTCCTCCCCAACGCCGACAGCGCCACCGTGATGCAGCGCGCCGGACTCGATCCGGCCAAGCTCCACGTCACCGGCTTTCCCCTGCCCGATCTTTTCATTTCACCCGGCCCCGAACTTCAGCCGCCCAATCTCGCCGCCGGCCACGCCCCGCGCATCCTCTACATCATCAACTCCGGCACCCGGCACGCCGAGGAGACCGCCCGTCGCCTGCTCGCCGAGCCCGGCTGGGAAATCACCTGCGCCGTCGGCCGCGATGAAGCGCTCCGCCGCCGCCTGGATACACTCGCCGCCCGTCGCCGCACCCCCGCCACCATTCTCGGTTGGACCGATCAGATCCCCCGCCTCCTCCTCACCCACCATGTGGTCATCAGCAAAGCCGGCGGGGCCACCACCCAGGAAGCCATCGCCGCCCGTTGCCCGATGATCGTCAACCAGATCGTCCCCGGACAGGAGGAAGGCAATTACGAGCTGCTCCGCCGGCACCGCATCGGCGCCTACGCCCCCACCCCCGACACCGTCATCGCCGCCCTGCGCCAGGCCTTTGCCAACCGTGGCGCCAGCTGGTATGATTGGCGCCGCGCGCTCGATCCGCTCCGCCTTCCCCAGGCCGCCCGGGATATCGCCCGCCACCTTCTCGCGGCTTCCGCGCCCGCGCCTTCCGCCCCCCTTTCCTCCGGCGCCAAGCCCCCGGCCCTGAGAAAAACCCTGGTCGCCGGATGAAGTGACCGGGAATTCCACGCCATTTCCACTCATGGACAAATCGCTCCTCTACGCCCGCACGGTCATCATCTCCGATGTCCACCTCGGCACCCCCGACTGCAAGATCGAGGAGGTGAATCATTTCCTCCGCCATGTCCGTTGCGAGAAACTCATTCTCAATGGCGACATCATTGACGGCTGGCAGCTGCGCCGCGCCGGCCAGTGGACGAAAGCTCACACCCGCTTCATCCGCATCGTCCTCAAAAAACTGGAGAAGCGGGACACCGAGGTTATCTACCTCCGCGGCAACCACGACGACATCCTCACCGCCTTCCTGCCCCTCGCCTTCGAACGGCTCACCATCGTCGAGGATCACATCCACGAAGGTCCGCGCGGTCGCTACCTCGTCCTACATGGCGACGTGTTCGATACCATCACAAAAAATTTCGTCTGGATCGCGCACCTCGGAGACTGGGGTTACCGCGCCCTCCTCCGGCTCAACCGCGCTTACAACGCCTGGCGCCGCTGGCGCGGCCGCGAATACTGGTCACTCAGCAAGGCGATCAAGGCCCGCGTGAAATCCGCCGTCAGTCATATCTCAAACTTCGAAGACCATATCGCCCAGCTTGCCCGCGATCGCGGCTGCACCGGCGTCATGTGCGGTCACATCCACACCCCCGCCGACAAGATGATCGGCGACGTGCACTACCTGAACTCGGGAGACTGGGTCGAATCGCTCACCGCGATCGTCGAGCACCACGACGGCCGCTACGAACTCATGGATTTCGCCCGCTTCCAGGAGACCCATCCCCTCCCCGTGCTCTCCTCGCCCGCCGAGGAACCCTCCGTCGAACTCGTCGAAGCCTGAGGCGGCGTTGAAAAAATCTTATTGAGCCTCAGCTGGCAGACTGCCGGTGGGTCGTGCGCACCGAAAACCGGACGGTTTCCGACTGAGCCCACACGCCTAACCGCGCAACTCTGCGCGGATTGCCGCCACGGTGCGTTCGATCGCGCCGGAGTTGGCGCGGTGCCAGGCCTGCGCGGCCGCCGCCAGCTGCTCGCGCCGTTCCGGCTGGCGCAACAACGCGAGAACCTGCTCCGCCAGTTGCGCCGTATCGGCCACGCGCAGGGCCGCGCCTTGGGCGACGAGCTCAGCCGCAATGACGCGGAAATTTCCCATGCCCGGCCCGAACAACAACGGCCGGCCCAGCACGGCCGACTCCACCGGGGTCTGGCCATCCGTGTGCGGCGGCAGACTCTTGCCCACGAAGACCACATCCGCCAGCTGCAGAAACGCGCGCATCTCCCCCGTCGTATCACCCACCACCACCGCCACCTCCCGCGGAGCCGCGCCGTGCGTTCGCAGGTGAAAATCTACCCCTTCACGACGCAGCATCGCCTCGATCTGCCGGCGGCGTTCCGCATGGCGCGGAACAATCAACAACGAGCACGCCACGCCCGCGGCCCGGGCCTCCCGCCACGCCGCCACCAGCGCCTCTTCCTCCCCGGGCCAGGTTGAGGAACCCATGAGCACCAAATGACCGGAGGCGAGCCCGAGCTCACGGCACAATTTTTCACGCGCCTCCGTGTCCAGCCGTGGGATGGCCACATCCAGCTTGATATTGCCCGTCACGCTCACGCGCGCAGACGGCAGCCCCAGTTCGCGAAATCGGACCGCATCATGCGCGGAAGCCGCCAGCAACCGCGTCATGCCTGTCAGCAACGGCAGGATCGCCCGCCGCAGGGGCCGCATCCGCCGGAAACTGCGATCGGAAAGCCGGGCATTGATGCAGATCACCGGCACCCCCCGCCAGCGCGCCTGGTGCAGATGCTCGGGCCAGCGTTCCCCCTCGGTCAGAATCACCACATCCGGTTGCACCTGGCCCCAGGCCCGCGCACTGCAAGGCCAGGCGTCCAAGGGGAAGTAGCCCAGACCGATTACCTGCCCGGCATAACGCTCCTCCGCCAGCGCACGCCCGGTGCTGGTCCCCGTTGTCAGATAAACCTCCACCCCGGAATCACCCCGCCACGCCTCCAGCAGCGGCCCGATGGCCAGCACTTCCCCCACGCTCACCGCCTGCAGCCAGATGCGCCGCCGGCCCGGAGTTTTCGGCGGCAATGCCGGCACGGCCCCGAAACGCTGGTCAAACCCGCGCCGGTAGCCGCCCCGCCGCCACATGCGCCACAAGTAGAAAGGCGAGCCCAGCAACAGGGCCGGCAAAAAGAGGATGCGGTAAAGCCAGAGCATGGGAAACGCGCCTTAGTCCAAAATGCCCAATCCACCCGATTCCGAGCATTTTCCTTTTGCGTTTCCTTTCGGCTGCACACCTTGGGCGTATGACGCACCGCCTGTTTCGCCTCGTCGCCGCCCTCCTGTGGCCGTTTCTCCTCGCCTCCGGCCTGCACGCCAAGCCCGGGTCCGCCCATGAAACGAGCGACCTGAGCCCCGATCCCGCCGCGCACTTCGGCGCCCTCCCCAACGGACTGCGCTACATCATCCTCCCCAATGCCGAGCCCCGCGGCCGCGTTTCCCTGCGCCTCATCGTCGAGGCCGGTTCCCTCCACGAAACCGAAGCCCAGCGCGGACTCGCCCACTTCCTTGAGCACATGGCCTTCAAGGGCAGCACCCACTTCCCCGCCGGCACCCTCATCGAATTTTTCCAGCGCATGGGCATGGGCTTCGGCAACGACACCAACGCCTACACCAGCTTCAATCAGACGGTTTACATGATCGAGCTGCCCGACAACACCGGCAACTCCCTCACCGAGGGCCTCCGCGTGCTCGCCGATTACGCCGGCGAACTGCAGATCCTCGACGACCAGATCGAGCCGGAACGCGGTGTGATCGTCGCCGAAGAACGCACCCGCGACACCGTGAGTTACCGCGGCTTTGTCGCGGAAAACAAATTCCTGTATGCCGACACCCTGCTGCCCCACCGCCTGCCCATCGGGCTCATGGATGTGGTCCGCACCGCCCCCCGCGAAGCGTTCGTTGACTTCTACGACACCTGGTATCGGCCCGAACTCATGACCGTGCTTGTTATCGGCGACGTGACGCCGGAGCAGGCCGGACCGCTGCTGGAAACCGCCTTCGGAACGCTCACCGCCCGCGCGCCCGCCCGGCCCCAGCCCGACCTCGGCACCATCCCCGTCTTCACCGACGGCCTCCGCGTGCTCCATCACCACGAACCCGAAGCGGTCGCCACCACTGTTTCCATCCACACCGTCGTACCTCAGCCCCGCACACCCGACACCATCGCGAGCCGGCGGCAAAATCTCACCCGCGCCATCGCCACCGGCATCATCAACCGCCGCCTTTCCACACTCGCCCGGGAAGCCGACGCTCCCTTCATCAACGGCAGCACGGGCGTCTCCGAAGGCTTCGACCTCTACCGCAGCACCACCCTTCGCCTCACCGCCAAGCCCGGCCAGTGGGCCGGGGCGCTGACCGTCGCCGAACACGAGTTGCGCCGCGCTCTGGAGCACGGCTTCCAGCCCGCCGAACTGCGCGAAGTCACCGCCAGCCTGCGCAATTCACTTGAACAATCCGTGCGCACCGCCGCCACCCGGCGTTCCCCCGATCTCGCCACCGCCCTCATCAGCAGCGTCGTCAACCAGACCGTCTTCACCCACCCCGCCGATCAACTCGCGTTGCTCGCGCCCGTCTTGGAAAGCGTGACGCCCGAGGACTGCCTCGCCGCGCTGCGCGAAATCTGGTCCGCCCCGGGCCGCTACGTCATCGTGAGTGGCAACACCGTCATTGAAGGGGAAGCGACCGCCGCCATCACGGAAGCCTACCACACCGCCGCAGCCCTGGTCGTAAACCCACCCGCCGCGATTAAGGAAGAGGCCTTTGCCTACACCGATTTCGGCCCGGCTGGCCGCGTCGTGCACCGCGAACAGGTGGAGGATCTCGGTATCACCCTCGTCACCTTCGCCAACGGCGTGCGCCTCAACCTCAAACCCACCGATTTCGAGGCCGGCCGCATCCAGGTGACCACCCGCGTTGGCAGCGGCAAGCTCACCGAACCGGCCGACCAGCGCGGTCTAGCCTGGCTCGCGGGCAGCACCTTCACCGCCGGCGGGCTCGGCCAGCACAGCAGCGATGACCTCCGCCGCATCCTCGCCGGCCGCAATGTCGGCGTCGGCTTCACTGTGGGCGCGGATGCCTTCGTCCTCGGCGGCGCGACCACGCGCGACGACCTGCCGCTGCAGCTCCAGCTGCTCGCCGCCCGGCTCACCGATCCCGGCTATCGCGAAGAAGCTCTGCGCCAGGCCCGGCAGGCGATCCGCCAGACTTATCACGGCTTCGCCCACACGCCCAGCGGCCCGCTCAACCTCGAAGTGCAGAACCTCCTCGCCGGCGGCGATCACCGCTTCGGCATGCCTCCGGAAGAGGCGCTGGCCAGCCGCACCCTCGACGAAGTGAAAGCCTGGCTCACCCCCGAGCTCACCCGGGGCGCCCTGGAGATTTCACTCATCGGCGACCTCGATGTCGAAGCCGCCATCACCGCCGTCGCCCAGACTCTCGGCGCGCTCCCCGCCCGCGCGGAACGCCCCGCCCTCGACGAACTGCGCCGCCTCGCGCTGCCCACCGAACCCTTCGATCGCACCTACCGGTTCACCACGGAAATCCCCAAGGGGCTCATCGTGCTTTACTGGGCCACCACCGATGGCAACGACGTGCAGCTCGCCCGCCGGCTCTCCCTGCTCGGCAGCATCCTGCGCGACCGCCTGCGCGTAAAAATCCGCAACGAGCTGGGCGGCGCCTACAGCCCCAGCGCCGGCAGCACGACCAGCGATACCTACCCCGGCTTCGGCTGGTTGCAGGCCAGCGTCACGGTTGACCCCGAGGTCGCCGCCACCATCCGCGAAGCCGTCGTCACCCTGGCCGACGAATTGCATCGCAACGGCGTGACCGAGGATGAATTGGAACGCGCCAAACTGCCCACGCTGACCAGCATCCGCGAATCCCTCCGCGACAACGGCTACTGGCTCGGCTCCGTGCTCAGCCGCGCCCAGGAAAAACCCGAGGTGCTCGACTGGGCCCGCCACCGGCTTGACGATGTCAGCTCCGTCACAGCGGAGGAGCTCTCCGCCCTCGCCCGGCAATACCTCGGCGCCAATCGCGCTTTCCGCGTGACCGTGCTGCCGGTTTCCGCCGCCGAGGCGACACCGTGATCCCCGGTGAATGGGTGGGCCGGCCCACCCATTCGCAAAATGGGTCACTCGCCGATGCAGCGGCGGATTGACGCGCGTTCGCAATCCCGCCCTGCTCGGCGCATGAAATTCTCGCTGGCCATCCTCTCCACGCTCGTCATCGCGCTGTGTGGCCTGTTCTTCCTCACGCATCGCATCAACGATGCGCGCTTCGCCGCCATGGAGGCCCGGCTCGCCGCCACCGCCGTCGAGGAGGACTACGAAGTCGGCATCACGATGGCCTGGCTCCAGCGCTGGACGGACAAGCTGGGCCGTTCCGCCGAAGCCGGACACTGGGAACTCGCCTCGTTCTACCTGCACGAAATCGAGGAGACGGCCGAAGACCTCATCAACGCCGGCGTGGAGGACGAAGGTCACAACATCAGTGAACTCGTCCGCGGCATGCTCTGGCCGGCCATCGAACCGCTGGAAGCGGCGGTGGAAGCCAGGGACGCGGCGCTCTTCGCCACGCGCTACACCGCCCTGATCCAGAACTGTAATTCCTGCCACGGCGCCACCGGCTTCGCCCACGTCCGCATCACCCCGCCCGCTCCGCCCAACCCGTGGAACCAGGACTTCACTCCCCTGCCCAAGGAATGACCGACCCGACCGCGTGACGCCTTTCCGCGTGACCGTGCAACCGGAGCAACCCCACTCCTGAGGCAGTGAGCGCTTTTCGCCGCCTCCTCTTTCTCCTTTTCCTTTTGCCTGCGGCGCTGCCGGCCGCGTGGCCGCCGGCGTCCACCGGCCTGCACCCCGATCCCGCCATCCGCTTCGGCACCCTGGACAACGGCCTGCGCTACGCCGTCAAATCCCATCCCGAGCCACGCGGCCGCATCTCGCTCCGGATGGTGGTGCTCGCCGGCTCGCTGCACGAAACCGAGTCCGAGCGCGGGCTCGCCCATTTTGTCGAGCACATGGCTTTCAACGGCACGCGTCTCTATCCCAAGGAGACCCTCGTCGGCGTGCTCCGGCGCAACGGCTTTGCCTTTGGCGCGGATGTGAGCGCCTTCACCCATCCCACCCACACCATCTACGGTCTCGAAACATCCACCACCAGCGAGGCCCGGCTGGAGGAAGGCTTCACCGTGCTGCGCGAATTTGCCGATGGCCAGACCTTCGATCCCGACGAGATCGAGCGCGAGCGCGGCGTCATCCACAGCGAGCGGCGGGCGCGCGACAACTGGCAGGCCCGGGCGGGCGAAGCCCTCACCGGCTTCCTTTACCCCGGCAGCCTCATCGCCCGCCGCCACCCCATTGGCGAGGCGGAGATCGTGACCCAGGCCACCGCCGAAGATCTTCGCCGGTTCTATCACACCTGGTATCGCCCCGACAACCTGCTCCTCATCGCCGTGGGCGACGCCCCGACCGAACAGATGGAAGCGCTCATCGCGGAAAAATTTGCTTCGATGCGGGCGCCGGACACCTCGCTGCCCCCCGCCCCCGATCTTTCGCCCCTCGGCAATCCCGACACCCTCGCCGCAGCCCTGCATCACACCCACGACGCCCGCGCCGTCACCATCCAGCTCAAATCCGTCGTCCCCGGCCCCGGCGGCCCGGAAACCCTGGCCTCCCGGCAGGCCTCCCTCCGCCGCGAACTGGTCATTGACATGCTTCGCGAACGCTTCGGCCAGTTGCGCTCCGCCCGCGCCGCGGAATTCGGTGAAGCCGCCGCTTACAGCATCTCCTCCGGCCAGCATTACACCCAGACCGGCCTCGCCCTTTCCACCGCCACCGCCAACTGGTCGCAGGCCGTCGAAGCCCTCGCAATCGAATGGCGCCGCATTGAGGAACAGGGCTTCGCAACGCACGAAATCGCCGAGGCCATCCAGCGCATGCAGCGCCGTTTCGAATACGCCGTGGCCGCCGCGCACACCGAGCCCTCCGCCCAGATCGTCGAACGCCTCGCACTGATCTTCGTGCAGGAGCAGATCCCCTCCACCTGGGCGCAGGTCGCGGACTTGGTTGAAACCATCGCCCCCGCATTCGACGAAACCGCCGCCCTGGCCGAATTCCGCAACCTGTGGCTGCCCGGAGCGCCGCGACTCTTCCTCCTCGGCAATCTCCTGCTGGACGATGCCCCCGCCCAACTGATCGCCGCGTGGGAATCCGGGCTCAGACAACCCCTGCCGTCACCGCCCCGCCCCACGCTCGGCCACCTCGACTACGCGGCCGCTCCACGCCCGGGCAAGATCCGCCACCGGCGGCACATTGAGGATCTCGATATCCACACCATCGAGTTCGCCAACGGCATCCGGCTCAACCTCAAGACCACCCCCTTCAGCCGCAACCTGGTTCATTTTCGCGCCCGGGTCGGCAGCGGTCTGCGCAACCTGCCCCGCGACCGCGCCGCGCTCCGGCTGATCGCCTCCCCCTATCTCATGGAAGCCGGTGTCGGCCGGCACCGGGGCGACGAACTGCGGCGCTACATGGCGCAACGCAACCTCAGCCTCGATTTCGGCTTCGAAGAGGAAGCCATGATCTTTGCGGGCGGGGCCGATACCCGAGGACTTCCCGATCTGTTGTTGCTGCTCCAGGCCTTCCTGCAGGATCCCGCCTGGCGGGAGCAGGATTACCAGACCGCGCTCAACCACATCCCCCTCATCTATGGCGAAACCGAGCACGAGCCGGCCGCCGCCCTCGGGGCCATGAGCGCGCGGGTGATGTCCCGGGATGATCCGCGCTTCGCCCTCCCTTCAATGCGGGCGCTTGAAGAGCTCAGTTTTCCCCGCCTCACCTCCTGGCTCGGTCGCGAAATCAAGGACAGCCCCGTCGAGCTCGGGCTCATCGGTGATTTCGATCTCGAAACCGCCATCACCCTCGCCGCCCGCACCCTCGGCGCGCTGCCCAGGCGGCCGGTGCGGAAAGCACCCGCCCGGCCCACCGGCGTCATCCCCTTTCACGGCACCCCCGGCCGCTGGCAGGTCGAGGTGCAAACCGATATCCCCCGGGCGTCCGTCCGCGTGCAATGGCTCGTGCGCGGCTGCGGCGATGTTCACACCCTGCGCCGGCTGGAAACCCTCGCCACCGTCCTCGAACACCGGATTGAAAAGGAGATCAGGGAAAACCAGGGCGCCACCTACGACCCTGCCGCCACCGTCTGGAACGGCGAGACCCTCCGCGACGACGGCTACCTCATGATCAGCCTCACCGCCCCGCCCGCCGATGCCCTCATGCTCGCGCGCCGCATCACCGAACTGGCCGATGAACTGGCCCGGGACGGGCTGACCCAGGCGGATCTTGAGGCCGCGCGCCAGCCCGTGCTCGCCGGCAACGACGCCCGCCTGCGCGACAACGGCTACTGGCTCTATTACGTGCTCCAGAGCGCGCAGGAACAACCTGCCCGGCTGGAATGGCCGCGCTCCCGCGAGCGCGATTACCTGGCCATGACCGTGGACGAACTCAACACCCTCGCCCGCCGCTACCTCGCGCACACCTCGGCCCAAAGCTTCGTCGCCGTGCCGCAATAGAGCGCACCTGAGCCTCTCCGATCTCTCTTATCGTCTTATCACAAAGGCGCGCAGCTGTTCCGTATCTTCGGTCGCAGCCCGCGCGACTTGGAGCGGTCCGACGCCTGATCCCCGTTGGGCCGGGCCTACTTCTTATACCACTCGCCGTTCTCGCGCTGGAGCCAGACGCCGGGCGCGCTCGCCGAGGCAATCTGCCGGGCAAAGCTGCGCCCCACCACCTCGGCCGAAGCGCCGCTGCGCGCGGCCGCATCCGCAAAGACCACCCGGCGGTCTGTGTTCTCGCCCGCGACCACCTCGGCCGCCTCACCCTCGTCCTTGCGGACTTCCAGATAACCGCGGTTGTTTTCGCCCACGGCCTCGCTGCGCTTCAGCGCATCAATGACCGGCACGCGCTCGCGCATCCGGCCCTTGGCCTCGTCAACCGGGGCGCCAACGGCGGCCACCGCGAACATCAAAGTGGTCAGGAAGAAAGTGCAGAGAGTGCGCATGATTCGTGGAGATTCAGATTGTCGGTTCAGGGGACGTTCACCGTGGACGAGCCGGCGTAGATGTCGGCCAGCAGATCATTCACCGCCTGCTCGACCTTCACGTTCACATCCACCACCGCGTGGACCTGGATGGGATCCATTTTGACATGGATGCAGCCGGCCAGAAGCACGGCGGGGACAAGGCAGGACAGGCGTCGGAGCATGGGGAACATCACAGAGAGGAAGACCGCAAAGTGCAATCCGGGTTTCATCAGCGCAACCGCAGATTCAATTGCGCGCGCTCGTCCAGCCCCAGCCGGATGACCTGGTCGAGCGGGCCCGAGACATTCACGGTGAAGTCCACCCGCTCCACCACCGCCTCGCCAGTCGGGTGCGCCACCACCCGCACCACCGCGGAGCGCGGGCCCTCCAGCCCGTCCGGATACAGCTGCACCTCCAGCTTCTCCACCACGAGCGCCATCTCGCCCTCTTCGATCTGCCTCAGCGTTTCATAGGCCGGATTCACCGGCGAAAACCACCGCGCCAGCGGCCCCAGCCAATCGGGCAGCAGCGCGATGCGCTCCGGCACCCGCCCCGTCAGGAAGCCCGGTGAAGGCGACAGCCGGAGCGTGGCCGGCGTCGCCGGCGACATGATCAGCGCGCCCCGGCTCGGCACCGCTCCGAGGTCCGGGCTCCAGTTGACGCCCACCTGCCCGCTCACACTGCCCGTCGCCGCCGTCAGCGCCTCCGGCAGCAGGTGCGCAATCCGCTCCAGCGAAAGATCCGTGAACTCCGCGAGCGCGCTCGCCTCGATGTGCTGCGGCGAAAACGTAAAAGGCGTGAGCGCCACCCGGCCGTCCAGCAAATGACCTTCAGCCCGGCGCACCGCAATCAGCCCACCCGGCACGCCCTCCGCCTCCACACTAAAATCCTGCAGCGCGAGATCGTAGGCCGTGAACGCGCCCACCCCGAGACGCGCCGTCTCCAGCGCCACACCGGCGGGGCCCGCCTGCAACACCGCCTCCAAGGCCACCCCGTCCGCCACCCAACCCTGCTCCGCGCTTCGCGCCACGCCGCCCGTCAGCGCCACCGTCACCGCGCCCGTGAAGTCCGCTCCTCCGAAAGTCCCGTGCCCGCCCAGCACCGCCACGCCCTCGACCTCCAGATCCCCCGGCACCGCCGCATCCACCGCGGCCAGCCCCGGGCCGAGCCATTGCGCCAGCGTCACCCGGCCTTCCTTCACCTGCCATCGCCCCGCGTCCGGCCATGCCTCCACCAGCAGGAAAAGCCCTGGCGCCTCCAACCGCACCTCCAGTCGCGCAGCCCCGTTTTCCTCAGGTTGCAATTGCGCGCGCCACGCCACCGCCGGTGCGCCCGGCAGCGACTTGAGATTCAGCTTTCCCGTCAGTTCGCCGCTCAGCGGCGGCAAGGCCGCGCGCATCACTGCCGCCGTCAGCAGCAGGACGATCAGCAGACTCGGGAAGCGTAGCAGACAACGCATGACAGACGATAGATTCGGCAAATCGCGGCCGGTTGCCAGCGAAAGCGAAGACCGCGCAGCGTGAACCCGGATAATGAACAACACACACCGCAAACGCAGACCGTCTGCATTACCTGTAAAAACCTTCTAAATACATTGCGCTTCCCTTTGTGACGTTTGTCATTTGCCGCCCGGCGCTTGATGCCATCCGCGCATCCGCCCAGCCATTGACCTGCTGATGGACACACCCAAACCGCCCTCATCCTTCACCCCGCCGTCACCGGAAGAGCTGCTCAAGTCGTTTCCCGACGCCGTGCGCGCGCACTACACCCGCTTCGCCACCACACGCGACCCCGCCGCGGCGGATGAAGTCGTGATCGCCATCATCCGCGACCATGTGCCGACCAAGAAGCAGTCCTCCACCCCGCCGTTGCTCACCGATGAGATGACGCTCACAGGCGACCTCGGCATCGACTCCGTTTCCATCGCCGATGCGGTCTTCCTCATCGAGGAAGTCTTCAGCGTGAGCATCGCCGGCAAGGAACTCGTGCGCCTGCGCACCATCGGCGACCTGCGCGGCTTCATCCGCACCAAGCTTGCGACCTGAACCGGACCGCAACATCGGGATTGCCCGCGAAAGAAATCCATTCGTGCGCCTGCGCGCCCTATTCGGGGTTGAACTGAAGGGCTCCGCCTGAAACGACTGCCGCATGCCCCGCCAAGCCGTCATCACCGGACTGGGATTCATCACCTGCATCGGCAATGAGCACGAAACCGTGCGCCGCAGCCTCCGCGAAGGCCGCCACGGGCTGGAGACCGTCGAATTTTTCGGCAATCCCGACCTCCCCGTAAAAGTCCTCGGCACGATCAAGGACTTCACCACCACGACGCCCCTCTGGCGCGACTGGCGCTACCCCGACCGCTACAACTTCCCCCGCGAGACGCTGCGCGGACTCTCCCCGCACGGGCTTTACGCGCTCTGCGCCATCGAGCAGGCCCTCGCCGATGCCGGCGTGCCTCCCCCCGCGCTCACCGACGGGGCCACCGGCCTTTACTGCGCCTCCGCCGGCTCCACCCTCCTCGCCCACTACCACCTCAACCGCCTGCTGGAGTCGCGCGGTGAACGCTGCCACCCCCTGGGCGTCGTCTCCTCCATCGCCGGCACGCTGAACTTCAACCTCGCCGCGCACTACGGCATCCGCGGCGCCGTCGGCGGCTTTGTCGCCGCCTGCGCCTCATCCAGCCACGCCCTCGGCTGCGCGCTCGACGACATCCGGCTCGGCCGCCAGCAGCGCATGATCGTCGTCGGGGCCGAGGAAGCCACCGGCGAAAGCATCCTCCCCTTCCACGGCATGGGCGCGCTCTCCACCAATCCCGACCCCGCCACCGCCTCCCGCCCCTTCGACGCGGAGCGCGACGGCTTCGTCGGCTCCGGCGGCGCCGCCGCCCTCATCCTGGAGGAAGCGGAATTCGCCCGCGCCCGCGGCGCCCCCATTTATGCGGAACTCGCCGGCTGGGGCCAGGCCGGCGATGGCCACAACATCGCCATCTCGCATCCCGAAGGCGCGGGTCTCGTCAGCGCCATCCGCCGCGCGCTCGCGGACACCGGCCTTGCACCGGCCGACATCGGCTACATCAACGCCCACGCCACCTCAACCCCCGCCGGCGATCGCGCCGAAGCCGTCGCCCTGCGGACCGTGTTCACCGCCGCCGGCGCCCACCCGCGCATCAGCAGCACCAAGGGCCTCACCGGCCATCCCCTCTCCATGGCCGGCGTGATGGAAGCGGCCTTCTGCGCCCTCACCCTCCGCGACCGCTTCATCCCCGGCAACGCCCACCTGCAGACCCCCGACGAAACCTGCGCCGGTCTCAACCTCCCCCGCACCACCCTCGACGAATCCCCCGGCAACGTGCTCAGCACCAGCAGCGGCTTCGGCGGCAGCAACGTCGCGCTGGTCCTGCGCCCGGCCGGCGGCTGAGCTGGGCGCATTTCTCACCCATCCAGCGGGCTCCACACGCCCAGCCCCGGCTTTTGCATCACATGCGTGTAGATCTGCGTGGTCTCCACGCTCTGGTGCCCAAGCAGCTCCTGCACTGTGCGGATGTCGGTCCCGCCCTCCAACAGATGCGTGGCAAAGCTGTGCCGCAAGGCGTGTGGCGTCACCCGCTTGTCGATTTTGGACGCCGCGGCCGCCTTGCGGATGGCATTCTGAAACGCCCCGTCCAAAGTATGATGACAGCGGCGCACCCCGCTGCCGGGTCCACACTGATCTCGCGCGAAGGAAACAGCCACTGCCATTGCCCGCGTAAAAGGCTGCGCCTCACGCGGTCTTTCCCAGCGGATTCACCGCAAAATGGTGTCGGCACTGTTTCTTTAGATACGCCCGGCCAGCCCCGCTTTTGAGAAATCTTTCCCTCCCCCGTGCATCCGTCTCATCAACATACGCCTCATAATAAATCAATCTCCATGGCCCTCGATATGAAGGAGCGAAACTTTTTCCTTCCCGGTGTTCCGCCAAGCGGCGTCGAAGATTTCCACTGTAGCCGATATAGAGTCCGTGATCAGACTCAGATTGCAGCACATACACGTAGTGCATGGCCTGGTTATGGGCTTATCGGAACCGCGTGGGCAACGCCCTTTACGCGGCTTCCTGCATCAGGAACACGAGCGCGTTCAGCGCCTGCTTTTGCGCCGAAGCACTTGCTCTGCCCTCCACGGCCAGCGCACTCAGGAACGAAGCGACATCCTCCCCTGCCGCCGCGTAGGGCGAACGCGGCGCGATAAAACGGACAAACCGCACCGACCATTCGCGATAGGTCTGCTCTGTCCGCCACAAGAAGCCCCGTTCACGTGCAGCCTTGATCAAAGCCTGCTCCCACGGTGTGTCGCCCAAGTCTGTTGCCGCCGGCGGTGGCTGCAGCGGCCTCCTTGGGCCGGTCTGGGTGTAAAGCCGGGGCGAAGAAATCAGCCCGGCCTCATTTCGCTCCACGGGTGCAGTCGCCCCACTCGCCTCCTCCCGGCCTTGCACCCGGCTATCCACACCTCCTCCCGCCTCCCGCTGCCTACGCACGCCCTCGCGATAAAACCACCGCAGCGCCGCACGCGCCGGCTGGGCGGTTATCCTCGGCCCCTTCGGTCCGCCCTCGCACCTGCGGGAGGCCGGGACACGCATC
>CAYSBR010000033.1:0-40350 GCA_964429385.1 uncultured Opitutaceae bacterium
CTGCGCGATCGGCACCTCGCACGGCGCCTTCAAGTTCAAGGGCAAGCAGTCCCTGCACTTCGATGTGCTTGAGCAGATCAAATCCCGCCTGCCCGGCTTTCCGCTGGTCATGCACGGCAGCTCCTCCGTCCCCAAGGACGAGGTGGACCGCATCAATGCCGCGGGCGGCACGATCAAGGACTCCGCCGGCGTTGACCCGAAGGAATACCTCCCCGCCGCCAAGCTCGGCGTCACCAAGGTCAACATCGACACCGACGGCCGCCTCGTGTGGACGCGCGTGCACCGCGAGTTCTTCCGCGACAAGGCCGGCGACTTCGACTTCCGCCCGCCGGGCAAGATCTTCATGGACGAATACGCCAAGTTCATCGCCAGCCGCAACGAGCTCCTCGGCTCCGCCGGCCAGTTGAGCGACTTGCGCAAATCGCTCGGGCAGTAATCCCCCCGCCTCGTTTTCTTACCGGCCAGCGGACGAACCTCCGCTGGCTTTTTTGTCCATGGCCCGCGAAACCTGCTACCGCTGCTTCTGGCCCAAAGCCCTCTGTTGGTGTCCGCAACTGCTGCCGATGCCCACCCGGACGCGCTTCGTGTTCCTCATGCACCCGAAGGAATACAAACAGGAAAAGGCTGCGACCGGGCGATTCACCCACCTGTGCCTGCCAAACAGCGAGCTGCATATGGGCGTGGCCTTTGACGAACACAAGGAAGTGCAGGCACTCCTCCGCGATCCGGCCGGCCATACCGTACTGCTCTATCCCGGACCCGGTGCGACCAACCTGTCCCAGCCCGCGCAATGGCCGGCCTTCCAAAACACCTTGGGCGACCGTCGGCTCACTGTCCTGCTTCTCGACGGCACGTGGGCCGGCGCCCGCAAAATGCTCCGGCTCAGTCCCAGCCTGCAGCAACTGCCCCGGATCATGTTCACGCCCTCGGCGCCCAGCCGCTATATCATCAAGCAGCAGCCGCAGCCGGGCTGCCTCTCCACGCTGGAAGCCGTGCATGAGCTTCTCCTCGCCCTGGAACAGGCCGGACTCGATTCCTACCCCTCGCCCGATCGCCTTCCCGGCATTTTCCAACGCATGCAGGAATTCCAGATCCGTTGCGCCTCCGATCCGAGCTTGTCCGGCTATCGTCGCAAACCCTACAGCACGCCGGCGGAGCGGACCGCCGGTCGCGGTCGCAGCGGTAAACGCAACCGCTATCTGCCCCCGGCTCCGCCCGAAAACTGACGCCCGCGCATTTCGCGCTGGAACTCGCGCAATCCGCCTTTGTCATCGCCCCCGTGGATTCACCCGCTTCGCTCCAGCCGGAAGAAGAGGCCGATCTTGTGCGCCGCGCCCAAGCGGGGGACGAACCGGCTTTCGGGGCCCTCATGCAGGCCCATCACGCCTATGTCTTCAGGCTCGTTTACGCCATTGTCCGCCACGAGCACGACACCGCCGATCTTTGCCAGGAAATCTGGCTCAGTGTCTGGCAGCATCTCGCGGGGTTTCGCGGCAAGGCCAAATTCACAACCTGGCTCCATCCCATCGCCACCCGCCGGGCACTCGATCACCTGCGCAAACGCCGCCGGTGGTATGATCGCTTCCTTCCCTTCACCCGCGAAGCCGAAGCCGCCGACGAGGACTTATCCCGGGATGATTCCGGCGACGAACGCCGCGAACGCTTCCACCGCATACTGGCCGCCCTGCCGCCGCTGCACCGCACCATCCTCGCCCTGCGTGAAGTCCAGGGACTGTCCTATGAAGAAATTGCCCGTGCCGCCGGGATTCCGGCTGGCACCGTCATGTCACGTCTTTACCATGCCCGCCGTTTGCTGGCGAAAAAACTGAAGGAACTCCCATGAAATCCATCCGCCTCCTCCTCGCCGCCCTCTGCTTTGCCGCCCTCCTCACCCCGGCCGAGGCCTCCGATCGCACCACTGTGCGGGCCATCCTCGTCATCGCTTCCAATCAAAAAGGCGCCGGGGACAGCCGGCTCTCCGCCTACGAACCCACGCTGCGTCGCATCCTGCGTTTTGAAAGCTACCGCTACGCCGGAGAAGGCTCCGTGACATTGGCCGTGCCCGCCCAGGGCAGCCTCAACCTTGGGCAAGGGCATCAATTGGAAATCGCCACCGAACCCGCCGATGGCAAAGGCCTGCGCCTGCGCGCGACCTGGCGCGAAGGCCGGCGCACCCATATGCAAACCGGCCTCTCCCTGCGCCCCGGCGTCCCCGCGGTTCTCGGTGGGCCCGCCCGCGGCGACGGCGAGGTTTACGCCGTGATCGTAATCGGGCGCTGACCCCCGTCATGCGGCGGTGGAAGCGCTACCTTCCTATCCCCCTCCTGCTGTTAATCCGCTGAAAAATAAAAACGAAGAATGGCTGAATAAACCGCGCCTGAGTCGCGTCTCATTGGGCAGATCATCCTTAACCTTGGAGGAACCCCACATGAAAAAAATCCCCATCATCGCTCTGTGCACCGCCGCCCTGCTCGCCCTCGCTCCCGCCACCGCCCAGGCTGGCTCCAAGGAGCGGGCGTTGATCGGCGGCTTCCTCGGCGGACTCATTGTCGGCCTCACCACGAATCAGCCGGACTGCCCGCCGGTTTACGAAACAGTAGCGCGGCCCGGTCCGGCCCACCGTCACGGCTCCTCCGGCTACTGGCAGGAAAACCGGGTTCGTGTCTGGGTCCCCGGCCATTGGGCCGTGCGAATCGATCGTTGTGGCACCCGCGTGCGCCATTACGTGGCCGGGCATCATGAATGGCGCACGGAACGCATCTGGGTGGCCACGGCACATCCCCGCCACTCGCATCGCCACGCCTACCGCTACTAAAAACTGCCTGACGGCGGTCCCCTTCATTGCGGGCCCGCCACTTTCACTGCCATGAACTGCCGGAAAGCCCTCGATCAAATCCTCGCCCACCGGGAAAATCCCGCGGAATCACTCCCGAGCGATGGCGCGCTGGCGCGACACCTCGCGGCTTGTCCGGAGTGCCGACAGACCGCCCGGGACATGATGGCAGTCATCAATTCATGGCAGGAGGAAACCGCCCAGGTCTCCGTGCCCGACGCGACGGCGGCCTGGGCCAGCATCCGGGCTCGACGGCACCGCCCCGCCGAGTCCGTTCGCCGCCGCACTCCCCCACTTTTCTGGCTCGCCCTGCCACTCGCCGCGGCAGCGGCCTTGGCGGTCATCTTCCAACCCTCCTCTGCACCCGCCCCCGATCTTGCCCGGGCGGAGTTTGTCGAAGCCGGCAACGCCGACGCCTCGACCATGGTCTATGTGGACAAGGAAAGCGGCTGGCTGGTCGTTTGGGCCAGCGAGTCGCCCCGGAATACCAGCGGCTGACCGTCACCTCCGCCCTGCGCCTCAGTGCGAGTGGTGCTCGTGCGCATGCCCATCGTGGTCGTGGTGATCATGCGCATGGTCGTGTTTGAAGAAAAACATCACCAAGCCCAATACCACAAAGATCACCGCCAGCAGCCCCGCTTCGCGCCGCTCAAAGACTTTTAGTTTCAGCCGCTCGAAACCCAGGAGCGTCAGCCAGGTGAAAAGCGTCATCCCCGCCAGCGTCGCCACGGCGAGGATCAGGCTGAGCACAATGAAGCCCGTCCAGCCGAACTGCACCGCCGAGAGATAGACCGGCAAAAACCCTTCGCAGGGCGAAAGGGTCAGCATCAGAAACAGACCGCTGATCGCCGGCCAGTCACCCGTTTTGGCTGAAACCAGCCGGCTGTCCTTCATCTCGTCCTCCCAATGGCTGTGATCGTGATGATCCTCCGCGCAATGGTCATCCGCCTGATGCGACGTCCCCGGCACGGCATGGTGGCAGATGCCGCCGCCCTTCCATTGCCGCCAGGCATAGTAGCCGCCGATGAGAATCAGCACCGTTCCGGTCACCGGACCGAAGGCATGGCCAAACTCTTCCTCCAGCTGAAACCCCAGCCAGGCGATCAGCAGGCCGATCACACTGGTGAGGGCCACATGGCCGAGACCGGAAAAAAGCGCCACCGCCAAAGTCTTCCCCCGGCCCCAGCCGCGCGCGCGCGCCACCAGCACAAACGGGAGCCAGTGCGTGGGAATCGCAGCGTGAAAAAACGCGACGGTGAAACCCGTCGCGGCAATGGTCGTAAGAACGGTGGAATTCATGAAAGGCAGGCGCAGCCGGAATCAAACCCGTCGGGGCGATTGGCTGTCGAACGTGAACTGTAGCAAAGTCGTCAATAGGGGGACGGACAATTTTCGCCCATTTTTTGGCAAACCCTGCGGGGCGGGTCCGCCGCCCGCAGGTTAACGTGCCTGATGACCCGGCGTAATACTCCACCCTCCGGCGAACCCCGGCTTTCCAAAGCCGCCGGGCTCTGTTCCTCTCGCAGCGTCATGCCGCCCGATCTCAACACCATCCGCACTTACCTGCTCGATCTGCAGGATCGCATCTGCACTGCCTTGGAGACGGAGGACGGGGCCGGCCGCTTCCAGGAAGACCTCTGGCAACGTGAACCCGGACCGGCCGGGCTCGGCGGCGGCGGGCGCACCCGCGTGCTCGCCGAAGGTGCGGTTTTTGAAAAAGGCGGCGTCGCCTTCTCCCATGTCACCGGGGCCAAGCTCCCGCCCTCCGCCACCGCCCACCGGCCGGAGCTCGCGGGCAAGCCCTGGGAGGCCATGGGCGTGTCGCTTGTCATTCATCCGCGCAACCCGCACGTCCCCACCAGCCATGCCAACGTGCGCTTTTTCATCTCCGGCGCCGGCGGCGAAGCGCCGGTCTGGTGGTTTGGCGGCGGGTTCGATCTCACCCCTTTTTACGGTTACGAAGAGGATGCCGTGCATTGGCACCGCACCGCCCGCACGGCGGTCACTCCTTTCGGGGATGACCTTTACCCCCGCTTCAAGCACGGGTGCGACGAGTATTTCTTTCTCAAGCATCGCGGAGAAACCCGCGGCGTGGGCGGGCTGTTTTTCGACGACTTCAACGAGCTGGGCTTTGCCCGCAGTTTCGAACTGCTGCGCAGCGTCGGCGACCACTACATCCCGGCCTATCAACCCATCGTGGCCCGGCGCAAGGCCACACCCTACGGTGATCGCGAACGGCAGTTTCAGCTCTACCGGCGCGGGCGTTACGCGGAGTTCAATCTCGTCTGGGACCGCGGCACACTCTTCGGCCTGCAAAGTGGCGGCCGCACCGAATCCATCCTCATGAGCCTCCCGCCCCTCGCCCGCTGGGATTATGGCTGGACGCCCGAGCCCGGCAGTCCCGAAGCCCGGCTTTACGAGACCTTTCTCAAGCCCCGCGACTGGGCCAACGCCTGACATCAGGCTCGCTCCGCGCTTCCCTCTCCCCGCTACTCACTGCCGATGACCTCCCGCGAACGTTTTCTCGCCGCCTGCGCCTGCACCCCGCTTGACCGGCCACCGCTCTGGGTGATGCGCCAGGCTGGGCGCTACCTGCCCGAATACCGCGAACTCAAGGCGAAGTCCTCCTTCCTGGAAATGGTCAAGACCCCCACGCTGGCCACGGAGGTCACGCTGCAACCGCTGCGGCGCTTTCCCGGTCTTGATGCCGCCATTCTGTTCTCCGACATCCTCGTCATTCCCGAGGCTCTCGGTCAGGGCTACTCCTTCCGCGACAGCGGGGGCATCGCGATGGATTTCCGCCTGGAAACCCGGTCGCAGATTGAGGCGCTCGCCCCGGCTGAAGCCGTTCCCGCCCGCCTCGGATATGTCGCCGACGCCCTGCGCTTGCTGAAAAAGGAGCTCGCCGGGACAAAGGCGCTGCTGGGTTTTGGCGGATCGCCCTGGACGCTGGCCACCTACATGGTCGAAGGCGGCAGTTCCGCCGACTTCAACCGCATCAAACAGCTGTTCTACACCGACCGCGCCGCGTTCAACGCGCTCCTCGAAAAACTCACCGCCGCGCTCGTCGCTTATTTCCACCTGCAAATCGAAGCCGGCGCGGACGCCATCCAGATCTTCGATTCCTGGGGCGGAATCATTGCGGGAGCCGATTACGAAACCGCCTCGCTTCGCTGGATCCGGCACCTCATCGCCGCGCTGCCCGCAGGCTTCCCGGTGATTCTCTACGCCAAGGGCACCTCGCCGCACCTGACTGATCAGGCCTTCAGCGGCGCCCGCGTTCTGAGTGTGGATTGGACCTGCGACCTGGCCGTCGTCAGGCGAACACTCCCGGACAATGTCGCCGTGCAGGGCAACCTGGATCCCGTTCTGATGACCACCACGCCGGACCTCGTCCGCCATGAGGCCACCCGCATCCTGGAGTCACTGCGCGGCAGCGCCGGGCACATCTTCAACCTCGGCCACGGCATCACGCCCGATGCCAAACTGGAATGCATGTCCGCCTTGGTCGAGACTGTGACTTCGTGGAAGTAAACACGCCCAGATCCATCGCCATCCTCGGGGCCGGCATCACCGGTCTCACTGCGGCGCACCGGCTCCACCGGCTCGGTCATCGCGTCCGCATCTTTGAACAATCCTCCCGTGTCGGTGGCGCCATCGGGACGGAAATCACAGAAGGCTGGCTGATCGAGCGCGGCCCGAATTCCCTGCTGGAAAACCATCCCGCGGCGACGGCCCTCATCACCGAACTTGATCTCGACGGCGAACGCGTCCTCGCCAACCCCACCGCCCGAAAACGCTTCATCGTCCGCAATGGCCGCCCGCTCCCGGTTCCGCTATCGCCCCCCGCCTTTCTCACCTCACCGCTCTTCTCCTTCGGTGCCAAACTGCGCCTGTTGCGTGAACTGGGCATGCGCCCGCGCACCCGCCCCGCCGACATCAGCCTCGAACAGCTGGTCGGCACCCATTTCGGCCCGGAGATCGTGGATTACGCGCTGAACCCCTTTGTGGCCGGCGTCTATGCCGGAGATCCCGAGCGGCTCTCCGCCCGACACGCGTTTCCTCAGCTCTGGGAAGCCGAGCAAACCCATGGTTCGCTCCTCCGTGCCCAGATCGCCCGCGCCCGGCAACGACGGACCAAGGGAGAACCCGCCCCGGGGATCGTTTCCTTTCGTCGCGGCCTGCAGACGCTCACCGATGCCCTCGCCGCCCGGCTGCCGGTCGGCAGCCTTCAGACCAACGCCAAGGTGGAACACCTGACCGCCTCCCCGCAGTGGACCGTGACCTGGCATGATGGCCATGCCACCCATGCCGAGAGCTTTGATACCGTGGTCTCCGCCCTTCCCGCCAGCGGACTGGCCGGCTTGCGCATCGGTCCGGAAAACGAACGGCCGCTCGCCCCCCTCGCCAATATCGCGCATCCTCCCGTCGCCTCGCTCTACCTCGGGTTTCATCGTTCCCAGATCACCCATCCACTCGATGGCTTCGGCCTGCTCGTGCCGGCCCGGGAATCGCACTCCTGTCTCGGCGTGATTTTTTCATCTTCGCTTTTCGCGGATCGCGCACCGGCCGGTCATGTCGCCCTCACCGTTCTGGTCGGCGGCACCCGCCAGCCGGAACTGGCCGTACTCCCCGCCGATGAACTGCTCGACCGGGTGCTGCCCGACCTCACAGCCCTCCTCGGCGTGCAGGGCACCCCGTTGTTCCTGCGGCACGGCGTCTGGCCCCGGGCCATTCCGCAATATGATCTCGGCTACGAACGTCACCTCACCACCCTGACCGCCTGCGAACAGGCTTATCCCGGGCTCTGGATCGGCGGTCAGGTCCGCGATGGCATCTCCCTGCCCGCCTGTATCGCCGCCGGTGAAAAACTGGCTGCCCGCGTTGTGTCCAGTTGAGAGGGGGTCCGCCCTTGACTCACTTGCCGCCTGACCTACCCTCCGGCGCTTTTGTTTGGCATGGCTACCGATCTGAAAGACACGCTTCTGCTCCCTAAAACCGGGTTTCCCATGCGGGCCGACCTCGTCAAGCGCGAGCCGTCGCGAATTACGCACTGGGAAACGCTCGGGCTTTACGAGCGCATCCAGCAGAAGCGCGCCGGAGCCCCCGCCTTCGTCCTGCACGACGGACCGCCCTTCACCAACGGCGACGTCCACATCGGCACCGCCCTCAACAAATCCCTCAAGGACTTCGTCAACCGCTACAAGTCCATGCGCGGCTTCCGCACGCCCTACGTGCCCGGCTGGGATTGCCACGGCCTGCCGATCGAGCAGAAGGTCACCCAGGAAATCCGCGAAAAAAATCTTACCCTCACCACCGCCGAACTAAGGGCAAAGTGCGACGAGTTTTCCGAAGGCTGGATCGCCAAGCAGAAGAGCCAGTTCAAACGCATTGGCGTGCTCGCCGACTGGCCGCACGAATACAAGACCAAGGCCCCGGCGTTTGAAGCCGACATTCTCCGCACCTTTGCCACCTTCGTCGAACAGGGCCTCGTTTACCGCAGCAAGAAGCCCGTCTATTGGTCCATTCCCTTCGAAACCGCCCTCGCCGAGGCCGAGATCGAATACAAAGACCACACCTCCGTCGCGATCTGGGTGAAGTTCGCCGTGCCGGCCGCCGAGGCCGCGAAGTTCGGCCTCCCGACCGACAAGCCGCTTTTTATCGTCATCTGGACCACCACGCCCTGGACGATCCCCGCCAACCTGGCGATCGCACTGCATTCCGAGGTGGAATACGCCGTCGCCGACCTTGGCGCCGAGCGCATCATTGTCGCGTCCGCCCTGCTCGGAGCCGTCGCCACCGCCGCCAAAATCGAGCCCCAGCCGTCCATCGTCCAGACGATCCTCGGGGCCAAGCTTGAGAAGCTGGCCGCCCGTCATCCCTTTATTGATCGTGCCTCTCCCGTCGTCCTCGCGGATTACGTCACCACCGACAGTGGCACTGGTGCCGTCCATACCGCCCCCGGCCATGGAGCCGAGGATTACCAGACCGGGCTCAAGTACGGACTCGAAGTTTACTGTCCCGTCGGTGATGACGGCCGATACCTCGACGACGGTCGCGTGCCCGCCGATCTCGTCGGCCTCAGCGCACTCGAAACCGTCGAGGACCTCGCGGCAAAGAAACCTTCCCCGGCCAATCTTGGTGTTCTTAAAAAACTCGCGGAAGCCAATGCCCTCCTCGCGAAGGCCAAGTATCCGCACAGCTACCCGCATTGCTGGCGCTCAAAGACTCCGATCATCTTCCGCGCTGTGGACCAGTGGTTCGTGTCACTCGATGCAACCGCTGCCATATCAGCTACAACCGGGACTCCCTCTGCAACTCAACGCAAGTTAGCAGAGCTTGCCATAGGAAATGTGGAATGGATCCCCGCTTGGGGCGAAGCCCGCATCCGCGGCGCCGTTGAATCGCGTCCCGACTGGTGCGTCAGTCGTCAGCGCTCATGGGGCGTACCGATCATCGCGTTTTACGGACCCGACAAGCAGGCCTACCTCGATGCCGGCGTCATCCGCGCCGTGGCCGACAAGATCCAGACGAAGGGCACCAACTTCTGGTATGATTCCACGGCCGCTGAAATTCTCGCCGGGGTAACCCTGCCCTCCGGCTGGCCCGCCGCAGCCGAGCTCACCTGTGGTCGCGACACGCTCGATGTCTGGCTCGACTCCGGTTCCACCCAGGCCGCCGTGCTCAAGCGCGGTCAGGGCGGCACCACCTGGCCGGCCGACCTCTATCTCGAAGGCAGCGATCAGCACCGAGGCTGGTTTCAATCCTCACTCTGGAACAGTGTCATCGCCTCCGGCGCCGCCCCCTACAAAGCGGTGCTCACCCACGGCTTCATCGTGGACAAAAACCGGCAGAAAATCTCCAAGAGTTCGACCTACCAGAAGCCGCAGACCGCCGACGCCTACATCAACCAATACGGCGCCGACGTCATCCGCCTCTGGATCGCCTCGCAGGATTTTCGCGACGACATCCCGGTGGATGATGAGATCCTGAAGAATGTCGGCGAAGCCTACCGGCTTTTCCGCAACACCTTCCGCTTCCAGCTCTCCAATCTCTTTGATTTCAATCCGTCGCAGCACGCCGTGCCCGTTTCCGGACTGGACGCCCTCGACCGCTGGGCGCTGCACCAGACCGCGCAGCTCATCAACGAGTGCACAAAGGCCTACGATGCCTACGAGTTCCACCGCGTTTACCAGCTCTGCAACCAGTTCTGCTCGGTCACCCTGTCCTCCATCTACCACGATATTCTGAAGGACCGGCTCTACACCCTCGGCGCCGCGCACCCGCTCCGCCGCTCATCGCAGACCACGATCGCCGCCATTTTTGACGCGCTCGTGAAACTGCTCGCCCCGGTGCTGACCTTCACCGCCGACGAAGCCTGGAGTTTCGCCACGACCGGCCAGGAATACACAGCCGACTCCATCCACCTGCAGGATTGGCCGACCGCACCCGCCGAGTGGACCGATGCCACGCTCGCCGCCGAGTTCGACCAGCTGTTGCAAGTGCGTTCCCGGATCAACGAAGCCGCCGAGCCGAAGCGCGCCGGCGGCCAGATCGGCAAATCGCTTGATGCCATCGTGACCCTCGCCGGCACTGCGACGGATCCGATCTACAGCACCCTGCAAAAATACCGGGAGGCCCTGCCCGAGCTGTTCATTCTGTCCCAGGTCAATCTCGCGGAATCCGCCGTCGGCACCGAGCTGCGCATCGACGTTCAGATTGCCGCGGAAGCCGGACTCGTGCGCTGTCCGCGCTGCTGGCGCTGGGTTCCGGCATTGGAAAGCACTTCGCATGGAAACACCTGTCCGCGTTGCGTTGCCGCCCTGACCCGCTAGCTTCCTTTCTTTCGCTTCTTAACCTCCCCCAATTCTCCCCATGGCAAAAAACAAAAAGACCAAACCTGCCGCCAAGGCCCGCAAACCGGTGAAAAAAAACAAGCCGGTTCCCAAGGCCAAGCCGGTGAAGAAGACGTCGCCCAAAGCCGCCAAGTCCGTGAAATCCGCCAAACCTGCCAAGCCCTCGCGCAAGCCCGCCCCGGCCCCCGCGAAGAAAGCAGTTGCACCGGCCTCCAAGCCGGTGGCGGCCAGACCGGCAGCCAAGGCCGTCTCCCCCTCATCCATGGAAAAAGCCACCACGAAGAACGCCCTGCGCCAGAGCATCCTCAAGCGCAAGGCCTCCGCCAAGCCCATCGCCTTCAGCCTTGATGAAGTCCGCGCCATCGCGAAGACCGTCGTCACCAAGACGGCCGACCCCGTCGCGGCCAAACCCACCAAACAGGGTGGCAAGACCGCCGTGGCAGAACCGACGCTGAAAGCGGCCAAGCCCAACCACGTCAAAGCCGCCTCCCTGGCCGACATCCTCGGCTTCAATCCCAAAAAGCAGGCCAAAGCCGACCCCGGTGACGCCAACGTGCCGGAGAAATTCAAGCGCTACTACAAACTGCTCATCGAGCTGCGCACCCATCTGACCGCCGGTATCGAACTGCATTCGGAGGAAACCCTCAAGCGCTCGGCCAAGGACGATGCGGGCGATCTTTCCTCCTACGGCCAGCACATGGCCGACGCCGGCACCGACACCTTCGACCGCGACTTCGCCCTGAGCCTGGTCTCAAGCGAACAGGAAGCGCTCTCGGAGATTGATGCCGCGATCAAGCGCATCCACGACGGCACCTACGGAGTATGCGAGCATACCCAGAAACCGATCCCAAAGGAGCGCCTGCTCGCGGTGCCCTTCACCCGTTACACCGCCGAAGCCCAGAAGGAAATCGAGCGTAACCGCCATCGCACCCGCACCCAGGCCGGACTCTTCGGTGAGATGGGCGAGGATGCCGGCAAGATCATGGAAGACTCGGGCGACGAGTAAGCCCGTTCACCTTATCCAGCCGATGCCGGGCACGGACTCCCCCTCAGACGCCTCACCGGAACCGGTGGAGTCCGCCGGCCCCGCCGGTCATGATCCGGCCCCGGTTGCGGCGTCCTCCCGGCCGGGCTACCGGTTGCTGCTCGGCCTTGCGGTCTTGGTCTTCGTGCTCGATCAGGGCACCAAGCTCTGGATCAACGCCCGCCTGCCCCTCGGTACCTACAGCCCGCTGGCCGGCGCCATCGAGGTGATCCCCGGATTCTTTCATCTGGTCCACGTCGGCAATACCGGCGCGGCGTGGAGCCTCTTCAGCGGCAAGAGCTTCTTCCTCGGCCTGCTGGGCCTGGTCGCTCTCCTCGCCATTTTCATCTGGCGGCACGCCTTCGGCCTGCATGAACGCATCGCCCAGTTTGCCTTCGGGCTGCTCTGCGGCGGCATCGCCGGCAACGTGGTGGACCGCATCCTGCACGGGCACGTCATTGACTTTCTCGATTTTCACTTCGGCAGCTACACCTACCCCACGTTCAACGTCGCCGACGCCGGCATCTGCATCGGCGTGGCGATCTATGTGTGGCACTCGCTGCGGACCGACCTGCGCAAATCCGGACCGCCGGCGCCAGGGAATCCGGACTCTCCCTAGATTTTACCGCCCATCTTCATTTCCAGCGAGTGTTGCTGGCGCAGCACGTTGAGATGTTGCTGCAACTGCGCGTTGCGCGGGTCGAGCTTCGCGGCCCGGTCAAAATTCTCCAGCGCCTTCGTCAGGTTGCGGGCGATGCCCGCCACCTGCCCCGATTCGTAAACCTGTCCGAGCAGCACCAGCGCCTGTATCGCCACGGGAGACTGCCAGTCCTGCGCGGCGGCTTTCTCCAGCAGCGCGACCCCGCGCTTCGGATCCGCCGCCAATTCCACATCGCCGTTCAACAGACCTTTGCCCAGTGTAAATTGCGCGGCCGGGAGTCCCCCCTCGGCCGACTCGCCGATCAAGACGAGGCCACCCGCTCGGTCCTGCGCGACTTGCTGCCCCTGGTAACGGGCCATGCCGAGTTGGAACTTCGCCTCCAGGTTGCCGAGTTCGGCCGCGCGCTCGATGCGTTTCAATGCCTCCGGCAGGTTCGATTTCGAGAGCAACTGCCCCTCGATCAGGATGGCTTGCGAGTTGTTCTCCGCGACCCGTTCTTCCAGCCATTGCGGCGCCCAATTTTTGTCCCGGTCGGTCAGCGCGATGGAGTAATACCAAGCCGTGGCCTTGGCGTGGCCGGCCCGCGCGGCGGTGTTCAAATGACCCATGGCATCGTCGCGACGAAACGAAAATATTTTCCGCGCCAATTCGAAACGCGCGTCGGCATCGCCGCGGCGGGCCCGGCGCTCCAGCCACGGAATGGTGCCGGGCTCGGCTTTTTCCTCTTCGTCGTAGCTTCTTACCCGGGCCGCCACCAGGGTTTGTTCCGTCGTGGGCGGACCATCCGCCACTTTGCGCATCCAGACGATGCCTTCGTCTTCTCGCCCTTGCTCAAACAACCACATGCCGAGCCGGAGCTGCGCGGCGGCGTCGCCTTCTTCCGCCAATTCACGGTAAAGAGTTTCGGCGGCGGCATTTTCCTTCGCCCCTCGAAGCAATGCAGCCAAAACCATGCGCTGCTTCTTGTCCCCGGCCGCCACCGCCATGCGATACCACTTCAACGCCGAGACATCGTCCTTTTTCGAGTAATTATAGAAGAACCCAAGCTGGCTCATCGCCTTGGCCGAGCCCGCGGCTGCCGCGCGTTGCGCGTAATCAATGAACTTGGCCTCGTCCTTCTCCACGCCACCGCGGCCGTATTGCCAGGTGTCGGACAATTCAAACAACGCCTCGGCATCACCGGCCTCGGCGCCTTTCTGCAAGGCGCCGAGCCGCTCCGCGCCTTCCGAGCGCCGGCCCAGCTCCGCCCACGCGCTCACGTCACCCGCTTCGGCTATGCGGGCCAGCCACGCCCGCTGCTGGCCGACATCCACTTTCACGCCGCGACCGGTGGTGTATTGCTGCACGAGGCGGCGCATGGCCGTGACATCGCCCGACTTTGCTGCGCGTTCAAACCACCGGTTCGCCGCCACGTCGTCTTGCAACACTCCCCCTCCCGTGGCGAAGGCGTCGCCGAGTTTCAGCGCCGCGGCCGCATCTCCGGCACCCGCGGCAGTTTCCAAATCAGTGATTTGCTGCGCGGTAAGCGTCGGCTCCTCCGGCGCCAGCTCCGCCAATCGTTTGGCCACGTCCGCACCGGGATTCCTGGCCTGCAAGCCGGCCAGGGCGACCTTGGTGTTTTCGGCCAGTTGCCCGCCGCGGCTGAGCAGCTCTCGCGCCCACCGCAAACTCGCCGCCCCGGCGTCCATTTCAAACCCGTCTTTGGTGATCGGTCGTCTGAAACTGTAGAGCAGATACAGACAATCCTCCGGAGAAATGTAGCCGACTTTTTGCCCCGGACGGGCCAGCGCGCCCGCCTCAATATACCAATATTCCGCCGCCAGGTAATTGCCCGCCACGCCTTCCTGCTTCGTGTTGTGGTCGGCCGGCGAATGATGCAGTTTGGCCAGTTGCCAAGCGGCCTCCGCCTCGCCTGCCAGCGCCGAGGCCCGGTAATACACCGCGGCCTGCGCAAGATCGATCTTGGTCTTGTCCGTATTGGATTCCAAGGCGCCGGCCGACAGCCACATCGCCGGCGCGAATTTTTCCGCCAAGGCGCGCTGCGGCAGATTTTTGAACGGGTCGGCAAAGACCGGCGGCAGGGCGCCCAGGGGCAACCGACCCGTGAAGTTCAGCGTATAAACCTGATACAGCGCGGTCATGTCGCCCTGCGCCGCGCGCCGCCGCAGGTCCAGCGAATCGGTCCACTCCACCCGGGCGGGCAGTTGCGCCCGGCGGGCCGCGATGGCGGCCCTGGCCATTTCCCGCGCCCACGGCCCGGCGCCGGGCTTGGCCTCGCCATGCAGCGCGCCAACCAAATCCGTGTCGGCCTCATATTGCCCGGCCATCTCGGGCAGGGCCAACAACCGGTCCATTTCTCCGGCATAAATATCGCCGCCGTCGGTGCGGATGGCGGTCGCCAGCGCAAGATGATTCACCTGCTTCCGCAGCGCGTCCGCGATCTCCTGATACGTCCACGGACTGCCTTTGATCGTGGCGTCAATGGTGGCTTGGGATGGAATCTCGGTCGCGGCGGGGAGCGGGGTGAAGGAGCCGCTAAACGAAGCGTTGAGCCGATTCATGTTATCCCGCATCCGGCGGTTTTCTTGAATGATCTGGATATAGGTCTTCCCCTCGTGGATATGGTCCAAACGTTTCGCCGCCCAAGTGCTGCCATGCTCCTCATTGTCCGCCTGCTCAAACAAATCGCGGGCCTTATCCAGATCGTAGGGCACCGACAGACCGTGCAGATACATTTCGCCTAAAATCACCTTGGCGAAGCGGTGGCCCGCCGCGGACGCGGTCTCGAAGGCCCGGCGGGCTTTGACCAGGTCGCCCTCTGCTTCCAGCACGGCAATGCCTTGGTCCAAATCGGCATTGCTCCTTACATCCTCCGTGATCTGGCCATAACCCGCGCGAAACGCATCATACCAATGGGTAAACGCCTTGGCGAAATTCGCCCGCAGCTTGGAGGTCTCTCCCTGCATGGCCAGATTAGCGAAATTATACATCGCCGCTGGCAGTCCCAGGTCAGCCGCACGCCCAAAATCGGCGATAGCGCCTTCGTTGTCATACTCTTCTTTGAAGCGTTTGACCCCACGATTGAAGAACTCGAGGCCTGTGCGCGGCTCAGGCGCGCCGGCCGCCCGCGGCACCACGAGGTCCGCATCGGCGATGACCGGCGCGGAGGGTTTGGCCGCAGATTTGACGGGAACAGCGGCCACCGGCGCCGGCGCGGGCTTTGGCTTTTCCAAAGCCGCCACGACTGCCGGCCACGACAGAGGTCCCGGCTGCCGCACCGTCCCGATCACACCATACCACTGCGGCGCTCCGTCCGCGTCCGCAAACCAAAGCCCGTCCACGCCTTCATGCGAATACGCCTTCACGACACTCCAGTTCGTCAGATCGGTGGACTCTATCACCCCGGTGAACAGATACATGCGCCAACGGCCGCCTTCCCGGCAGATCAGCTCATCCCCGGCCATCGGGGCATAAAAGTCCGCCAGTGGTTCCGGGCGAATCGTGGCCACCACACCGGTCGGCATTACGGTCATGATAATGGACTGGCCGCGCGCCAACCAGCGGTCGCCAACCCAGTCGAGCTGATGCAAGGGAGCCCCGGTGCTCCCTCCGTCCAGACCGGCCACTTTGCGCCACACGCCGGTGGCGGCATCACGCAGACAGATTTCCGAGCTGTTGATATGCCAGCCGTTCTCCTCCCGCGAAGTGGCGCGCAGCGCGATCGCCACCGGGCCGTCGAGATCAAGTCGTTCGATCATTCCCTCTCCCGGAGCCTCGAACTTGCGCTCCGACCAGTTGCGCCCATCCGCCGAGGCCATCAACCGGTCCCCGAAACCACCAAGGAGAAACCCTTCGCGGTTGGCGGCCACACTCTTCCATTCCTCCGGAAGTTCCGGCGTCTCCGTTTCGCCGCCAGAGAGATCCACCCGATGCGCCTTGTAATCGACCACGATGACCGCGGCGGATGCGTTGACCGCAATGTCATGAAACTCGCCCTCGAAACGTGCCAGCTCACGCCGGACTCCCTTGGGATCGCGCCTGACAAGGACAGAGGCATATCCACCATCCGCACCTTCGATCAGCAGCAGCCCTCCGTCAGGCAAAGGGAGCACACGATGGGGCCGTCCTGCTCCGGTTTCCGCCAGCAACTCTCCCGCCAGACAAAAAACCACGCACAGAACCAAAGCACGTAATGAGTTCATCGTTGATGAACTTCCAGTAGGAGCGTCCGGCTGCTGCCGTCAATCAGCCTTGTATCAACGCCATGCGCAAACTTGCGTAGAAGCCTGAAACCCCGACGACTCGGACTTCGACCACCGCGACGCCGATCGCGTGCCACGCAAGTCCATCATCAGCCAGGGCAAGTGCAGCCGGTTGGTCGCGGCATGGCAGGATACTGGTGCCACCAACGGGGACTTAAGCCACCGTAACGACGGCCGGCCTACTCGACGTTGGCCATTTGTTCGCGAACGCGCTCAAGTTCGTTCTTCAATTCGATCACGGCGCGCGAGATGGTCAGGTCGTTGGCCTTGCTGCCGATCGTATTCACCTCGCGGCCGATTTCCTGCAGGATGAATTCCGCCTTGCGACCGATTTCGCTGTCCGAGCCGAGCAACGCACCCAACTGATCGAAATGGCTCCGCAAGCGGGTAAGCTCCTCGGTCACATCGCAGCGGTCGGCAAACAGGGCGATCTCCCGCAGCACCCGCTCGTCATTCAAATCCAGTTCCAGCTCCGCCTGCCGCAACCGCTGCAGCAGCTGCTCCCGGTATGCGGCGGGCACCAGCGGCGCCCGCTCCGCCACCGCATCGGTAAACCCGCGCAACGTGGTCAGCCGTGATTCAAAATCCGTCAGCAAAGCCGTCCCCTCCTTGGCCCGCATGGCGGCAAAGGCCGCCAAGGCTTCTTGCAGACAGGCTGCCAGCACCGGCAGAGCGGCTTCCGCCTCCGGCAGCTCCAGCGGCTGCCGCAACGAACTCGCCACCGACCACAACACTTCCGGCGTCGGCCTGAACTCCACGCCCCGCGATTGCGCCAGCGCCGCCAAGCGGTCCAACGAAGCGCCGATCTCCGCTTCATCCCACGCCAATCCACCGCCATTACCACGGGTGCCGGTGAGTTCGAAGTTGACCGTAATGCGCCCGCGGCGGGCCACCGCCCGCACCTGTTCGGTCACCTCGGTCTCCAGACTCTCCCACTTGTCAGGCAGGCGCACCGCCAGATCCAGGGTTTTGCGGTTCACCGCACTCACCTGCACAGTCAACGTGTGCGCTCCGATCGCCGTCGTCGCCCGCCCATAGCCGGTCATGCTCTTCATCCCGGGGATGAAATCCCAAATCCCAAGGGACTAAATCCTAAAATTGACCGCCCAGTCGATTGATGATCGTGGAATAAATCCTCACCAACTGCGCCGCCTCATCGTTCAATCGGGCCTGCTCCGCCCGCGGGAATTCGTTCTCACCGGGATTGATCAGCCGAAGCCATAGCCCTGATTCGCGCGCCGCTTTGCGGCAGATGCGGAATCGCATGAGCCGATCCTGTTTATCCAAAGCGTTGTCGGCTTCGATGTGATTGGCGGCAACCGATCCCGAGGAGCGCATCACCTGCCGCAAATCCTCCGTATTTGACACCGTCGCCGGCACCAGCCCGGCAAAGCGGCGCCCATCCACCGCCAATTTTTCCGTCTTTTCGGCCAAGTCATCCATGTTGGGATTTGGCCGCTTGGGATTTAGGATTTCTCATTTTGAGCTTCGCTCAAAATGCGGGCCACTTGCTGCACATCCTTGTCGCCGCGGCCGGAGAGATTGATGAGGACGATTTTGTCCTTGGACAGGGCCTTCGCCCGCTTCAGTCCCTGCACGAGGGCATGCGTGCTTTCCAGAGCGGGAATGATGCCCTCCAACCGTGAGCAGAGCTGGAAGGTCTCCAGCACCTCATCATCCGTGGCATAGGCAAACTCGATGCGCCCGCGCTCCCGATAGAACGCGTGCTCCGGCCCCACCGCCGCATAATCGAGTCCCGCCGACACCGAGTGCGTCAGCTCGATCTGGCCGTCGCCATCCTGCAGGATGAAAGTCTTGCATCCCTGCAACACCCCCAGCCGGCCGCCGGCGAAGCGCGCCGCGTGTTCGCCCCGATTGATCCCCAGACCGCCCGCCTCGACCCCAAACATCCGGATACCCGGCTCCTCCAGAAAATCGAAAAAGAGCCCGATGGCATTGCTGCCGCCCCCCACACAGGCCACGAGCTCGTCGGGCAGCCGCCCCTCACGCGCAAGTATCTGCTCGCGGGCCTCCTGCCCGATCACGCGGTGAAAATCGCGCACCATCATCGGATAAGGATGAGAACCATAGGCCGTCCCCAGGATGTAATGCGTATTGCGGACATTGGTCACCCAGTCGCGCATCGCTTCGTTGATCGCCTCCTTGAGCGTCTTTTGGCCGGCCGCCACACCGCGCACCTCCGCGCCCATGAGCCGCATGCGAAACACATTCAACGCCTGGCGCTCCATGTCGTGCGCGCCCATGTAGATCACACACTCCAGACCAAACTTGGCGCACGCCGCCGCCGTCGCCACGCCGTGCTGGCCCGCCCCGGTTTCCGCGATGATACGACGCTTGCCCATCCGCTTTGCCAGCAAAGCCTGCGCGAGCGCATTGTTGATCTTGTGGGCCCCGGTGTGGAGCAGATCCTCTCGCTTGAGATAGATCTTGGCGCCGCCGCAATGCTCGGTGAGCCGGCTCGCGCAATAGAGCTCGGTGGGCCGGCCCGCGAACTCCTTCAGATGCTGCCGCAGCTCCTGCTGGAAAGCCGGATCCTGCCTCGCCTGCAGGTAAGCCACCTCCAGCTCCTGCAAGGTCGTCATCAATGTTTCCGGCACATACACGCCTCCATAGCAGCCGAAATGGCCGGCGGCATCGGGCATCGAGGTACGATCAAGAGAAGCGGCGGGGGCGGACATAGGCGGCCACTGTGCGCAACCGGCGGCGGCGGGCCAAGGCTTTTCCAGCCCGCTGCGTGTCACCCCCGTCGCTTCACCGTGACCAGGGTGAGATCGTCGCGCTGAGCCGTTGACCCCGCAAAACGATGCACCTGCTCAAGGATGCCGTCATTCATCTCCCGGACATCGCGGTTGTGCAGCGTCCGCACCGCATCGGCCAGGCGATGCCCGGAAAATTCCTTATCCTCCTCATTCGGCGCCTCCGTGATCCCGTCGGTGTAGAGCACCAGCACATCGCCCCGGTCAAAGGCCTCGACCCGATCCTCGATCACGGCGGAGAAAATCTCATCCGGCACCATCCCAAGCGGCATGCCCTCGGAGCCGACATAAGTCTCATGGGGAACGCCCGTCACCGGATTGCGCCGCGAGAACAGGGGCAGTTCATGCCCCGCGCGGGCGAGTGTCACCCGGCCCTCGCTCGTATCAATCACGGCATAAAGCATGGTGATGAACATCCCCCGCATGTCGCCGCCCAAGCTGCGGTTCAACTCCATGAGAGCGGCGGAGGGTGATTCATGCCGGGGCGCGATCTGGCGCAGGCTTGTCCGGCAGATCGCCATAAGCAGTGAAGCCGGAATGCCCTTGCCGGAAACATCGGCCACCACCACGCCCAACCGGCTCTCGGTCAGCGGAAAGATGTCGTAGAGATCGCCGCCCACCTTCTGCGCCGGCGTGTAGCGCGCATCAATATCGAGGCCGGGGATCGTTGCGATCTCCTTGGGCAGCAGCATCTGCTGGATGCCGCTCGCCAGTGAGAGATCGAGGTCAAGCTGCCGTTTCTCCAGTTGCAGGTTCAGGAACTCGGCATTGTGCAGCGCCAGCGCCGCCTGCTCCGCCAGCGATTGCATCAGTGAGAAATCGGTTGTCGTGAAAGGTCCGCCATCGGCCGAATTCGCCACGGCCAGCACGCCAAAGAACCGGTCGCGAAACTGCAGGGGCACCGCAATGACCGAGCGGATTGCGAGCGCCGGATCCTCATGCACCACGACCCGCGGGTCCGCCACGGCATCGGCGATGAGCTGGCCCTTCCCCGTCTGCACCACCGTGCCGACAATCCCCTCGTCATCGGGAAAGGTTTCCGACTTGAGCACCTGCTCGATGAACTTGGCCCGGGTCGCCAGTTTTTCGCGCACCGCCGGCGGCAGCGGCCGGTGCGGGGGGAAAATCCCCTCCACCGCCACGCTGCGCATCTGCCGATCGGCCGTGCGCTCAAAAAAACAGGCGCTCAACGCGCCCGAACACAGGATCGCCGCGTGGACGATACGCTGGTGCAGTTCCCGCCGCCCCAGCCCTTCGCCCAGCGCCTCGACCATGTGGTGCATGAAGTCCACAACGAGCTGCCGTTCCTGGGAGACCTGCTGCTTCTCCTCGTCCACGCGCTCGGTTTCCTTCCGGGCCCGGTAAAGGGGCACGATCATCGCCGCCGCGCCAATGAGGATTCCGAGAATGAGCAAAAACATGGAAAACGCCGCAGAGTTGCATGCCTCCCCGCGCCCGGCAATGCGGAATGCGTCACGGGCCTCCGCTTACTTCTGTTCCACGCGATTGCGCAGGAATGAGAGCACGTCCTGAAACTTGCTCCGGTTCGCCTCGTCGGCCGTCACCAGGTTTTCGTGCGCCTCCAGCACCAGGCGGGCCTGATCCAGTTCGCTGCGATCGGCCCGCTCCAACTCCTGTTTGCAGCGATCAAAGCTGAGTTCAAAATCGCCCGCATCCACCGTAAGAATCCGGTGCAGGCCAAGATTCCGGATCAGCTCCAGATTACGCTCCCCCACCCGGGCAAGGATCAGCCGCCCCCCGGCCTTGCGCAAATCCAGCGCCGCCCCGGCCAGCACCCCGAGAAAGGTGCTGTCCATGCTCGCGCAGTGCTGAAAATCCAACACGAAGCGCTTTTTCTCCTGCCGGATCATTTCGGTGAAAAAATCCCGGAGCTCCGCGCTGTTCTGGAAACAGGCCCGCCCGTCAATCCGCACGACCACGGGATCGGAATACGCATCAACCAGAAAGGTGGGTTTGCCGCTTTCAGCCATGTGACATTATCCGCAGGAAGGGGAAAAACGCAAAACCGGCCGCCAAGCGAGGCTGGCGGCCGGTGAAGAGGGATCAATTTCGCGCAACAATCTGGCGGAGCACATACGGAAGGATGCCGCCGTGCTGGTAGTAATCGATCTCGATGGGCGTATCGATGCGGCAGCGCACCGGCACGTTCTCGACCGTACCATCCTTGCGTGTGATCCGCAGCGTAAGATCCTGCTGCGGCTTGATCGTGGCATCCAGGCCGGCGACATCATAGGTCTCGGTGCCGTCCAGCTTGAGCGTCTGGGCGGTCGTGCCCTCCTTGAACTGGAGAGGCAGCACGCCCATGCCCACGAGATTTGAGCGATGGATGCGCTCGAAGCTCTGCGCCACCACGACCTTTACGCCGAGGAGGTTCGTGCCCTTCGCCGCCCAGTCGCGCGAGGAGCCCGTGCCGTATTCCTGGCCGGCGATCACGATCAGCGGCGTGCCCTGCGCGCGATATGCCATCGCCGCGTCGTAGATCGAGGTCTTTTGCCCGTCGGGCCCGAGCGTGTTGCCGCCTTCCTCGCCACCGAGCATCAGGTTCTTGATGCGGACGTTGGCGAAGGTGCCACGGGTCATCACCCGGTCGTTACCGCGGCGGGAGCCGTAGGAATTGAAGTCCTGAAACTCGACGCCGTTCTCCACCAGGTATTGCCCCGCCGGAGCGCTCTTCTTGATGGCGCCGGCCGGCGAGATATGGTCGGTCGTGACCGAGTCACCGAAGATGCCGAGGGCGCGCGCGCCGCTGATCGGCTGGATCGAGCCGGGGGTGAGCGAGAAGTTGGCGAAGAACGGTGGCTCCTGGATGTAGGTGGATTTGGCGTCGAACGAATAAACATCGCCCGTCGTCGAAGGGATTTCATTCCACTTCGGGTTCTGCTCGGCGAAGTTGCTATACAGCTTGCGGAACACCTCGGGCTTGAGCGCCGCCTGCATCTGATCGCGAATCTCGCCCAGGCTTGGCCAGATGTCCTTCAGGTAAACCGGCTGTCCGTTCCGGTCGCTGCCGAGCGGCTCCTGCGTCATGTCAATATCCACGCGGCCGGCCAGTGCAAAGGCCACGACCAACGGCGGCGACATGAGGAAATTGGCCTTGATGTTCTGGTGCACCCGCGCCTCGAAATTGCGGTTGCCCGAGAGGACGGAAGCCGCGACGAGGTCATTTTTCACCACCGCCTCCTCCACCGGCGCCGCCAGCGGACCGGAATTGCCGATGCAGGTCGTGCACCCATAGCCGACGGTCTGGAAACCGAGCTGGTCGAGGTAAGGCGCGAGCCCCGTCTTCTCCAGATAATCGGTCACCACGCGCGAACCGGGAGCCAGGGAGGACTTGACCAGGGGATTCACGCGCAGCCCGCGCTCCACGGCCTTCTTCGCCAGGAGGCCGGCCGCCAGCATCACGCTGGGATTTGAAGTATTCGTGCAGCTCGTGATGGCCGCGATGAGCACCGAGCCGTGGCCGATTTCAGCCACCGGCTGCGCCGCGCCCGCCGCCGTTTCATTGGGCGTCGGCCGGTTGTTCGCCATCTCGTTTTCCGTGGTGAGATTGGTGTTGTGCGCCAGTGCCTCCGCCCGGCTGATCGGCTCCTGCGAGCCACCACCGGGGTTCAGCCGGGAAACCACCACCGGTGCGCGCAGGCCGAAGTCCCCGGCCTGCTTGCCAAAGCCGCTTTCAGCCACCGGCTTCGCGAATGCGGTGACAAACTCGCGTTTGAGGCTGGGCAGCTCAATCCGGTCCTGCGGGCGCTTCGGGCCGGCCACGCTCGGCACCACGCTGCCGAGGTCCAGCTCCACCACCTGGGTGTAATCGATCTCGCCCTTCTGCGGGATGCCCCACAATTCCTGCGCCTTGTAATAGGCCTCGTAAACCGCGACCTGGGCTTCATCGCGCCCGGTCGCGCGGAGGTAGTTGGAACACTCGCCATCGATCGGGAAGAAGCCCATCGTCGCGCCGTATTCGGGCGCCATGTTGGCGATGGTCGCACGGTCCACCACCGGCAATGCGGCGGCGCCGGGGCCGAAGAATTCGACGAATTTGCCGACCACCTTCGTCTTGCGCATCAACTGCGTGACCGTGAGCGCAAGATCCGTGGCGGTGACACCTTCGCGAAGCGCGCCCGTGAGGTGCACGCCGACCACGTCGGGAGTGAGGAAATAGACCGGCTGGCCAAGCATGCCGGCCTCGGCCTCGATGCCGCCGACACCCCAGCCCACGATGCCGATGCCATTGATCATGGTCGTGTGGGAATCGGTGCCCACCAACGTATCGGGATAATAAACGCCGCCGGCGTCGCTGAGCACGCCCTTCGCCAGGTATTCCAGGTTCACCTGGTGCACAATGCCGATGCCCGGGGGCACGACCTTGAAGGTGTCGAAGGCCTGCATGCCCCATTTCAGAAACTGGTAGCGCTCGCGGTTGCGCGAGAATTCCAGCTCAAGATTCTTGCGCAGGGCATCCGCACTGCCGGCGAAGTCCACCTGCACGCTGTGGTCCACCACGAGGTCCACAGGCACGAGGGGCTCGATGATCTTCGGATTCTTGCCCAGCTTGGTGACCGCCGAACGCATCGCGGCAAGGTCCACGAGCAGCGGCACTCCGGTGAAATCCTGCAACACGATGCGCGCCACGACGAAAGGGATCTCCTCGGTGCGTGACGCCTGCGCCGCCCAGCCGGCCAGCGCCTTCACCGCGGGCTCAGCCACGCGCTTGCCGTCGCAGTTGCGCAGCAGCGATTCGAGTACAAGACGGATGGAAACAGGCAGGCGCTTGACGTTGAAACCCGCCGCCCCGAGCGCGGGCAGTGAGTAGAATTTATGCGCAACGCCGTTGGCCGAGAAGGTCTGAAGCGTGTTGAAGGGATTGGGCTGGGACATGATGGATTTTAAAAAGACAAAAAATAGAGACAAACCGGGGCACCGACCCGGCAAGGCACCTCATTCAGCCTTGGCTGAGCGCGGCCTCAATGGCGGCGAAGTTCGGCAGATCCTTCGGCGTCGCGGTCTGTTCCGCATATTTGATCACGCCATCGCGGCCGATGACGAAGGCCGCCCGGGCCGAGGTGTCGCCAATTCCGGCCAGATTGGGGAAAAGCACGTCGTACGCCTTGGTGACCGTCCGGTTCAGGTCGCTGACCAGGGTCAACTTGATCTGATTGGCCACCGCCCAGGCTTCCTGCGCAAAGGGGCTGTCCACACTGATCGCAATGACGTGGGCGCCGAGCTTGTCATATTTGCCCAGTCCGGCGGTCGTGTCACACAGCTCGGCCGTGCACACGCTCGTATAGGCGAGAGGGAAAAACAGGAGCACGGTCTGCTTCTTCCCGAAATTGTCGCTGAGCGTCACGTCCACGAGACCCTCCGCAGTTTTGGATTTGAGCGTGAAATCGGGCGCTTGGGAACCTACGGCGACGGGCATGGTGGGAAAAGAATGAGGGTTGGAATCTCCCGCCGGACCATCCGCCGGGATTGGAAGGCCGAAATTGGCTTTGCCCGCGGCATTAGACAAACCGTTTTTCCCAAAAGAAGTCGCCATACTATTTTCATAACGGACGTCATAAGATTTGTTTGCCGCACCCGTTCCGCAGCTTCCCCTTGACCCTCCCCTGCCGTCGTCGAATAACCGTGCCGCATGACCCTGATCGAAGATCTCAAATGGCGCGGCCTGCTGGCCGACTGCACCGATTTGGATGGCCTTAGCCAGAGGCTCGCAACCGGCAGCCCCATCACGGTCTATTGCGGCTTCGATCCCACCGGGGACTCTCTCCATGTCGGGCACCTTATGGGGCAGCTCACCCTCGCCCGCTTCCAGCGCGCCGGCCATCACGTCATCGCGCTTGCCGGCGGTGCCACCGGCATGGTGGGGGACCCCTCCGGTCGCTCCTCCGAGCGCAATCTGCTCACCCGCGAACAACTCGCCCACAACATCACCTGCATCAAAGCCCAGCTCGCCCGCCTCCTCGACTTCACCGCCGCAGCCAATCCGGCCCGGCTCGTGGATAATGCAGACTGGATCGCCCCGTTCAGCTTCCTCGAATTTTTACGCGATGTCGGAAAATATTTTTCCCTGAATGTCATGCTCGCGAAGGATTCCGTAAAATCCCGCATGGAAGGCGACGGCGGCATCAGCTACACGGAGTTCAGCTACCAACTGCTGCAGGCCTACGATTTTTACCACCTGCGGAAATCCTTCGATTGCGAGCTGCAAATCGGCGGCTCCGACCAATGGGGTAATCTGACCGCGGGCACCGATTTTATCCGAAAAAAGCTCGGCCCCGACGCCACCGCCTTCGGCTGGACCTTCCCGCTTATCACGAAAAGCGACGGCACCAAGTTTGGCAAAACCGCCGGCGGGGCCGTCTGGCTCGATCCGCAAAAGACCAGCCCTTACAAACTCTACCAGTTCTTCGTGAACACCGAGGACGCCAAGGTGGGCGAATACCTTCGGAAGTTCACTTTTCTGCCGCGCGCCGCAATCGAGGAATTGGAAGCGAAGCACGCCGCCAACCCCGGCGCCCGCGAAGCCCACAAGGCACTCGCCCGCGAAGTCACCCGTCTCGTGCACGGCGAAGAGGCGCTCACCGCCGCCCTGAAGGCCAGCGATATTCTTTTTGGCGCCGAAATCGGTGACACCCCCGAGGAGGTCTTCCGTGATGTCGTCGGCGAAGTGCCGACCAAGGAATTGGAAAAGGCCAAACTCGCCGCGCCCGGCATCCCCTTGGTTGAGTTGCTCATCCAAAGCGGACTCAGCCCTTCCAAGGGACAGGCACGCAAGGATATCGAAGGCGGCGGCATCTACGTGAACAACGTCAAGTCGCCCGACTCCGCCCGCACGCTCACCACCGCCGACCTGCTTTTCGGCAAATACCTCCTTTTGCGCAAGGGCAAGCGAACCTACGCCGTGCTCGACGCACGCTGAAAAGCAGAATCCTCTCCCCGCAAATCGAAGCCATCCGCTTCCGTTTGCCCGTGTTCCCGCGGTTAATTTCGCCAACCGCGGACGCAGCCTGTTTAATTGTTTGAAAAACAGGCTTTCCCCGCTGAATTTTTACGAACTTCATCGGTTAACCTCCACGTCCGGTTTCTGACCGGAAACTGAAAGCCATATTTGTCATGGAAGGCATCAATCTCATCCAGGATCTCGCCATTGTTCTGCTGGTGGCCGGGCTCGCAGGGACGCTGTGCAAGCGCATCGGCCTGTCCGCCATCGTGGGCTACCTTGTCGCCGGCATCGTCATCGGGCCGCATACCCCGTTTTCCCTGCTGGCAGACGCCGACCGGATCGAAACGCTTTCCCAGATCGGCCTGATCTTCCTGATGTTCGCCCTCGGCCTGGGTCTGAGCCTGAGCCGGCTGCGGCAGATCGGCTTCACCACGCTGGTCGCCGCCATCCTGGGCGCGTTCTTCGTGCTCAACGCCACCCAGCTACTCGGCCTCGCCCTCGGCTGGTCCGGCACGCAAAGCCTGTTCATCGCCGCCCTCTTCATGGTCTCCAGCACCACCGTGGTTGGGAAAATCCTGCGCGGGCAGAACCTGGAGCACACCCGGGCCGGCCAGACCGCCATGAGCATCACCGCGCTGGAGGATGCCGTCGCCATCGTGATGCTCGCCATCCTCAGCGCCCACGGCATCGCCGCCGGCAGCAGCTCCACCAGCGTCGGCGGCCTGGTCGCGGGGATCAGCGCCTTCGTTGTCCTGCTTGTCTGCGTCGGGCTCATGTTCCTGCCCAAGCTGCTCCGCCGTCTAGAAACCGGTGGCGATCCCGAGATCCGCACCATCGCCGTGGCCGGGGTGCTTTTTCTGATGGCCTTCCTCGCCGTCAAGGCCGGCTACTCGCTCGCCCTCGGCGCATTCCTGCTCGGCGCCATCGTCGCCGAAATCCCCCAGCGCAATGGCATAGAAAAGGCCTTCGCCGGCATGCGCGACCTCTTCAGCAGCGTCTTCTTCGTGGCCATCGGCCTGATGGTGGATCCCCGCCTCTTCATCGCCTACTGGCCCCTCATCATCGGCCTGGCGCTGGGCATGGGTCTGCTACGCATTCTGGCCACGGGTTTCGCCATGATTCTGGTCGGGGTGCCGCCGGCGGATGCCCGGCGCGCCAGCCTCGCGCTCAGCCCCATCGGGGAGTTCTCGTTCCTCATTGTGATGCTCGGCGTGCAAATGGCGGTGCTGCCCCCGCGCTTCTACTCCATCGCCGTCGGTGTCTCCATCCTCACCGTTCTCCTCACCGCCCTCGCCAATCGCTACGCGGAGCCGGTCCTCCGGAGCGCCGAGCGGCTGGAGCCCCGCTGGCTGAAACGCGGCCTGGAAATCTACCACTCCTGGCTCGCGCACCTTGGCAGCGCCAGCGACAGCCGGCTCTGGTGGAAGCTGAGCCGCGGCCGCCTGCTTCACATCGGATTGGAGCTGCTGTTCATCACCGGGCTGTTCGCATTTTCCGGCCTCATCCTCGAAGCGATCCAACGCAGCCCGCTCGCCGGCCAGATCTCGCCCGACACCTTGAAATTCATCTTCTGGTCGGTCCTCGGCCTCGTCGCGCTGATTCCCTTCGTCGCCCTCTGGCGCAATATCTCCACGCTGGCCCTGATCTTCGGCGAGACCGCCCGTGAGCGCACACGCCTGCCCGGCCCGCTCGTCGAAACCTCCATCAAGATCATCGGCGCACTCGGGCTCGCCTACTGGCTTTCCCGCATCCTCCCGATCTCCGCCCTCTCCCAGTGGTCATGGCTGATCATCGGCGTGGTCGCCGCCGGCATCATCGCCATCTTTTCCCGCCGCTTCATCTATTGGCACAGCGAATGGCAGCACGGCCTCGCCACCGTCCTCAGCCAGAGCACGGCCATGTCCGGTCAACCCGGCGCCGTGCAGCGCTGGCAGGACAGCACTGACGGCTGGAAGCTCAATGTCCAGGAATGTGAACTGCCCGACCATGCCGCCTGCGCCGGCCAAAGCCTCGCCGCACTCAACATCCGCTCCCGCTTCAACTGCACCGTCGTCGAGATTGACCGCCATGGCTTCATCCTCGCCGCCCCCGAGCCCGGCGAAGTCCTCTACTCGAACGACCGGCTGCTCCTCCTCGGCACCTCGGCGGACATCGCCAAGGCCCGGGCCGAACTCACCCGGCAGGGCCCGCCCGCCGAGGATGATTTCGATGAGTGCCGTCTGGAAGTGGTCCCCTTGGCCGGCGAAACCTTGCCCGGCTCCACTTTGGCGGAACTGCAGATTCCCCAGCGCCACAAGGTGCTCGTCGCCGGCATCGAGCGCGACGGCAAGCGCATCGTGAATCCTCCCGGCACCGACCGGCTCACCGCCGGCGATCACCTGCTTCTCATTGGTGCGCCCGATCGCATCCGCGCCTTCCGGCAATGGATGCACAGCCAATCCTAAGCGGGCCGGTCAACCCGGCCTAGAAGAACATCGCCTCGCTCAGCGCGTTTTCCGGCGCGAGCAGGCTGACGGCGGCAGGCAAGGTCGCAAGGCCCTGGCCGTAATCAGCTTCAAACACGGCGTGCCCGGCCGCCAAGTCACCCGTCCAGCGGAAAAACCGGCGCGAATCTTCATACCGGAGTGAAACACTGATTTTTCCTGGTGCCCCCTTCCCCAACGATGGCCGACCGACAGCCGAAGCCGCGCCACAGGCCGTCAGCCGGCTTTTCAGCCAGTCACCCAATACCCGCCCCTCGGCCGTCAACTCGGGGCCGGCCGTCACCGCCACTTCCTGCAACCCCTCGATCAGCAACGCCGGACTGTATCCAGCGAGAAACTGGCCGATAGTCTGCCGGACAGGCAGCAGACGTGCGTGCACCAAGTCGCGCAACGCCTCGGGCTTCGGCCACGGATAGGTCAGCGCGTCATCCGGCGCGGTTGCGCTGTCAATGAGCACGCGCTTGGCCCGGCTGAGCAGGAAGCGGTAGTCGGCCAGCTTCGCGCTCGCCGAAAAACGATGCGCCCAGTAATACAGCGGCAGATCGGTCGAAAGGCAGATCGAGACCTGATCCTCCAGGTGCCGTCGCGCAAAGCGCGGATAGCTGAGCATCACAAACTCAACGCAACGCTTGTCGCTCTCCGTTTTGCCGAGGTGGCACTCCCCGTGGATCTTGGCCCGCAGATCGGTTTCACCATTATCCTCCGCGCGAGGGCAAAGCACCACCACGCGGCTGGGGTAGCGCCGGGAAAAGCACGCGGCGGTCCGGAATTGCGCCGCCGCATCCTCTGCCGTCGTCAGCAGTCCGAGGTGCAGCACGAAATTGACCTGCGTAGCCTTGGCCTTGTCCGCTGCGGGCGCGTGACCGCCCTGCGCGGCGGTGTCCGCCCACATTTTCGCCAGGCTCTTCGAGATGGCGCCAACCGGCACCTCGAAGCCGGGCAAAGCATCGAATATCGCCGCCATGATGACTCAGGGTTGACGCCAGAGGTGGTGACGCTTGTCCAGCAGCGCATCCGCGCTGGGTGGACCCCATGAGCCCGCCGCATAGCTGTCCATGCCTTCGCGACCGCTGGCCGCCCAGGATTCCAGAATGGGCGTGCACAACTTCCACGAAGTCTCGGCCTCGTCGCCCCGGATGAACAAGGTGCCATCACCGATCATCGCATCGAGCACGAGCCGCTCATAGGCTTCCGGGGTGTTGGAACCAAAGGTCGTCGCGTAGCGGAAACTCATCTTCACCGGCTGCGTGCGCGTTTCCAATCCGGGGATCTTGGCGTTGAGGATAAGGCTGAGCCCCTCGTCCGGTTGGATCTGGAAGGACAGCGTGTTGCCCGCGAGATCGAAGCGCTCGCTCTGGGCGAAGAGGGTGCCGGGCGGACGCTTGAAATTGATGGCGATCTCGGAAACCCGGCGGGCCATGCGCTTGCCGGAACGCAGGTAGAACGGAACGCCCTGCCAACGCCAGTTGTTGATGGAAACACGCAGCGCGGCATAAGTCTCCGTCGCCGAGGTGGCGGCAATCCCCTCCTCCTCCAGATAGCCTTTCACCGCCTTGCCGCCGATCATGCCGGCCGCGTATTGCGCCCGGGCGACATCGCCACCGGGAGCCAGGGACAACGGCTGAATGGCGCGCAACAGCTTCACCTTTTCATCACGGATCGCCTCGGCATCGAGCGAAACCGGCGGCTCCATCGCGGTGAGCGCAAGCAGCTGCATCGTATGATTCTGGATCATGTCGCGCAGGCAGCCGCTCTGTTCGTAATAACCGCCGCGCGATCCGACGCCGACCTCCTCGGCCACGGTGATCTGCACGCTGTCGATGTAGTTGCGATTCCACAGCGGCTCGAAAATGGCGTTGGAGAAACGCTGCACCAGCAAGTCCTGCACCGTCTCCTTGCCGAGGTAGTGGTCGATACGGTAAACTTGATGCTCCTCAAAGACTCCGCGGATCGTGGCGTTGAGCTTGCGGGCCGACTCAAGGTCGCGACCAAAAGGTTTCTCGATGATGACCTTCGCATGGTGCGGCAGCCCGAGGTGCTTCGCCGCCAGCCCGCTCGCCCCCAGATTCTGGAGAATGGGCGCAAAAACCGAGGGTGGCGTCGAGATGTAGAACAGCACCTGCACATCCCGCCCGATCTTTTTCTCGATCGCCGTGATGTGCGTCGCCAGCCGCTCGAAGGCGGCGGGGTCATCGTAGCCGCCGGCCACATAAGTCGTGTTGGCCTCCACGCGCCCCCAGACCGACTGGTCCAGCTCGCGCCGGGAGAACTCCTTGATGGCATCGGCCGCGAGGGTCCGGAATTCCTCGTTCGGGATTTCCTTCCGGCCGTAACCGATCAAATAAAAATCGGTCGGCAGCAGATTGTCATGACCGAGGTTGTAAACCGCCGGGATGAGTTTTCGGGCGGTCAGATCGCCGGAAGCACCGAAGATCACCACCACAGTGGGAGGGGCACCGCGATGCTTGCTGAGCCCTTGGAGGAATGGATGACGCTGGTTGTCGGCCATGACGGGCGGTCATCCTCTGCGAATGGCCGGTCGTCCCGCAAGGGAAATGGTGGTCATAGTCCGATTCATCACGGCCCCGGATGAAAGTTTTTAGGAAACAACGGAATATTGGCGAAATGCCGGATCACCGGGGCCCCTGTCGGCGCTTCCGGCAACTCCACTTCCACAATATCGAGCCGGAAGGTCCTTGGCCTGACCCTCAGTAGGCGCAGGTAGGCGGTGCCCGCGCGCAACAGCACTTTCTTCTTGCGCCGGTCCACCCCGAAATAGCCCGGCACCAACGCGCCTTCGCCACGGGTCTTCACCTCGACAAAAACAAGGATATCCTCATCGCGACAAATCAAGTCCAGTTCATCACGCCGATCGCGGGGACTCCGCCAGTTTCGCGCCACGACCTTGAACCCCCGCTCCTTTTTCAAAAAAGCCTCGGCCAGAGCCTCGCCTCTCGCTCCGGTGTCGCGCCGCCGGCTCAACCAATCCCGTAAAGCCTGCCACCAGTCAGACATACGCAAAAGTTTGCACGTGTTTCTCATTGCGGCAGGCAACAATGACTGGCAATTCCAGACTGCCGACACAGTCAGAAGGCATACCTCATGGCTACACCCAACCTCGCCAGCGCGCTGCGCCGCTCCCTTCTCATCAAGATCATATCCAAGCCGGCTCCCAGTCGCGAGGATCTGGCCTCCGTGATCGAACTCACCGCCTCCAAGGTTGTCGAGGCCCTGCAGGCCCAGTCCATGACCTTCTACTTGGTCGAGGGCAACGACATCACCTTCAAGCACGTTTACTACTCCCCCACGCTCTGGGAAAGTGACAAGGAGAAGGAGAAACAATTTCAGGAAACCCAGGCCAAGCTCCTCGCCCTCAAGCTGCCCCTCGGCACCGGCAACGTCGGCAAAGTCATCCAGACCGGAGAGCCCCTGTTCTTCACCAAGCACGGACCCGACGCCGACAGCCTCATGTCGATGGCCAAGACCACGGGCTTCGAGATTCACTCGATGCTCACGGTGCCGCTGAAGACCAACATCGTCATCGGCGCCATCCAGGTGCTCAACAAGGAGCCGAGCGCGGGCACCGGCGGCGAATTCACCGACAAGGACCTCACCCTCTTGCGGGAAGTCGCGGAATACTCCTCCACGCTCATCCAGCGCATGGTGGACCCGAAGTTTCAGCTCAACGCCGACGACACCGCCCGTTTCATCGCCAAGCTCACCGACCTGCCCCTCGTCACCAAGCTGGAGGAGATAGAGGTGGATGAAAAACTCATCGAGGTCACCGGCGATGCGATCATCCGCCGTGAAGGCATCTTCCCCCACAAGCTCATCAGCCCCAACTCGGTCTCGGTGCTGATGACCAACCCCCTCGATTTCGCCAAGCGCGAGGCCTTCTCCCAGGCCACCGAGATGCACATCGAGGAGGTCCACGTCGTCTCCGCCTCCCTTTTCGAAAATCTCCTCAAGAAATTCTTCAAGGACAGCAAGAGCGCGGCGCCCGGCTCCGACGATGTCGATATCGGCTCCATCACCGAAGTCATCAGCTCCGCCTACGACGGCGGCCCCGCCGGGGAACTGAAGGTGGAGGATCTCGAAAGCGAGGATTCCGCCCCGATCATCCAGCTCACCAACCGCATCATCGAGGATGCCTATATTTCCGGAGCCTCCGACATCCATATCGAGCCGATGGAAAAGGATCTCCTCGTGCGCTACCGGGTTGACGGCCTTTGCCAGGAGAAACTCCGCCTCCCCAAGCAGGTGACCAACGCCCTCGTCACCCGCCTGAAGATCATGTGCAACCTCGACATCGCCGAACGCCGGTTGCCGCAGGACGGACGCATCGTCTTCAAGCGATTCACGAAAAAGAACATGGACATCGATCTGCGTGTCGCCACCGGACCGATGAACCATGGCGAAAAGGTGGTCATGCGTATTCTCGACAAGCAGAAGACCACCCTGCCCCTGCCCGCGCTCGGCTTCTCCGAGGAGAATCTTGAGCGCTATCGCGAGTGCATCCGCCAGCCCTATGGCATGATCCTGCACTGCGGCCCCACCGGCTCCGGCAAGTCCATGACCCTTTACTCCGCGCTTTCGGAGGTGAATACGCCCGACGTCAACATCCAGACGGCCGAGGACCCCATCGAATACACCCTGCCCGGCCTGAACCAGATGCAGATGAGCCGGCAGATCGGCCTCACCTTCGCGCGCGCCCTGCGCTGCTATCTGCGTATGGACCCCGACATCATCCTCGTCGGTGAAATCCGCGACGAGGAAACCGCGCAGATTGCCGTCGAAGCCGCGCTCACCGGTCACTTGCTCGTCTCCACGCTGCACACCAACGACGCGCCCTCCACCGTCAATCGTATCGGCGAGATGGGCGTGGAGCCCTTCAACATCTCAGCCTCCCTCGTCTGCGTCTGCGCCCAGCGTCTGCTCCGCCGCGTCTGCAAGAATTGCAAGCAGACCTACGAACCCAAAGACCGCGAAGCCGAAATCCTTCACAAAGCGCTCGGCTGGACCGGCGAGAGTTTCAAGGCCAACCCCCAGGGCTGCCCGGCCTGCAACGGCACCGGTTACAAGGGCCGGGTCGGCATCCACGAACTGATGGTCAACTCCGAGGAGCTCACCGAAGGCATCAACAAGGAGGTTGAAGTCGCCGAACTCAAGCGCATCGCCATGCGCACCGGCATGAAGACCCTCCACCAGGACTCTATGCTGAAGGTGAAAATGGGCCTCACCACCATCGAGGAGGCTCTCGCCAACGTGCCGCCCGACCTGATCCTCTGATCAGGCCGGAAAAACGCGCCACGCGCGGGGCTTCCGCAGCATCCCGCGCGCACGACTCACGCAGCTGAACAGGCGTGCCGCGATCCGTCTCAGGACCGGGCGCCCACCACCGCCTCGGCAATGTTCTGCGGCTGAACCTCCGCCTCGCCGCGATCCTGATTGAAGCGCATCGAAACGGTCTTGGAAACGCCGCGCTCCTCCATCGTCACGCCGTAGATCGCATTGGCCGCGGACACCGTGCGTTTGTTGTGCGTGATGATAATGAACTGGGACTCGCCCACGAATTTCTTCAGCAGGTCGGTGAAACGGCCGATGTTTGATTCGTCGAGCGGGGCATCGAGTTCGTCGAGCAGACAGAACGGCGAGGGCTTGACCATGTAGAGGGCGAACAGCAGCGCCACCGCCGTCAGCGTCTTTTGACCGCCGGACAGCAGCGTGATGCTCTTGAGCTTCGTGCCTGGCGGCTGGGCCACGATCTCGATGCCGCTTTCCAGGATATCCTCCGCGACAATCAGCTCCAGTTCCGCCCGGCCACCGCCAAACAGCGTCTGGAAGGTGTAGGCGAAGTTTTTCCGGATCTGCTCAAAGGTCACCTGGAATTGCTGCATCGAAGTGTGATTGATCTCATCAATCGCCTTGATCAGCTCCGCCTTCGCATTGGTGAGGTCGTCGCACTGCGTCTTGAGGAAATCATGGCGCTGCTTGAGCTCCGCATATTCCTCGATCGCCACCAGATTGACCGCGCCCATGTTGCCAAGGCGGGCGCGCAGCGCATCCACCTCAGCCTTCACCGCAACCCAGTCGGTTTGCGTCAAGGCCTCAAGATCGGCCTCGGTCGGCTCGCCCTTGGGCTCCTTGGCCTTGCGACGACGCTTCGGCGCCGCCTCACCGGCTTCTGCCGTGGGCTCGCCTTCCGCCGCTGCCGGCAGGTTTTCCGCCGCCCCCTCGTCCTCTTCATCAAGATCCAGCGGCTTTATGCCCTCCGGCTCGTCATCCGCGCGCCAGATCTGGAGTTTCCAATCGATACTGCCGATCTCCACCTGATATTCGCGCAGCACCTCTTCCTTGATGAATTGGGCGCGCTGCCGATTCTCGGCCAGTTTGATCTCGTGAGTGCTCAGCTCGGCGTGCGCGGAGTCGGCCCGCGTATGCAACTCGGCCTGGGTCGTCTCCAGGCCGCTGATGGCCCGCTCCACCTCGACCAGCTCCACCCGCACGGCTTCCACTTGCTGTTGCGCCACGGTGAGTGACTCCACCAGCTGGCCGGCGCGTTCGCGCTGGGCGGCGGTCTCGCGCTCCAAGGTATCAACCTGCTCGGTCCAGACTTCGATCTCCTGCTGCCGTTGCACAAGCAATTCGCTCAATTGCCCGCGCCGGCGCTCCATCTCGTCCAGCCCTCGATCAATCACTTCCACCTTCTGGCGGCGCTCCGCCAGCTCCAGCCGGGCTTGGGCAAGTGATTCGCGTTTCACATCGCGATCGGTCCGGATTTCACCGATACGCACTTCCAGATGGTTGATCTTTTCCCGCTGGGCGATGGCGGTGGAATCCGCCTCGGCCAAGCCGGCCTGGGCCTTTTCCCAGCGCACCTGAGCCTCATTGCGCGCCTGCTCCAATCCCACCAACTCCGACTCCATCCGGCGCAGCCGGTTCTCGATATCATCCAGCGCCCGCTGCGCATTGCGCTCTTCCGCCTGCACCGCCGCCAGCGTTTGTGTGGCCGTCAGCACCTCCGCCCGGCGCTGCTCCAGCGCCTGCTCCGCCTCGTTCAAGCGCGCATTCAAGCCATCGATGACGATCTTTTGCTCGTCGTGAGCCTTCTGTTCCTCGGCGAGTGCCTTGGCTGTTTCGCGGAGATCGATTTCCCGCTGCACAATGCTGTTGGCCGATTTCTTACTGCTGTGAAAACCGCCGAAGACCAACCCGCGCCGGTCAACCAGGTCGCCCTTGCGCGTCGCCACCGCGAGAAAGCCAAAGGACGGATTCGCTTTCCAAAAATCAAGAAAGGCATCGAGGTCATCCGCCACGTAGCACTCGGCCAGAACCGCCAGGGCCGGATGATCTGCCGCGACCTCCCCCAGCGCCTGCGCCGCGGGCACAAGACCGGCAGGGAGGCTGACCGGCGTCGCGCCCTTCGGACCCGTTTCAGCAATCCGCAGCACCACGCTGCCAATCTGCTCGGTTTCCAATTGGGCCAGAATGCGACGGGCCGTGCCCAGATCGCTCACACTGATGGCCTCGGCCGCGGCGCCGATGATGGCTTCCACCGCCTTGCCAAAATCAGGCTTCACCTCCAGCCCCTTCGTGAGCGGAGTCACCAGCGCGCCGGCCAGGGCCTGATCCAGCCGACCTTGCAGCACCGCCTTGGCGCCTTCGCCAAAGCCTTCCCACTTTTCCTGCAGCTGCTGCAACAGGCGCAACCGGGCCGTGCGCTGGGCCAGCGCGCGGTCGATCTCTGACAGCCGGCGCTGCGCCTCGCGAAATTCCCGGGTCAGGTCGGTGATGGTCTGCTGGGCCGCGCTCGCCTCGTTGTGCGCCCGGGCCTTTTCCACCTGCACCTGCTCCAATCGCAAAGCCTGCTCGGAGACCGCCTGGGCCGCCCCTTCGCGCTGGGCGCGCACCGCGGCCAGCTCCTCGGCCAGTGACTCATGCCGGTGCACGCTCGTCTTCTGGTCCACCTCGTAGCTGGAGCAATCCGTGCGCAGACGCGCCACGGTGCTCTCCAGTTGCAGCAACTGAAACTTGGCCTGCTGCAGCTCCTGCTCCAGCTTGCTCAGCTCGCCCTCGGCGATGGCCACCTCGCGGTTGCGCTGCTGGAAAACCGCATCGCTGCTGCCGAGCAGGCCCAGCTGCATCTGTTTGTCCTGCGCCCCCGTGTCGGCCTGCGCACTGACCTCGCGCAGCTGCATTTCCAGCTCGCCCAAATTGTCCCGCGAAGAGGACAGACGATCCTCAAGCCCGCTGCGCTTGATCTGGGCAAGGTTTGCCTGGTTCTCCGCCGCCTCGCGCTGCGAGCGCACATCATAAACCGCCTGCTGCGCATCCTGCACGCGCTGGTTGAGCCGGCCGCGCAGGGCTTTCTTTTCCTCCAGCTCCGTCCGCTGGCTTTCAAAACTCGTCCGCCGCTCCTCCGCCTCCGTGCGCAAAGCCGCCACGCGGGCATCCAGATCGCCGAGCGTCGCCGTGAGCTGCGCGTGGTGATATCCGCTCCAGCCCAGGCTCAGGTGGCGCAGCCGATGGCTGAGACGCTTGTAGCGCATGGCCTTGGCCGCCTGGCGTCGCAGGCTTCCGATCTGCCGGGAAACCTCCCCGATGACGTCGGCGATGCGGGTGAGATTCTGGTCGGTCAACGCCAGCTTGCTGAGCGCTTCGCGTCGCTGACTCTTATACTTGGTGATGCCCGCCGCCTCTTCAAAGACCGCCCGGCGTTCCTCCGGCTTCGAAGACAGGATCTGATCGATCTGGCCCTGCGCCATGATCGAGTAGCTGGTGCGGCCCACACCCGTGTCCATGAACAGCTTGTGGATGTCCTTGAGACGGCATGACTGCCCGTTGAAAAAATACTCGCTCTGCCCGTCGCGATGCACGCGGCGCATGATCTCGATCTCGTGAAATTCGCTGCCGAGCTGCTTCTCGCAATCGGTCAGCAGCAGGGAAACCTCGCACAGTTGCGCCGGCTTGCGCGTATCCGCGCCTTCAAAGATCACATCCTGCATCTTGCCGCCACGCAGAGCCTTGGCGCTCTGCTCACCCAGCACCCAGCGGATGCCGTCGGCGATATTGGATTTGCCGCACCCATTGGGGCCCACGACCGCGGTTACACCGGGTTCAAAACGGAGGGTGGTTGCGTCGGCAAAGGACTTGAAACCGTGGAGTTTGAGCGCCTTGAGATACATGAAAGAGCACCCGATTGAGACGCCTCGACTCCGCTCGGCAAACGCAAAAATCACGCAATCCGTGGATGCGCAGGCTTGCATCCTTCCTGTCCGCCGCTACCGGCCGATTCCCGAAAGGAAAAGCTCCCTCTACTTGTGGTCCCAAGGCAGCTTCACCGCCATCCGCGGATGCTTCCAGACATGGAAAACTTCAAACAGTTTACCGGGATTGAGAATCCCTTGCGGATCCAGCGCGTGTTTCACCGCCTGCATCGCCCGCACCTGCGCGGGCGAATGTTGCAGTCGCAAAAACGGAGTCTTGGCCAGACCGATGCCATGCTCACCGGAAATTGCGCCACCGAGCGCCACCACGGTCTTCATGAGACGGGTCACCGCCGCCTCCGCCGCCTTGGCCTCCTTCGCATCCGCCCGGTGATACATGATGTTCACATGCAGATTGCCGTCCCCCAGATGCCCGAAAGTCGGAATCGCCAGACCCGAGCGGCGTTTTAAGTCTGCCAGGAACCGCGCGAACGTCACGTAGCTCCGCATCGGAATGGTGATGTCCTCATTCAGCTTCGAATCACCCAGCTCAAACATCGCCCCCGAACATTTGCGGCGCACCGCCCAGAGTTGCTCCGCCTCATCCCGATCCCGCGCCACCCGGTACGCCGTCGCCTGCGCCTTTGCCCAGGCCAGAACCGCCGCCTGCGTTTCCTTCACCTCGCTCGCCGTGCCCGCGAGTTCGAGCAACACCACCGCCCGATCCTTCTGCCCCGCAAAAACCGCGCGGCCCGTGGCGCTCTCGGCGCAGCGCACGCTGTCGCGATCGAGATATTCGCAAATGGCCGGCTGCACCCGCTGCCGGAACAAAGCCCGGACGGAAGTCAGCGCGGCGGATTCGTCCTTGAAAGCCGCCAGTAACGTCCACCGGGCCGCCGGCCGGGGAATGAGCTTGAGCACGGCGTCCGTGACCACGCCCAACATGCCCTCGCTGCCGATCCACAAATCCCGCAGGTTAAAACCGGCGGAAAATTTTTTGGTCGCCGTCCCCCACGTCACCGCCTCGCCCGTCGGCAGGAAGCCACCCAGGGCGATCACGAAGTCGCGCGTCACGCCGTATTTTCCCCCGTGCATCCCGCCGGCATTGCAGGCGATATTACCACCGATCGTGCAATACTCGCGCGACGAGGGATCCGGCGGATAAAACCAGCCTTCCGCTTCCGCCGCGCGCTGGATATCGGCCACCTTCGCGCCCGCCTGCACCTGCGCCATCCCCGTCTCCGTATCAATCCGGATCCGGTTGAGACGCAGCATATCAATGACCCAGCCGCCCCGCACCGGAGCGGCGGCCCCCGTCAGAGTCGTCCCCCGCCCTCGCACCGTGACAGGCACGCGGTGCCGGTTGGCCAGCGTCAGCACCACCCCGATATCGCCGGCTTTGCGCGGCTTCACCACCGCCACCGGCAGAAACGGGATCTTGCTGCTGTCAAACGCCGCCGCCTGCAACGACGCGTCATCCGTCGCAACGATGGCGCCGAGACGGCGCTTCAACTCACGGGTGGCGGCGGCATGAACGGCAGGCATGGCGCGATTCATCACAGACCCCGCCCGGCGCGCCAACCCTGAATGTGGCCGGCAAACAAAATCACGGTGGTTGACCGGGCGCGCGACGCTTGCTTTCAATTCCGGCCCTATGTCCCTTCCCATCAAGTCCACCCCCTGTGCCTTTGACCAGATCTCTCTCGGCGAAGTCATGCTGCGCCTCGACCCCGGCGAAGGCCGGGTCCGCACGGCCCGCGAGTTCAAGGCCTGGGAAGGCGGCGGCGAATACAACACCTCCCGCGGTCTCCGCAAATGCTTCGGCCTGAAGACCGCCGTCTGCACCGCCTTCGTGGACAATGAAGTCGGCCACCTCGTCGAAGACTTCATCATGCAGGGCGGCGTCGCCACCGATTTCATCAAGTGGCGCGAGGACGACGGCATCGGGCGCACCGTCCGCAACGGGCTTAACTTCACCGAGCGCGGCTTTGGCATTCGCGGCGCCGTCGGCGTGCCCGACCGCGGCAACACCGCCGCCTCCCAACTCAAGCCCGGCGACTTCGACTGGGATCACATCTTCGGCCAACTGGGCGCCCGCTGGTTTCACACCGGCGGCATCTTCGCCGCCCTGTCCGCCACGACTGCGGAACTCACCGTCGAGGCCGTCAAAGCCGCCAAGAAGCACGGTACCATCGTCAGCTACGATCTCAATTACCGCCCCTCCCTCTGGAAAACCATCGGCGGCCTGAAGAAGGCGCAGGAGGTCAACCGCGAGATCGCCAAGTAT
>CAYSBR010000034.1:0-39187 GCA_964429385.1 uncultured Opitutaceae bacterium
CCAGCGGGCGAGGGGCGGGACCCAGAAGACGTTTTTCTCGGTGAAGTAGTCGCGGTCCTCCAACTCGTCGTGGATTGCGGCGGCGTAGGCGGCGGCGTCTGATTCGTAGTCAGATGTTTTATCTGATTTGTAGTTGGCGGGATCGAGGTAGTAGTCGCTCTGCGGATCGCGGAATGAGGCTTCGAGTTCCTCGCGGCGGAGGTCGAAGGCGTCGGAGACGTATTTGAGGAAGATGAGGCCGAGGACCGCGTGCTTATAGACGGCGGCGTCGAGGTTGGAGCGGAGGCGGTCGGCGGCGTTCCAGAGCTTCTTGTCGAGGTCGTCGAGGAACTGCTGGTCGGCGTTGGTCGTTTGTTTGGTCACAGAAAAAGAACTGATGGGGCGGATGAGGATCAGACCAACCGGGAAGAATTTTCAGGCAAGCCTGTGCCTGAGGAGGGCAGGGGAATCCACTCGGGATTGGGCATGAGGAAGCTGGGTATTCGTCCCGGCCGGAGCGTGAGCCAAGGCGTTGATGACCAGCATCTCACTACACGTGGCTGCGGCGAGCTGAAAATGAGGCAGGGTTGTGAATAGGGGCAAACATCACGGCTACCCCACAAAATGGGATGGGACTGTTATCGCACTGTGCGTCCTATTCCCTTCGCTGTATCCGCTATGTGCATGCTGTCCCGCGGCGGCCTTTGCCATTTCGTCAGCGCTGCGATGGCGGTGGGGGAGGGATTCGAACCCCCGGAGCCTTGCGGCTCAGCGGTTTTCAAGACCGCCGCGATAGACCACTCTGCCACCCCACCGGATGCGAGGGGCTCTAAATGGTCGGACGGCGGGGGCGGGTCAATCATGGAGATGGAGAGACGAACTGAGTGCGGATGAATATCGGTCGCCTGGGGTTTCGTGGCAGCGGCCGTCTGCGTGGCATGGCTATTTCATTCGTATTTCTTCGGATCCATTCCGTGGTTAAGCCGGTTTGTTTTTCGTAACGAATTGATCCGGCTGCAGGCGAAACTGCGGCTTGTCGGGGCGGAGGCGGAGTGTCAGGCTCAGGTCATGACGCGCAGCGACAACTCCGGTCCGGCGGTCGAGGAAATCCAAGGGCTCTATGGGCCTTTCACGTTTTCCGAAAAACTGCTGCAGCAGATCTGGGCGCAAGGGGATTTTGATCGCGCCTGGTTGGTGACCACGACGGGACGGCGGGTGCGGGTGCTGCATCCGGGGCGCTGGAATCTGCTGGGCGGGCCGGATTTCAAGCAGGCGCGGCTGCGGCTCGACGATGGGCCGGAGGTGATGGGCGATGTCGAGCTGCACTTGCATGCGAATGCCTGGGAAGCCCACGGGCATGCGGCGGACCGGGCTTACGCGGGCGTTTGCTTGCATGTGGTGCTGTTTCCGCCGCCGGCGGGTTGGGTGACGCGGGGCACGGAGGGCCGCGAGATTCCGATCGCGGCACTGTTGCCACTGCTGCACTGCGATCTGGAGGAATACGCGGCGGAGGCGGCGGTCGCGCAACTGGCGGGCCGGTCGGCCGGCACGTCGTTGGTCCGCGTGCTGGCGGAGTGGCGCGGGTGGCCGCTGGAGGCGCTGCGGCCGGTGCTGCAGCAACACAGTGAGGCACGTTGGCGGCAAAAGGTGCATTTTGCGCGGAAGCGGATCGAGCGGCTGGGCTGGACGGAGGCGTGTCATCACGCGGCGCTGGAGATTCTTGGCTACCGGTTCAACCGTTCGCCGATGTTGTGGGTGGCGGGCGCGCATCCGCTGACGGACTGGGCCGCGGGCAAGGTGGATCCGGCGGCGGTGTATGCAGGCGAGGCGTGGCAGGCGCAGGCGGTGCGGCCGGCGAATCATCCGCGGACGCGTCTGCGGCAATACGCGGCGTGGTGCGCGCAGGTGCCCGATTGGCCGATGCAGCTGACGGCGTTTGGGGCAGGGTTGCCGGAGTTGTCGCCCGCTGCGGCCACGACCGTGGCGCGGAAGGAGGCGGGGCTCACGACGTTGCGGGCGGCGTGGGCAGAATGTATTTGCCGAGGGCAGGTGGGCGGCACGCGCTGGGATAATCTCGTGTGCGATGGCTGGCTGCCGCTGCTGGCGGCGCAGAGCGGTCGCGATCTGCGGGGCGTTTGGCATCATTGGTTTCCGGGCGATCTGCCGCCGGTTGTCGTCCGCGCCTTGCGTGAACTGGGCGTGTTTGCGGGGCGGAGCCAGCCCGCGTGTCACGGTTTGGCGCAGGGGCTTCTGGGGGCCTTGCTTGAGCGGAAGGAAACGGGCCTCTGAGTCCCGGGGCTCACCACCGGGCGCCGCTGCCGGTCGAGGGCTTGACAAGCTTCGCGGGTGGCGAATACGGTGACCCTCTCAATCACACTCACTTTTAAATAAGTGGGCCCTGCGGCCCGCTTTTTTTTTCCCTTAATATCAAGCATATGAGCAGCGAAATCTTATCCGTTTTGGAATACATGGAGAAGGAAAAGGGGATCGGTCGCGCGGACATGATCTCTACCATCACCAATGCGCTAAAAACGGCTGCCCAGAAGGGGGTTAACTCCGGCCAGGAGCTGAAGATCGAGATCAACCCGAAGAACGGGCAGCTGCATGCTTGGGCGCTGTTGAAGGTGGTGGATTCGGTCAGCAATCCGAAGGCCGAGATCCATATCGAAAAAGCGCAGGCCATTCAGCCGGGGATCCTGCTTGGCGAGACCATCGAGAAGGAGATTGATCCTTCCTCGCTGGGGCGCATCGCGGCGCAGACGGCCCGGCAGGCGGTGATGCAGCGGTTGCGGCAGTTCGAAAAGGACCGCATCTATGACGATTTCAAGGATCAGGTCGGCAATATCGTGACCGGCACCGTGCGCCGGCGCGAGCGCAACGACCTCTACATCGACCTCGGCAAAGCCGAGGCCGTGATGCCGGGCAAGGAGCAGGTCCCCGGCGAGGAATATCAGCCCGGTGAACGCATCCGCTGTCTGTTGCTCTCCATTGATTCCACGCCGCGCGGTCCTGAGATCATCCTCAGCCGGGCGAGCCCGAAGTTTGTGCGCCGCCTTTTCGAACTCGAAGTCACCGAGATTGCCGATGGCACGGTGAAGATCGAGGCCTTCGCCCGCGAGCCGGGTTACCGGACCAAGATCGCCGTCATCAGTGCGGACCCGAAGGTGGATCCAGTGGGCGCCTGCGTGGGCGCGCGCGGTGCGCGGGTGAAGACCATCGTGCGCGAGCTCGGGGGAGAGAAGATCGACATCGTCCGCCACTTCGCCGACCCGCGTGAGATGATCATCGAGGCGCTCAAGCCCGCGGTGCCGCGCGAGATCATTGTCAATGAGAAGGATCACCGCATCCTGCTCAAGGTGGCGACCGACGACCTTGCCGTGGCCATCGGCCGCAAGGGCCAGAATGCCCGCCTCACTTCACGCCTCATCGGCTGGCGCCTCGATATCGAGGAGTTCAAGCCCATGGGTGACAACCCGCGCCAGACCGCCATTGACACGCTGGTGAAGACCTTTGCCCTGGATGAGGACATCGCCGGGCGTTTGGTGGACATGGGCATCAATTCGCCCGCCGCCTTCCAGGACGTGGAGGCCGATGACCTCGTGGACGCCGGCTTCACTGCCGAGGAAGCCCAGGGGATCATCTCCCGCGTGAACGAACAACCGCAGCAATAACCGCATATCGCCCAACCCTGACGCATGAGTATTCGCATCCACAAACTGGCCGAGGAACTTGGCCTTGGAAACAAGGAGATGCTGGCGCTTCTCAAAGAGCGCAAAATCATCGGTGCGGATGTGCGGTCGGTATCAAGCACGGTGGACAACATCAGTGCGGATGCGTTGAGGGAGGAGTTTGCCGAGAAGAATGCCGCGGAAGCGGCGGCCCCTTCTGACGCGGCCGAGATAGAGGTGGCACCGGATGCCGCACCTGTGGAGGAGTCCGCCGGAGCCGCGCCGCGCGTGAGCCTGCCTCCGGGAGTTTTTGTGAAGAGCAAGGCCGATGTGGAGCGCGAGAAGGAGGCCGCGGCCGCCGCCAAGGCGGCGGCTTCCGCGCCGACTCCGCCGCCAGCCCCTGTGCCGGCTCCCGTGAAAGCCCCGCTGGCTCCGCCGCCACTGCCGCCCCGTCCGCCGGCCCCGTCCGCTCCGGTGAGCCGCCCACCCGCGCTGGTGCCGATCGCGAAGTCGCCGCTGCCGCCTCCGGCGATCAAGCCAGCTCCGGCCGTTTCCGCGCCTCTGTCGGTCCCCCCGGCGATTCCGCGGCCGCCACTGCCGCCCGGTGCGGGCGCGCCTGCACCCGTGACCGTGCCTTCCGTCACTTTGCCGGAGGAGCCGACGGCTACCGGTGATGTCAAAATCATCCAGATCAAGCCGCCGATCATCGTGCGCGATTTCGCGACGGCGCTGGGCCTGAAGCCTTTCAAGCTGATTTCGGAGCTCAACCAGGCGGGAGGGTTCGCCTCGATGAACTCGACCATCGAGGAAGCGATGGCCATGAAGGTGGCCGAGAAGCACGGCTTCATGCTCGAAATCAAGCACCGCGGCGAGGCCCAGCAGAAGGCCACGGTGGAGGACGACAAGAATCTCAAGAAAAAGCAGGCCGAGGAAGAGGAAGTGCGCAACCTCGCGCCGCGTCCCCCGGTGGTTTGCATCCTCGGTCACGTTGACCACGGCAAGACCTCGCTCCTCGACGCCATCCGCAAGGCCAACGTCGCTTCGGGGGAGGCCGGTGGCATCACCCAGCATATCGGCGCCTACCAGGTCGAGCGCAACGGCCGCAAGATCACCTTCCTCGACACGCCCGGTCACGCGGCGTTCACCAAGATGCGCGCCCGCGGCGCGGGTGTCACCGATGTCGCCGTGCTCGTCGTAGCGGCGGATGACGGTTTCATGCCGCAGACGGATGAGGCCTTGAAGCATGCGCAGAACGCCAAGGTCGCGCTCATCGTCGCCGTCAACAAGATGGACGTGAAGGGTGCCAACCTGGATCAGGTGAAAACCCAGATGCAGCAGCGGGGCATCCCCTCGGAAGACTGGGGCGGCGACACCATTGTCGTGCCGGTGGCGGCCATCAAGGGGCAGGGCATTGATGAGCTGCTGGAGATGATTCTCCTCCAGACCGATGTGCTTGAGCTGAAGGCCAACCCGAAGGCTCCGGCCACGGGCATCGTCATCGAGTCCGAAATTGATTTCGGCCGCGGCCCGCTGGCCACGGTTATCGTGCAGCGCGGCACGCTCAAGGTGGGTGACTCCATTGTGAGCGGCACCCAATACGCCAAGGTCCGCGCGATGTTCGATGATCAGGGGCGCAATGTGAAGGAGGCCACGCCCGCCACCCCGGTGCGCGTGATCGGCTGGTCCGGCACGCCCGACAGCGGTGCGGCTTTCAAGGCGGTGAAGAACATCCGCGAGGCGGAGAACCTGGCCGAGCAGGAACAACTGAACCTCAAAAAGGCGGTGAGCGTCGCGGCTGCCGTGCCGAAGGAAGTTTCCGTCGCCCAGCTATTCGCCAACATCGCGGCGACGCAATCAAAGGTCCTCCGGGTCATCATCAAGACGGACGTCTTCGGTTCCTCCGAGGCGTTGCGCAATGTGCTGGAAGGGATCAAGAGCAGCAAGGTCTCGCTGGAGATCGTTTCCAGCGATGTGGGACTTGTGACCAAGAATGACGTGCTCATGGCGAGCGCCGCGGGCTCGGTCATCCTTGGCTTCCATACGAAGCTGGAGAACGGGGTCACCCCGCTGGCCAAGCATCACGGCGTGCGCATTGAGACCTACGACATCATCTACGAGCTGGCGGACAAGGTGCGTGAGATGATGGCCGATCTGCTCGAGCCCGATCTCAAGGAAATCAAGCTCGGCGGCGCCGAGGTGCGTGCGGTCTTCCCCCAGGGCAAGAGCTCGGTGGCCGGCTGTCTCGTCACCGAAGGCAAGATCACCCGCAATGCCTCCGCCCGCCTCCGTCGCAAGAAGGAGATCGTGCACGAGGGCAAGATCGCCACGCTCAAGCGCTTCAAGGACGACGCCAACGAAGTGCGCGCCGGTCTGGAGTGCGGTGTGAAGCTCGACGATTTCAACGGCTACGAAGTCGGCGACCTCATTGAGGTTTACGAGGTGCAAAAGGTCCGCGCTTCGCTGTGAACCGGGCCGGGCGTCCCGCCGTCTGACATATCATGAGCAACCGTACGCTGAGGGTGAACGAGCTGATCCAGCGCGAGCTCGGTGACATTCTGCGACGCCATTACCAGAACGAGGCGGTGGCGATCACGATCACGGAGGTCCGGGTATCGCCCGACCTGCGTGACGGCCGCGTGTTTGTCTCCATCTTTGGCGATGAGGCCGTGGCGGAGGAAAAACTGCGCTGGCTGCGGCGCCAGGCTCCGGACATCCGCGAGGAAGTGTCGCGGAGGATCGTGCTCAAGTATCTGCCCAAGCTCGAATACGTGCTCGATAACTCGGGGGAGCGCGGGTCGCGCATCATGCGGCTGCTGGATGAGGTGGGCGAGGCGGAGCCGCCGGCGGAACAGGAGTAGGCGCATGGCAAAATTCTATCCCGAGCTTTCCGCGCAATTCGCCCGGCTGCTGACCGCGCTGACCGGCCGCAAGGTGGCGGTGATCGGGCATGCCCGGCCCGACGGCGACTGCATCGGTTCGCAGGTGGCCCTGTGCCGGGCTCTGCGCGCGCAAGGGGTGGATGCCGTGTGTGTGAATCCCGATGCCGTGCCGCGGCGGCTTGAATTTCTTGTCGATGGACTCCGTTTCCTGAGCGTGGATGAGATTCTGCCGCAGGCGGCGGAGTATGTCGCGGTGTTTGTCGATTGTGCCGACGGTGCGCGTGCGGGCGACCGGTTGAAGGCGTTGTTCCCGGTGCCGCTCGGGATGCTGGACCATCATATTTCCAACGCGGGGTATGCGCAGTTCGACCTGCTTGACAGGGAATCGTCCGCGACCTGCGAAATCCTGGCCGGGCTGCTGCTCGACAACGGTCTGAAGATCGACCGTGAGACCGCGCAGGCGCTTTACGTCGGGATGCTGACCGACACCGGACAATTCCGCTTTGCCTCGACTTCGCGGCGGACGCTGTTGCTGGCGGCGGAACTGCTGGGTCTGGGGGCACGGCCCAGCGAGGTCGGCTATCATCTCTACGAGCGCGAGAGCCTCGGCAAGATGATGCTGCTGCAGCGCTATCTGGCTTCACTGCGACTGGAGTGCGACGGGCGGGTATGCCTCGGCACACTGCCGGATGGCATCTTCGCCGAGACGGGCAGCACGACGGAAGATACCGAGGGCCTGGTGGACTATGCGCGTTCCATCGATGGGGTGGACATCGGCGTCCTGATCGAAGAGCGGGGCGACGGAAGCGTGAAGGCGAGCCTGCGCGCAAAGGAAGCCGCCTACCGGGTGGATCTGATTGCGGGGCAATTCAATGGTGGCGGCCACGCTTGCGCGGCCGGCCTGACCCTGAAACAGGGGGCGCATGATTTTTACGCCCGCCTGGTCGCGGCCATTCGCGCGCAGCTGGCGGCGGTGGATGCGGTCAAATCTTCACACTCATGATTGGACGTCCGAAAGAACTGGAAGGGGTGCTGTTGGTGGACAAGCCGACGGATCACACATCGCACGATGTGGTCGCGCGAGTGCGCCGCGCGTTGCAGATGCGCCGTGTCGGCCATGCCGGCACGCTCGACCCGATGGCCACGGGCCTGCTGATCATGCTCATCGGCAAGGCGACCAAGATTTCCCAGTATCTCATCAGCCTCGACAAGGAATACGAAGGCACGATCGAGCTGGGGAAGGTGACGGATTCGCAGGATGCGCAGGGCCGCATGCTGGAGACGCGGCCCGTGCCGGAGCTGACGGAGCCGGAGTTGCGCAAGGCGATGGCGGGTTTTCTTGGCGATCAATACCAGACGCCACCGATGTATTCGGCCATCAAGATAGACGGTGTGCCTCTCTACAAAAGCGCCCGCAAGGGCGAGGAGGTCGAACGTGAGCCGCGCTTTGTCCGGGTATCGGAGTTTGAACTGACCCGCTTTGGATTGCCCTCCTTCGATTTCCGTCTGCGTTGCAGCAAGGGCACCTATGTGCGCACCATTGCGCACGACCTCGGGCAGCGTCTGGGCTGTGGCGCGCATTTGTCCGCGCTGCGCCGCACGGCCACGGATAAATTCAACATCAGCCAGGCGGTGACGCTGGATGCGATCGAACAGATGACGCGGGCGGAGATTGAGAAGCGGCTGATCCCGATGCATGAGGCCGCGCCGCGTGTCGCCTGGTGAAAAGCCCGCTCCAGTTCGACGGCGTGGAAAGCGCGGCGCTGCCGCCGCGGCCGTTGCATCTGGCGATCGGGATGTTTGACGGTGTGCACCTTGGTCACCGGGCGGTGATCGGGGCGGCGTTGGACGCGGCCCGTCGCGATGGCGGACAGGTGGCGGTGCTGACCTTCTGGCCGCACCCGAGTATTTTTTTCCGGGCCAGCGAGCCGGCGCGTCTGTTGATGACGCCGGAGATCAAGACGGCGGTGCTGGGGTCGCTGGGGATTGATGCCGTCATCACCCAGCGCTTCACGCCTGAATTCGCGGCTCTGCCGGCGGAGGAGTTTCTTCCGTATCTGCGGGAGAGATTGCCGCAACTCGCGGGGATTCATGTCGGCGAGAACTGGCGTTTTGGTCGCGGCCGGCAGGGCGATGCGACGTTGTTGAGAAGAGAAGGGGAGCGACTGGGGGTGCAGGTGGTCACTCTGCCGCGTTTGGCGCAGGGCGGGCAACCGGTCAGCAGTACCCGTATCCGCGCCTTGTTGACGGCGGGTGAGCTGAGCGAAGCCAATGCCTTGCTGGGCCGGCCCTATTTTGCCGAGGGCGTGGTGATCCCCGGAAAGAAGCTCGGCCGCACCTTGGGCTTTCCGACACTGAATCTGGCCTGGATCCCCGACCTGCGTCCACGTTACGGCGTTTACCAAGTGAGGGTCGCGGGAGAAAAATCCGTCGGGCCGTTGCGCGGAGTGGCGAACTATGGCGTGCGCCCGACCGTGGAGCAGGCGACGGAGCCCCGCTTGGAGATTCACCTGCTGGATGACTGTCCTTTCGGCGAAGGGGATCGCTTGCGGGTGGAGTGGCTGGCTTTCATCCGTCCGGAGCAGACGTTCGCGAGCCTCAGTGAATTGAAGGCGCAGATTCTGCGGGACAAGACAGCGGCTGAGTGAAGTGCCCGTAGGGGAATGAGTCCCTCTACAACTCGCATACGAAGTGAAAGAGGGCGGGGCTCGGGCGGCGTCTGTTTGCGATCCGTGATCAACTTACCTGACTATTCCCGGATTTGTGCCCACCGGGCGCGCACTTTGGGGTGCCTCTCCTCAAACTCTTGATAATCAAGATGGTGGACCTTACTGGACTCGAACCAGTGACCTCTTCCATGTCAAGGAAACGCTCTAACCAACTGAGCTAAAGGTCCAACTTTGAGGGCCGGTGAGTAAGCACGACCGCGGCGGTGTTCGGCAAGTAAATTTCCCGCAGAATTTGCAGATGATGGAGAAGGTGGCAAAGGGCTTGAACCGCGTTGGGCGAACGCACTGACTTTCGCGGCTCTCCATGCTGCAATCCCTCCGCATCCGCAATCTGGCCCTGCTTGACGAGGTCTCGCTCGATTTTGAACCGGGCTTCACGGCGGTCACCGGTGAAACCGGGGCGGGCAAAAGCATCCTGCTCGGGGCACTGGGGTTGCTGGCGGGGGGACGTGCGGACAAGACGCTCATCCGCCAGGGCGCGGCGGCTTGCGAGGTGGAGGCGGCGCTCCATTTTGCGGAACCGGCACAGGTGGATGCGATCCTGAGCGAACTTGACCTGCCGGCCTGCGAAGACGGGTTGCTGATTCTCAAGCGCAGTCTGCCGCGTGAGAAGGCGCCGAAGAGCACGGTCAACGGCGGGCTCGCCACGCTCGCGGCCCTGCAGCGGTTGGGGGAGCATTGGATTGATTTTCACGGACCCGGAGAACCGCGACGGCTGCTCAAGGAAAACTGTCAGCTGGAGTTGCTCGACCTTTATGGCCGAAGCGGCGGCGCGTTGACGGGCTACACCGCCAGCTATGAAGCGTGGCGCGCGCTGCTGGCGGAGAAGGTGCAGCTGGCGGGCGAGGCCCGGCTGACGCCGGATCAGATCGAGTTTCTGCGCACCCAGCTCGAGCGGCTGGATGCATTGGAGCTGACCGAAGAGGCCGTGGCGGAACTTGAGCGGGATTTTTCCCGGATGAGCCGGGCGCAGGAGTTGATCGAGCTCAGCCAGACCCTGGCGGCGGGGTTGACGGGCGATGAGGGCGTGCAAGCGCGACTGGCCGGTCTGCTGCGCGAAGCGCGGTCTTTGGAGGAAATTGATGGTGCGAGCAGGCCGCTGGCGGAGCGTTTGGAAGCGGCCGCGATTGAGCTGGCCGATCTGGGCGCGGAGTTTGCCGCACTCAGCGAGCAGTTGCAGTTTGATCCCGAGCAAGCCGCGCAGCTGGCGGAGAGGATGAACACGTGGCTGGAGGTGAAACGCCGGCATGGCGGTGAGTTGTCCGCGGTGGTCGCGGCCCGTGAAGAATTGCGCCGGAGGCTGGATGCGCAGGGTGACATCGAGGGGACACTGGTCCGACTGGAGGCGCGGATCACGGATGCCCGGCGGGTGGCGGAGAAACAGGCCGCCGCGTTGCGCGCGCTCCGGGAAAAAGCCGCCGGGGCGCTGGCCGGGGCGGCGGCGAAAGCGATCATCCAGCTGGGCTTCAAGAAAGCGGAGTTTCAGATCCGTATTGTCCGTCTGGAGGAATTGACGGCCACGGGGGACTGCCGGTGCGAGTTTCTGTTTTCGCCCAATGTGGGGGAAGCGCCGCTGCCGCTCAACCGCATCGCTTCGAGCGGTGAACTTGCGCGCGTGATGCTCGCTTTGAAGACGGTGCTCGCCGATCTCGATGGTGTGCCGTTGCTGGTTTTCGACGAGGTGGATGCCAACGTCGGCGGGGAGATCGGGCGCGTGGTGGGCACGCAGATGGCGGGGATCGCACGAAATCATCAGGTGCTGTGCGTCACGCATCTGCCGCAGGTCGCGGCGTTGGCGTCATCCCATCTCGTCGTGGAGAAGGATCAGTCGGGGCAGCGGGCGGAGGTAAGCATCACGCCCATTCATGGGGACCGGAAGGCGCGGGTGGGCGAGCTGGCGCGAATGCTGGGCGACCGCACGGCGAAAAGCGCCCTGGCTCATGCCGCGGAACTGCTCGGCCGCTGAGACGGTCTTACTTGCCCGAGGTGAGTTCGCACACGGAGAGCACACGCTCCACGGCGATTTCCATCAGATCGGTGATCGGCTTGGCGTTCTTGATGAAGGTCTGGCTGGCGGGCTCGATGCGGCCGATGCGGTTGGCGAGGATCTCGGCGCTATAAGCCTCGGAAACGAGGCGGATGGCCTCCTGGGCTCCGACGTAGGAGACGATTCGCTGCATCATTTCCTTTTTGGAGAGCTTTTGCATGAGCCTACTGGTTAGCGGGCTGCGGTGAGTTGGCCAAGTGGAATTTCAGATCTCAGGCGGTTTTGCGGAAACTACGCCAGAGGTGCAGAGGCAGGTTGGCGAGGGCGATGAGGGCGAGCTGGCTCGCGATGAAGGCGCTCAGCCACCAGAAGGCGGAGTCCATGAAACCGTAACTGTGGAGGCCGACGCCGAGCATGTTGGTGCCAAACCAGCTCCAGCTGGTGACGACGTTACCGAAGATGGCGAGGCACATGAGGCCGCGCTGCCGGACAAGGCCGCCCCAGCGGGCATGAAGGATGATGGCATTCCACATCACGATGATGAGGGCGCCGTTCTCCTTGGGATCCCAGCCCCAGAAACGGCCCCAGGACTGGTCGGCCCAGATGCCGCCGAGGACGGTGCCAATGAGACTGAAAAGAGTCCCGAAGCACACGATGCCATAGACCATGCGGGCGAGGGCGTCCGCGGTGTCCCGGTCGAGCGAGGCGGTCAGGGTTCCGCGGAGCACGTAGATGATGGCGAGGAACCCGGCGAGAAAGACGGCGGAGTAGCCGATGGTGATGATGATGACGTGGGTCGCCAACCAGAAGTTGGAGTCGAGCACGGCGCGCATCATTTCCAGCGTATCACCGCTAAGCGAGAGGTAGTGGGCGATGATCAGGGTGCTGAAGCCGATCAGACCGGCGGCGACGCTGCCGACCGCGTTTTTGTATATGCTCTCAAGGATCAGACAGAGCCCGACGGCGCCCCAGCCGACGAAGAGGGCGGAAGAGTAGAGGTTGGTGACGGGCGGGCGGCCTTCCAGCCACATGCGCATGGCGATGCCGGTGGTGGTGGCGGTGAAGGCGAGAACGGTCAACCAGAAGGCCGAGCGGGCGAGAGTTTCCGGCCAGCGGAGCCAGGAGAGGACGGCGAGGAGGAAGGCCAGCACGTAAAGCACCGTGCTTTTGTAGAACGGCTCGGCGGCATTGAAGCGGGTTTCGGCATCGGTCTTGCCCAGTTGCGCGCCGAGAGTCTTTTCCAGCTCGGGGCGGTAGAGTTTGATGATGGTGTTGAACTGTTCGGGCTGGCCGCGTTGCCAGGCGTGGGCGAGGCCCGCGTAAGCGAGGACATGGGCGTTGAGCGTGCCGGTTTCGAAAGTGTCGAGCAGGGCTCGGCCGGTGTTCTTCCAGCCCTGTGGATCCTCGCCCGCGGCGGGAGGAATCGTCAGCAGGTGACTGGAGGCGGAGAGAAAATCATAGCGCTGGCCGATGCCGATCAGGGCATTGAAGGTTTCCTCGTTGTAAGCCTCGCCCGCACTGCGCGCGCGGACGGCGGCAATCCCTGCGGGTATCACGGCTTGGAACCGCATCAACTCGCCGAGGAAGTCGGGCGAGCCGGGCATGATGAGGGCGTGCTTGAGCTGGTGGTAGAGAACGAGCTTGGCGTGCAGCTGGACCACCTCGCGCTGGAAGGGAGAGCGCGCCTGTGCCTCAATGGGCTGGGCGAGCTGGGACTGGCGTTCGAGTTCGGGGATCTGCTTTTCGATCTGCAGATAGGAGAAGCGCTTTTTGCCGTCACCCTCATCCGTGGTGAGGTTGAACAGGGCGAGCAGATCGGGGTGGATGATCTCGAAAGTGCGGTAGGAGTCGGCCTTGGCGGCCTGAAAGTAAACGTCGAGCAGCCATTCCACCGGCGTGATGCGGTCGCCATTGGGCAGGCTCACCGGCTGTCGGCCCTGCAGCTGCAGGAGAGAGCTGCGGGCGACGGTGTCCATCGGTTTGATGCGACCGTTGACGAGGACGGGGAGCCGGCCGAAACCGTTGACGTCGAAGTCGTCGCGCGGGGCACGATCACGCAGCGAGCCGAGGAGCCAGAGTGCGCCGAGGGCGAGAACGATGAAAGGTATGAAGCGTTTCATGGGAGGTCCCTTGCTGGTTTCTCAGGCGCGGTCGGTCGCCGCGCGGCGCCGGGCGATGAAGGCAAACAGGGAAATGCCGAACTGGATGAGCAGGCCGAAGGTCATCAGCGCGCAGGCGATGTAGGGGAGGGTCCAGCTGGGGTTGCGAACGATCTGCAGGATGGAGGTGCGGTCGTTGTTGTCGAAGCCGGCCTGGTAGAAGGTGAGTCCGCCGTAGCGCAGCGGGTTGTTCATGTAGATGAGCACTTCGCGGTCTTCGACGCCGTCGGGTGTGCGCAGGTGGACCCGGCTGGAGAAATTCTTGGGAATATCGGTGCCGGCGTAGCGGTCGTGGCTGAACTTGAGCAGCGTGAGCGAGTAGGGTTTGTAACGACGCTCAAAACGCAGGGCGAGGCGCCATTCGCGGCCGGCATACTCGAAGGTCTGGGGCTGGACCAGCTGGGGGGAGACGAGCCAGGTGCCGAGCGAACCGGCGGGGCCGATGAGTTCGATGTAGGCGGTGGGCAAGTTGCGCTCGTTGGATTTGTAGGTGAGGGGCAGGGGGATGGTGTTCAGCCGTGCGCCGATATCGCGGTTGACCGGAGAAGGCGCGGCCGGCTGGCCGTCCTCGCGCATCTGCAGCGCGGCATTGGGATGATAGACGCGGGGCACGACACGGAAGGGGAGTTTCGGGTGCTGGATCTCGGCGCCGCGGGCGAGGAGTTTTTCCGGCACGACGACCACATCGTCAAAATCGGGGTGGGTGGTGTCGATGATGGCGAGTTCGTTGAGCAGGTAGCTCTCCGAATAGTTTTTGGTTTCGCCTTCATCGAGGCGCATCTGGAACTCCTCCTGCCAGAGTCCGGTGAGAAGTTCGCCCACGAGCAGGAAGATGAGACCGAAGTGGGTGAGGAAGATGCCGGACTTGCGCCAGGTGAGCTTGAAGCGCGAAAAATGGGTGACGATGAGGTTGATGAGGAGCAGTCCGCCGATGAAGTAGCCGCCAGGGAAGACGGGCACGGGAATGTCGGTGTTGGGGATGTGCTCCAGCACGAAGAAGGTGCGAAAGAATTTTTCCTGCACGCCCCAGATGCCGAGCTGCACCTGGGCGAGGGTCGCCCAGAAGACGAGCACGATGGAGAGCGCCAGCAGCGCCACCGTGAGCTTCAGCGAGACGAAAAAATCATGAAAGGATTTCCAGATGTCGCGCATGGGAATCAGGGGGCGGCTTTGACGGTGCGAAGGAAGGCGATGAGGGCGGCTTTTTCCCGGGCGACGAGGTCGTCGGGCCCCATGAGTTTGAAGAACCAGGTTTCCCCGGTGCGGCTGAGGAGGGCGCCGGTCGTGCGGGTGGGTACGCCATTGGCGGTGCCGGCGAAATCCACGATGCCAAAGTGCAGGCCATTGGCCTCAAGGTCGGCGACGTGGGTGGTGAGTTCCCCCGGTCCGATGGGAGGGAGGAGCAGCTGGCCGCGCCAGCGGTTGATGTTGGCGAGGAGGCCGCCGGTGTCGCCGGGGAATGCGGTGATAGAGAGGTCGGCTTCGCCTTCGGGGCCGGTGATGGCGTAGCTGCCTTTGCGCATGGGTCCGGAGGCCTTGACGGTCCAGTGCGCGGGGGCGGTCCAGGTGAGATCGTCGCTACCGGTGGGGACAGGGATCGAGGCCATGTCCATCCCTGCATCGGGCGCGGCGGTGTCCGCAGGCGGCACGGGCGCGGTGGGCAGGGCTTCCTTGGGCGTCTGGTAATTGGCCACCTTGGCGGGGCGGCAGGCTGTCAGCACAGCCAAGAGCGCGACCGCGGAAATGAGGGCAGGGCGAAAGGACATCAAGGGGTCAAAACAGCACCTTGGCCGCAAACTTCAACCCTATCCGGCCATTTATCAGCGGGAGGCGTGGTCGGGATAAGAATGGGCAAGCACTTGCCAAGCCCCGGAAGGGAGGGAATAAGCGGCGTATGAGATTCGCGCCTTTGGGTGATGCGGCGATCGCGGTCGAGTTGGGTGAGGCCGTGGACGAAGTGGTGTGCGAACAAGTCAGCGCACTGGTGCAGGTGCTGGAGGCCGAGCGTCCGGCATGGGTGGAGGATATTGTCCCGGCCAATACCACGGTCGCGGTGTTTTACGCCGGGGATAATCCGGGCTACGAGGTGATGTGTGGGGAAATCCGGCGGCGGACGGAACAGTTGGGCGCGGTGAGGCCGCGACCGATCCGGGAAATGGGGATTCCGGTTTGTTATGACCGGGAGTTTGCGCCGGATCTGGCGGAGGTGGCCCGGCGGGCGGGATTGAGTGAGGAAGCGGTCGTGGCGTTGCACTGCGGTGCGGACTACCGTGTGCTCGCGGTCGGCTTTGCCCCGGGCTTCCCTTATTTGGGCGGATTGCCCGGGGTGCTGCATACGCCACGGCTGGCGACCCCGAGGCGGAGGGTGCCGGCGGGCAGCGTCGGCATTGGCGGAGCCCAGACGGGAATTTATCCCTTCGCTTCCCCGGGCGGGTGGAATCTGATCGGTTGCACGCCGATGACGCTGTTTGATCCCGGGCTGACCCCGCCTGTGCGGTTGCAAGTGGGGGACCGGGTGAGCTTCCAGGCGATAACCCGGGAGGAGTTTGAGTCATGGCGGTGAAGGTGCGGCAGGCGGGAATGCTCACGACGGTGCAGGATCTCGGCCGGCCGGGACTGCGGGCGGCCGGAGTGCCGTTGGGCGGGGCGATGGACCGGCTCGCGTTGCGCGTGGCGAATTTGCTGGTGGGAAACGAGGAGACGGATCCCGGATTGGAAATGACCCTGGCGGGTCCGGAGTTGGAATTTACCGAGGCGCGGATTGTGGCTGTGACGGGGGCGACGGTGGCCGGATGGGAGGTGGGCCGGCCGCGTCAGGTCGCGGCGGGCGAGCGGTTGAATTTGGGGCGGCTGAATGCGGGGTGCCGGGCGTATCTTGCGGTGGCGGGGGGCATTGAGGTGCCTTGGGTGCTGGGCGGTCGCGGGACGTGTTTGCGGGCAGGCTGGGGCGGATGGCAGGGCCGGGCGCTGCGGGCGGGTGATGTTCTTCCGGTTGGGTGGCCGAAACAGGAGGCCGTCACGGGGCACTGGCGGATAGATCCCCGGATACTGCCGATACATTCAGCAAGCCCGGTGCTGAGGGTGCTGCGCGGTGCGCAGGCGGGGGAGTTTGAAGGGGATTGGACGCGGCATGAGTTTATCGTCAGTCCGCAGGCGGACAGGATGGGGTTGCGGTTGAAAGGACCGGGACTCGAACGCAATCGGAGCGGAGATTTGCTTTCGCGGGCGGTGGTGCCGGGAACGGTGCAGGTGCCACCGGATGGACAGCCGATCATTTTGGGAGCGGATGCGCAGACGATCGGCGGCTATCCCCAGTTGGGGCATGTCATCGGGGTGGATCTGCCTGTGCTGGCGCAACTGCGCCCCGGGGATACGGTGCGCTTTGCCGAGGTGACGCTGGATGAGGCCCGCCGCCGGCGGCGGGAGCAGGAGCAGGCGTTGAGGGTGCTGCGCCGAGGGCTGGAGGAGAAATTTCAATGAAGCGCCTGGACCTGAATTGTGATCTTGGCGAGGGCTGCCGCCACGACGAGGAGCTGATGCCGCTCATCACTTCGGCGAACATCGCCTGTGGCGGACATGCGGGGGATGCGACGAGCATGAAATTGGCCGTGAGTCTGGCGAAAAGGCATGGAGTGGTGGTCGGGGCGCATCCGGGCTTTGCGGATCGGGAAAATTTCGGTCGGTACGAAAGGGCGATCACGCCAGACGAGGCGGCGATGCTCGTGGGCACGCAGGTGCAAGACCTGCGAGTCATTGCCGGAGCATTGGGCGAGGAGATTCATCATGTGAAGCTGCACGGCGCGCTCTACAATCAGGTCTCGCGTGATGGCGCGCTCGCGGCAGCGGTGGCGAGGGTGATTCACGCGATGGAGCCGCGACCGATCCTGTATGCCTTGGCCGGCAGCGAATTCGAACGGGTTGCGGGTAGGATGGGAGTGCGGGTTGTGCCGGAGGTTTTCGCGGATCGCACTTATCAGCGGGATGGCTCCCTGACGCCGCGGAATCGGCCGGATGCGCTGATCGCCGACGCGAAAGTGGCGGTGGCGCAGGGGCTGCGCATGGCGAGGGAGGGCCGGGTGCGGACGAGGGAGGGCGAGGACATTGCGATCACGGCGGGCACGCTCTGTGTTCATGGCGACGGGTCTCATGCCGTGGAGTTTGCCCATGGGCTGAGGGCTGCTCTGCGGGCGGCCGGCGTTGAGATTGGGGCGCCGGGGCGATGGGGCCGTTGAGATTCCTGTCGCCGGGCGGATTATGGGTGCCATTGTCCCATCCGTGATCCTGCGCGCACCCAAAGTTCTGCTGACCGGGTTTGAGCCTTTCGGCGGGGAGAAACTCAATGCCTCGGCGGAAGTGGTCCGGGTTTTGGACGGCCGGCGGATCGGGGGCTGCACTGTGCAGGGAGTGATGCTGCCGTGTGTGTTTGGGCGGGCGAAGGCGGAACTGGTGCAGGCGATCCGGTTGGTGAACCCGCGTCTGGTCATCTGTCTGGGGCAGGCGGCAGGGCGGGGGGAGGTCACGCCTGAGCGCGTGGCCATCAATGTGGATGATGCGCGAATTCCGGATAATGCGGGTGCGCAGCCGGTGGATCTACCGGTTCGGAAGGGCGGTCCGGCGGCTTATTGGACGGGGCTGCCGATCAAGGCGATTGTGGCGTCGCTTCAACGGCGAGGCATCCCGGCATCGGTCTCACAGACGGCCGGCACCTTTGTGTGCAATCATGTCTTTTACGGTTTGATGCAGGCCCTGCGCCGGCGCGCAGGTGTGCGGGGTGGCTTCATCCATCTGCCGGTTTTGCCGGAGCAGGCGATGGGGACGCAGCCCAGCCTGCCGCTGGAAACGCTGGTCGAGGCCGTGTCATTGGCGGTGGCGACTTCGCTGCGGGTGCGCCGGGATATCAAGGCGACGAATGGTCGCCTGCATTGAGCGGGCTCACTCAGGGGCGTCGCTGACGCCAGCGTCTCCAGGCTACGATGGCCCCGGCCAGGGCGATGAGCATTGCGCCGTAGGTGGAAGGCTCGGGCACGGGGGTGATCTGCCGGTCGTAGTCCTGCCAGTAGGTTTTGTTGTTGGAGAAACCCTGGAAGGCGACCTGGTTCATCGGGGTGGCCCCGGAGGTGTTGAAAATTGCGCCGGCCCAGTTTTGCGCGTAAAAATAATCCACGGTTTCGGACCAGTTCCGGATCGTGAGAGTAACCCCGGCGTCGATGAGGAAGTTGGAAACGGAAAGAAGCGAGGCGGTGGCGTTGCCGAAATCGATGGCTGAGTTGGCGGTGATGTGGAGGGTGTCGGCGATGAGGTCGTGGCCGTTGAGGGCGAGGGTGCCGCCGCTGAGCTTGAAGGTGCCGTCGAAGTCAATGTCGTTGGCGAGCGTCAGGGTGCCGCCGCCCCCGGTCTTTTCGAAGGTCCCGGTGCCGGTGAGGGAGCCGCCGAAAGTGGAGGAACCCGAATTGACGCCCACGGTGAGGTGACCGCTGGTCCCGAGATCGATCAGGCCGGTGCCGCCGATCAGGTTCACTTGTTCCGTGAAGTTATTCAGCCGGAAAACGCCATCGGAGTTGATCGTGATGAGTCCCGCGTGGTCGGCGATCTGGTGATTGGCCTCAAGTCGCAGCACGGCGGAACCGGCGCCGCCGATGCCATCGCCGACATTCACCGTGGCTCCGCCAATAGCATTTTGGCCAGGGGTCTTGGCCAGTGCAACGGTGCCCTCTTTGATGGCGAGCGTGCTGGTGTAGGAGTTATCCGATATCCCGGAGAAGGTCAGGGTGCCGGTGCCCGTTTTGGTGATGCCGACAGAGGTGTTGATGGCGCCGCTGAGCGTGGTGTGGCCTGCTCCTGCGACCGTCAGGGTCCGGCCGGCGCTGTCGTTGAACTGGCCGCTGATCGTCAGGCTGCCGGCGTCGGTGACGATGGTTGCGTCGGCGGTGAGAGTGAGCGCGGAGTGGAGCGTATTGTTGCCGTCCAGATTGCGGATGGCGCCACCGCCGCCGACACCGGTGCCTTCGATGATAAACTGGCCTTCGTTCACGGTGATGCCCTGAGTCAGCGCGAGGGTGGCGCCGGAGGCGACGGTGTTGCCCCAGGTGCTGGAGCCGAGGGCGTTGTTGCTGGCGAGGGTGAGCGTGCCGGCGTTGACGAAGGCTTGGGCGCCGAAGGTATTGTTGCCGGAGAGGGTCAGGTTGCCGCCGCCGGTTTTGGTAAAACCGCTCCAGCCGGACTGGCCGATGTTGGCGGTGATAGTGGCGTTAGCGGTTCCGTTGACATTGAAGGTGGGGTTGCTGTTGCTGAGCGTCAGTGTGCCGGAGCCGCCGAGCGTCACGTTGCCTTCTTCGAAATGGAGTCCGGCTACGTCGCTGATTGTGCCGGTCACAGTGATGAGGTTGGTGCCTGTGGCGTTGGTGCCGGCCGAGAAGGTGGCGGTTTTATTTCCTGGTGCGACGGAGGACCAGGTGGTCGTGGAGGCGGTGCCGGCGGCATTGACGCTCCAATACGCACCGGTGGATTGCTGCCAGACGCGATCCGTGGTGTTGCTTGAACCGGGGGTGGCGCCGTTGGTGTCCCAGTAAACAGCGGTCTGGGCCTGGGCAACGACTGTGCCGAGGATCACGCACACAAGGAAGCGCCACAGACTCGGGGCGGGCGAGCTGATGTGCCGACTGGAACTGGAAGGAGGGAACTGCACCTGAGTTGGGTCTTGTGCCCGCGAAGCCAAAGTGGATGGACATCGCGGACCTTATCAAGGTAGGCCAACCCGGCAGGAAAAGATAGGGTGAAACACCTATATACGTGTTATTACCCAAAAAAGCCGGAGCTTAATGCTCCGGCGGGTGTTGGTTTAATTGTTAAACCTAAACAGGGCCACATCACCGTCTTGGAAAATATACTCCTTGCCTTCCAAGCGGTATTTCCCGGCCTCGCGGGCGGCGGCAACGCTCCCCAGACGGGTGAGGTCATCGTAGGAGACGACCTCGGCCTTGATGAAGCCTTTTTCAAAATCGGTGTGGATGACACCGGCGGCCTGCGGAGCTTTCCAGCCTTTCACGATGGTCCAGGCGCGCACTTCTTTTTCGCCGGCGGTGAAGTAGGTTTGCAGGCCGAGCAGCGCATAGCTGGCACGAATGAGGTTGGAGACGCCGGAGTCGCTCACGCCGAGATCCTTGAGGAACTCCTTGGCTTCCTCGGGGCTGAGGTCGATGAGTTCATACTCGATCCGCGCGCTGATCGGCACGTAGGCGGCGTCGTGGTGGGCGCGCACATAGTCGGCGACCTTTTGCACATGGGGGTTTTGCTCGGCGGTGGCGAGGTCGCTCTCGGCGACGTTGCAGGCGAAGAGCACGGGCTTGGCGGTGAGGAGCTGGAAATGCTTCATCAACGCTTTTTCTTCGTCGGCCAGATCCAGGGTGTTGGCGGTCTTGCTGGCGTTGAGGTGCGGCTCAAGTTTTTGCAGGAGGGCGACCTCGGCCTGGGCTTCCTTGTCGCCAGACTTGGCTTTCTTCTGCGTCTTCTCGATGCGCTTGGTGACGGAGTCGAGGTCGGCAAGCACGAGCTCGGTGGTGATGACCTCAATGTCGCGCACGGGATCGACCGTGCCCATGGTGTGGATGACGTCCGGATCCTCGAAGCAGCGGACGACCTGTACGATGGCGTCCACTTCCCGGATGTTGGCGAGAAACTGGTTGCCGAGGCCTTCGCCCTTGGATGCGCCGGCGACCAGCCCGGCGATGTCCACGAATTCAATGGCGGCGGGGATGACCACGCTGGTCTTGGAGATCTTCTGGAGGACGGCGAGGCGTTCGTCGGGCACGGTGACGACGCCGACGTTCGGGTCGATCGTGCAGAAGGGATAATTGGCGGCCTCAGCCTTGCGCGAGCGGGTGAGGGCGTTGAAGAGTGTGGACTTGCCCACGTTGGGGAGACCGACGATACCAGCTTTCATAAAGGGGTCGAGGGAGCCGGGGGACTCGGGGCTTGACAAGCCATTTATCGAACAGTCTGCTCCACGGCTTTTCCAAATAACTCACGTCCAGAAATCCGTTACACATGGCTCTTAAAATCCGTCTTACCCGCGTTGGCGCCGTCCACCGTCCGCAATACCGCGTCGTGGTCGCCGAAGCTCGTTCGCGCCGCGACGGGGCGCCCGTCGAAAGCATCGGCACCTACACGCCGACCAGCAAGGGCAACCCCATCCAGATCGATCTCGATCGCGTGGACTACTGGCTGAGCAAGGGTGCGAAGCCCACCGACACGCTCAATGCCATGATCAAGAAGGCCCGCAAGGCCGCGGCCGCGAAGACGGCCTGATCATAGGATCCACCCAAGGAAGGGCAGGGCGGTTGCCCTGCCGGCATGCAGACCCCGGAGCCCATCCGGGGTTTTTTGCATCCGGTGTTTTTCATCCGTGCAGTTCGCACCCCGCAGTCCTAACAACGGTTCCATGCGCATTGACGTAGTCACACTTTTCCCGCGCATGCTCGACGGCTTCCTGAGCGAGAGCATGCTGGGGCGCGCGCGGGATGCCGGATTGTTCTCGGTCGAGGTCCACAACCTGCGGGATTGGACGACCGACAAGCACCGCACAACGGATGACCGGCCGTTTGGCGGCGGGGCGGGGATGGTGCTGAAGCCCGAACCCGTCTTTGCGGCGATCGAGCAACTGCAGACGCCGGGCTGCCGGCGGATTTACCTGACGCCCGACGGAGCGCCGCTTTCGCCCGCGCTGGCGGAGGAGCTTTCCCGTCAGGAGCATCTGATAATGCTGAGCGGGCACTATGAAGGCATCGACCAGCGCATCCGTGACCGGGTCATTGACCAGGAGATCAGCATTGGTGATTATGTGCTGACAAACGGCACGCTGGCGGCGGCCGTGCTCATTGATGCGCTGGCCCGTTTCATCCCCGGCGTATTGGGGGAGGAAAAGTCATTGACGACCGAAAGCTTCACCAGCAAGTTGCTCGACTTTCCTCAATACACGCGTCCCGCCGAATTCCGGGGCATGTCCATTCCGGAGGTTCTTCTTTCCGGAAATCATGCCGAAATCGAGAAATGGCGGCTCGCGCAACAGATGGAAAAAACCCGCCAGGTCCGTCCCGATTTACTCAAATAAAGCCATCAGTCCATGAATCCGATCATCAAAGAAATCACCTCCGCGCAGATCAAAACTGACACGCCTCCGTTCCGTGTCGGCGATGGCGTGAAGGTGCACACCAAGGTCCGCGAAGGTGACAAGGAGCGCATCCAGATTTTCTCCGGTATTGTCATCGCCCTCAAGGGGCACGGGATCCAGGAGGCGTTCACCGTCCGCCGTATCAGCTACGGCGAGGGCGTTGAAAAGGTGTTTCCTGTCAACTCGCCGATGATTGAGAAGATCGAGGTGGATCGCCACTCCGAGCCGATGCGGGCCCGTCTCTACTACCTGCGCAAGCGCAAGGGCAAGGCGGCCATGGCCATCAAGGAACTGCGCTACGACAAGGCCGCCGCGGCGGCCAAGTGATCGCTTCCGATTCATCGCACCGATTTCAAAAGGCGGACCGTTAACGGTCCGCCTTTTTTGTGCGCAAATTCTGCTTCCCCGGCGCGGAGTGCGTGCCTACCTTGGGGATTCTCCATCATGACGTTGCAAACACCTCTTCTTACCAAGGCCGCCAACCAAGCCCGCGGGCTTGCCATTGATGCCGTGCATAAAGCGGGTATCGGTCACCTCGGCCTGCCGCTGGGCGCCGCCGAGATCGGTGCCGTGCTTTATGGTCATGCGCTTGCCCACAATCCCGCGCGCCCGCGCTGGCTCAACCGTGATCGCTTCGTGCTTTCCGCCGGTCACGGTTCGATGTTCCTTTACGCATGGCTGCACCTGAGCGGCTACGACCTGTCGCTCGATGACATCAAGGCGTTCCGGCAGCTTCATTCCAAGACGCCGGGGCATCCCGAGTTTCACGAGACACCGGGCGTGGAGTGCACCACCGGCCCGCTGGGGCAGGGCATCGGCAACGCCGTGGGTATGGCGGTCGCCGGCAAGATGGCGGCGGCCCGTTTCAATACGCCTGAACACGAGATCATCGACTATCGCGTGGTTTGCCTGGCCGGCGACGGTTGCCTGCAGGAAGGCGTGGCGCTGGAGGCCATTTCATTCGCCGGTCACCAGCAGCTCGATAACCTGATTCTCATTTACGACGCCAACGACGTCACGCTGGATGCGATGGCCGACCGGACCCAGAGCGACAACGCCGCCGCGCGCTTCAAGGCCACCAACTGGGATGTGCAGACGGTGGACGGGCACGATATGCCGGCCTTCCTGAAGGCGTTCAGCAAGGCGAAGAAATCCAAGAGCGGGAAACCGCAGCTCATCATCGCGCGGACGGAAATCGGCCGGGGTATCCCCGAGGTTGCCGGCACGGCGAAGGCCCACGGCGAAGGCGGGGCGAAGTTTGCCGAAAGCGCCCGCGCGGGGCTTGGCCTGCCCGCCGACCAGCACTTCTTCGTCAGCGATGACGTGCGGGGGTATTTCGAAAACCACAAGCAGCGTCTCATCCGCGCCTGCAACAAGTGGCATAAAACCTACAAGGCCTGGCGTGAGGCCAACCCGGAGAAGGCGGCGTTGCTCGACTCGGCTGACGTGGAGAAGAATCCGCCGAGCGCCGCGCATCTCATGGAGAAGGTTCCGGTATTCCCCGCCGATGCGAAACACGGGGGCTCCCGGGCCGCGGGCCGCGATGTGCTCCAGCCGCTGGCGGCCGAGCTGCCGCTGCTCGTGGGAGGCAGTGCGGATCTTTACGGTTCCACCCTCAATTATATCGCCGCGGACAAGGATTTCGACACGGGCAACCGTTCCGGCCGGAACATCCGTTTCGGCATCCGCGAGCATGCGATGGCCGCGATCTGCAACGGCATCGCTTACGACGGTCTGTTCCGGCCCTCGTGTGCGACCTTCCTCGTCTTCGCTGATTACTCGCGGCCGTCCATGCGCCTGGCTGCGCTGGCCAAGCTGCCCGTCCTCTACATCTACACCCATGATTCCGTGGGCGTGGGCGAGGATGGCCCGACGCACCAGCCGGTGGAGACGGTGTCCGCCTTGCGGCTTATTCCGAACTTCGATGTCATCCGCCCCGCCGATGCCGAGGAGGTGGTCGGGGCTTATGCCGCGGCGCTGGCGCGCACCGACGGGCCGACCTTGCTGTCGCTCAGCCGGCAGGCTCTGCCGTTGCTCAACGATATCCCGCCGCACATCCGCCGCGCGGGTGTGCTCAAGGGCGGTTATATCGCGTTGCAGGAGACTGCACCGCTGACCCATATCCTGATCGCGACCGGCAGCGAGCTGCAGTATGCGCTGGCCGCGGCCAAGGAACTGGGCGCCGGCGTGCGCGTGGTTTCAATGCCTTCGCTGTTCCGTTTCGATCAGCAATCGGCGGAATATCGTGAGAGCATCCTGCCGTCCTCCTGCCGCAAGCGCGTGGCGGTCGAGGCCGGTGTCACCGGCCTTTGGGCCAAGTATGTGGGGCTTGATGGCAAGGTGGTCGGCATCGATCGCTTTGGTCTCAGCGCTCCCGGTGCGCAGGTCTTCAAGGAACTGGGGATCACGACCGAGGCGGTTGTCGCCGCAGCCCGGTCCCTGTAAAGAGCATCGCACTGCGTCGGCACTTTGGCTGGCGCGGTGTCTGTCGTCACGGAGCACTCCATCCGCGTCATGCGCTTTCTCCAAGAAATGGGTGCCATGAAATGGATGGGGCTGCTCGTGCTGACATTGGGGGCGATCCGGCCGGGGCTGGCTTTGGATTCGGCCCGCGTGCTGAGCCAGGCGGTGGTGGCTTCGTGGTCTCGCGAGGATGGCCTGCCGCTGAACTCGGTCTATGCGATCACGCAGACCCCGGACGGCTTTTTGTGGCTGGGGACACAAGCCGGGGCGGTGCGTTTTGATGGCACGACCTTCGAGGTCTTCCGTGGTGGGGATGACAGCGGGCTGGAGGGCGACATTTTGACGGGGGTGATGCGCGATGCGCAGGGCCGGTTGTGGGTCAGTGGTCAGGCGGGGCTTTTCCGGCAGGAGGAATCCGGGCGTTTCAGAAAAATCTCCTTGGGGAGCACGGCGGAGGAGAACCGGGTGCTGGAGGTTTACATGGCGGCGGACGGAGCCATCTGGGGCAACCGGCCGATGGGCGGGTTTGTACTGCGGGCTGATAAAGTTTCGTCGTTGGGCCGGCGGTATCTTTTCAATCTGACTTCTTCCCCTGATGGCCGGTATACGGTGGCGACGTTTTCCGATGGTATCACGGTTTACACGCCGGAAGGGGAGGGGCCGCTGCCAGCGTTGGGGCATGGTGTGCCCGACAATCCGATGGCGATGGCTTTTGATGCTGACAATCGGCTGTGGGTGGCGGCGGGGAATGGACTTTGGCGCTGGCAGGGCGGTGCTTTCTCCCGGGTGTGGGAAACACCGCTGAGCGATGTCACGTGGATGACGATGGATCGCACGGGGAATATCTGGATGGGCTTCCGGGCGGGAGGCGGGGCGCGTTTTCACACCGGTCGAGGACAATTGGAGAAGATCGAAGGCGTCTTGGGCGAAACCCGGCTCACTGCTTTTTACGAAGATCGTGAGGGGAATCTGTGGGTGGGGACGGATGATGAGGGATTGTGGCGGTTTAGGGATGGACCGTTTGTAACCTTGGGGCCGCCCGAGGGCTTGCCTTACCGGACGGTGAACGCGCTGGCTGAGGCCACGGACGGGACTTTTTACGTCGGCACTTATCGCGGCGGGTTATTCTGGAAGAAGGGTGAGGCGATGGGCACTTATACGACCGAGCATGGCCTGGCCATGATGGAGGTGACTTCGCTGCGTCCGGGGTTGGATGGTGATGTCTGGATCGGCTTCCCGGATGGGCGGGTGCAGAATTTGTGGAATGGAGTTTTTACCACCTACACGAGTGAAGAGGGGCTGGCCCGCACTCCCGTGACCCAGTTGCTGTTGGATGCTGAAGGTCGTGTGTGGGCCGGGCATATCAGCGGTGGACTGAGGCGAAAGGAGGAGGGGCGCTTTGTGGGGGTGCCTCTTGCGGAGGAGGCTCCTTTGATGATCACGGCGGCCTATCGGGATACGGCGGATGTCCTGTGGTTTGGCACGCATGCCGGGCTGATTCGCTTTCAAGCTGGGCGGCTCACCAAGGTTGAGGGCGGTGTTCCCGAGGTATTGATATCGGGTGTGATCGAAACGAAGCCCGGCGAGTTGTGGCTGAGTACGGATCGGGCGGGGATCGGCCGGCTGCGCGATGGCCAATACCGGCAGATTCCCGTGCAGGATCTTCCCTCCGCCGTCTTCGCTTTGATGCCGGACGATCAAGGCAGGCTGTGGATGATCTCGAACGATGGCGTGTCGTGCGTGACCTTGGCGGATATCGCGGCCTACGAGATGGGGAAGCTCGCGGTGGTCCCCCGGCTGCACTTCGGGGTGAAAGAGGGTTTGCGCAGTCTGGAGGGGCGCGGCGTGGTGGGCCCGGCGGCGTGGCGGACGCGTGATGGCACCATTCACTTTGCGACGGAGAGAGGGGTCTCTTCGGTGAATCCTTTGGCCATCGGGCCGGCTGGCGGGCCGGCGGGGGTGAGGGTCACAGGTGTCGCAGTGGACGCGGAGCGGCAAACCCTGACAGGTGAGCTGGGCCTGATGCCGGGGTGGAAATCGCTGCGCTTCGATTACAGTGCCCTTGAATTGGGGGCGCCCGAACGGCTTTTCTATGAGACCCGGCTGGAGGGCTATGATAAATTTTGGCGTGCCGCCGGACACCGACGGGAGGCCGTTTATACCAATTTGCCGCCGGGAAACTACGTCTTTCGGGTCCGGGTGCGTCGGACTGATGGCGGGGCTTTTGTCCAGGCTGCCCACCCGTTTGTGGTGCAGCCGGCCTATTATCAGACGACGTGGTTTTGGGGGCTGTGCGCCGGCGGGGTGATGGGGGCGCTGATCGGAATTTACAGGTTGCGATCGCATCAGCTTCGGAAGCGCAACGATGTCTTGGAGCGGCTGGTCGAGGCGCGTACGCGCGAGCTTGAGGCGGGCAATGCGATTCTGGCCCGGGCGAATGCTTTCAAGGATCGGGTGATGCGCGTGATCGGGCATGACCTGATCGGCCCGGCGGCTTCCCTGCGGGCGCTGGTGCAGATGATGATTGGGCGATCGGAGCGACTGACGGAGAGAGAGCTGCGTGAGTTGGGGCAGGATATTGACCGAAGTGCGCAAGCCCAGGTGGATTTGCTGACCAATCTGCTCGCATGGGGGCGGGGCCAGAATGGCGAGGGCGGGATGGAGCGCGCGTTGCTGCCGGCGATCCGGCCGGTCGAGGAAGCATGCCGTCTGCTGGCTTTGAGCGCACAGGAAAAGAACGTTGCGCTCCGGGTGCAGGCAGACTCTTCCCTGCAAGTCTTTGCCGATGCGGCCGCTCTTGGTACGGTCTTGCGCAATTTGGTGGCCAACGCGCTCAAGTTCACCCCTTCAGGCGGCGCGGTTTCAGTGACGGTCGAAGCGATCGATGGCCGGGTGGTTTACCGGGTTCAAGACACAGGCATCGGTATGACGCCGGAGTATCGGGCTGCGCTGTTTGATTCGTCCGCGCCAACCGGTCGTCTTGGGACGCGAGGAGAGACGGGAACCGGACTTGGGCTGTTGTTGTGCCGGGATCTTTTGCTGGCCAATGGGGGGGAGTTGCAGATCGAAAGTGTCCCGGGAGCCGGGACCGTGGTGATTTGCAGCCTGCCTGCGCGACCTTCGCGACGTGAGGGCGAAGGGGCGGGCTTGGAGCGATCAATTTTTGTGCGGGAATAGATTCAGCGTGGCTTGCAATTTTAATTAGCCGCCTAATTATCAGCTCCCTTACGATTATTGCCGCCACTAAGCCACCGCGATGCCGCACCTCCTTTTAAAAGACCTGCCGCGTTACGAATGCCTGCTCAAGGCCGCCGAGGAGTTTCCTGATCTGGATCCCTCGGCCAGCGAGGCATTCCTGCATCTTTTGCGGACGGCGGACGAGGCATTTGGCCAGACGGAGCGCAAGCTGGCGCAACACGGTCTGTCGCAGGGCCGCTTTAGTGTGATGATGTTGTTGTGGCGGGGCGCCCAGCAGGAAGTGGCCACCTTGATGGGGGCGGAAGATTGTGCGGGGGGGCCGCGCACTCCGGCGGAGCTGGCCGACGCGGCGGGGGTTACGCGCGCGACCATGACCGGGCTGATTGATACCCTGGAGCGGGATGGGTTCGTCAAGCGTGAGCCGGATCTCAATGATCGGCGCATGATGTCCGTGAATCTGACGCCGGCGGCGATCGAGTTTCTCCAAGGGTTTTTACCCGGCTATTTCAAGGTTGTGGCCAGCATCATGAGCCCGCTGACCGAGTCCGAACGGAAGACTTTGGTTACTCTCCTGGGCAAAGTGGCGCAACAGGCGGACAAGCTCAGCGCAACCGGTGAAAAAACCGCAATTCACCAGTGATTTTATCCAGAGATTTCTCTACTCATCTCCAAATCCCATCGAATTATGTTCACGCGTTCCTTCCTGTTTCTACTTGGCGCCGCCCTCCTGATCGGCGCGATTACCTTGGCCAAAGTTTCGCAAGTTCGTGCGATGATGGCTCAGGATTTCACGCCGCCGCCCTCGGCGGTCGCGACCGCGACCGCTCAAAATGAAATCTGGCAGCAGACCATCCATGCGGTGGGTTCGCTGAATGCGGTCCAAGGCATCGTTTTGACCGCTGAACTCGATGGAAAGGTGACCGAGATCGCTTTCGAGTCCGGGGCTGAGGTGAAAGCGGGGGATTTGCTGCTCCGGCAGGATGTTTCCTCCGAGTTGGCACAGCTGGCGGATGCCGAGGCTCGGGCGGTGCTGGCGCGAATCAATTACGAGCGGGCGCGTGATCTTCGGGCTCAAGGAGCCAATGCCCAAGCTGAACTTGATGCGGCTTTGGCGACGGCCAATTCGGCCGAGGCCAGCATTGCGGCGATCAAGGCAGTGATCGACAAGAAGACCTTGCGCGCGCCCTTTGACGGACATCTCGGCATTCGCTCCGTGAACTTTGGTCAGTTTCTCAATGGCGGTAACGCAATTGTACCGCTGTTTTCGCTCGATCCGATCTACGTGGATTTTTCGCTGCCGCAGCAGCAGATTACGACACTGGCGGTGGGGCAGGAGGTGAAAATTTCGATTGATGCCTTTGCCGGTAAGATCTTTGCGGGAAAAATCACCGCCATCAATCCGCAGATGGATGCAGGCACCCGCAATGTGCGGGCGCAGGCCACTTTGACCAATCCCGATGGGCGCCTGCGGCCGGGCATGTTTGCCAAGGTGGAAGTTGTTCTGCCGCAGGCGGACAATTTCGTGACACTGCCGGCCACGGCGATTTCCTTCAATCCTTACGGTGATTCGGTGTTTGTTGTGGAGGAGGACAAGGCGGCAAAGAGCGGATTGGTGGTCCGTCAGCGCTTCGTGCGGGTTGGCCCGCGCCGTGGCAGCCAGGTGGCCATTTTGCAGGGGGTGGAGGCCGGAAACCAGGTGGTGGTCGGTGGCCTGACCAAATTGAGCGAAGGGGCTGCGGTTGAGATCAACAACAATGTCCTCCCTTCATCCAACCCGGCGCCGAGCCCGGCGGACACCTGATCTCCAGCGCAGCGCCGTTTTTCCCATGAAGTTTACCGACATCTTCATCAAGCGCCCGGTCCTCGCGATCGTGGTGAGCTTGGTCATTCTTATCCTGGGCGTGCAGTCCTACCGCTCGCTCAGTGTGCGCCAGTTCCCGCGCAGCGACGTGTCTGTCGTCACGGTGAGCACCATCTATATCGGCGCGAGCGCTGATCTGGTGCGCGGCTTCATCACCACACCGTTGGAACGGGTCATCGCCAGTGCCGACGGCATCGACTACATGCAGTCAACGAGCAATGCCGGCGTCTCGACGATTACCGTCCGGCTGAAGCTCAATTACGATCCGACTGCGGCGCTGGCGCAGATCACCTCGAAGGTGAATCAGGTGAAGAGCGACCTGCCGGCGGGCTCGGAGGAGCCCACGATCAACATTGAGTCAACCGACACCCAGATGGCCTCAATGTATCTGAGCTTCTACTCGGATAAGGTTGAGCCGAACCAGATCACTGATTATCTCACCCGGGTGGTGCAGCCCCGCCTTTCCGCTGTGCCAGGCGTGCAGAAAGCGGACATCCTCGGCGCGCGTACCTTTGCCATGCGGATATGGTTGAAGCCTGAACGAATGGCTGCGCTGAACATCAGCGCCACCCAGGTAAGGCAGGCCTTGGCCGCGAATAATTTTCTTTCAGCCTTGGGCAGCACCAAGGGCGAGATGGTGAGCGTCAACCTCACGGCCAATACGGATCTGCGCACCGCCGAGGAGTTTCGCCAGCTTGTCCTCCGCGAGGAGAACGGCGCCGTGGTGCGGTTGCAGGATATTGCCGACGTGGTGCTGGGGGCGGAAAGCTACGACAGTGACGTCCGTTTTGGTGGCGAGCAGGCGACTTTCATGGGAATTTACGTGCTGCCGACCGCCAACACGCTGGACGTGTTGCGCGACATTCGCGCTGTCATGGAGAGCGAGGTTATCCCAGCCCTGCCTCCCGGAATGGAGGCGGGGATACCCTACGACTCCTCCCTCTACATCCAGGATGCGATCAGCGAGATCATCACGACACTGGGCGAGACGATGTTCATCGTCATCATTGTCCTCTATCTCTTCCTCGGCTCCTTCCGCACGGTGCTGATCCCGGTCATTGCGATGCCTCTGTCCTTGGTTGGTGCCGTGTTTCTGATGCTGATCTTCGGCTTTACCATCAACCTGCTGACCCTGCTCGCGATCGTACTCGCGGTGGGGATCGTGGTGGACGATGCGATTGTCGTGGTGGAAAACATCGAGCGCCACGTGCGGGAGGGCCTTTCGCCCTATGAGGCGGCCATCAAGGGGGCGCGTGAACTCGTGGGGCCGGTCATTGCGATGACCATCACGCTGGTGACGGTGTATGCACCGATCGGTTTTCAAGGCGGGCTCACGGGCGCCCTGTTCCGGGAGTTTGCGTTCACCCTGGCCGGGGCGGTGCTCATCTCGGGCATCGTTGCCCTTACGCTCTCGCCGATGATGTCGTCGCGGATCATTCGGGGTGACCACCACGCCGGTTTTGCCGCCTGGCTGGACCGTCGTTTCAACGGCTTGCGCGAGCGCTACGCCCGTGCGCTGCGGAGCTGGGCCAGCCACCGCGGATTCAACGCCTTGGTGGCGCTGTTCGTCATCATCATCGTGCCTCCGCTTCTTGTGCCGATGTTCATGTTTTCCCAGCAGGAACTCGCGCCGGAGGAGGACCAGGGGTTCATGTTTGGTATCGTCCAGGCCCCGCCGGATGCGACGGTTGACCAGACCGTGCTCTACACGGAAGAGATGAATCGCATCTATCAGAGCGTGCCGGAAGCGCAGCATACATTCCAGGTCACGATGCCAAACGGTGGTTTCTCCGGCATGGCGCTCAAGCCCTGGAGCGAGCGTGAGCGGACCACGCACGAGGTTTTTCAGGAAGTCTCGGCCAAATTGAATACCATTGCGGGCATAGAGGTGTTTGCCGCCATTCCTCCTGCGCTGCCCGGCGGCTCCAGTTTTCCGGTCGAATTTGTCGTGGCCTCGACGGCCGAACCGGAGCAGGTGAATGAGATCGCGCAGGCTGTGCTGCAAAAGGCGCTGCAGTCGGGCAAGCTCATGTTTGGTTTCACCAATCTGCGATTTGATCGCCCGGAGACCCAGCTCATCATTGATCGCGAAAAGGCGGCCTCACTTGGTTTGAGCATGCAGCAGATCGGTGCCGATCTTGGCTCCCTGCTGGGCGGTGGCTACGTGAACCGCTTCAGCATCCAAGGACGCAGCTACAAGGTTATTCCACAGATCAAGCGTGGTGAGCGCCTCAATGCCGAGCAGCTGGGTGATGTCCATATCAGCGGTCCGGATGGGCAGTTGATCCCCCTCAGTGCTTTGGCTACCTTTGAAACCACGGCGCAGCCGCGCCAGCTGGAGCGTTTTCAGCAACTCAATGCGGCGATCATCTCCGCGCGACCGCTGCCCGGCGTCACTCTGGATCAGGCGCTCAAGGTCTTCGAAGACGCGGTGCAGGAGATCGCGCCCCGCGGCTATTTCATGGATTATGCCGGCGAATCGCGCCAGTTGCGGCAGGAAGGCAATGCGTTGGTGACGACCCTGGTGCTGGCACTGATCCTGATCTATCTCGTGTTGGCCGCCCAGTTTGAGAGCTTCCGTGATCCCTTCATCGTGTTGCTGGGGTCCGTGCCCTTGGCGATGTTTGGTGCGCTGAGTTTCACCTTCCTCGGGGCTACCTCGCTCAACATCTATTCCCAGGTCGGGCTCGTCACGCTCATCGGTCTGATTGCGAAAAATGGCATCCTGATCGTGGAATTTGCCAACACCCTGCAGCGACAGGGGCGCAACAAGCTCGACGCGTTGATTGAGGCGGCGTCCATTCGCCTGCGGCCGATTCTGATGACGACGGCGGCGACCGTTTTCGGTCACATGCCGCTGGTCTTTGTCACTGGCGCCGGCGCGGCGGCGCGCAATTCCATCGGTCTCGTTCTGGTGGCCGGCATGGCCATCGGAACGCTGTTCACCCTCTTTATCGTGCCTTCCGTTTACATGTTCATCGCTCGCGACCACAAGGCCGCGATGGAGAAGGAAACGGCGCGTGAGACCGGGGCGGGGCAGCCCGTTCCTGTCGAATAACCATTCTGTAAATTAGCCATCTGTTCAATGAATGCTTCCATGCACCTGATTCGTCTCACTGTTGCGAGCGCGACCCTGGCGGTTGCGGCGCTGGCATCGCCTCCGCCCTTCAAGTCCGACGGACTGCCGGACCCTGACTATGCGGTGCCCGCGGCGCTCAATCTCGATTACGCCCTGGCCTTCGCCTTGGATAACAATCATGCCATCCGCCAGGCGCGCGAACGCATCCGCCAGCAGGACGGGGTCCTGATTGAAGTGCGTTCGGCGCAGATTCCGAATGTGATCGCGGGTGGCAATTACACGCGCAACGACAGCGATGTCTCGCAAGCGGTCGTGCCAGTTGATCGCAGCTGGGGGATCAGCCTGCAGGCGACGCAGGTCCTTTACGCCGGCGGTGGAGTGGCCGCCTCGGTGAAGGGCGCGGCACTGGCCCGTGAGGCCGCGCTGCTGGATCTGCAGAGCGTCATCAACGAGCAGCTTCTGCTGGTGCGCACGCGCTTCTACGCCGTGCTGCTGGCCCAGCAAAGCATCTCGGTGCAGGAGGAGAACGTAAAATTGCTCGAAGAACAGTTGAAGGATGTGCGCAACCGTTTCGATGCGGGGGCGGTTTCCAACTTTGAGGTGCTGCGCGCCGAAGTCGCCCTGGCCAACGGCCGTCCGGCTTTGATTTCCGCCCGGAACGCCTGGCGCGTGGGGATCGAGGAACTCCGGCAGGTGCTCGGTTTCGTCAATGTGGGCGGTCATGATGTCGCGAGAGTGCCGGATTTCGTCGGTTCGCTCGAACCCGGTCCTGAGATCAACTTCGATCTGCGGGATGCCTTGCATTCCGCCCGTTCGAACCGGCCTGAAATCCAGCGCCTGAGCAAGCTGGAGGAGGCGGGGCAGCAGCAGGTCACCGTGGCCCGTGCGGGTTATCAGCCGCAGGTGGAGCTCTTTGGCCGTTATGATTGGATGGGGGCGGGAACTTCGGCTTGGAGCAGCCGCCGCGATGGCTGGACGGCCGGCGTGCAGGCCCAGTGGCGCATTTTTGATGGCCGGGCGACGGCCGGTCGGGTGGCGCAAAGCAAATCTCAGCTCATGCAGACCCGGCTTGCGATCGAAGAAGCGACGCTGGCGGTTGATGTGGAGGTGCGCCGGGCCCATTCCGCGCTGACGGAAGCCTGGGAATTGGTGGATGCTTCGGGCAAGGTGGTCGCGCAGGCGGAGGAAGCCCTGCGGTTGGCAAACGTGCGTTATGGCGCCGGCACGGCGACCCAGCTCGACGTACTGACCAGCCAGGTGGCGCTGACGGATGCCCGGCTCAACCAGCTGGTGGCTTTCTACAACTACAACGTGGCCCTGGCCGCGATGCGTCGGGCGGTGGGAGAGGCGGATCGCTTTATTCAGGACTGATCCGCCTTGCGGCGACAATTTCCGCAACCCTCCGGCCTGCGCGTTGTCCTCCTTCATGCGCATGAAACCCTTCCGCCTGCTGCTTTGGGGCTCCTTGGTGTTGACCGGCTTGGTGCTGGTCGCGGGGCTGCTTCTCTTCAACGCCTCGTTCCAGACCTGGGCGGCGCGCAAGGCCTTGGCCGGGCAGCCCGGCCTGGAGGTGTCGCTCCATCGTGTGTCCGCCGGGTTGCAACGGGTGCAAGTGGAGCAGGTGAGGGCGACGTTCTCCGGGGCGACGCTGGTGCTGCCGGCTTTGGAAGTGCGGCTGCCGTTGCTTGATGCCGCGTTGCGGGAGCGGGTGGCGGTTTCGCGCCTGGTGGCCAAGGGCTGGACGTTGGACCTCACTGGGCATACCTCCGCCCGGCCACCGGAAGCGGTGGATGCCGCGGCTGCGGCCGCGGGGACGGCATCCGTGGTGTTTCAGGGGATCTTCAATCAGCTGCAGCTGCCGGTGGATCTTTCGCTTGATGGCATTGAGCTGGAAGGGGAAGTCCTGTTTCCGGAGGAAGGGGGCGGGACGGGACGGGCTCGGGTGCAATTGCAGGGCGGCCGACTTGGTGCCCAGCAGGAGGGGGCGTTCACTTTCGCGGCGACGGCCGGCCTTGCCAGTGGTGACCAGCCGGTTGATGCGCTCGGCGTTCGCGGCACATTGCAGGCAACGATGGATTCGCCACGCTCGTTTGCCCGCATCGCGTTGCGGGTGGATGCGGAGGCCTCCGGTCGTGCCTTGCCGCAAGGCGTGCAGCTCACGGCGGATGTCGTGGCGGCCCGTGTTTCTGGCGGGGAAAACTATGGGCTCAACGTGCAATCCGTGGGCAAGCGGCTCGTGGATTTGCAGGCCAATTTCCCCGAGAACAGCTCCCGTCTCGGCGGCGTGTGGAAGCTGGATCTGCGCGATACCGATGTCGCGCCGTTTATGCTGGGGCGGCCGCTGCCCTCGTTTGAGGTGGTTGGCGCCGGGATGTTTGCGACGGATGCGGATTTCTCCGAGGTTCATGCGGCGGGGCGATTGAAGACATCCGCCGACCGTCTGGCTTCCATCCTGCCCGAACTGGCGGCGGTGGGGGCGTTCGACACCTATGGCGAGTTCGATGTCACCTGGCGCGGGCCTACGGTGCGGATCGACCACCTGTCATGGAATTTGACCCAGGCCGGGCCTGTACTGACGGTGCAGGCGCTTCAGTCTTTCGAATACAACAACGACACGGGGGAACTGAAGGTGGCCGAGGCGGCGGCTGATTTGTTGGTGATGAACTTGCAAGGTATCCCGCTGCGTTGGGCGGCTCCTTTTGTGCCCGATTATTCGCTGAACGGCGGCGCCGTGCGTGGCGAATTGGTGATGGGCGCGGGCGGCGGCGGATTGGCGGTGCGCAGTCGTCATCCTTTCGCTGTCCAGGCGTTGAGTGTTGCGCGGTCCGGCGAGCCGCTTGTCCGCGAGGTTGATTTGAGCGCCCGGCTCGCGGCGGAATACTCCCCGGAGGGCTGGCAGGTGGAGCTTCCCGGGCTGAGTGTGACCAGTGGCGGGGTCGAGCTGCTATCACTGGCGGTTCGGGCCGGCCGGCTGGCCCGGGCGGATGAACCGATCAAGGCGACCGGCCGGTTGGCGGCATCGTTGCCTGCGCTTTTGCGGCAACCTGCGGCCCCGGCCGGGGTGACGCTGGCAGGCGGAAAACTGAAGGGCGAGTTTACGGCCGATCTTGGCGCGACCATGAAATACGGGCTGGCGTTCCGACTGGATGAACTGGCTGTTCCCACCGGCGAACCGCTCCCGGTGATCCAGGGGAATCTGCGCGCGGATATCGACGAGGCGGGCGCCATCGAGTTCGAGCTGCCGCTGGTTTTTTCCAATCCCGCGGCGGCCCGTGAATCGGACCTTGCGGTGAGTGGCACGCTGGCGCCGGACGGCACCGGATTGAAGGTGGCGGCCACCCTGCGTTCCCAGGTGGTTCATGTGGAGGATGTCCAGGTGCTGGCCGTCCTGGCCGGTCCGGTGGATGAGACGGCGGCGACGAAAGAAGGCGTCCATGACAAACCGTTCTGGGCCGGCGTGAGTGGGCAGTTGGTGCTGGCCTTGAAGAAGGTGCATTACAGCGATTTCTTGGAAGCCAGTGAGGTGGGCGGCACGGTTCGTCTGGAGGCGGGCGCGCTGCGGCTGGATGATTTGCGGGCGGGGATGGGCGAGGGGAGCGATGCCCGGATGAGTGGTCTCCTTTCATTTGAGCCCGCGGTGGCCAAACCCTACGCGCTGAACGCGGATCTCACGGTGAACGATTTCAACCCTGCCGGGATATTGAAATCACTCCAGCCGGATCAACCCGCGACGGTTGACGGTAAATTCACCATCACGAGCAAGCTGATCGGCCGGGGCGAAAATCTGCCGGCGCTGGCGGAAGCCGCGCAGGGCGATTTCAATCTGACGAGTCGCGGCGGCATCTTCCGCGGTCTGCCGGTGAGCGTGGCGGGCAAAGTGGAAAGCACCGGACGGATCGCCGCGGGAGTCTCGGCCGTGGGCAATCTGCTCGGTTCCGTCACGGGTCGGCGGGAATACGCGGATATCGGTAACAAAGCCCAGGCGGTGGCCGAACTCGCCCAATCGCTTTCGGCGATTCCTTACGATCAATTGAGCCTGGTGTTGGCCCGCGATGAGCTTCTCATCACCGCGCTTAAGGACTTCACCCTGATTTCGCCTGAGATCCGCCTGTCCGGCGTGGGGGAGGCCCGGCCCGGTCTGGCCGGCTCGTGGTTGGAGTCGGCGCTGGCGATGGACTTTCAATTGCGCGCCCGCGGGCACACCGGCGATCTGCTGAACTACCTTGGAGTGCTGGAGGCGGCGCCTGACGAGCTCGGCTACGCGCGCAGCACACTGCCGTTGAAAATCAGCGGCACGCTGGCGAGCCCCGACACGGGCGAGCTCAACCGGGCTCTGGCCAATCTGGCCCTGGAAAAATCCGGGGCCGCCGACCTGCTCAACCGCCTGCTCGGCGGCGGCAAATAGGCCGGAGGAAGTCTCAAATCCCGCTCGGTTTCGGAAAGCCTCTGCCGGGTGCGATACCGCCGGATAAATCCGGCCGAGACCGGACGGCGCGCCTGTTTACAAGCTCGCAAGGCCCAAGCGTATCCCGGCGGTAATCATGCCGCTGTTCCAACGACAGATCCGCGCTTTCCCATGTTTCCTTCCAAGCGCCAACCGACACCATAAAATCTGATTGTTCAGCATTTTGGTCTTCCTGAAAACCCATACTCGCAGTATGGGTTTTCAGGAGAAGCGCTCAACCCAAAACCCCATACCCCGGGCGCTCGCCAGTCACCCTTTGCTTCATTTACCATTATTGTTGATTGAGTTATGAAATCCACCAGCCAATCACACCCTTGCGGCGGCAATTTCACCCCTTCCCGATATCTCATACTCAGTATGGGCTATTAACACTGTTGGGCAAAATGAAAACCAGCTGGAAACCTATCACCAAAGAGGAACTCGACGCGCTCATAGCGAAGAGCCTGCCTGCCTGCGAACCTCGCGCCAGAGCCTTATTCGACGGAATAAAAATCGAACCGACAAAAATCAGATTTCAGATAGGTCGGCGTAATGACGAAATTTACGTCGTCGCAAAATCCGGAAATAAAGTCGTTTATTATGATGATACGGAAGATGCATTTGAAGTCGGCATCCCCGATACAGACGGAATACTAAGAAGCGGAACCGGACAGTTCACCTTGGGCCAAGTGCTATTACAGCTAGAAAGCGGAAGCCGATGAAAACCACGGAGAGGCCCAACCAGCGGCTACAGACAACGACCCGCAGCTCCCAGTTTTCGAATCACTGTTTGCAATGTTATCACCAGGTAATTTGTGCGGGTCGCGTCTGACCCGGAGCGTTGGGCAAAGCACGAGAATAGAAACAAATCGCCAACACCAGTGCGGCGTTCCAGATGATCAAAAGTATCACCGACAGGATTGCGAAGTGGCGGTCCAAGAAGCCGACCGCACCAAAGAGGGCGAAATGGGCGATCAGGAGACTACGTAAGGACAGAAGGTTTTTTCTGTATTTATGCACCCTGCGGCCGTTGATGCTTCCTGCTCCGTTGCTGCCTTGGTTCGTGCTCCCATACATCTGGGTCAAGGTGGACGGTTCGTGGCTTCTATACATCAATTTCGGCTTGCGGGTGATCGCCGTGTTTCTCGCCAGCGTGCTAGCGGTCATGCAGCTTTTTACAGAGCACGTTAGGTTCCTTAAATGGCGCAGCACGCAAAGATGAAGACCGCCCAACCAGTCGCTACAGCGCAACGCGGGCAGCCGTCCGTTTTCGTTCGATTTGTCGGCTTTCATGCTCCATCCTCATTCGGCCCGCGTGGCTGATCTGAAACGTTAGGCAGAAAACATGATCTCAATATATTGCCCTCATTGCCATAAGCATACCGCACTTAGCGTAGCCCGCGCTGAATATGAAGGCGATTACGGGCGGACTTACACCACTGGAGCGGTATGGAAGACTCCACATGGAAGGCGCTGGTGGATAGGCATCTGCAATGGGTGCCGAGGAAGCGGAAGGGAGGAAGCGGAAGGGGTCAGACTGCGGATGTTGATGTTGACGGCTGAGGCGGACAGGGC
>CAYSBR010000035.1:0-39055 GCA_964429385.1 uncultured Opitutaceae bacterium
CTCAACCAGGGCTTTGAGGAACTCACCAAGAAGTCGCTGCTCGCCCGTTTCATCAAGATCTTCCCCAAGATCCAATCCCTCGTCGCCGCCGATGCCGAGAGCCGGGAGGAACAACTCCTCGTCTCCCACGCCTCCTATGAGCGCAAGCGCGAGGAATACGAAACCATCGTCTCCAAGAAGATCCCCGAAAACTCCCGCGCCATCGCCGCCGCCCGCGAACACGGCGACCTCAAGGAGAATTCCGAATACAAGATGGCCAAGCAGGACCAGCAGGTCCTCATGGCGCAGAAGACCCTCCTCGAAAAGGACCTCGGGCGCGCCCGCGTGACCGACTTCAAGGAAGCCACCACCGATCAGGTGAGCGTCGGCAGCATCGTCGAGGTGAAGAGCCTCGGTTCCAGCCAGATCATCCGCTACACCCTCCTCGGCGCCTGGGATGGGGATCCCGACAAGAACATCCTTTCCTACAAGACGCCCTTCGGCACCGCCCTCCTCGGCAAAAAGGTTGGCGACAACGTCACGGTCAAGGCCGGCGACAACGAGACGGCCTATAGCATCGTCAGCATCGCCCGCTACGTGGACAGCCGCTGAGCGACCCACCGCTTCATCTGCGCAAAACACCCCCGGAAGACCTCCGGGGGTGTTTCGCTTTTCGAAGCCCGCCCCTCACCTGAGAAATTGCCTTTCAGCCCGGCATCACCCAGCCTCGCCACACGTGAACGTTTCCTGGGACAGCCTCAAAATCCTTTCCGATCCCACCCGCCTGCGGGTGCTCGCGCTTCTCCTGCGTGAGGAGCTCTCCGTGGCCGAGCTGCAGGAAATCCTCGGCATGGGCCAATCGCGCGTCTCGTCGCAGCTCGCCCAACTCCGCCAGTCCGGCCTCGTGACCGACCGCCGCGAAGGGAAAAACGCCTTCTACTCCCTTCGCGCCGGACTGCCCGCCCGGGTTCTCGTCCTCCTCCGCGCCGCGCTCGACGCCATCGCCGATCTTCCCGCCTTGGGCGAGGATCGGGACAACCTTGATCGCATCCTGCAAAAGCGCCGCCGCACCCAGGAACAGTATTTCAACCTCATCGCCGGACGCCTCGGCAAACACTACTGCCCGGGCCGCTCGTGGGAAGCCATCGGGCACCTCGCCCTCCGCCTCACCCCCGCGATCACCATCGCCGACCTCGGCGCGGGCGAAGGCCTCGTCTCCCAGCTGCTCGCCCGCCGCGCCAAGCAGGTGTGGTGCATTGATAACTCCCCCCGCATGGTCGAAGTCGGCACCGCCCTCGCCAAGAAGAACGACCTCGCCAACCTCACCTACAAACTCGGCGACATCGAGGAAGTCCCTCTGCCCGAAAAATCCGTGGACCTCGCCATCCTCAGCCAGGCGCTCCACCACGCCCAGCACCCGCAGGTCGCCGTCAACGAAGCCTTCCGCATCCTCAAGCCCGGCGGCCAGCTCCTCATTCTCGACCTCAACGAACACACCTTCGAAAAAGCCCGCGAGCTCTACGCCGATGTGTGGCTCGGCTTCAAGGAAAGCGCCCTGCACCAGTTCCTGAAGAAGGCCGGCTTCACCAAGGTCGAGGTCAACACCGTCGCCCGCGAGGAACAGGAGCCTCACTTCGAAACACTCCTGGCCAGCGGCGTGAAATCCGGTCGCTGAGCCTCCGCCTCAACGGGCGAAGATCTCTGCGAAAAACTGCCGCAGGTGTCCCCAGGCGCGGGCCGCCGCCACCGGGTGGTAGGCGATGTTCAGCCCGTGCCGCTCCCTCACGGCATCCGCTCCGGGATTCATGAAGGCATGCAGCGCCCCGGCGTAGCTGATGAACTGGTAGTCGAGCGCCCCGGCATCAAGCGAGCGGATGAAGGCATCGAGATTATCCTTCGGGATGAAATTGTCGGCCGCTCCGTGGCAGATGAGCAACCGCGCGCGGTTGCGCTGCGCCGCCTCCGCGGAAGCCGGCAGCAGGCTGCCGTGAAAACTCACGATCCCCGCCAGCGGCGCGCCACTGTAGGCCAGCGCTTGCGACACCGCGCCACCAAAACAGAAGCCGATGCTGGCCACCCGCGTCTCATCCACGAGACCGGTCGCCAGCAACGCATCGAGCCCCGCCCGCGCGCGCTCCGCCATCAGCGGCTTGCCATAAAACTGCCCGGCCAGCTCGCCCGCCCGTTTGGGCTCGTCGGTCACTACCCCGGCGCCATACATGTCGAGTGCGAAGGCCACGTAACCAAGAGCGGCAATGGCCTCGGCCCGCTCCTTCGCAAAATCATTGAGGCCCCACCACTCATGGACCACCAGCACTCCCGGCAGCTGGCCCGCCGTCGCCGCCTGCTCATCGTAGGCCAGCCAGCCCTCCAGCTTCACCCCATCATGCTCATAGGCCACGGCACGGGTGACGATTGCGGCCTGCGCCGGCCACGCCAGCGCCACCATGAGAAATAAAAAGGCGGTTCGTTTCATGACTTCCTGATGACTTTCTTCTCCGAAAGCGTCAAATCCGTCGCCGCACCCGGCGGTCAGAAACCTCCGTTGATATATTTTTTCAACTGCTCGGCCTCCGCCCGATGCGCCTCTGAAATCCAGCGCGAGATATCACCGACCGAAATGAGTCCGGCGATCCGGTCGCCATCCAGCACCGGCAGGTGGCGGCAGCCGCGCTGGCTGAAAAGCCGCAGCGATTCCTCCACACTCGTGGACGGGGCAATCGTCGCAACACTGGCCGACATAACCAGGCTCACCGGCGTGGTCTTCGGGTCGAGATTGTCCCCCACCACGCGCCGCAGCACATCGCGCTCAGTGAAAATACCGGCGATCCGCTCCTGATCCGTGATGATCACGGAGCTGATTTTCGCCTTGTTCATGAGCTGGACCGCCTCGGCGACGGAAGCAGAGGGAGCGAGGGTATGGACGGCGGAACCTTTGCGTTCCAACAACAGGGAGACGGATGCATTCATAGGGTAACGGGGTTGCCCTTGAAGCTAGGCCGAATCCTTCGCGCCGACAACCGCAAAAGCCGGTTCAGGACGAAATCATCACGGTCGTTTGAAGAGCCGGTCGAGCGCGCCCAGGCTCTTGAGCGGCGCGCCTTTGTTGACCGCGGTCGTCACCGGTCGCACTGGCGCCGCTTCTACCGCCGGCGCCGATGAAATCATCCCGCCAGCCTCCGCAAAAAGCCGGTCGAGCTTCACCACCGAAACCGGCTCGGCCGTGCCCAGCTCCTGCGCGAAAAGACTCACGCGAAACTCCTCCACCAGCCAGCGCAGCCCGGCCGCCTCGGGGCGGGCCAGCGCCTTCGTATAGCGGCCCATCTGCCGCGCCCGCTCGGCGTCCTTGGCCGGATTCTGCCGCCAGCGATCGGCGCGGAGTTTCATCGCTCTCAGATAACGGGGAAAATGCGCGAGCTGGGCATAGGGAGTGCGGGCCAAAAAATCCGGCGGCAGCAGCGCAGCCACCTCACGCTCCAATTCCGCGTAAGGTTGCGGATGCACCAGCAATTCCTGCCGCGCCGCGAGGATCTCGCGCAGGAGATCAATGAATCGCGGCACCAGCCCGCGAAGATCGGCCTGCACACTTGCCACGGCGCTGGCGAACGCCGCCGCTTTCCCGCCCGGAGCGACGCGTCGCGAATCGCAGGCCCAGCGCCGGATAGATTGCAGCGCCTGAGCCTGCAGCTCCGCCATCGGGACCAGCGTGGCGGCCAGCGGCCCGAGGTCCCGCAGGGATTTGAGGTCCCTCTCCAGCCAGCCGAGATCATAACGCAACTTCAGCTCCAGCAATGCGGACAGGCCGCCGCGCGTCGCCGCCTGGGCCTCTTCCGCCGTCTTGAACAAACGCACGCCCACGCCCTGCTTGCCCGGCACCAGGCCGGGAAAGGCGTGCACCGGCACACCCGCCTGCTCGGCAACCAGCACCCGCGCCGGCAGGTCGCCAAAAGTCCACTCCGCCTGTTCCGGCTTTTCCCACTGCGCGCGCGCGCGCCGCCAGGCCGCCGGCTCCTCTTTCGCCACCGCGGCGCTGGCCGTGCGCCGGTGCCGGTCGAGCGCCGCCCGGATCTCCGCCAGTTCCCGGCTCGCACCCAGCTCACGCCCGTCATCATCCCGCACGCGCACCCGCACCCGCAAATGATCCGGCCACGGCTTGTCCGTCCAGAACCCGGCATCCACCGCCAGCCGGAAGCGCTCACGCAGCTGCGCGGCCAGGGCTTCGTGCAAGGTTTCCCGCCGGCCGGTCAGCCGGTCCCGCTCCGCCAGCTGTCGTGCCATGCTTTTTGCTGTTTCCGCCAGCGGCACAAAGGCCCGCCGCAGCTCTTTCGGCAGCGCCCGCAGACACTGCTCCACCTTGGCTTCGAGGTGTCCCGGCACCGCCCAGTCGAGCGCCGCCTGGCTGAGCGCCTCCGCCTCACGCACGTTGACCTCCAGCGTCACTCCATCCTCCGCCTGCCCCGGACGATAAGTGTAGTTGAGCGGCATCGCCCGGTTCTCCAACGGCAGTGACTCGGGAAACGCTTCGCTGTCCGCCTCCAGCGTCTCGGGATCACGGAGATCCGCGGGCTCCAACTCAAGGAAACGCGGCTCGGCCATCTTGCGCTCACGGACCAGATCCACCAACTCGGCAACCGAGCTGACCGGGTGGACGGACAGATCACCCGCCCCACCTGAATCCCCAGCGCTCTCCGCCGATCCGCCTTCGCCCAGCAGACGGGCGGCGTAAAAACGATAAAGCGCCTCATCAAGATTGTGGTAGCCGCGATCACGGGTGCGGGTGAGTGCGCTTTCGATTTTTCCCCGCACCACCCGGTTGTGGGCCAGAAAATCAAACGGCCACGTGATCGTGTCGTTCACCAATCCTTCGCGGATAAAAATCTCCGTCGCATGCACGGGATCAATCCGTCCATAGCCCACGGCCCGCGTTTCCAGCTCCAGGCCGTAGAGCCGGGTGCGCTGCTTCACCATCACCCGCCCCTTCCCTTCATCCCAGAACGGCTCGCTGTGCGCCACGCGCACGAGGTGCCGGCCGAGATCCAGCGTCCACTGCGGATCCAGCCGCGCGCAGGTTCGGGCGTAAAGCCGGGTCGTCTCCATGATCTCCGCCGCCATGATCCACTTCGCCGGGCGTTTGCCACCCGCCGCCGCGCCTTCCTTGGGCTTGATTGCTGGAGGCCGCCGCCCGGCGTCCCGCTTCTCAAACAACACCGATCCCGGAAACAAGGCCACCCGCCGGTCATGCGTGGCCTTGTAGCCGCCATTCTGCTCATCGAAATGCGCGATATTGCCGAGCAACCCGGCGAGGATCGCCCGGTGGATGGCGCGGTAGGCCGGCGTGCCAAACGCCGTGGCTTTCGCGTCCACCTCCGTCAGGCTGCTGAACGCGGAATTCATCTTCTTTTCCCCGCGCTCCGCCACCACCTCCGCCAGCTGCACATGAATATCGCGCCATTCCCGCATCCGCGTGTAACTGAGAAAATGCTCCCGGCAGAAACGCCGCAACCGGTTCTGCGTCATCGTCTCGAATTCGCCCTGCCAGGCATCCCAGATGTTGAGCAAGGTGAGAAAATCCGAGTCCGGATGCACAAAGCGACGGTGCGCCGCATCGGCCGCCGCCTGCTTGTCCATCGGTCGCTCCCGCGGATCCTGGATGCTCAACCCCGCCGCGATCACCAGAACCTCGCGCAACGCCTTCTCTGTGCGCGCCTGCAGGATCATCCGCCCCACGGTCGGGTCCACCGGCAGCCGGGCCAATTCACGCCCGATGGCCGTGAGCTTCCGGGCATGCTCGGGCACGGGCGCGTCTTCATTTTCCAGCGCCCCCAGCTCCTCCAGCAATGCATAGCCCGCGCGAATGGCCTTCGTCGCCGGCATGTTGATGAAGGGGAAGCGCTCGATATCACCGAGGCCGAAAGCCTTCAACCGCAGAATGACATCAGCCAGGTTCGCCCGCTGGATCTCCGGCTGCGTGAAGCGCGGGCGCTCCAGAAAATCCTTTTCGGAATAAAGTCGGATGCACACACCGTCGGCCACGCGCCCGCTGCGCCCCTTGCGCTGATCGGCCCCCGACTGCGAAACCGGCTCGATCGGCAGCCGCCGCGTGCGGGCCTGCGCCGCGTAGCGACTGACACGCGCCAATCCCGTATCCACCACAAAACGGATGCCGGGCAGGGTGATCGACGTTTCCGCGATGTTCGTCGCGACGATGATTTTTCGGCCGGGCGATTGGGCGAACACCCGCTGCTGTTCGGCATTGGTGAGCCGGCCGAAAAGCGGCACAAACTCGCACCCGGGCAGGCGGCGGCCGGAGAGCAGGTCAATGGTCTCGCGGATGTCGCGCTCGCTCGGCATGAAGACCAGCACATCACCGCTCCCGCTTTCCCGCACGACGCGCTCCACCGCCTCGACCGCGCCGTCAATGTAGTGCAGCGATTCGGCGCGCGATTCGCGCTCGTCACCCTCGGCGGCATCGCTGCCCAGTTCATCGAGCGGCGCATAGATGACCTCCACCGGATACGTCCGGCCCGACACCTCGATCACCGGGGCGCCATCAAAGGCCGCGCTGAACATCTGCGTGTCGATCGTCGCCGAGGTGATGACTATCTTGAGCTCCGGCCGCTTGTAGCGCAGCGTCCGCAGGTGCCCGAGCAGGAAGTCGATGTTGAGCGAGCGTTCGTGCGCCTCATCAATGATGATCGTGTCGTATTCCCGCAGCAGCGGGTCGCCCTGCACCTCGGCCAGCAGCATGCCATCGGTCAGAAATTTGATCACCGTCTCCGGCGTGGTGCGGTCGTTGAAACGGATTTTGCAGCCCACCTCCCGGCCCCACGGGACATTGAGTTCCTCCGCCACCCGCCGCGAGACCGAGAGCGCCGCCACCCGCCGCGGTTGCGTGCAGGCGATCCGCCCCGTCACGCCGCGCCCGGCGGCGAGGCAGAACTTGGGAATCTGCGTCGTTTTGCCCGAGCCCGTTTCCCCCGCCAGAATCAGCACCGGGTGCTCCGTCAGGGCCGTGACAATCTCCTCCGCCCGCGCACTGACGGGCAGTTCGGGCGGAAACTCGATACGGAGAGACTGGCGTTTGGCGGGTGCGGACACGAAAGAGGCTTGAGATTCCCGCTCTCCAGCCGAATGACAACTCTCCGATGCAACCGCCTGTTTTGCCCGGCACCGTCCTCGAACGCGTCCTTCGCGTGGCGAAGCTCGACGGCACCAGCGTGCTCGCCATCGCCGGGGCGTTTGCGGTGGGCCATGCGTTCATCGGCGACCGCAGCGGCGCTTTGATCGGGCTCGCCGTGGCCGGCGCCGGAGCGATCGAGCTGCATGGGGCCGGCCGGCTGCGCCAGGGCGATGCGCGCGGCCTGCGGTGGCTCGCGCTCAGCCAGGTTTATCTGCTCGCCGCCATCCTCGGTTATGTCGCTCTGCGGCTGGTCAGCTATGACCCTGCGATCATCAACCTCGTGATGACCGACAGCCTGCGGCAGCGCTACCTCGACGCCGGACTCCACCCAGGGGAGATCGACCGCATCGTGCAATGGAGCTACTACCTCACCTACGTCCTGGTGGGATTCCTCACTCTGGTTTATCAGGGGCTCATGCTGCGTTTCTACCTCAGGCGATGGACCGACGTGCAGGCGGCGCTGGAGAACACGGATTCCTGAAGAGAAATCAGCCGCCACCCGGAAGATCCTCGCGATCCTTGCACCCGGCCCGCTCCCGCGTAGCATCGGTTGCATGTCCAAGGCGCGCTACATCGAAGCCAAGCAAAAATGGGCTGAAAAGCAAAAGGCTCGCGGCATCACCGCCCGGGCCACCGCTTCCACCGACCGGCTGCCGCCCGGCCAAAAACTCACCACCGGCTTCCCTGTGCTCGATCTCGGCGTGCAGCCGGAAATCCCCCTCGCGCAATGGACGCTGACCCTCGACGGCGAGGTGGAGAATCCGACCGTGCTTTCGTGGACCCAGCTCAATGCCCTGCCCCAGGTGGAGGATGTCAGCGACTTCCACTGCGTGACGACGTGGAGCAAGTTTGACTGTCACTGGGGCGGCGTCGCCTTCACCACCCTTTACGAGCTCGCCCGACCACGTCCGGAGGCGCAATTCGTGTATTTCACCAGCTATGACGGCTACTCGACCAACGTCCCGCTGGAAAAGTGCCTCGACGATGACGTGCTCCTCGCCACCGCCTTCGACCACGCTCCCGTCACCCGTGAGCACGGCGGCCCCGCCCGCGTCATCATCCCCAAACTCTACGCCTGGAAAGGCGCGAAATTCGTAAAAAGCCTCACCTTCCTCCGCGAAGACAAACTCGGCTTCTGGGAAGTCCGCGGCTACTCCAACGGCGCCGACCCCTGGACCGAGGACCGCTATGCGTGATCACCAAGCCTCCTGTTTATCCAAGTCCTCTCTCCAACCCAAGAATCCATCCTCCATGAAACTTCATTCGCCCCGCCTCTTTTTCAGCACGCTGGTCTTGGCCCTACTCTTTAGCTCACCTGCACCCGGAGCGGAATCCGCCCAGGCTTCGCTGGAGAAAAACAAACTGATCGTGCGCGAGTTTTTTGACCTCGCGTTCAATCAGCACCGACCGGCCGACGCCGTGAAAAAGCACATGGGGCCGCACTACATCCAGCACAACCCCTACGCCGGGGATGGCGGGGAAGCCTTCATTCGTTTCTTCGAAGCGTTCTTCAAAAAGAATCCCGACTATCGGATCTCCATCAAACGCATGATCGCCGAGGGGGATCTGGTCGTCGTCCACCTGCATGCCCAAAATGGGACCCAGGATCGGGGTCGCGCCGTCGTTGACATCATGCGCCTCGAAAACGGCAAGATCGTCGAGCATTGGGATGTCGTTCAGCCCGTCCCTGAAACGGCGGCCAATGACAACACCATGTTCTGATCGCCCAGGCTCAGAGCCCGGCCTCGTCCGGTTCATTCCAGTTCTCGAACCAGACCGCCTCGCGCTCACTTACTTCACAGATCGCCATGCGCTCATTCGCCGTTGCCAGCAAACGCTGCAGTGAAAACTCACCCCGCTCCAGCGCAGCTTCCGCCACCGGCAGCAACTCCCGCGGATAAATCGCGGCCAGCGGCTCAAACCAGCCTTCGCGCCGCCCCACCGCACCGACACCCGGGCGGCATTGCCCGGCCAGCCGTGTAAACCACGCCGGCTCCATCCGCGGCAGGTCCACCGCCAACACGGCAAGATGCGACTCGCCGCACCCCGCCAGCGCCGCCGCGATCCCGGCGAGCGGACCCGCGCCCGGCACGGCATCCCTCACGATTTTTGCGCCTGCCGGCACCCACGACTGCTCCGGTCGTACAGAAAGCAGAATCTCACGCGCTCCGGACGCCCGCAGCACCGCCACTTGTCGTTCCCATAAGGCCCGCCCCGCCGCCGGCAGCAGCGCCTTATCCCGACCCATGCGCGTGGAATGCCCGGCGGCAAGCAGGACGGCGCTGAAGGAAAGGGGCGACAACATGGCGGCGAGCTTCTTCACCACGTTGCCGATGGCAACTCCAGCCGGGGCTCCCGGTCGGAGCCCCATAGTTCACACGGATTTTATTGAGGATTCCAAAAAGATAAGACCGCGGCGGGAGAAAGGGCGGGGCCGATCTCCGAACGGCCCGCCAAGGATGCGCGCAGGGGGGGGCTTGCTCGCCTTTGGTGAGTCGGGCCCTGCCGTCCGTCAATTCTTCGGGGAATTCCAAATAATCCGCCCATGGTCCGATTTGCCATTTCCCACATCCGGATTTATCCGTGAAAGCCGTGTCAGGCAGCTGCAGCCCCAGCCAAAAACGGAACCGGCGCAGACCGGTCCTTTCCCACTTATCAGTGAATAAAATTTCCCCGCCCTCCGTCTCATAAGCAGTCAGGAAAACCTCAACCCCACGTTTCCCATGAAAAACGCCCTGCTCTCCCTGCTTTGCCTCGCCTCACTGGCTCCTTGGGCGACCGCCACCACGCCACTCCCGAGCGGCCCCGCGCGGCTGGATCGCGGCCAGGTGGAAACCCTCGTCAGCCCCATCGCCCTCTATCCTGACGCCCTCGTCGCACTGATTCTTCCCGCTTCCACGCGCCCTTCCGACATCGTGCTCGCCGCCCGCTTTCTTGAACGTGGCGGTAATCCTGCCGCCACCAGTGCGCATACTTGGGAAGAAAGCGTCAAAGCCCTCGCTCATTACGGTGAAGTGATCGCCTATCTGGATGAAAACCTCGAATGGACTCAAAGTCTTGGCGACTGCTTCCTCATCCAGCCAGAGGACGTCATGGGCGCCATCCAAACCCTGCGCGCCCGCGCCAGCGAAGCCGGCCTGCTGACCAACACCGACGAACACTCGATCATTTTTGAAGAGGGCGAGATCCGCATCGTGCCTGCCCGCCCGACGGTGATCCATGTTCCCCGCTACAACCCTGAAGCGCTGCACGTCACCCACATTCACACCTACCGCTCTTCCCCGGGACCTTTCCTTAGCTTCGGCATCGGCTACGGCATCGGCAGCTGGCTGGCCTATGACTGCGACTGGCGGCACCGCAGCGTGATCGTCGTCCATCGCCCCCATGGCTGGTATCACCGCCCCGATTGGCGGGTGCGCCCCACGCATCACCATCCCCATCACCACGCGGGCATCCACTGGAAGCACTGGACACCCCCGGCCCATCATCACGCCCATCGCACCCCGCGCCCGGCTCCCGCGGTCATTCCGCGCCCGCATTTCCGCGGGGAAGCCCACCGCCCGGCCTCCGCACCGCGCCCCCACGCGCACAACTCCGGTCGCGACTCCAGCCGGCCCACTTGGAATCGGTCGCAAAATAATCCGCCCCGCTCACAGGCAGCGGAAACTCCGCGCAACTGGCGCCGCGATCCCTCCGCCCCCTCCGGCCAAAATCGCCTCCAGACTCCGCCGTCCCAACGCCGCGCCGCCCAAACCGAGGCCGGGCCTCGTCAGCGTAATCACGCAGCCGCGACGCCCGCCGCACCCGCGCCTGCACTGCGCACATCTCCCGCCGCATCGCGACCGGGCGGGGACTCCACCCGCGGTCCTCGCCCCCACCGCGAACACCGCGCGGCGGGCAATGAATCGCACCGCGCCCCCCACCGCGCCGAAGGCACCCCGCGCACTTTCTCGCCCCGCCGCGAAGCCGCGCCTCCCCGGACTGCCCGCACGGAAAATAATTCCAACCGGACGACTGACAGCGGCACCCAGACACACGCCAACTGAACCGACCAACCCGGGATCGCCTCCCGGGCCGAACATCGCACTCAATAGTGCGGCGGACGATCCTCCTCCAACGAAACCTCACCGCTCGTCGGATTTTCCGGCAAACGCTCACGCATTGTCAGCAACGCCGCCCGCAGGCGGGCCAGTTGTTCCGTAAGTTCCAGCATCGCCTTGTCCTGCTCGACCACATGTCGTTCCAGGTGCGCGATTTTTTCCTCCAGTCGCAAGAAGCGCTCGTCCATGCCCGCACGGTGCAGGCTGGAGCCGGGAAACTCAAGCCGAGCGACAGGCCCCGGACTCACGGCAGCTGCTTCTTCAACTGCTCCAGCTCCGGGATGATCACCCGCTGGTAGCAGTCCGGGCATACGGAATGGCTGAACTCGCTCCCGGTCCGCTCATTGATGTAGCCTTCCATCTGCTGCCAGTAGTTCTGGTCGTCGCGGATTTTTTTGCAGTATGAGCAGATCGGCAGCAGCTCCTCAAGCTGGCGGACCTGGCGGGTATAGCGCAGGATGCGTTCCGCCACGCGCAACCGCATGCGCAGATCGAGCAGATCAAGCGGCTTGCTCAGAAAATCGTCCACCCCCGCATCCATGGCGCTCTGCTGGTTCTCCTCACTCGCATCACGCGCCGTGAGCAGGATGAAATACACATACTCGCTCTTCAACCGTCGGCGGATGCGGCGGCATAGCTCCAGGCCGTCGGCCTCGGGCATCTCCCAATCGCTCACCACCACCCGCACGGGCTCGCGCTGCAGCACCTTCCACGCCTCGCGCCCGTCCGTCGCCTCGACGACTTCGTGCCCCAGCCTGGCCAACGCCTGCCGGATCACCGCCAGCGCCACCTTGTCGTCCTCAACCGCGAGTATTCTCACAGTGAAAATGAAGGGCGGTAAGCCCTCGCGCTGCAACACAGGAAAAGCAGTCGTTTTCGCCCCGGACACTCCCGGAGGAATGATCACCTTGCAGGCCATCCCTCCCGTCAGGCGGACCGGATTTACGCTCCCAAGAGAGCTCGCAAGTCCGCCGGCTCCGTCACCGGGGGCTGACAGGTGAACCGCTCACAGACGTAAGCCGTGGCCCGCCCGCTGATCGGACGCATGTCCGCCACCCAGGGCAACCGTGCCGCCAGCCACGCCTGGCCTTCCCCGCCATCAGCGCAGAGCAGCGCCCGGCGCGGGCCGAGTCGTTCATGCATGACTGCCCCCAGGGCTTGAAAATCCGCCGCCGCCGGATCGCCGGCCAGCACCACGTGCCGGGGCGGTTCCAAGGCCAGCTCAATGGCACACAGCATTTGCGGCAAAGCCTGCGGCATCCGGCTCCACTGCGGACGAAACGCCTCCAAAGTCCGCAAGGCCCGCTCCCGATAACCCTCTCCCTCCCCCATCAAGGCCTCAAGCCGCAGGAGATTGAGCGCCGCCAGCGAACTCGGCGCCGGCTCCGCCCCGTCGTAATCCTCCTTCAAACGCAGCACCAGCGAGGCATCGTCCGCCCGCGCGTTGAAATAGCCGCCCCGCGCCTCATCCCAGAACTCCCGGTCCATCGTCGCCTGCAACCGCACCGCCCACTGCAGCCAGCGGAGATCGAATGACGCCTCATAAAGGTCCAGCAGCCCTTGCACCAGACAGGCATAATCCTCGGCAAAGCCCTCGGTCGTGCCCCGTCCGTCGAGCCAGGTGCGGAAAAGCACGCCCCGCGCTTCATCATGCAGTTCGCGACGGATGAACTCCGCTGCGCGCACGGCGGATTCAAGGCAGGCCGCGGACTCCGGGCCGGCCTCCATCACTTGCGCGGCTCTCGCCAGTGCCGAGATCATCAGCCCGTTGCCCGCCGTGAGAATCTTGTTGTCGAGATGCGGCCGCGGCCGCCGGGCGCGCACCTCGCGCAGCCTGATCAGCAAAGCGTGCAACTTCGCATCCGCCGCTTCAAGGGTGAGGCCAAACCGGGTGGCCGTGGCCGCCAGGGGCCCGCGCACGGCCAGGATGTTCTTGCCGCGAAATTCACCCTGCGGATCCCGCTCCGCCCCCACATTGCCATGCTCCACCACTCCATAGCGGGCCGCGAAAAACGCGTAATCATCCCCCAACAGAGTCTGTAACTCCTCCGCGCCCCAGACATAGAACGCGCCTTCCGCATGGGCCGGTCGGCCCTCCCCCGCGCCGGGCAACAGGCTGTCGGCATCCTCCGCCGTATAGAAACCACCGGCGGGATGCGCGAGGTCGCGCCGCACGTAGTCGAGGATGTCCCGGGCCAGCCAGCCATAGGTCTCACTGCCCGTCGCCTGCCGTGCGTCCAAAAAGTTCAGGGCGATCTGAGCCTGATCATAGAGCATCTTCTCGAAGTGCGGCACGAACCATTCCGCATCCACGGAGTAGCGATGAAAGCCGCCCCCCACGTGATCGTGCAGCCCCCCCTGCGCCATCGCCCGCAAGGTGGCCGAGGCCATGCGCACAGCCTCGGCACCGGCCTCGCTGGCGAGCCCCTGGACCGCCGCGACCCGGAAGAGGAAATTGAGATTCGCCGCGCGCGGAAACTTGGGCGCGCCGCCAAATCCGCCCTGCTCGCCATCGAAGGTTTCGATGTAATGCTGAAAGCAACGCTCGAAAGCCGCGCCGCCGCTCTCCACCAGATCCGGGGCCTCATCCGCGACCGCCGTCCGCCCGTGATGCTCGCGCAGGATGCCGAGCGCACGTTCCCCTTCGGCCACGAGTTTCTCCCGCTCGTTTTCCCAGCCGCGCGCGATGGCCCGCAGCAGCGTGGCAAACCCCGGCCGGCCATGCCGGTCTTCAGGCGGGAAATACGTGCCGCCGAAAAAAGGTTTCAGCTCCGGCGTGAGCCACGCGCTCAACGGCCAGCCGCCATGGCCGGTCATCGCCTGCACGTAGCTCATGTAAATCCGATCCACATCCGGCCGCTCCTCCCGGTCCACCTTCACGGATACGAAGTGGGCGTTGAGCAGCCCGGCGATTTCCCCGTTCTCAAACGACTCGTGCGCCATCACATGGCACCAATGACAGGTCGAATAGCCGATGCTCAGGAAAATCGGCTTCTGCTCCGCCCGCGCCTTCGCAAACGCCGCTTCACCCCACGGCAACCAGTCCACGGGATTGTCCGCATGCTGACGGAGATAGGGCGATTTTTCGACGGAGAGCGCGTTCATATGGCGGAGGGAACCGCGGAACGCTCAACACCGAACATCCATCTTTCAACTGCCAACGCCAAAAATTCCGCTCGGGCGCCGGCAGGGACCGGATGGGATTCTGGTTTCAGGAAGCACTGAGCCGGACTCAAGGCAATTGGGCGCAACTCCCCTGCTGTCATGGCTTTCTCTTTGCTTTCGCCCTCAATCCGATTGGAATCAACCTATCGTGAACACCACAGCCTGCCTTCGAGCCACTGGTTGGCTAACCGCGCGCCTTTTGCCGACTTTGCCGCCTGTGTCCCTCCCCTTTAACCTGCTCCCGCCCGATCCGGTTTCCTATCAGTAAAAATCGGCGACTCCTGCGAATGCACCCAGATACCCGCGGCTCAACTCACATGACTGCCCCCTTGAGCAACACGCCCTCAAACCCCGCCCCCTTTTGTCATCGCCGGAAGTATCCGCGCGTCTTGTTGAGGGGACTCTGGTACGCCTGCTGCGTTCTTCTCGCCCCGCTCGCGAGCGCCCAGGACAACGCGGCGCTGATTGAGCGCGCGCGGCTGGCCAACGACAACCGCCAGTTCGATCAGGCGCGCGCGGATCTGGCGGTGGTGTTGGCACGTTCGCCGTGGAACGAGGGCGCCATGCTCGAGCAGGCGCGGCTGCTCTATTTCGAACGCAAACACGAGGATGCCTGGAAACTGGTCAACGCGCTCCTGGGCGAGTATCCGCGCAACCCCTCCGCGTTCAACCTGCGCGCGCTGCTGCACCTCGAGTTCAAGAAGGACCCGGCAGCCGCGCTCGCCGACCTCACTTCCGCGGTGCAGCACGACCCGACCCTCGCGAAGGCCTTCATCAACCGCGCCCGCGTCTTGCGGACACTGAAGCGCCCGGCGGAGGCCTTGGCCGACGCCAACGCCGCCGTCGGGCTGGAGCCCGAGAACGGCGCATTCCTGTGGGCCCGCGGCATGATTTATCTCGAACTGAAACAGCCGCACGAGACGCTGGATGATTTCAACGCCGCCATCGCATTGATCCCAAACGACGCCGAGATGCGGGTCCGCCGCGCCATGCTGATTGAATCGATGATGACGCCCACGACGCGGACGGAAACTTTCGGGGCGATGAAACCCGATATCGCACGCGCGCTGGAACTCGTCCCGGGCCACCCGGAAGCTCTCCTCCTGCACGGTCGTTGCCTTGAATTCGAGCAGGATCCCGCCGGAGCCTTCGACAGCTATTTTCAGGCCTACCGGAAGCTGCCGAACGACCCGCGCGTGTGGCAGGCGTTGAAAAGAACCTGCCGCACTCAGTTCGAGCAAGACCGCGATCCCTCCCGCGTTTACCAACTCCTGGCGGACACCAAGGAGCGCTTCGTGCGCAGCGACTACAGCAATGAGCAAGCCCTGCACCTGGAGGGGGTCTTCGACTTCATCCCGTTCACCGTGGCGGGCGCCGATCCGGTGCGCCTCAGAAACAAGGACTACCTCGAGGAGCTGCTCCGCGAAAATCCCGGCAACCTGCGGCTGCTCTACCACGTCCACGCCGGCGTCATCGGCCTCGACGCCGAGCAGGCGATGCGCGCCATCGTGCGCGACCACGATCCGGCCAAGGACGCACCGTTTGCCGCGCTCGCCGCAGTTCATCTGTCCAAAATCCTGCGGAGCCGTGGCGACGCGAAATCGGCCCGGGAGAAGACCCAGCTCTATCAGGAAGCGGGGGAATGGTTGCTGAGCGCCCTCAAAGCCGATCCTTCCTCCTCCACCGTCAAACGCGAGATCGCGAAATACGACCAGCAGGCCAAGGCCATTGTCGCGGAACAGGCCGCCGAGGCCAAAGTGAACGCGGACATGGCCGAGCAATACAATCGCCTCACCAGTCGATTCGTTCAGGCCCGCGATTACATCGAGCGAACCGACGCCATCGCGGTGAGTCATCTGGCTAAGTCACAGGAAATTCTACGGAACAGCCGCACCGCCAATCAAGGGGACCTGAACCGGGCCTTGGCCTTCAAGCAAATGGCCAGGGACGCCAAGAATGGCAGCATGACGGGCGTGGACGGACTCATCAAAGAACTGGATGACTTTCGCCACCGGTTTCCGAACGCGTCGAATGAGCATAAAGACTGGACCATCCAAGCCAGGAACTATCTCTCGGGAAAGCGCGCCGAATATCAGACGTTTCAAGAGAGGATAAAGTGAACCTCGGAGCCTGCTCGCCGAGCCTGCCCCAGGTGATCTTCTCGGTGGGCACCGCGCCGGAGTCGCTGCCGCAGTTCGTCGTCGAATCGCTGATCTGGGCGAAATAACCCCAGAATGCCACGCTCGCGCGGCCCAGATCGTGGTGCAGCATCGGCACCCCGCAGATCGGGAAATCCCCGGCCATGCCGCCGCCTCCCGGGACCAGCTGGCAAAACGTTCGCGCCCATGGAAGAATTTACCTCGACCTCGCTCTCGGATGGCAAACCGGCCGGCATTCGAAAACCGTTTGAAACGAGCCCGCCCTGACCGGTTTTGCTCTCGAAAAACAAACCAGAGCGTTTTCGATTTTGGCATGAAAGAAATCATCGCCCTGGGCGTCGCCCTCCTTGCTTCGGCTACGATGCTCGCGGCGGAAACACCCGCGCCGGCTCCGGCCGGCGCGGTTCCGACCAGGGCCGCCGAACCGGAGGATGCCGATGCGCTGTACGACCGCGGCATCGCCCTCGATCGTGGCATGGAGGTTGACCGGGACTATGCCGAAGCGCTGAAATGTTTTCACAAGGCCGCCGCCCAAGGGCACGCCGACGCCATGTACATGATCGGCATGTATCATGAGGGAGGGAGCGGCATCCCGGAAAACCCGACGGAAGCCGCCGTCTGGCTCCTCAAGGCGGCGGACAAGGGAAACATCTACGCGCAATACGAACTCGGCAAACTTTACGCCGAGGGCCGGGGGGTGACGAAGGACAGTGTCGAGGCGGTGAAGTGGTGGCGCAAGGCCGCCGCCGGCGGCAACTTTTGGGCCGAAGACGCGCTCAAGAAAATTCCGGCCGAAGTGATCGCGCGCGCCGAACCGGTCGATCCGGAGGATGCCGAATCGCAGGTCAAACTCGGCACCAAATTCGGTCTTTCGCAGGATTATGCCGAAGCCCTGAAATGGTTTCACAAGGCCGCCGCCCAAGGGAGCGTCGAAGCCATGTGTATGATCGGCATTTATCATGAGGAAGGAACGGGCGTTCCGAAAAACTCGACGGAAGCCGTCGCGTGGTACCGCAAGGCGGCGGAAAAGGGCGACATCTTCGCGCAATCCCTGCTCGGCCAACATTACGCCGACGGGCGGGGAGTCCCGAAGGACGATGTCGAGGCGGTGAAGTGGCTGAGAAAAGCCGGCGCCGACTATTGGGCCGGAGAATGGCTCAAGGAAATGTACGAGGCCGGCCGGGGCGCGCCGAAAGACGACCCGGTGAAATGGTGGCGCGAGGTCGCGTCCGAAGGCCACCCTTCCGCGCAATACCAACTCGGCGTCCTCTACGCCACCGGCTCCGGCACGCCGAAAAACGAAGCCGAAGCCGCCGTATGGTTCCGCAAGGCCGCCGAGCAGGAACACACCGAGGCGCAATACCGGCTCGCGCTGCTTTATGACAACGGCGCCGGCATCCCCGCCGACTACGTCCAAGCCGCGAAATGGTACAGAGAAGCCGCTTACCGGGGACACATCAAAGCCCGGCACAACCTCGGCGTCGCCTATTTCACCGGAAGCGGGGTGAAAAAAGATCCGGCCGAAGCCATGCGATGGTGGAGTGAGGCCGCCGAACAAGGGCATGCGTCTTCGCAGTTCAACCTCGGACTCCAATACACCAACGGTGAGGGCGTCGCCAAGAACCCGGCCCGGGCGGCGGAGCTCTACCGGAAGGCGGCGGAACAAGGGCACACGAAGGCACACTACATGCTCGGAACCGCCCTCCTCCACGGCAACGGCATACCGCGCGACCTCAAGGAGGCGGAAAAATGGCTCCGGCTCGCCGCCGACACCGGCCATCTCAACGCACAGCACAACCTCGGTTACCTCTTGAAAGAATTCGAACCGAAGAGACCGGTCGAAGCCGTCAGATGGTTCCGCAAGGCCGCCGACCAAGGACACGCAGCCTCACGCTACTCGCTCGGTGTTCTCTATTATAACGGCGATGGCGTGTCGCAGGATGACAAAGAAGCCGAAAAGTGGTTCCGGCTCGCCGCCGAGTCCGGCAGCAAGGAGGCGCAAAAGGGCCTCGAAAATCTCCGCCTGAAACGCGAACGAGACACGCAAGTCGCCCAGGAACTCCGCCCGGCGGCCGAGGGCGGCGATGCGGACGCGCAGTACAAACTCGCGCTCATTTACTCGAACGGTGAGAAGAACCTGACCGAAGCGGCGAAATGGTTCCGCAAAGCCGCCGAACAAGGACACGCGGCCGCGCGCAACTCGCTCGGTATCGCCTATTTCAAAGGCGCCGGCGTATCGCAGAATGACAAGGAATCCGAAAAGTGGCTCCGGCTCGCCGTCGAATCGGGCAGCAAGGAAGCCGTGACCAACCTCGAAATTCTCCGTCGGCAACGCGCGAGCGATACGAAGGGAATGCTGGAAGAACACCGTCCGGCCGCCGAACGCGGCGACGTGCGCGCTCAATACAATCTCGGCATCATTTACGCGAACGGCGACCCGAAGAACCCGGCCGAAGCGGCGAAATGGTATCTCAAAGCCGCCGACCAGGGATATGCGGACGCCCACCTCCAACTCGGCTTCTTGTATTACGAGGGCTCCGGCGTGCCCCAAAACGAAATCGAAGCCTTCGCCCGATTCACCGTCGCCTCCGAACTCGGCAACGCGTTGGCCGAGATTCCGCTCGAACCGCTGACGAACGCCTTCCAAAATACGGACAAAGTCATGGCCGAGGCTCTCGGTTCCAAACAGCCGGGCAAAATCGACGCCGGACTCCGTCGCGCCAAAGAAATCCTCGACGCCTTGCCCGAGAAACAATGACCCCGCCCCCCCCGGCTTGAGCAAAGGGGCTAGCCGTCAGGCGTTAGATCTGCGCAGACACACCCGATCCGGTTTCCTGTCAGTAGTTAATTTAGCTCAGGTTTCGGATGGATTGCTTTGTCGCTGCACTCCTCACAAGGGACAGACAGCGTGGCGCGAGTTCACGAGAAAGTGTGATGGATGCAGAGCAGCTTCTATTCCATTGGTTCGATTTGCTTCCTGAGCATGACCCAGAAAGTGTAACCTGTGTCCCACCTCTGAGCACCTCGCCCCGCCTGACCCTATATGGAAACACCCCCGGAGCCGCGCAATGCCTCAGCCAAGCCTCGCACATCATGGTGGCGCTGGCTAACTCCTACCTATTGGCACAGGAAGCGCCTTGGGAGTGCCGCCGCTCGCGAAGGTGAGAAAATGCTCCCTGCGCCTTACGATCCGGTCAGCATTCAGTTCGCCTTTCAACGTTCGTATGCCAGTGCCCACGAAACCCGAGACGACGACACTCTCGGCGATCCTGCCGTCGAGAAGGCGCACGACCAGATACGGTCTCGCCTGCGTGAACGGCGCGAAGCGTCGATCGCAGCGGGCACCGCTGGTGCGGCTGTCGCCTTCGACTTCATCGATGCGTTTGGGAATGTGGATGCGACGCTGCTTGCAGGCGTCTCAGACGTCTACAATCAGCCGCTCACCTCGCTCTCTGACCTTTCACAGCACTTGCAGGGGGTTGACGTAAGCCCCGGCCTTGTCGCCGCGGTGAAGGGCCACATGGCCGAGCACGTCCTTGCAGAACACCTAGGAAACTTGGGAGTCCCGGTCGAACTGGCCCCATCCCCGTTTCAGGAAGGCTGGGACCTCACGATCGACGGCATTCCGGTAAATCCGAAGCTCTATTCCGACGCCGCGCAGTTGGCCGAGCACTTCTCCCGCTTCCCGGATATCCCCGCTGTGTTGCCGGCGGATGCACTCAACATTCCGCCTGATGCGATTCACTTCGACTCGATCACCGGTGCTGGGGTCGAAGAGATGCGCCAAGCAATTCAAACGGGTGCCGATCATCTCACGCTTGTCGACGGCACGCTCTCGCACACCGACATTACGCAGCACGCATCCAATGGCCTGGCTGTCGCGACTTCGCCGGCTTCCGTCGCGGGATTCAACTTTCCGTGGGTGGCGCTGGCCCTTTCCGGTTGGAGGGAAGGCAGCTTGCTCAAGCGGGGGATGACTGAACCGGCAGTCGCCCTAAAGAACATGTCGCTCGATTTGGCCGGCACAGGCGGCGGCGCATGGCTGGGCGCCAAGACCGGTGCTGGAATAGGATCCCTTGTCGGGCCCGTTGGCACTGCAATCGGTGCACTCTTGGGCGGGATCGGCGGCGCACTGCTCGGTCGAAAGGTCACGAGCGATATCAAGGCGGCTCCTTACAAGACTGCGCTAACACGACTGCACGCCGCTCAAGCATTGATCTTGCAAGCCGAAGAACAGCGGGTGGAGCAGACGTTCAATCACGCCAAGGAGCATGCTCAAGGGCGTATGCAGCTCCGGCGCGAACGGGTGAAAGCGAGGATCGTTGAAGTGGTAGCGGACGCCAGGCGCGCTCACAGACAAACCAGAGTTCTGAGTGGCGAAGAGGCGCTCGATCTGATCAACCAAGGCCTCGCAGGAATCGCAGATCACCGCGAATCGATCGTCGCCAGCCGGCGCGCTCGTTCCATCTGGCGTCGGTGGATCTGGCCCGACGCCGCGATCATCGGTTCCGATTTGGCGGTTGAGACGCTCGATACGGCCAAAGCGATACTCGTTCAGCAGCGCTCACATGTCGCCGATGGAGAGACTCTGAGTCGCGCTGAGGTGTATGCTCACCTGGGTTCGCTCGGTCTCGCAGAATTCGATGTGAGGGAGGCTCTCTTCCGGATCGAGTCGGAAAAGGCAGCACGTCGCATTCGACTCGAGGCCGTAGCACGCAAAGGGCTCCGTGAACTCACGCGGCTGCGCAAGGTCGCTCTGGCCGCCATACAGCGTGCTATCGAAAGAGCGCTTGCCGAGACTCGTAAGAAACTCGCCCCCAAGGCCGCCGAGGCAGCAGCCGCGCACGACAATGTACGGCGCGAGGCAGGGCGCCTCGGCCTCAGTCCCGCCTCCCGCCCGGTCAGGTTTCCTCTCAGTGGCCAAGCACCCAGCTGAAGATGAGCGGGGCGACGATGGTGGCGTCGCTCTCGATAATGAACTTCGGAGTCTTCTCGCCGAGCTTGCCCCAGGTGATCTTCTCGTTGGGCACCGCGCCGGAGTAGCTGCCGTAGCTCGTCGTTGAATCGCTGATCTGGGAGAAATAACCCCAGAGCGGCACGCTCGTGCGGCCCAGATCCTGGTGCAGCATCGGCACCACGCAGATCGGGAAATCGCCGGCGATGCCGCCGCCGATCTGGAAGAAGCCGATCGAGCCCTCGCCCGTGCGCAGCGTCTTCGCGGTCTTCGTATACCAGTCCGCCAGCCAGACCATGTATTCGATGCCGGTGCGCACCGTGCGGGCATCCTTCACCTCCCCGGTGATCACGCGCCCCGCGAACATGTTGGCCAGCGTGGAATCCTCCCAGCCCGGCACGATGATCGGCAGATTCTTCTCGCTGGCCGCCAGCATCCACGAGTTCTTCGGGTCGATCTGGTAGAGCTTCTTCAGCTTACCCGACCGCAGAATCTTATACATGAATTCGTGCGGGAAATAACGCTCGCCCGCCTTGTCGGCGGCCACCCATTCCTCGGCCACAACCTTCTCGATGCGGCGCATCGCCTCGCCTTCGGGGATGCAGGTGTCCGTCACCCGGTTCATGTGCCGGTCGAGCAACGCCTGCTCGTCGGCCGCGGTGAGGTGGCGGTAGTCGGGCACGCGCTCGTAGTAGTCGTGCGCCACGAGGTTGAAAATATCCTCCTCCAGGTTGGCGCCGGTGCACACGATGGCATGCACCTTGTCCTGACGGATCATCTCGGCCAGCGTGAGGCCGAGCTCGGCCGTGGACATGGCGCCGGCCAGCGTCACCAGCATCTTGCCACCCGCCTTGAGGTGCGCCTCATACCCCTTCGCCGAATCCACAAGGGCCGCCGCGTTGAAGTGTCGGTAGTTGCGCGCGATGAACTGGGAAACCGGCCCCTTCTTGGCCGCCAGCTTCGCATTCACATCCTCGGGCTTCACTTTGGCTTTTTTAGATTTCATGGTTGCCGCACAAATAGAGCGCGGGCTGCGGCCGGTGCCACAAAAAACGGCGAAACCGGACATTATCCCCCGGGCATTGACGCGGCGCGCTTCAGCCCATGTGCTGGTGGGTTCATCATGCTGACCATCGCCGACGTTTCCAAGTCCTACGGCACCCGCGAGCTGTTTAGCGACGTATCGCTCTTCATCGCGCGCACCGACCGCCTCGGCCTCGTCGGCCCCAACGGCGCGGGCAAGTCCACCCTTTTCAGCCTCATCCTCGGCGAGGAACGGCCCGACACCGGCACGATCGAGTGGGAACGCGGAGCCGACTTTGGCTTCCTTCCCCAGGAAAGCGCGCCCACCAGCGACGAAAGCATCCTCCATATCGCCACCAGCGGCAAAAAGCTGGAGCCCGACGAGGATGACTGGGACATCGACTACACCCTCGAACCCCGCGCGCGCAAGATCCTCGCCGGCCTTGGCTTCAAGGAAGGTGATGCGGAAAAGCCCGCCCGATCCTTCTCCGGCGGCTGGGTCATGCGCGCCCACCTCGCCCGCCTGCTCGTGGCCGAGCCCGCGCTGCTTCTGCTCGACGAGCCGACCAACCATCTCGATCTCGAAGCCCTCCTCTGGTTCCAGGACTATCTCACCCGCTACCCCGGCGGCCTTGTCGTCATCTCCCACGACCGCGCCTTCCTCAACGCCCTCTGCACCGGCATGCTCGAACTGCGCGCGGGCACCCTGCATTACTACCACGGCAACTACGACGACTTCCTCCGTGAAAAAGAGGACCGGAAATCCCAGCAGGCCGCCCGCTTCAAGAACCAGCAGCGTGAAATCGCCCACCTGCAGAAATTTGTGGACCGCTTCGGCGCCAAAGCCTCCCTCGCCACCCGCGCCAAATCGAAGGAAAAGCAGATCGAACGCCTCAAGGAAGACGCCATCGAGGCCCCGGAAGACGAACTGCGCCGCATCAACTTCAAGTTCCCCCAGCCGCCGCGCTCGGGATTGAAAGTCATCGAACTCAAGAACGTGCAGCAGGCCTACGGCGACCACATCGTCTATCGCGACCTCAACTTCACCGCCGAGCGCGGCCAGAAGATCGTGCTCGTCGGCCCCAACGGCGCGGGCAAATCCACCCTCCTCAAGATCCTCGCCGACGCCATCCCCATCCAGGGCGGCGTGCGCGACCTCGGCAGCAACGTCGTCCCCGGTTACTTCGCCCAGAACCGCCTCGACAACCTGAAGCCCGACCTGACCGTCTTCGAAAACGTGATGGAGCTGCGCACCGTGGAAAACCAGCTCTCCGAACAGCAGGCCCGGGCCATCCTCGGCGCCTTCCTCTTTCGCAAAGATGACGTGCACAAATCCGTCGGCGTCCTCTCCGGCGGTGAAAAGTCCCGCCTCGCCCTCGCCCGCCTGCTGGTGAAGCCGCCCAACCTGCTGCTGATGGACGAGCCCACCACCCATCTCGACATCTCTTCCATCGACGCGCTCATCGGCGCGCTGAAGAACTACGAAGGCACCCTCATCTTCATCAGCCACGACGTGCACTTCATCCGCACGCTCGACGCCCAGGTGCTGCACGTGCACAGCGGCCGGCTCACCCCCTACGCGGGCAATTACGATTACTACCTGGAAAAATCCAAGGCCACCGATGCCCGCGCCGCGCTCACCGCCGGCTTCACCGACGCCCGTCCCCAGCAGGCTGCGCCTGCAAATTCCAAATCCCAAACGCCAAATCCCAAATCGGAAAGTGCCAAGCTCACGCCCAACCAGCTCCGCAAGATGCGCGAAGACGTCGGCCAGCTTGAAAAACGGGTGGCCGAACTCGAAGCCAAGCAGGCCGAGATCACCGCCGCGCTGGAGGACCCCGCCACCTACGCCGACAAGGGCAAATTCCATCACCTGAACAAGGAGCTCAGCGTCATCGTGGACCAGATCACCACCGCCACCGCCGAGTGGGAAAATGCCGCGACCAAGCTGACGGAAGCCGAGCAGGCCTGAGTCCGCCCGCGCTATCCGATCACTTCCTCGATCAAGCGCGGCGACCGCCCCGGCTGCGCCCCCACCACGATGGCGCGGGCCAGTTGTTCGCGGGCCGCGGCCAGCGCGTTTTCGTCGCTCGCGTGAATCACGCATAACGGCGCACCGGCAGTGACGCGTTCGCCAATTTTCACCAGTCCGCTCACACCGACGGCCGGATCAATCTTGTCCTCGGCCTTCGCCCGGCCGGCCCCCAGCCGCAACGCGGCCAACGCCACGCCCATCGCATCCACATCGGCCACCTGGCCGTCCGCCGGCGCCGCCAGCGGCACTTGAAACTTGGCCTGTGGCAGCCGCTCCGGCTCTTCCGTGACCCGCGCATCGCCGCCCTGTGCCGCGATGATCTCCGCAAATTTTTCCAGCGCCTTTCCATTGGCGACCACCGTCCGCAGTTTCGCCTCCGCCTCGGCCACATCCGCCGCCACGCCGCCGAGCAGGAGCATCTGGGCGCCAAGCGCATAAGTCACCTCCATCACATCGTCCGGGCCTTCCCCGCGCAGACAGGCGATGGCTTCCGCCACCTCCAGCGCGTTGCCCACGGTTCGCCCAAGGGGCTGCTCCATCGCGGTCAGCAGCGCGCGGACTTTTTTCCCTCCTGCCCGGCCGACGCTGACCAGCGCCTCCGCCAGCTGGCGGGCATCGGCCTTGGTCTTCATGAACGCGCCGCGGCCGAACTTCACATCGAGCACGAGCGCATCAATGCCCTCGGCGAGTTTCTTCGACAGGATCGAGCCACAGATGAGCGGGATGCACTCCACCGTGGCGGTCACATCGCGCAACGCGTAGAGCTTCTTGTCCGCTGGCGCCAGATCCTTGGTTTGCCCGATGAGCGCGCAGCCGATCTTTGCCACCTGTGCGCGATAGGCCTCAAGGGAAAGATCCGTGCGAAAACCAGGAATGGCTTCCAGTTTATCAAGCGTACCACCGGAATGGCCAAGCCCGCGCCCGCTGATCATCGGCACCGGCACCCCGCAGGCCACGACCATCGGGGCCAGTGGAATGGAGAGTTTGTCCCCCACTCCGCCCGTCGAATGCTTGTCCACCTTGAGCCCCGGCACACCCGAAAGGTCGGCCACGATACCCGAGCGCATCATCGCCTCGGTGTAGTGCGCCGTCTCCTCTGGCGTCATCCCGCGCAGGAAAATCGCCATGAGCAGGGCACTCAACTGGTAGTCGGCCCACGAGCCGTCCGTCGCGCCGCGCACGAAGGCGCCGAGCTCCTCGCGCGTCAGCACCTGCCCGTCGCGCTTTTTGGCGATGATATGCTGGGGAAACATGGCCCCAGCATGGCCGCCTGCCACCGGCCGACAATGCTTATCCGGCAAACTCCCGGCTGTGCCGCAGGATCAGTTCCACCCGGGAGCCCACGCCCAGCTTGCGGTAGGCCGAGGACAGCTGGTTCTTCACCGTGCCAAGGTTCTTGCCGAGCACGCGGGCGATCTCCCCGTTGCGCCGCCCCGCGCACACCTCACGCACGATCCGGCGCTCGGCCGGGGAAAGGGAATGCAGGGACGCCATGTCAACGGTCCGATGGTTGGCCCATCATGCCCATCCACTCGTCGTAAAGCGCCCGCTGCTCCGGACTGAAGGCATCCACCACTTCCTGCCGCTTGAGCTCAATACTCTTGGCCCATGCCCGCATTTTTTCCATCTCCTCCGGCGAGGGTGGATTGCGTAAGTCAACCGCCGGCATGGCCGCCACCGCGGTGAAAACCGTGCGTTGCGCCTCTTCCAGACTCGTCAGAAACACCTGCCTTTTTTCCGTCACCAGCCCCCTCCGTCGCGTCTCCCACAGGGAGGCGTGATAGACATCCCCCACACGGTCGCCAGCCAACACGATGCAGCCGACAGCCCAACCCATCCTGAGATAGTTCAGGAGAATCTCCTCCTTGCCCTCCCGGTTGATCTTGGGCCAGGCCTGGATGACTTCGGGAGGCAGGTGTTCACCGCGCGCAACAGGCATGGAGCGATGTCGCCTCGCCAGCAGCTGATCAATCCAGGCGGCCGAAACCTCCGGGAACTCGACGTTGCGAAGATCTGTGACGCGCAAGGTCCGAGCAGCATTCTCTCTTATGTGCGAAAGCACGACTTCCCCGTCCGCCACCGTGATAGCGCGGACATCCCAACCCGCCAGCGACACTCCCACCTGCGCCATGACCGGATGGCCGTTGACATCAATCATTGCCACCGGCTCGCCACCGACCAGCCCGACCGCTCGCAATTCAAGGGTGGAATCCGCCTCCAGCACAAAGCGTTCCGCCATGGCCCGCCCGTGTTCCTCGGTCATACTAGGCAGAAGATGCACAACAGGCGCACGCTGCGCCCAGCCTGCCGAAAGGGAAACAGCCAGCAGCGACACCGTGACCAGAACCCGCAAAAAAGCGGAAAAGGACAATGCATTCATCATGGCGATAGAGGGGGGAGATCAGGGCCGGCTGGGGAGCGTTGTTGCCGGCTCTGCCACTGTTCATAGAGCGCCCGTTGCGCGGGCGTGAGCTTGGCGATGACCTCCGCCTGCCTTGCTTGCAGCGCTTCCGCTTCCGCGGCTTGAGCAGCCCGCTCCTCCGGAGGAGCGGTGAATCTGATCGCCCGCTGTACACCACCGGCGTAGGCTTCCCTTTGCGCTGGTGTCAGACTCTCGATGAAGGCGTCCCGCCTAGTCAGGGACCCTTGCTGCATGCGAGCCGCCAGCAGGTGCCGGGGTGATCCGTGGATCCTCCCTTCTGTGAGAAAGTAGGACATCACATACCCGCTTTGCAGGTAGTTCAGTAAAATCTGCTCCCGGGCTTCACGGTTGATTTTTTTCCAAGCCACCACCACTGCATCAGGCAGGCCCCGCTCCCATGCGTTGCTTGATCGCAGGTACTCCGGTGAAGCAAGCAGACTTTGAACACGCTGCTCGCTCATGACCGGAAACACCAAAGGGCGTGGATTGGTCACCGCCAGCACCCGGTCCTGATCGCGCTGCGTCAACGCCACTTCGCCACGGGCCACGTCAATGGATGTGATCCTATAAACGAAAAATCGGCTCCCGGTCATCACGACACTCGGCTCGCCATCAAGATCAATGAACGCCACCGGCACGCCGCCCACTTCCCCCACCGCACGCACCTCGATCTGCAACGCATCTGCCTGCGCTTCCATCGCGGCGAGCCGCTCCGCCCTCGCCGCGCGGTTTCCCTGCGACGGAAGCGGTTGCGGTCCGACAGGCTCCGTCGCGCGCTTCGTTTCTTCCTCAGGCTGATCCGATAAATTACCGGGTGCCGTATAGCCGACAAATACCGCACCGGCCAGGATCGCGGTCCCGATTACAAGGGGACGTATGCGCCCCCGCCGGTAATCCGCGATCAGAGTCAGTCGTTTCAACAACTGCCGCTTGCTCTCGACGATCCCCACCGCCGAAGGCAGGGCGCTTTTCCCCACCGTCCGGCCAATAACTTTCAGCAAAGCACGACCATAATCCTCCCCATCCTCAGCTTTGGCCCGACGCAGCACAAAAGCATCGCAGGCCAATTCACAATCATGACGGGCCAGCCGGGCCGCCAGCCAGACCAGCGGATTGAACCAGTGCACCGCGCAAGCCAGCTGCAGCAGCGTTTGCGTGAAAAGATCGCGCCTCTGCAAATGCCCCAGCTCATGCCACACCACCCAGCGAAGTTCATCCACGGTCAACCGGGTGAAAAATCCCGCCGGGAATAGCAACTGCGGACGAATGATGCCGCATAGCGCGGGCGTTCCCACCAGAGGAGTGACCACGATCGCCGGCACCCGGTTGATGCCCAGCGCCGCACAGGCATCCCGTACCATGCCAACAAGGATTTCATCCCCCGGCAGCGCCGTGTCCTGCAATCTGCGCCGCAGTCGGAACACTGTGATTGCGCGTAACATCAACAGACCGGCGGCACCCGCCAGCCAGATCAGCGCCAGCTCCCCGATGAAGCGGCGCGTCGTACTCACCTGCACGTCAAACACCTCAAACCGCACGCCTTCATCCTTCAGGCCCGCCGTAGCATCTTTCTCCTCCGGCTCAGGCCCGACCAAAGGCAGCATCGGCGCCGCCGCCATGACCGGCAAGTCTTCCACCAGAACCAGCGTGGACGAAGCCACCGTGGGAGTTCGCATGCGGGCCGTTCCGCCCAACCCTAACGGATCCCACGGCACCGGCAGCCGCAGCGGCATCAGGAGCATGCCCGCCACCATGATCCAACCGGCGAACATCATCGCCGGCGCAACCTGCCGGCGCAGCGCAAGGCGCAACCCCACCAGCAGCAAAATCAGCCAGCCCCCCTGCCAGGACATGGCGGCCACACTCATGAACACCGACTCCAGGTTGCTCATGACCGGCCTTTCTTCTTCCGCAGCAGTCGCTGCAGTTCCGCGATCTCCTCCTCGCTCAATTCCTCCTGCTCGCAAAAGTGCAGCAACAGGGGGCCGGCAGCCCCCTGGAAAACCCGTTGCAGAAAACTCTCGCTCTCAGCCGCGACACAATCCTCACGTCGCAGTCGCGGGCCATAGACGTTGATCCCATCCCGCTTGGTCACTTTCAGCACGCCCTTCTCATCTAGCCGCGCCAGAAAGGTGTTCACCGTTTTCTGCTTCCAACCGTGCCCCGCGGGCAGGGCATTGAAGACCTCCGCCGCCGTCAATGGCGACCGGTCCCACACCACATTCATCACTTCCCATTCGGCACTGGAGATCTTCGGGGTCATTGCTCCTACAAATGTAGGAATAGCAATTCCTACATTTGTAGTCCAGGTCAAGCCTCATTTATCCGTCCGACCCGGCCGTCGGGGCCGCACCCGCTCAGCTCTTCGCACCGAAGACCGATTTGGCCATCGCAAAAGGGGCCCGCGTGAGCGTCTCCATGGTGGAGGGCTCCTTCTTCTTTTTGGCCGGGGGCACCGCCTGCTCACGGGCGACGAGTCGCTGTTCACGCTGGACCAGGGCGGCCTCGCGCTGTTTCAACGCCTCCTCCTGCTCACGCAGCAGCAGCCTGTCATCAACAAGGTGCTTTTGCTCGGCTTCCAATAACTCCCGGGCCCGGTGCAGCTTTTCCCAGGCACCGTGCAAGCCCATATCCTCCCGCGGGAAAACCGACGCCGGCGGGATGAAGGGGTGCTGGGAAGAGCGCCGGGCCGGAGCGGAGGCCCGGGCCGCATCGATCTGGGCCTGCCAGCCCCGCAGGTGTTCTTCATAGGCCCGCAGGTTGTCCTCGCGCGCATGCAGGTCGGCCAGCGCCTCGGCAAACTGCCAGCGTTGATCGGGCGGCACCGCATTCAAATCCGACTCAGGGCCGTGGCCGGGTTCCCGCGTTCGATTGACTTTCAATTCTCGGGCCGACGGGGGGAAGGAAATCTCTGGCGTGTGCTTTGTGTTCATGGTCGTGGATGTGGTTGGGTTGAACCCGTCCATCTTAGACCACTTTGGTTCCCCACGACCAGAGGCCCCGCCGGCTTTTACGGCGGGTTTACACGCCCGCCGCCGCTTTCGGAAATAATTTACGCGCCCGAGGGCGTTTTACGCCCGGAAGATCACATCCTCGCGGTTGAACATCCGCACACACAGCGCCAGTGCGACCGCCGCATACAGCGAAGTTGAGCCGAAGATGAGCGCGATATAATGCCAGTTCCAGATACCGGAGAGCATCTCCTTGCACACCAGGGTGAGGTTGAGCAACGGGACCAGGGAGGTCTTCGCCGTCAGCTCGACTCCGGGCAGGAGCCCCATCATCGCGGGCAGAATGACCACCATGATGAGAGGAGACACATAGCTCTGCGCCTCCTTGTAGCTCTTGGCGAAGAGTGAAATCATCAGCAGCACCGCGGCAAAGAGCACCGCCACGGGGGCGATCATGGCAAACACACCGAACATCCCCGCCGGTTCGATCATCGGCATGACGCCGGGCGCGGCGGCACCGGCCTGCGCCGCCGCCTGTCCGGCCGCCGCGCCGCGACTGGCCGAGAATAACCCTCCCCCCACGAGCAGGCTGGCACCCGCGGACAGAAGAGTGAGCAGGATCGTCGCAACCGACGCCGTGACGACCATGAGGAATTTGCCGAGCACGATGTTGACCCGGCGGACCGGACTGCAAAGCAGCGTCTCCATGGTCCCGCGCTCCTTCTCGCCGGCGGTCAGGTCGATCGCCGGATACATGGCCCCGGTGAAACACACGATGATGATGAAATAGGGCACGAGGCCGCCGAAAAGATTACCGCCGACCTTCTCGGGCGGCGCGACATTCTGCCGCTGCACCACAAACGGCTTGGTGAGATCGGTCGGCAAACCGCGGTCGCTCAAACGGGTTTCGATCGTCCGGTCGCGCAGGTCGCGGAAGAAACGCTCCACCGCGGTGACCCCCATGCCGGACTTCATCTCGCCCTCGTAGTGGTAGAGCGTGACCGTCTTGGGTTCGCCGCCGGTCAGGCCGGCCTCGAAGCCCGCGGGGATCTCCACCGCCAGCCGCACTTTCTTTTCCGAGACCAGCTGCCGGTAGTCGGCCTGCGTCTTGACGATACGGAAGCGCTCATCCGCCGCCAAGGCCGCCACGATGCCCGGCGAATCCTCGCCGCCCAGCACGACAATCGACACGGCCTCGCTGCGCGCCTGCTTGACGATCTTGGTCATGAATAAGCCGACGCCAAACATGATGACGGGCATCAACAGCGTCGGCACCACGATCATCGAGATCACGGTACGGCGGTCGCGGAGCGAATCCTTGAGCTCCTTCAGGTAAACGGTGACAATACTGGACCAGTTCATGGGTAAGGTCTCCTCAGGTGCTGAGCGCGGCGGCCAGGGCGGCTTCACCGCCGACGGCCTTGACGAAAATTTCCTCCATATCGTGCTCGCCGAAGCGGACCTGGAGTTCGGCCACCGTGCCTTCCGCCACGAGGCGACCGGCATGGATGATACCGACGACATCGCACAGTTTCTCCACCTCGCTCATGACGTGGGTGGAATAAATGACTGTCTTGCCGCGCGCCTTGCAGTTGCGCACGAACTTCACGATCGCGCGGGCGGTCATCACATCGAGCCCCAGCGTGGGCTCATCGAAGATCATCACCTCCGGGTCGTGTATAAGCGTGCGGGCGATGGAGGTCTTCTGTTTCATCCCGGTGGAGAACTTGTCGCAGCGGCGGTCGAGGAACTCGTGCATGTCCAGTTCATCGGCCAGCCGGGCCGTGCGGGCCTTGATCTCCGCCTCGGCCAGGCCGTTGAGCCGGCCGAAATAGGCGATCATCTCGCGCGCGGTCAGGCGCCCGTAGAGCGCGGTGCTCGCCGCGAGAAACCCCACCCGTGCGCGGACGGCGGCATCGTCCTTCACCACATCATGACCGGCAACCACCGCCGAGCCGCTGGTGGGCTTGAGCAGGGTGGCGATCATACGCAGCGTCGTGGTCTTGCCGGCGCCGTTGGCGCCGAGCAGGCCATAGATCTGGCCGGGCCGGCAGGTGAAGGTCACCTGATCGGCAGCGACCACCTGACCGCGCTTCTTGTCCTTGAACGTTTTCGTGAGTTGGCGGGCTTCGATCATAAAAGGAGGTGATTAACCGTCAGGGCGTTTCCTTGGCCGTGCTCCCGCCCGCCCGGTGGCAGCGGCTTTTATAATCCGTCATCACCAGCACCGCGCAAAGAGCGACGAATCTGCCGGGGCCGGACCAATCCAGCCAAACGGAGAGCAGCCCAAGGGCGAGGATGACCAAGGCGGCATACGCGGGGGCGAGGCGGACACGGGCCAGAAGGCATGGCAGATTGTATTTCATAGGGAAGGGTTTCTCACAGGCTCATTTTCTCTCGAAATTCCTGGGCCTGCCGACGGCTGAGCTCGATTTTGGCGCCGCCTTTAAGTTCCACCAGCAGGCCGCCGCTGAACCACGGTTCGATTTTTTCAATCCAGGCAAAGTTGATGATCTGGCGACGGTTGGCGCGGAAGAAAAACTTCGGGTCCAGCCGCTCCTCCATGGCATTGAGCGAGCGAAACAGCTGCGGCTGGGCATCATCAAAATGCACGCGGGTGTAGTTGCCTTCGCTCTCCAGGAGCCGGATCTGCTTCACTTCGACAAACCAGCAGCGGTCGCCCTCACGCACAAAGACCTTGTCCTCTGTCGCCAACCGCGCGGGCTTCTCTGTCGGAGCCGTCCTGTCCTTCACCTCCAGCCGGTCAATCGCAGAGGCAAGACGGACGGGATCCACCGGCTTGAGCAGGTAGTCGAGCGCGTTGAGCTCAAAGGCCTTCACCGCAAACTCATCATACGCCGTGGTGAAGATGACCTGCGGGACCGGCGCTTCGAGCGATTCGAGCAATTCCATGCCAGTCTCGCCGGGCATCTGCACATCAAGAAAAATCAGGTCGGGCTTGAGCGCGGCGATCTGCTCGCGCGCCTGCTTCGCATTCGCCGCTTCTCCCACGATGGTGATTTGCGGATGGACCGCGAGCAGGCGGCGCAATTCACTGCGCGCCAGACGCTCGTCATCAATCAGGAGGGCTTTCATGCGGAGTGAATGGCTTTGACGGGATGGAGCGGGATGAGCGCCTCGGCCGCCACCAGACGCGGGGAGGGCTTGTGCAGCCGCAGGCTGGCATCATCGCCGAAGAGCAGACGCAACCGATCCGCCGCATTGCGCAGGCCCAACCCGGTGGAGCGGCCCGTTTTTTCCCCGCCCCGCCCGGCGGGGGCGATGTCACCCGGATTGGTCACCTGCAAGCGCAAGACCCCGCCCTCACAGCGCGCGATGATCGCAATCTCACCGCCCTCGGGATTTTGGGAGATGCCATACTTCACCGCATTCTCCACCAGAGTCTGGAGGAGCATCGGCGGCACGGGCAGGTGGAGCGTATCCGGCGCGACGTCGAGCCGCAGCCGCAGCCGCTCCTCGTGCCGCACCTGCTCGAGCGCGAGATAATCGTTCACCACACTCAGCTCATCCTCGAAGGGCACGGTCTCAAGCTGCCCGCTTTGCAGCGAGTAACGCAGGAGATTGGCCAGCTGTGTGACCGCCTGCCGCGCGCGCGCCGGATCCTCGTCAACGAGCGCGCGCAGCGAGTTGAGCGCGTTGAAGATGAAGTGGGGATTGACCTGCGACTTGAGGGCGCGGAGCTCGGCCTCCTTCACTGTGGCGGTCAGCCGCAGCCGCTCGATGTCGAGCCGGTTGAAACGGTCGAAGAGCTGATAGAAAAAATACACACAGAGCCAGCCGACGAGCATGATGCTGCCATGGATCCAGCTCGTGAAAAGCAGTGCCGCCGGATGATACCGATCAGGCCAAGGATTGCGCAGCAAACCATGATGGATGCCATACCCCAAAATGGACCAGATGAGCGACAGCAGCATGCCGAAGCCCAGAATGCGCAGCACCAACGCACGCCAGCCCAGCTCCTTCCACCCCCACTTTGTGATGTAGTGCCGGCTATAATGCGTGATGAGCACACCCAGCGTCACCGTCTGGATCAGGGCGACAAGCTGGCTTGGCTTGGCCTCGATTGAAAACAACCGGATCAAAACCAGTTGCAGCAGCAGGAAAAACATCCAGCCCCCCACCTGACACAGCACATACAACCGCTCCTTGGCGCGTTGGCGCCGCAGGTCGCCAGCCTGTGAATTTTCCTCATGCACGGTCATTTCCATGGTTCAGGGTCATAATACAGAGACCCCGGCGTTGATGTGCAAACTTTGGACAAACGGTCGGAGAAGCACAGGAGCGGCAGGAAACTCACCCCTGTGCAGGCGTCTCCGGCGCGAGTGGCTCCGCCGTAATCTCCACCGTGAAAGTCGTCCCCTGGCCCACCACACTGGCCACCGCAATGTCGCCGCCCAGCAGTCGCGCCAGCTCCCGCGCAATACTCAGGCCCAGACCGCTGCCGCCGAAACAGCGCGCGATGGAGGCATCGGCCTGCACGAAAGGATGGAAAAGCGCGCCCAACCGGTCCGCCGGAATTCCCGGGCCGGTGTCACTCACCTGGATGCACAAGCCGGGCGCGGCGGCCGGGCGCGCCTTGACCCGCACCTGCACGGTGCCGGTCGCGGTGAACTTGACGGCATTCGCCACCAGGTTGTTCAGAATCTGCCGCAAACGCAGCGGATCGGTCAGAATCCGCGCCGGAACACCGGGCTGGATTTCCCAGTGCATGACCACTCCTTTGGCCCGGGCCGCCGGCGCATGGAGCCTTATGATGTCCGATACAAACGCTTCGAGCGCAACCGGCCGGCGCTCCAGCTGCAATCGCCCCGCCTCAAGGCGCGAATACTCCAGCACATTGTCCACCAGGTGCAGCAAATCCTGCGCGGAGCGGTCCAGCAGCGCCACCTCCTCCTGCTGTTCCGGCAGCAGCGGACCGGTCCTGAGCAAATCAGCCACGCCCACGATCCCGCTGAGCGGGGTGCGGATCTCATGGGTGAGCAAGGCCAGATACCGGTTCTTGGCCGCATCGGCCTCGCGCAACCTCCGGTTCAGGCGATAAAGCGGCCATACCCAAAACAGCGCCCCCAGCGCCAGCACCAGCAGCCCGCCCAGCATCCAATAAACCCAGCGCAGATCCGGCCGCGGATCAGGATCGTAGAGCATCGCTTCGGGCGAAAACCCTTCCTGAATCATGCCCAACTCCGCGTAGGTTTCGGCGATATGCCGCCACCGGCCCGCGTTCATGTGCCCCACCTCGATCAGCCCCGGATGCATGAGCCGGGCGGCCTGTTCCGCCTCAAACTCAAGGTGCGCCCGGCTTTTCCGGCTCCCATACTCGCGCAGGATGAGATCAATGACCTCCTCCGGATGCGCGAGGGCGTATTCCCAGCCACGCAAACTGGCTTCCCGGAACCGGCGCACCCGCCCGGGATCCCGGCGCAGCTGCTCCTCTGTGGTGAAAAGATTGTCCCCGTAAAAATCGATGCCGCCGGCCCGGGGTGTAAACGCCAGGAAATCCACTCCCGCTTCACGCAATAGAAAAACTTCATCCGTGAGATAGGCCGACATCGCCGCGACCCGACCCGCGATGAGGTCCTGCACTTCAAAAGTATGGGGCTCCACCTGCAACTTGGCCGGGTCCACGCCCTCGTTGCGGAAATAGGCAAAAAGCTCGGCCGATTGCGGCTCGATCATGATCGGCTGGTCGTGCAGCGCATGCAGGTCCCCGACCTTGGCCGTATGCCGCGTCAAAAGCACCAGCGGCGAATGCTGGTAGATCGCCGCCAGCACGACCACCGGATGACCCTGCGCACGCAACAGGACCACCTCCGAAGTCCCCACCCCAAACTCCGCGCGGCCCTCCAGCACCGCCTCCGCCGGATCATGACCGGGCTCCGCTTCCACCAGCCGCACCTCCAGCCCCGCGTCACGGTAATAGCCCTGCGCCACCGCGGCATAGTAGCCGGCGAATTGAAACTGGTGCTTCCACTTCAGCTGCAAAGTCACCTGCTCCAAGGAAGCAGGGGCTTGCGCGCCTGCGGATGCCGCTGCCAGCGCCAGCCACACGCCCGCCAACCGCCAAAGCCCTCGCAGCAGATGTCTCCGCAGTCTCACCCCTCTGTCAGAGACACAACCCCCGCCAGGCGCAAGCCAAAGGCAGACCGGCCTCAATCAACCCGGCCCGCGCAAGCCATGCGCCCGGGGTCGGGGCCCGCCGAACTGCCTCACCGCAAAAATCGGCGCAAACTGCAGCACCGCCAGCGCACTGAGCAGCACCATCTCCTCGCGATACGGACCGCCCAGCAGGATTGCCAGCACACCCGCTCCTTCCGCCAGCCCAAGCCCGATCACAAAAACCGGGAAGGCCGCCCGGATGTTTTTGACCCGGGGCAACAGCAGCCAGCGCACCAGCGCGCTCATGATCAGCGGGGCCACCCCGATCAGCGCCACCTTTCCGGTCGCGCCCGCTGGCAGCACCTCACGCTGGCCAAACATAAAATAGATGACCCCCATTCCGACCAGCACTCCGCCCCAGATGACCCACAGGATGAGAATCTGAAACGAGAGCTCCTCGGAGACGGCGGCAGGGTCGGCTTTCGTACGCATGGGAGTGACGGGCCTCACGCGCCGACCGGATGCCAGGTCGTCTTGAACTCCACAAAATCGCGAATGGCGTAGAGATCCTGGGCCTGGGCGGAAAACCAGTCGGTCTTTTCCGCGGCAACCCGCACCCGCTTCACACTCTCCGCCGCGCCGAGCCGCAATGCCTTGCGCTCATCCGCCGCCACCGCCGCGCTGATTCCCCGCAGGTGCGTGTGGGTCGCGAAGGTCGGCACCAGCTCCTTGCGGAAACCGGTGAGCAGATTGACCACGCCGCCGGGCAGATCGCTGGTGGCCAGCATCTCGCCCAGCAGGATCGCCGGATAGGGATTCGTCTCGGAAACCTCGGCCACGACCGTGTTGCCGCTCACGATGACCGGCGCCACGAGTGAGACGAGACCGAGCAGCGCGGGCGCGTCCGGTGCGATCACGCCGATGACGCCCATGGGCTCGGTGACGGTGAAGTTGAAATGCGGCGAGGCCACCGGGTTCACGTTACCCAGCACCTGCTCGTATTTGTCCGCCCAGCCGGCGTAGTAAACGAGCCGGTCGGAGCAGGCATCCACCTCTTTCGCCGCGGCCGTCTTTGTCGCCCCGAAGCGCACCAGTGTTTCGATCAGCTCCCGCCGGCGCGCCTCCACCATCTCGCCCATCCGGTAAAGAATCTGGCCGCGATTGTAAGCCGTGCGCTTCGCCCAGCCGGGCCCGGCCTTGGCGGCGGCCTCGACGGCGTTGCGCAAATCCTTGCGCGTGCACTGCGGGATGTGCGCGAAGAAATCCCCCTTCGCGTCAGCCAGCGAAAACGTGCGCCCGCTCTCGGAGCGGATGAACGCACCGCCAACATAGGGCTTCGGGGTCTTGGTGATGGGCAGTCGGGTCATGGGAATTCAGCGAAGAACAAGGGTGGTGATGACAGCAAAGAGCACAATAACCGCAATCGCTGGCCAGAGCAGATTCGGAGCCCGGCATCGCGGCGCCGCCGGTCCATCGTCATAGGCGGAATCAGGCAGATTGAGACCGTCATAGCGCCCGGCTTCCTCATCCCAGCCCGAACGCTCGTCCGCTCCGCACTCCGGACACGCTCGCGCATTCCGCGGTACAGCCACGCCGCAAACAGGGCATTCGGTGGGGGGAGTGGAGATATTTTTAACCACAGATGGACACAGATTCACACGGATAAGCTTCAGAGAACGATACGCTCCCATTCCAATTTGAGGCGCTTGAAATTAATGATCAGGCCACCCCTGAGCCCGAGGATCTTCAGGCAATGCAACATCTGCCCCCGCTCCACATCGATAATCCGATCAATGACCTTGGCCTCCACAACCAGAGCATTCTGGGAGAGTTTTTCGTGCGACCCGGCTCCAAGCCCATTGAGCACCTCCAGCGCACACCCGATGACCGCAAACGTCAGCTGCGCATGGGGGCCATCATATCTGTGTGCATCCGTGTCCATCTGCGGCTGAATTCGTCTCAAACCAGCTTGCAGTAATCGAGCAGGCCCTGGCGGCCGCCTTCGCGGCCGAAGCCGCTTTCCTTGTAGCCGCCGAAGGGTGAGGTGGGATCGAACTTGTTGTAAGTGTTGGCCCAGACGACCCCGGCCTTGAGCTCCGTGCTCAACTTCAGGATGCGCGACCCCTTGTCGGTCCACACGCCGGCGCTGAGGCCGTAGGCGGTGTTGTTGGCCTTCTCCACCGCTTCATCGAGCGTGCGGAACGTGAGCACGCTGAGCACGGGACCGAAGATCTCCTCGCGGGCGATGCGGTGGCTCATCGAGACGCCGGAGAAAACCGTCGGCCGGAAATAGTAGCCCCTGGCCGGCAGCTTGCATGGCGATTGAAAAAGCGTGGCCCCTTCCTTCACCCCCGCGGCGACGAGCGCTTCGATCTTCTTAAGCTGCTCCTTCGAGTTGATGGCGCCGATGTCGGTGTTCTTGTCGAGCGGATCGCCGACACGGAGAGTGCGGATACGGGTCTTGAGTTTCGCAAGGACGGCCGCCGCCACGGGTTCGTGCACGAGCAGCCGAGAACCGGCGCAGCAGACATGCCCCTGATTGAAGAAGATGCCGTTGACGATGCCCTCGACCGCCTGATCAAGCGGCGCGTCGTCGAACACGATGTTGGCCGCTTTGCCGCCGAGTTCGAGCGTCAGCTTCTTGTCGGTGCCGGCGAGTGAACGCAGGATGATCTTACCGACCTCGGTCGAACCCGTGAACGCCACCTTCACCGCGGCCGGATGGTTCACAACGGCGGCGCCGGTGTCGCCGAAGCCGGTGACGATGTTGACCACCCCCGGCGGCAGGCCCGCATCCTGAATGATCTCGGCAAACTTCAACGCGGTGACACTGGTGGTCTCGGCGGGCTTGAGGACAACCGTGTTGCCCATGGCCAGCGCCGGCGCGAGTTTCCACGCCAGCATCAGCAGCGGGAAATTCCACGGGATGATCTGCCCGACCACGCCGAGCGGCGCGACCTTCCGGCCGGG
>CAYSBR010000036.1:0-38451 GCA_964429385.1 uncultured Opitutaceae bacterium
CCTGCGCGGTTTCGGGCCGGAGGTAGGCGACCGACGAGGCGTCCTTGAGCGCGCCGACGTTGGTCTCGAACATCATGTTGAACGCGCGCGGCGGTGTGAGGCTGCCGGGCTCGCCGGTGGCGGGGGAGGGGATGAGCGGGATTTCCTCGGCGGTGGCCTCGGTGAATTCCTTGGGCGCGACGGGCGCGAGGGTGCCTTGCACGGCCTTCTTGCGCTTGAGGGTTTCGGCGGCGGCCTGCAGGTCGCCGGCCGTGTTCTCATTTTCCAGGGCGGAGACGTAGCCGATGGTGTTTCCGTCCACGATCACGGCGGCGAAAAACAACTGGTCGGCGCGGAAGCGCTGTTTGCTGACTTTGCAGTCCACGAGGGGATCGGTGAAGCCGGCGACGTGGCCGGAGGCTTCCCAGACCTTCGGGTGCATGATGATCGAGGTCTCGATGCCGACGACATCCTCGCGGCGCTGGACCATGTCGCGCCACCAGCAGTCGCGGATGTTCTTCTTCAGTTCCACGCCGAGCGGGCCGTAGTCGAAGAAGCCGTTGAAGCCGCCGTAGATTTCGGACGACTGGAAAATGAACCCGCGGCGCTTGGAAAGCGCGACGAGGGTTTCCATGGAGACTTCGTTGGAGGCGGCAGGAGCGGACATAGCCCGCCAGACATGGCGACCGGCCCGGCAGGGGTCAATCCTTGGACGCCGCGGCGATTTCCGCCTGCAGCGCCTGCGCGCGTTCGCGGGCGGCGGCCACGGCGGCAGGGCTCATGTGGCTGATGGCGAGGTCGCGGCGCTGGGCGGCCGGAGCATGGCCCCGCCGGGCGGCGACGATGAACCAGGCGAGGGCGCCGATCTCGTCGCGGGGACGGACTTCGCCGGAGAGCAGCATCAGGCCGAGTTCGTCCTGGGCGCCGCGATGGCCCCGCCGGGCGGCGCGTTCGCACCACTGGAGGGCCTGCGCGGGATCGCGGCGCAGGCCGTCGCCGCGGGCATGGATCAGCGCGAGGGCAAACTGGGCGTCGGCCACATCCTGCTCGGCGGCGAGGCGGAACCACCTGGCGGCTTCGACGGGGTCACGGGGGGCGTCCTCGCCGCCGTTGATGTAGTGGAACCCGAGCTCGGTCCGGGCCGCGGCGTTGCCGTGGAAGGCGAAGACGCTGAGTTGTTCAAACTCCGAGCCGACCAGGGCGACCTGGCCTTCCTGGTTGAGATACATCATGGGCTGGTATTCGCCGAGGTATTTACGGTGCCACAAAAGCCCCTGTTCGCGATAGGTGACGTAGTCGGTGAAGGTGTAGTGGTAGCCGGGCGTGCGGATCATCTGCGGCGGCCCGTCGGGAAAGGGATCGCGGGCGAAGAGTCCGAGGACGCCAGGGCTGCGCTCCAGCAGCCGGGCGGCGACCGAGGCGTAGAGGGTGGTGGCTTCGTCCCGCGTGCTGGCCTGGATTTGCAGCGTGCTTTCGAAGCGGTGATACCACGGCGCGGTGAAGGGGCTGACGCGATCCAGCGCCTGTGGGTAATAACGGAATTCATAGGGCCGCCAGGTGACGCCGCCGTCGTTGGAGCCGACAAACTCGGCGATGAAGTGGAAAGGATCGAGCCGGGCGTAGAGCTGATAGACCTGGACGGCGCCGAGGCCGGTGAAGAGCTGTTTGGCCGGCTGCGTGAGTCTTTCCACCGCGGTGGGAATCGGCCAGCCGGCGGTGTTCCAGAAGAGCAGGATGGACAGGGCGAAATGGGTCCAGAGCACCGCCCCGAGGGCCAGCCGCCGCCAGAGCAACAGCGGAGAGGGTGGCCGCGCAAGGGCGGCCTGCGTCTCAATGGCGGTGGCGAGGCGAGTCCCGCGCAGGCGGCGGAAGGCGCTGGCAAGCATCTGATCATCGAGCAACAGCAGCCCGAGGGCGAAGGACGCGGTGTTGAGCCAGCCGAAGTTGCACGTCAGCTGGATGCCGATCTGGAAGACCGACCAGAGCGCAAAGGCGATCCAGCGGCCGCGCCGTCCCGCGAGCAAGGCCAGGAGGGGAGCGAGCAGTTCGGCGGCGAAGGTCAGGAAAATTTCCCCCACATGCCAGGCATGCGGCAGCTGGTGGGCGAAGTAGCCGAGAATGGTGGGGCTGGGCACGGTTTCGTAGAGCACGTCCATCGCCGTCAGCCCCGCCCAATGCGCATCGCCGCTGAGGAGCTTGGCCAGCCCGGTCTGCAGCATGATGCGGAAAAGCAGCCAGCGCATCATGAACAAGGCGAGCGGCCGGGGCGGGGTTGACGCGCCCAGGCCGGGGCGTTTGCCGGCCGGCGCGAAGAAGAGGCAGAGGAACGCGACCTCCAGCATCAGCCAGTCCACGTGCGCATCGGAGAAAACCAGCCAGCCGCGGGTGAACGACAGCAGCAGCAGCCAGCAGGCGAGAAGCGACAGGCGCGGCCAGAAATTCAGGACCAGCGCCACCGCGGCGCCCAGCCCGCACCAGGCGAGCACGCCGGGCATCAGGGGATGGGTGCTGAGCCAGAACAAGGTGGGCGCCTGCCAGAGCGCGGCGGCCAGGCTCGGATAGGTGTCGCGCAACTGCGCCATCAACTCGGGCAGTGGCGCCAGCCCGTCGGGTCCGATCAGGGCCCGGTGGGAGGTGAGGATTCCGGCGAAGATGATGACATAGACCAGCCCGACCGCGCGCAGCACCAGCCAGCGCGGCCAGAGCCAGGTGCTGCCGCCACCGTATCCGGCAAAGTCCCGGATATTGCTCCAGAGGGTGGCGGCCAGCGCGGGCAGGGCGGACGGGCGGGAGGAATTCATCGGGGCGCGTTGGGGGAATGGGGAAGGAAGTCGCGACGACCGGGGCCACAGCACGCGCAGAAACCGCCTCCGTCAATGCCGGTTGCCACCGCGTGTCAGCCGGCGGTCGGGGAGAGCGCATCTTCCTCGCCGGCCCGGAAGGCGCGCGGTGAGCGATGGAGTTCGCGCTTGAAGGCCGTGCTGAAGGCGAAGGGATCGGTGAAGCCGACGCGCGCGGCGATGGCGGCGATCTTGTCCGGCGTGTGGCGCAGCAAGTCGGCGGCGCGTTGCAGCCGCAACCGGGTGACTTCGCGCAACGGGCTGTGTCCGCACTCGCGCAGGCAGTGGCGGCGCAACGCCTCGCGGCTCAAGGCCGCCTCGCGGGCCATTTCGGCAAGCGTCCAGGGGTGGGCGAGATCGGTGTTCACCCGGGCCCAGAGCCGGTGCAGGCGCGAGTCGGGGATGACGCCGGGTTGCAGGGTGGCGGAGACCCGCAGGTGTATCAGTTGGGCCCAGAGGTTGAGTTCCGTTTCGTCCGGTGCGGCGCCGGCCGCGCCGGCGCAGAGTCCTTCGATGGCCAGGCGCAACGGCTCGATCTCGACCCGCAGCACGGTGAGGGCGGGCAGGGGGAAACGCCAGGCGCCCGCATAGACCGCCCAGCAGACCTGCCAGACGCCCGAGCCGGTGGCCCGGTAGGCATGAGGGGCTTCGGGTGGCGTCGCATAGGCTTCGCCGGCCTGCAGGATCCGCCAACCCCCGTCGGCCCACACCTCGCCGCGCCCGCTGATGCAGGCCAGCAACTGGCTGGTGTCGGGCTTCTGCCGCACGAAGCAAAAGCCGCGCCGCGCCGCGGACCAGCCGGCGAGGCTCAGCCCGTGCCGCCGCAGGCCGGGCGCCTGCAGGGTGCCGACCATGCGCTCGCGGGTCTGAGCCCCGACAGAGTGGATTTCACCAAGGTTAAATGGGATTATGCCCATGGGCACAGGAGCCAAGTCATGGTATATCACCAAGGCAACACATCCCATGGCCTCCCCCCGCGTCCCCCGCCCCGAATATCCCCGCCCGCAATTTGTGCGCCCCGACTGGCTTTGCCTCAACGGCACCTGGCAGTTCGAGATTGATCAGGGGGATAGCGGCCTCGACCGCGGTCTGGTCACGCGCCCGCTCGCGCAGCGCATCACCGTGCCTTTCTGCCCGGAGTCGAAACTTTCCGGCATCGGCAATCCGGATTACCTCAACGCCGTCTGGTATCGCCGCGAAGTGCCGATCCCGAAGGCGTGGCAGGGCCGGCGCATTCTGCTGCATTTCCAGGCGAGCGACTACGACACCTTCGTATGGGCGGACGGCGTGGAGGTGGGCCGGCACCGTGGCGGGATGACGCCGTTCAGCTGCGATCTCACGGCAGTGGCGAAGCCGGGCAAAAAGGTGACGCTGGTGGTCCGGGCGCGGGACAACGCCCGCGAGTCCATGCCCAGCGGCAAGCAGTCCTGGGTGCATGGCAACAGCGGCTGCCACTACACGCGCACGACCGGTATCTGGCAGACCGTGTGGCTTGAGCCCGTGCCGCTCCGTGCGCACCTGCTGCGGCCAAAGATCACGCCCGATGTGGCCAACCGCCGTTTCAGCATCGAGCAGCCCGTGGCCGGCGCGCAGGCCGGGCTGGTTTATCGCGCCCGGTTGTTCTCCGGCAAAAAACAGCTGGGTGAAACGACCTGTGTCTGCGGCGAAGGATTTTATCCGCGGCTCGACCTGCCGGTGCCGCCGGAGGCCGTGCGGCTCTGGTCGCCGGAGGATCCGCATCTTTACCACCTTGAGCTCGAGCTGGTGGACGCCGCGACCGGTGCGGTGGTGGATGCCGCGCAAAGCTATGCGGGGCTGCGCAGTGTCTTCATCGACGGCTTCGCGATCAGGCTCAACGGAAAGGCGGTCTTCCAGCGGCTCGTGCTGGACCAGGGTTACTATGCCGACGGCATTCTCACGGCGCCGACCGACGCCGCGCTGGTGCGCGACATCAAGCTCTCCATCGAGGCCGGTTTCAACGGCGCCCGGCTGCACCAGAAGGTCTTCGAGGAGCGTTTCCTTTATCACTGCGACCGGCTGGGCTATCTCGTGTGGGGCGAGTTCAGCGACTGGGGGCTCGGCGGCGCCGAGCCCGTGCGCGGCTGGTGGAAGAACGACGACGGCACGATCGTGCGCGGCGGCAACCACAACGGTTCGGACTTTCCCGCGACGTTCATCACACAATGGCTTGAGGCGCTCGCCCGCGACTATAACCACCCGAGCATCATCGGCTGGTGTCCACTCAACGAATCCGCCCGCCGGGTTGACGAGCGCATCCTCAATCACGACGACGTGATGCGCGGGCTCTTCCTTGCGACGAAGTTTGCCGATGCGACGCGCCCGGTGCTGGATATCTCCGGCTATGCGCACACGGTGGCCGAGTCCGACATCTACGATTCGCACGACTACGATCAGGATCCGCAGACCTTCAAGGCCCGCCACGACGGGCTGTTGCAGGACAAGCCCTACCAGGTGGACAATCTCTGGCACAGCAGCATCGCGTGGCGCGGCCAGCCGTATTTCGTGAGCGAGTTCGGCGGCATCCGCTGGAACCCCCGCGCCAAGGATGGCCGCGAGTCCTGGGGCTACGGCAATGCCCCGAAGACGCTGGAGGAATTTTACACGCGCTTCGAAGGTCTCTGCGCCGCGCTTTTGGATAACCCGCGGATGTTCGGCTACTGCTATACGCAGCTCACCGACGTCTTTCAGGAGCAGAACGGCATCTACTTCTTCGACCGGAAAAAGAAATACGATCTCGCCCGTGTCCGCGCCGCGCAGCAGCGCGTGGCCGCCGTCGAGAAGCTGTGACGCGATTTATGCCGGGGAAGGCACGGACGGGGCCGCAGGGTGAAGCCGCCTCCGTCCGGGTCGCACCAACCGCCCGACTTTGGCCACAGATTACGGCTGGGCGCAGATGGGCTGCGTCTTGATCCATGCCTATTGGTGAAATCCGCGGCTGAAAATTGAGCGCTTCGTATTCTGAAGATGCCAAAGCCTGAGCGCGTTTGGTGTCAGTCCGCCTGCTCCGGGGCGGAGCAGCTTTGGATTGGCGGACCCGGGGCGGATGAAAAACCGTTTATGGCAAAATTTACGATTGTTCGCCGGGGATTGGTGGCTGAAAGTAACCGCCCTCCCGCTCTCCGTTGAAAACGACCGACTCCCTCGCCACCTTCCTGCAACACATCCGCCAGCGCGATCCCTCGCAGCCTGAGTTCCACCAGGCGGTGGAGGAGGCCTTCGGCAGCCTCTGGCCTTTTGTGCAGAAAAATCCGCGTTATGCGAAGGCGAGCCTGCTGGAGCGCATGGTCGAACCCGAGCGGGTGATCATGTTTCGCGTCTCCTGGGTGGACGACAAAGGCGTGGTGCGGGTGAACCGCGGCTACCGCGTGCAGATGAACAGCGCGATCGGCCCCTACAAGGGCGGGTTGCGGTTCCACCCCTCCGTCAATCTTGGCATCCTGAAGTTTCTCGCCTTTGAGCAGGTGTTGAAAAACTCGCTCACCACGCTGCCGCTGGGCGGCGGCAAGGGTGGGTCGGACTTCGACCCGAAGGGCTGCAGCGACGGCGAGGTGATGCGTTTCTGCCAGGCGTTCATGACCGAGCTGCACCGCCACATCGGCGCGTCGCTCGATGTGCCGGCGGGCGACATCGGCGTGGGTGCGCGTGAGATCGGTTTCATGTTCGGCCAATACAAGCGGCTGGCCAACGAGTTTGCTTCCGTGCTCACCGGCAAGGGCCTCGCCTACGGCGGCAGCCTCATCCGCCCCGAGGCCACCGGCTACGGCTGCGTTTACTTCGCGCAGGAAATGCTGGCGAAGCGTCGCCTCGGGTTCGACGGCCGCCGCGTGGCCATCTCCGGCTCCGGCAACGTCTCCCAATACGCCGCGGAAAAAGCGATCGAGATGGGCGCGAAGGTGATTTCCCTCTCCGACTCCGGCGGCACCGTGCACATTCCCGATGGCCTCACGAGCGAGCAGTTGGCCTGGGTCATGGATCTCAAGAACAACCGCCGCGGCCGCATCGCGGAATTCGCGGAGCACCACCGGCTGGAGTATTTTGCGGACCGGACCCCGTGGCATCTCCCCTGCGACATCGCGCTGCCTTGTGCGACGCAGAACGAGATCAACGGCGACGATGCCAAGGCCCTGGTGAAGAACGGCTGCCAGTGTGTGGCCGAAGGGGCCAACATGCCCTCCAACCTTGAGGCCGTGGGTGTGTTTCTTGGCGCCCGTCTGCTTTACGGGCCGGGCAAGGCGGCCAACGCCGGCGGCGTCGCGACCAGCGGCCTGGAGATGAGCCAGAACGCCCTGCGCCTTTCCTGGACGCGCGGTGAGGTGGACAACCGCCTGCACGCGATCATGAAAAACATCCACCACTCCTGCATCGAATACGGCACGCAGAAGGACGGTTTCATCAACTACGTGGACGGCGCCAACATCGCCGGCTTCGTAAAGGTGGCCGACGCGATGCTCGAACAGGGCGTGGTGTAAGCGGGGTGGCCGCAGGCGGCGGCAAGTGTTGCCTCCTTACAGTTTGGCCGCGGCGGTTTTCTCCAGCGACTTCAGATCAATATCGTGCCCGAGGCCCGGGCCGGCGGGGGCGCGCACCTTGGCGTCGGGGCCGATGCACGGCTCGAAGACGACCGGGTTGCCCATCACGAGCGTCTCGTAGTAGTGGTTGTTACGGATCGCGAGGCAGAGGTGGATGTTTTCCACGCCCATGCCGTGGACCTCGGCGCTGAGCTGAAATGAGTCGGCGAGATGCGCCACGCGCAGTGCGCCGGTGATGCCGCCCTTGTAGTGGAAACTGGTGCGCACCATGTCGGCCGCGCCCTGTGCGATGAAGTCGGCGACGTTGTAGTGGCAGCCGTCGGAGGTCTCGGCGGTGAGCACGGGGATGTCGAGCTGGGCGCAGAGCCGCCGGTAGGCGTTGATGCTGAACTCGCGCATCGGCTCTTCATACCAGAGGTAGTCCGCTTCCTCGAGCGCCCGGCCGAGGTAGAGCGACTCGTAGGGATCGAAGCCCGCGGAGCCGTCATACATCAGCGCGATGTCAGGGCCCACATGTTGGCGCAGGGCCTGGCAGAGCGCGGCGTCCTTGCGCGCGTCGCCCCACGCATGGAGCTTGATGGCCTTGAAACCGCGGGCGAGACACTGGTCGGCCACGTCGAGAAACTCCGCAGTCGTCGCGTAGGTGACGGTGCTGGCGTAGGCCTCGATCTCGTGGCGGTAGCCGCCGATCAACTGGTAAAGCGGCAGACCGGCGGCCTTGGCGGTGATGTCCCAGAGCGCGGAGTCCACCCAGCCCATGACATACATCGGAAATTCCTCGATGCGGTCGATCTCCCACAATTCGTGCCAGAGCCGCTCCTTCATGAGCGGGTCCTGCCCGAGGAGCCACGGCTTGAGCCGGCGCTCGACGAGATCCAGCGCCAGCGCGCCGCGCGGGGTGCGGCTCCAGCCTTCGATGCCCTCGTCGGTCACCAGCCGCAGCCAGCAGGTTTCGCTGACCGGATCGCTGCCGGGCAGCCCTTGGCGCCAGACAAAGGAAACCTGGGGCACGGTGCGGACGACATAGGCGTGGACGGCGACGATCTTCATGGGGCGGGGATGAGCTGTTTTCTCAGCGCACCGGCGGACGTTGGCAATCCCGGAGCAGGGCCCACGGAATACGCGGAAAAAGAACCAGTGAATTAAATCCTCCGTGTGTTCGGTGTATCCCGTGGGCCAAATGGATTGGCTCGGCTCAATGCATTTTTTCCACGACAGCGCGCCTGACGGCCGCTAATCATGCGGGCTTATGTTCAAGCTCACGGGCAAGGTGGCGTTGGTCACGGGCGCGGGCTCCGGCATCGGCCGGGCGATTGCGCAGCGTTTCGCCGCCGCCGGCGCCCGGGTATATGTGGCCGATCTCAACGAGACGGGCGGCGGTGAAACGGTTGCGCTGATTACAGCCGAGGGCGGGCAGGCCGAATTTGTGGAACTTGATGTGGCGGATGAGACAGCCGGTCAGACGCTCGCCGACGAGCGCGGTCCGCTCGACATCCTCGTGAACAACGCGGGCATCGGTCATGTCGGCACGATCTTGCAGACGACCGCCGCCGACCTCGACCGGCTCTACCGCGTCAACGTGCGCGGCGTGTTCAACGTCACCAAGGCGTTTCTGCCCGCGATGCTCGCACGCAAACAAGGCAGCGTGATCAACCTCGCCTCGATCGGCGGCATCATCGGCGTGCGCGAGCGGCTGGCATATGTGACGACCAAGTTCGCCGTCGTCGGCCTGACCAAGCAGCTCGCGCTCGACCACTCGGCGGACGGCGTGCGCTTCAACTGCATCTGCCCCGGCCGCGTGGAGACACCCTTTGTGCAGGCGCGGCTCCAGGAATACGCCGACCCGGCGCAAGCCTACCGCGATATGAGCGCCACCCAGCTCATCGGTCGCATGGGTCGCCCCGAGGAAATCGCCGCCGCGGCGCATTACCTCGCCAGCGACGAAGCCGCGCTTGTCACCGGCGCTTCGCTCATGGCCGACGGCGGCTGGAGTGTGGGCAAATAAACAACATGACCGCGGCCTTGCGTCCGACCCGCTCAACCGCCGCCGGTGGTTCGGCGAACCTGGATCAACAGGGGTTGGGTGCCGGCCGTTTGGCGCTGGGACTGGCCGGCTTGGGCGGGGCCTGGGGACCGGTGGATGAAGGAGAGTCGCTGGCGGCGGTGGAACTGGCGTTGGCGCGGGGCATCCGGGTCTTCGACGCCGCGCCGGCGTATGGTGCGGCGGAAAAATTGCTGGGACGGGCGCTCGCGCAGTGGCGAGGCCCGCGACCGGTGGTCAGCACCAAGGTCGGACGGTTGCCGGCGCGCGATGCGCACGAGGGGAAATTTGATTTTTCGCCGGCGGCGATGACAGACAGCCTGCGCCGCAGCCTGGATCTGATCGGTTTGCCGGCGGTGGATCTGCTCTTCCTGCATGAGCCCCAGTTTGTGCCGCCGGCGGAACGTCCGCGGGTGGTGGAAACATTGCGCCAGTTTCAGGCCGAAGGCTGGGTGCGCCGGCTCGGCCTCGCGGGCGGCCAGGGCGCGGATTGGGACGGCTTTATCGAAACGGGGGCCTTCGCGGTGGTGATGCTTTTCCGCCGGCTCGATCCCTGTATCTTCGATGGGCTGCGCGACGATGTGCCGCGTGCGCGCAGGGCGGGGTTGTCCCTCTATGGCGCGAGTCCGCTGCACATGGGTCTGCTCGGGGCGCGTCACGATGAATTTATCCGCGAGGCGCCGGATTGGGTCTGGCCCCCGCAGCGCGCACGGGCGGTGAAGCTGCGCGCGCTGGCGGAAGCCCACGGACTTGCGCTCGCGAGTCTGGCGCACCGTTTCATGCACGGTCTTGCGGAGGTGGATCGCGTGGTCATCGGCGCGGGCAATCGCCATGAATTGATGACGGCCCTGGCGGATTTCGAGGCCGGCCCTTTGCCGCAGGAGCTGTTCGAGGCGGTCTGCCAGATTAACGAGGGCATCAACCACGACGGAGGCTTGGCGGAGATGGCGAGGCACCCCCTCTAAACACACGAAAGAGGTCGGGGCTGCATGACCTGTGCGATGAGAGAGTGGCGGTTCCCTGCCTTGTTTTTCGTGTCGTTCGTGTCTTTCGTGGCTTCCCACCTTTCACAATTTCGATGATCAAACTCCTCAAAGCCGAACTCTTCCGCCAACCGCTCAAGGCGCGCATGCCGTTTCGTTACGGCATCGCCACGATGACCGAGGTCACGCATGTGTTCCTGCGCCTCACGTTTGACCTTGGCGGTCGGGTGCAGACGGGCGTCGCGGCCGATCACCTGCCGCCCAAGTGGTTCACCAAGGATCCGCAGCGGCCCTTGGACGAGGAGGTCGAGGAGATGCTGCTGGTCATTCGCACGGCCGTCGCGCAGGCGCGCGGGCTTGAGGCGGAAACACCCTTCTCTTTCTGGCGCGCACTTTACGACCTGCAGGCGGCCTGGGGCGGGAAGAACGAAATTCCCCCGCTGCTGGCCCAGTTCGGGGTGACGCTGGTCGAGCGGGCGCTCATTGATGCCTTCTGCCGGGCGGAGGGCGTGGCGTTCCCCGTCGCGCTCCGCGAAAACCGTTTCGGGCTCGATCTCGGTGTGATTCATCCCTCGCTGGCAGGCACGCAACCGGCGGACTGGCTGCCCGCGCAGCCGCCCGCGCAGGTGTTCTGCCGTCACACGGTAGGACTTTCCGACGCGCTGACGGATGAGGAAATCCCCGCGGATGAGCGCGTGACCGACGGCCTGCCGCAATCACTGGTCGCCTGCATCCGCTTCTACGGCCTGCGCCACTTCAAACTGAAAATCAACGGCGAGGCGGAGCGCGACCAGCAGCGTCTCGCGCGCATGGCGAAAATCTTCGCGGCGGAGTGCGGCGACGACTTCGCCTTCTCGCTCGATGGCAACGAGAGCTTTCACGAAGTAGGCGTCTTCAAGGACTACGTGACCACGCTGCGCGCCAGCGTGGGTGACGCGACCTTCTGGTCGAAACTGCTCTTCATCGAGCAGCCGTGGCACCGCAAGGTGGCGCTCTCGCCGGCGATCGGCGAACTCGCCGCCGCGTGGCCCGACCGGCCACCGGTCATCATTGATGAATCCGATGCGGAAATCTCCAGCCTGCCCACGGCGCTGGCCCTCGGCTACGCGGGCACGAGTCACAAGAACTGCAAAGGCGTGTTCAAGGGCGCGGCCAACGCGTGCCTGCTCGCGCAGCGCCGCCGGCAGGGATTGCCCGCGATGATGAGCGGCGAGGATCTGTCCAACGTCGCGCCGGTGGCGGTGCTGCAGGATCTCGTGGCCCAGGCGGCTTTCGGCATCACCAGCATCGAGCGCAACGGGCACCACTATTTTGCGGGCCTCGCGCAGTTCCCCGCCGCTCTCCGGCAGCTGATGCTCGCGCAACACGGCGATCTCTTCACGCAGTCCGCCGCCGGCTGGCCGCGCCTCGATGTGCGCGGCGGCAACCTCGAACTTGGCTCGGTGCTGGCGGCTCCCTTCGGCTACGCGGGCGAGCTGGATCTGTCGCTGCTGGCCGTCGAGGCGGTGTGACCGCGGGCTGCGGGCCGATCCTTGGGGGTCGGCCCGCTCAAGGCAGCCGAGCCACGGCCCGGCAGAAAAAACCGGAGAGCCGGGGCGACAGTTTCATGGGCAAAGCCCAGAACTCGACCGGCTGGGGGAGCGCGAAGGCGTCGTCGCCGAATTCCAGATTCTCGACGATCCAGCAGTTGCCCGCCATCAGGATGGTATGCGTGAGCGAAAGCACCGGTTCCTCACTGCCTCCGATCGTCCAGTGGTCGATGCCGACGCCCTGGATGCCGTGCTCAACCAAAAAGCTGGCGGAGTCGGGCGTGAGGAAGGGCATGTCCCGGTTCCAGAAATCATTGTCGGCGCGCTTTTGCGCCCAGCCGGTGGCGATCAGCACGATCGACTTCCGAGGCAGCTCGGGCAGGTGTTCCCGCAGCATGTCGGGTGTGATCTCGGTGCGCGGGGCGATGGGGCAGAAATCAACGACGTAGGCCGGTCCGACGAACGATTCCAACGTGAAATCATGGGCGCCCTTCCACTGCGCCAGCTTGTGGTTCGGCATGTCAATGTGCGTGCCGCAATGGCTTGGCAGCGTCAGCATCTCAGCGTCCCAGCTTTTGCGCAGTCCGCTGCGCCGCCGGCTGATGCGGGGCTTGGGATAGAACGGGGCCCCGGGGCTGTTGTGCTCCAGTGTCTGGGAGAGGTCGATCAGGCGCATCGCGATGGAGTGGCGGGGTGCATGGGTGCAGGCTAGCGCCGGACGGTGACGAAAAGGTGTCAGCGTCGTGACCGTCGCGTGATAAAGGCGGTGGAGGCCGGGTCGCGTGACGACCGTGCCCGTGCAAATCCACGCGAATGTAACAGGGGCGCGGCGCGTCCGGCCATCCTGGGGCGCTAGGCTGGATGCAGTTCCACGCATGGTGTCAGCCAGAGTCATGCACCGGAAACCGAACAAACCACCGTCTTCATGAAATCCTCCTCTTCCTCAATTACGCCGGCCCCGCTGTCGCAACGACCCGGGCCGTTGGCCCATCGCCCGGGCTTGGCGGGGCTCATCCTCCTCTCGGCCTTGCTCGCCCCCGCCGGATTGTCCGCCCAAGCGGCCAACCCGGTCCCGCCCGCAGATGAAACTGAAACCGTCACGCTCGAAAAGATGACTGTGACCGGTTCCAATCTCCGCCGGGTGCAGGCCGAGACGGCGCTGCCTGTCACCGTGATGGATCGTTCCGAGATCGAGCTGCGGGGTGCGTCCACCGGGGCGGATCTCTACGAGAGTCTCACCATCGCGATTCCTTCGTCGCTATCCGAGGTGAACACCGGCTCGCAGGGCGCCCGCGGCGACGTCGCTTCGCCCGATCTGCGCGGTCTCGGCTCGGGCAGCACATTGCTGCTGATCAACGGTCGCCGCATTGTGCCGGCGCCCATGTCGATGTCGGAAAACGGCGTGCCCTCGCTCGCGGCCAACGCGAATTTCGTTCCGACGATGCTGGTGGACCGCGTTGAAGTGCTGCGTGACGGCGCCTCGGCCATCTACGGCGCCGATGCGGCGGCCGGCGTGATCAACAATATCGTTTCCGGCAATTTCATCGGCCGTCAGCTGAAGCTGCGCACCGCGCTCACCGAGCACGGCGGGGCCGAGGAATACCGCGTGACCTACACCGAAGGGCTGCGCCGCGGCGCGACTCATTTCTCGTATGCCCTGGACTACTTTCATCGCGAAGGGCTCGAGGCCCGTGACCGCTGGTATTCGCGTTACAGCGATGTGCGGCTGGCGCGCGATCTGCCGGCGCCGTGGAACGGCCTGCCCGTCACCACGGCCAACGGCGCGGTGGTGCGCAACACCAACCTCCACAACGGCGCGAGCACCACGCACTACGGCCAGTTCCGCCGCGGGTTCATTGATACCACGGATTGGCTGACCTTCGCCGGCACGGGTCGCCCGGAAAACAACGCGGGCATCTCGACCAGCACGACGCCTCCGGCCGGCACGGCCACGATGTCGGCCAACGGCACCTTTTTCCTCATGCCGCAGACCAATGGCAGTGTGGTGTTCAAGCAGACCTCCGCCTCGCGGAACATCGAGCAGGCGCTGGGGGAGGGCCAGTGGTATGACGACCTGGGGCAGGACCGCACGCTCATCCCCGAGACGGACCGCCTCAACGCTTCGTTCTTTCTGAACCATCGCTTCAACGACCGGATCGAGTTCTTCGGTGATGCCACGGTTTTCCGGGCCGAGAGCATCGCCTACCGCGAGCCCGAGAACATGCAGAACGTCAACGAGCCCGGTATCTATGTGCCGGCGGCCAATCAGTGGAATCCCTTCGGCGAGCGTTTCTACCATCCCACCGGCGCGCCCAATGCCGACGGCACCCCGCGCCTGGTCGGCACCCCGGCCGATCTCACCATCGTCTCGGGCGTGCGCCCCTTCGGGCTCAAGCTGCGCGAGATTGATGTGCGCACCACGCAGATGCGTTTCCTCGGCGGGTTGCGCGGCACCTTCGGTGACAACTGGCAGTGGGAGACGGCGGGACTCTATTCCCAGGCCAAGACCCACGAGCGCGAATACTTCAAGATGCGCGAATCCTGGCTGCGCTACGCGCTGAACCGCACCGATCACAGCGCCTTCAACCCCTTCGGCCACACCTTCAAGATCGTCAACGGCTTCATCACCATCGACCAGCCTTACATCAACCCCGACGTTGTCGTGGACGGCATCTATGACACCTTCCACCGCCTGGCCCGCACCGAGCTGGCCACCTGGGATCTCAAGGTCACCGGTCAGTTCGGCCGCCTTTTCCGCGGCGGGCCCATCGGGCTGGCGACCGGCGCGGAGGTGCGTTACGAGACCTACGCCGACTGGGGGCCGCCCTATTCCAACCAGAATCCTCCGGGCTCGGAGAACCTGCCTTACCTGCGTGATGGGGACGATGACTTCGTGGCCCACAGCCCCAACGCCCACATCTCCGCCAACCAGACGATCTTCGCCGGTTATGCGGAACTGGCGCTGCCCTTCATCACGCCGGAGAACCACGTGCCTTTCGTGCGTGAACTGGAGCTCAACCTCGCCGGGCGGATCGAGAACTTCTCCATCCACGGCAGCAGCGCCAAACCCAAGGCCAGCCTGACCTGGAGCCCCGCGACCTTCCTCAAGGTCCGCAGCTCCTACAACGAATCGTTCCGCGCGCCCAATCTCGTGCAGACCAGCGTCACGCCGACCAAGCGCGTCAACGCCGTCGATGATCCCTATCGTTCCGACGTCACCGGCTGGCTCTCCGATTCCAATCGTGCCCGCGCCACCTACAAGCAAGGCAGCGAGAACCTGCGGCCTGAGGAAGCCGAGAGCTGGGTCGCCGGCTTCGTGCTTGATGTGCCCCGCGTGAAAGGGCTCTCGTTCAGCTTCGATTACTGGCGCATGAAGCAGCGCGATGCGATCGCCGACTTCGGCGTCTCCGCCACCATTCAGCACGACGAACTGCTGCTTGATCTCGCGACCCAGGCCGCGCTCGCTTCCGGCCAGTCCATCGACCAGATCGACCTCGGCTCCGGCTCGGGCGCCTACAAGGGCTTCACCAATGTCACCCGCGCCGCCGTGACGGCGGAGGACCGCGCCGCTTTTGCGGCCTACAACGCCCTGCAGACCTCGACCGCTTCCATGCGCGCGCCCGTGGGTGAGATCGTCAGCCTCTTCAACGACTACATCAACCTCGGTGGCCGCAACCTCGAGGGCTACGATATCGGCGTCGAATATTTCATGCCGACCAGCGACTGGGGCAACTTCACCCTGCGGGGCGAGGCGAGCCGCTACCTGCGTTACGAGGAGGAGAACGAAACCGGGATCACGACTTCGCTTCTGGAGCGCAATGGTCGGGCCAAATGGCGGGCGAACCTCTCGCTCGGCTGGCGCAAAGGCGCGTGGGCCGCCGGCTGGCACACCAGTTATTACGGTGAATTTGCCAGCACGAGCGCTTCGACCACCCAGGCGGTTTACGAGGCGCTGGGCTCCCCGTCGGCCATCAAGGTTATCGAGGACAACGGGCTGCTCCGCTACTACATGCGCGTCGAGCCGTTCGTCATGCATAACGCCTATGTATCCTACCGGTTTGCTCCCTCCGCGCCCTCGCTGTTGCGCAACACGACCGTGCGCTTCGGGGTGAACAACCTCCTCGATACCGAGCCACCGGCCTCCGACACGTGGGCCGGCTACGAGATCGGGACGGCCAACCCCCGCGGCCGCCAGTTCCTCTTCGAGCTGGCCCGCACGTTCTGATCCGGTGCCGAAAGGCTCGCGCATTCCCTCATTCCGCCGCGTCCGGCTATCCGGGCCGGCGGAATTTTGTTTTGCGGGATCGGCCGGAAGTGGAGCGATCCACACTTCACACCTTCGATCCGTCTTCGCTCCCGGCCATGGCGCGGCGGAATTTCTTACCTGGAAAATGAACGCATCCGCAACTCCTCTGGCGGTTCCAAAAATCATAGCCGCGGCAAGGATAGGCGCAGATGGAGTGGAGATTATCCGACGGGAAGATCGGAAGGGCCGGCCTCACTTTCTGGTGATCTTGCGCTCATCGGATGATCCGGGCCCATCAGCGTGAACCGTGACTTTTCTTTGCAGGGTCCGGCTCGGGGCCGAAACGCCCGTGTCACGCATTGCGTGACACGGGCGTTGATGCGCTTCCGCTGGAGGGGCCGGCCGGGAAAAAGGAGTCGGGGTGGCTGCCGACGAAAAAGGCGGGGTTTGGCCACCCCGCCCTTCAGGGCAAAATTGTTGAGCGTTGGGTCTTACTTCAACCGGATGGAAAAATGCATGCGGGGATCGGGGTGCCAGGCGGGAGTTTCCGGATTGTTGTCCGTCGCATAAAGCGGCGAGAAAGTCTTCACGAGCACGGTGATCCCGTCCGGCTGAAACTCCAGCAGTCGCAGCCAGCCGGCGCCGCCATCGGGAATGAACTGCGGGTTGAAGAACAGCTGGTGCACGGGTTGCCCCGCTGCTCCCGGGTCCATGCGGTAGGACGCCGCGGCGGTTTGGGCGCGGACGGGCTTCCCGTCCACCAAGGTCCACGCCCGGTGATGGCCGTTCAGAGTCAGGCTGAAGTTACCATGGCGGGAGACGAGGTGGTCCCAGATGCCCTGTCCGGACAACACGCGGTCCGGTGTATCCCGGCCGATCCCGTACTGCTGCGGCGAGGCCGCGCTCTCGGGGAGAGTGCGGCGGGCCAGGCCGTCCTCGCTCAGCAAGCGGCTGAGGTCGTCGATGAAATCGTGCGTGAGCAGGACCGCCCGCCGGTCCGGATGCAGCGCGGCGATGCCGCCCGCCCAGGCCGCCACTTCCGGGCGCACGCCGAACTCCAGGCTGAAGACGAGCAGGTTCCAGGGCCCTTCCGAAAGAAACCAGTAGGTATTATCGAGCTTGCCGGCTTCGTAACGGCCGCCGAAGTGGTCGGCGTTCAGGGGATTGTCGGCGAGGCGAAAGTGGTCGTTGAAAAGCGTCTCGCGGTTGTCCGCTTTGCCTTCGTTGCCGAGGTCATGATTGCCGAGGCTGAGCACGTAGGGGATGCGCCCGTTCAGAACCGCGAGGCAGGCCTGCGCGCGCCGCCATTCGCCGGCGTCGTTGTTGTCCACGATGTCGCCCGTGTGCCAGAGCATGCGGATCTTGCGCTCCCCGGCATGGCGGCCCACCCAATCGGTCATTTTCAGGAAGATGCCGATGTCCCGGTGGGCTTCCGTGTAATACTGCGTGTCCGTGATCCAGACCGCGGTCCAGGAGCCTTCAATGAAGGTGTCCAGGTAGCCCTCGATGGGCCGGGGGGTCGGTTCTTCGGCTGAGGCAAACAGGGCCAGGCCGGTGAAAATCAGGAGGCCGGCGAAAATTCGCCGGCCGCGACGGGAAGGGAAGGAAGGTTGGCGTGTGGCAGTCATAAAATGTGCGCCCCCGCGGTCCGCCGTCAGCCGATGAGCTTCGAGCGGAACCGGGCGGAAATCTGGTCGAGCAGCAGCACCGAGCCGAAGAGCACCAGCAGGATGGTGGCGACGTGGCTGTAATGGAACAGATCCCAGCGCCCCTTCAGCTCCTGGCCGATGCCGCCGGCGCCGACGATGCCGACGACCGTCGCCATGCGCAGGTTGCGGTCGAGGATGTAGAGGGTGTAGGCGACGTATTGGGGCAGCACCTGCGGCAGCACGGCGACGCGCAGCACGCGCAGTTTGCCGGCCCCAAGGGAGAACAGCGCGTCCTGTGCGCCCCGCTCGGCGTTCTCGATGTCCTCGGCGTAGAACTTGGCGAGAAAGCCGGTGCAATGCAGCCCGAGCGCGAGGATGCCGGCCACCGGGCCGAAACCGTAGGCGAGCACGAAGATCAGCGCGCTCACCAGTTCCGGGATGGAGCGCACCAGGCTGACGAACGAGCGGGCGGCGGCGTAGACCGCGGGGTGGGGCGCGTAGTTGCGCGCCGAGGCGAGCGCCAGCGGGGCGCTCAACAGCACGGCCAGCAGCGTGCCCCAGAGCCCGATCTCGAAGGTCTCGGCCATTTTGCGGATGACCGTCCACAGGTAGCCCATGGGTTGCACGAGAAACTCCTCGCGCCGCACGCTGATGGTTTGCGTCAGCGTGTCGTAGTCGATCGCCACATCGAGGTATTCCTGGGTGCGAATGTGCGCCAGCCACGGCAATTGGTCGCGATCCAGCTCCGGCAGATCGCGGAGGGGAATCTCCGTGCTGATCTGCGGTGGAAACATGCTTCGGGCCAGCACGGAGAATCCCCGGGCCACCGGTGAATCGGTCGTCAGGCCCACCACGCTGCCCAATGCCTCGACCGTGTTGACGGCAAAACGATCGAGCTCCATCCGGCGGCCGGACCAGAGCAATCCGATCACCAGCACCCCGAGCAGGACCAGATGAGTGAATCGATAGACCGGAGGCCGCGGCCAGGCGTCGGAAGCGGATACTGCCTTCCTGTCGGTCATAGCCGCGCCTCCGTCATCCGGTGAGCCGAGCCCTGGTAAAGTTCGTGCAGATGGAATTCGCCCAGTTCCCCGGCGGCGACATCCCAGAGCACCCGGCCGGAGCGCATGCCCACGATGCGGTCGGCGAATTCGGTGGCGAGGTCCACCTGATGCAGGCTGCACACGACGGTGCAGCCGCGCTCACGGGCCGCGTCCCGCAGCACCGTCATCACTTCGCGGCTCGTCTGGGGATCGAGGCTCGCGACCGGCTCGTCGGCGAGGACCACGCCGACATCGAGGAAGAACGCGCGGGCGATGCCCACCCGCTGCTGCTGGCCACCGGATAACTCGGTGGCGCGGCGTTGAAACTGCCCGGGCTGAAGTCCCACTTGGGCGCAGAGCGCGGCGGCGCGGCGGCGGGTTTCCTCCGCATGGTGCCCGCTCCAGATGCGCCACGCCGGCTGCACGGCGATGCCGCCGGCGATGACGTTGCGCTCGACCGTGGCCCGGCCCACGAGGTTGAACTGCTGGTGGATCATGGCGACATTGCGCCGGATGCCACGCAGCGTGCGCCGCTCCATGGGCTGGCCGCCGACCTTTACTTCCCCGCCGGTCACATGGGATAGGCCGTTGATGGTTTTCAACAAAGTGGTCTTGCCCGCGCCCGAAGCGCCGAGGAGGACGCAGAACTGTCCGGCCGGGATGGAAAAGCTGACATCGTCAACCGCGGTCGTGCCGTCGCGATAACGGACGCTGACATGATGGAAGTCGATCATTGGCGGGCTCCTGCACGGGTCATGATGGCGGCGCGGATCTCGTCGTTCACGAGGGTGACATTGGCCCGGGCGAGGGTGAAGAGCTCCGCGGGCGCCCGGGCGTTGTAGCGCTCCACGATGCTGCCGGCATGACCGCGGATCATCTGCGGCTGGATGCCCGGGGCCGTGTGCACCTGGTCGAAAGCTTCGCGCAGGCGGGTTTTTAATTCGGCGGGCAGGCGGCTGTTGAGCGCAATGGGCGGATTCGGGATGGGATCGCTCTTGGCGAGGATGCGGATCTTGCGCGGGTCCACGATACCCTGGCGCACGGCCTTGATGTAGGACTCGAACGGCACGGCGCAGACCTCCACGTGCCCCGCCTGCAGGGCGGTGAGTGAGTTGGTGTGACTGCCCGACAAAATGATCCGGCTGCAGTCGCGGGCGGGATTGATGCCCGCCTTCAGCAACAGGGCCATCGGATAGACGAATCCGGAGGTGGAGCTCGGATCGGTCAGTGCCAGCGAGCGTCCGCGAATCTGTCCGATTTCCTCAATGCCGGAATCCAGGCGGGTGAACAGGCCGCTGTAATAGTGGAACGATCCGCCGGTTTCCGCGATGGCCAGCAGCTCCACCGGCCCGCGGTCCTGCGCGGTGAGAAACGCGGCCGTGCCAAGGTAGGCGAGGTCCACCGTGCCCTGGGCGAGGGCTTCGATCACCGCCGAGTAGCTCTGACCGACGCGGATCTCGAATGTGAGCCCGGTGGTGCGCTCGACCGCGGCAAACAAGGGTGCGTAATCCGCGCGGGTGCCATCCTCCGTGCCCCCATCAGAGGGGATGAGCATGACCTGAAGCGGGGCCGCCGGCTGGGCCCGGAGCGGGGCCGCGAGGAAGAGAACTATCCCCAGGACCGCGAGAAGAAGCGTGCCTGCGCGGATCATGCCGGGTCGGTCTGCGGCGGGAGTTCCCCCGCAGTCAGGCGGCTTTGGATCTGATCGAGCACGGCGTCGAGTCCGGTCAGATCATCAATGATGTAGTGCGCGCCGGCTGCTTCGAATTGGGCGCGGGCCACGGCGCGGCGGCGCTCGCGCTCTTCTGTGCCGGCCTCTTCCCACTGGGCGGGAGACAGACCGACCACGCTGCTGCTGTTGACGACGGAGACATTCCAGGTGCCGGCGTTGCGACCCTCCTCCAGATCGATGAGCGTGTCGCCGATCTTCACGATGGCGGAGGGAGGGCAGAGTTCGAGACGTTCGAGATTGGCAAAGATCATCCAAGGCCACGGGCGCGCGGCCTTCACATCGTCGGCGGCGACCCAGGCATCGGGCGCATAGCCGGATGCGGCGGCGGCGCGGGTGAGCGGCTCCATGATGCGGCGGGTGTAGCCGGTGGTGGAGCCGATCTTCAGGCCACGGCGCCGGATGGCGGCGAGGGCGTCCGGCACCCCGGGCACCGGTTGCGCATAGCGGGGCGCCAGCTCGACCATGAGGTCCTCGATCTGTGTGTAGAGTTGCTCGATATCGGCGTCGTCGGGTGTCCGCCCCTGCGCGGCGGCCCAGTCCTGCCGCACGCCGGGCAGCGCGAGGATGGCCCGCAGGTGGTCGCGCTTGCGCCAGCCCATGAAGCGGTGCACATCCGCGGCGGCGAGCGTCACACCACGCGCGGCGAAGGCCTGTTGAAATGCCACCACCGGACACACGGAACCGAAGTCCACCGCCGTGCCGGCCCAGTCGAGAATGATGCCTTGGATTTTCATATGGAAACGGGAGAGGCGCAATCGATGCTTACGCGCAGCCACCGCCACTCCAGGGCGAGGGCGAATGCCTCGTTGAGCCGGGCCAGCGGCAGTGGCGGGCTGATGACGGCATCGAAGGGGAAGGCGGCGCCGCGACGGGTGAGAAATTCGATGGCTCTGTCGAGATGTCGGGGGGCGTAGTTGTAGATGCCCTGCACGCGCGTGCAGCGCCGCACGATCTGCTCGCCGGTGAGCCCGGCCAGGGAAGTGTTGGGATGCACCATGCCGACCCAGAGATAGATCCCGCCCGGCCGCAGGGCGGTGGTGCCGGAGACCACCACGGAGGGATCGCCGGCGAGCTCGATCACGGCATCGCAGCCGCCTTCCGCAAGGTCCGGGCGGGCCAGAAATTCCTCCACCGGCATCGCCGTCACGCCCAGCTCCGCCGCCAAGGCGCGACGACGCGGATCGGGTTCGGTCACAATGATACGGGGCACGCCGCGGTCCTGCAGCAGCGCTGCACCGAAAAGCCCCAGCAGGCCTCCGCCCTGAATCCACACCGTCCGCTCGTCGCCGCGCAGCTTCTCCACGGCGTGCACCATGGTGGCGAGAGCGCAATTCGCCGCGACGGCCATGCGATCAGTCACCGCCTCGGGCAGTTTGACCACATGTGTGCCGCCGCGCAGGACGATGTGGGTGGCATAGCACCCGTCCGGCGCGCTGCGCTCCTCCCACCGGGCGTGGCCATATTTGAAGAGAGTGCTGCACTTTTGCGGCAGGTCCCAGTCCAGACAGGCCGGGCAGGTGTTGCAGTGGTCGATCAACGACCAGGTGACGCGATCACCGGCCCGCAAAAGGGTTCGTTCAGGACCCGCGGCCACGACTTCGCCGACCCCTTCATGGCCCAGAATGGAGGGCATGGCTTCCCGGCGCCGGCCGGTGAAAGTGTGGAGATCCGATCCGCAGATGGTGGCCAGTCGTATCCGCACGATGACCTCGTTTGGACCCGGCGTGGCGGGGATGCCCATGGCGCGTTCCTCCATGGGCTGGTTTGGGCCGATGAAAACCATGGCCTGGGTGCGGATCACCGGTTCGGAAAAGGGAGCGTCGCTGGTCGGCATGAACAGGGAAGGTGCTGACCTTAGCCTGGCCTTGCGGCAGGGGGGATGCGGCATTGTCACGACTCGGTGACGTTACAGAAACGTGCCGGCGGGCAGTTTCAGGATGCGCCGGCTTTGTCATCAGAATGTCACCCGTCGGCGACCGCAGTGTTGCCGGGGTGCGTTTCCGCGCAGGTGGGGGCGAAAAAGAAATGCCTGGCGGGTCTTGGCCAAGGCATAGGCGCAGGATCGTCCAGCGCGGAGGTCCGTATCTCCCCGGGCTTATTCCGGGGTCGCGTGGCCTTGGGCCGGTGTGACCGTGACCGTGAATGAACCGAGGGAACGTGTGCGCAGGGCCTGGCGCTCTTCTTCCGTCCGGACTTCACCGCGCCAGGTGAAGCCGTTGACGTAGTGCAGGGTGGCCTGTCCCGGAGTGTGGGCTTCCAGCGTGTAACGGGCGGAGCCCATGGCGCCGTCCTTCACACGCACGCTGACGATGTCGGGATTTTCACTGGCCAGGATGAGCTTGAAGCCACCGGGGGCCGGCAGCCGGGCGGGCGTCGTGAGCGCGAGCCGGGTTTCGGCGGTGACCAGCGACACAGGCGCCGTGAGCTCCCGCTGGCCATGGCCCGGCAGGTGATGGGTGATGCTGCCGCAGCCGGAGAGAAACAAGAGACCGGCGGCGACGGTCAGCGCGGAAAGGAAGCGAGTTTTCAAAGTGAGATGGGGGTAAAGCGCGGTTTGCGCGCTCTCTTTAAGTCTGGTTCTGCCAGCATACTACTCGGCGAACAACCCCGATGTTGCCGATGGGCGCCGGCTGGAAACGGCGGCTTGAGTGGGCCACCGGGCGCGGTCAGGATGCGGTTGATGAAATACCCCTCATGTCTGGTCTGGTTGCTCCCATTGATGATAAGCGGTCCCGGGGTGCTCCCGGCGCAGACGGCGGCGGAAATGGAAATGCAGGTCGAGGCGGTGGCCGACTTGATTGAAGCGGCGGCACCTGAGATCCCTCCCGCCTTGAAGGAGGTGGCGGTGGATCAACGCATCAAGCTGCGGCTGGTGGTGGATGAGCATGGAACCGTGGTCCAATCCCGGGTGCTGGCCTCCCCTGACGACCGTCTGGACCAATCCGTTCTGGCGGCGGTCAACCGGTGGCGTTTTCGCCCGGCGCTGACGGCGGGCCGGCCGGTGGCCTCGGGCGTTGATGTGGAAATGCCCGTCCGCTGGCCTCAGGTCCGGAGGGGGGCGTTGCCTCCTCTTCCGCCGGTGGACCTCTCCGCTTCGCCCATGACGAAACCGCGGGAAAAACACACGCCTTCCGCGCAACCACCCGCGATGCTGGAAAAGCGGCACATCATAGGCCGGGTCGCTTTCAGCGCACAGGTGGATCCGGATGGGCGTGTCCGCCGGGTCAAATTGCACGAAGCCAGCCATCCGGAATTTGTGCGTCCGACCTTGGAGTCCCTGGAGCGCTGGGAATATGTGCCGGCGATGCAAGGCGACCTGCCGGTGGCATATCCCCTGGCCGGGGTGATGACCTTTGACCGGATCGGGGTCGAGCGGGAGGAGATCCTCGCGGCCAATGCCATCAGCATGGTGGATGCTCCGCTGCCGGATGTGCCGCCCGAGCCCGTGGTGTGGATGGATTCGGTGCAGCCGTTTGAGGAGTTGATGGAGGGCCGGGCGGGGTGGGCGGTGGTGGAGTTCACCGTTTCAGCGCGTGGCGCGGTGCTGGATCCCAAGCTGGTGGAGGCTTCGGCTCCGGCTTGCGGGCACGCCCTGCTGGCGGCGTTGGCGTATGGTCAATTCATGCCGGGAGCCAACGAAGGGCGGCGGCAATCGGTGCGGTTGCAAAGCCGGGTCGAGTTTGAGGCGGTTCCCCCGGGAGAGGAAAATCCGGAGATTGAATGGCAGCGGGTGCTGGGTGCGCTGCGCCGGAAAGAGGTGGGCAGTGCCCGCGGGCTGGATGAACGCATCACGCCGTTGTTGCAGGTCCCGGCGATCTATCCCGTTGGGCTGACGGGAGCGGAGCGGCGGTCGGGCGAGGCGGAGATAGAGGTGATCATTGATCGCACCGGCCGGGTGCGTCTGCCAAAGATCTTCAGCGCGTCGCACGAAGCTTTCGGCTGGGCGGCGGCCACGGCGATCTCCCTGTGGGTGTTCAAGCCGCCCATGCGCGAAGGCGAGCCCGTGGACGTGCGCGTGCGCGTGCCCTTTGAGTTTACGCCGCCTGATGCGTAATCCGGAGCGTGACGGTAAATTATCCCGCCGCCGGTGTGCGCGTTGCTTGCCGCGTGCCATGCCGACCGTTTTCCTCGGGGAAACCATGAGCGCCCCGAGGGTTCTTCTCACCACCACCTCCTTTCAGGATACGCCCGGCGTGCATCATGAGATGCTTGCGGCGGCGGGTTTCGACCTTGTGCGCGAGCGCGGGCCGTTGAGCGAGGCGCGGATGCGGGAGCTGGCGGGGCAGTTCGACGCCTACCTGTGCGGGGACGATGCGCTGACCCGCGAGGTCATCGCCCGGTCGCTTCCGCGGCTGAAGGTCATTTCCAAATACGGCATCGGCCTCGACAAGATCGACCTCAAGGCGGCCACCGACCTCAAGGTGCCGGTGCTGTTCACGCCGGGTGTCAACCACACCACGGTGGCCGAGCATACCTTCGCGCTTATGCTCGCCGCGGTGCGCAATCTGGTGGTGGAGGCCAACCATGTCGCCGCCGGTCGCTGGACGCGCCTCACGGGCAACGAGATTTACGGCAAGACCCTCGCCATCGTCGGTCTCGGGCGCATCGGCCGGGAGGTGGCCATCCGCGCCCGCGCCTTCGGACTCAAGCTCATCGGCCACGGCCATCACTGGGACGAGGATTTTGCCCGGGCGCACGACCTTGAGCGCGTGACGGATTTCAACGAGGTGCTGCGCCGCGCCGACATCATTTCTCTGCACACCAAGCTCACACCCGCCACCAAGGGGCTGATCAACGCGGACAACTTCCCGCTCATCAAGCGGGGCGCCGTCATCATCAACACGGGCCGGGGCGAGCTGGTGGAACTCACCGCGCTCGTCGCCGCGCTCAAGTCGCGACACCTGCTTGCCTACGCCGCCGACGTGCTCGACCAGGAACCGCCGCCGCCCGATCATCCGCTGCTCGGTCTGCCCAACGTGATCCTCACCCCGCACATCGGCTCGCGCACGCATGAGAGCGTCCAGCGCCAGGCCAGTTGCGCCGTGGAAAACCTGACGCGCTTCCTCGCCGGCCAAAAGCCCATCGCGCAGGCGAACCAGGTTTAAGTTGAAAGTTCAGGTTTAAGCACCGGCATCCAACCCCGCCACCACTTCAACTGTTTTTATGGAAACCTTCCACATCGTCCCCGAAACCCAGCACAACGCGCTCGTGGCCGCCGCCTACCGGCATCGCGGCTTTCACGAGGACGAAGCCGGCGAGGGCGCCCGCTTCTGCGCGGAGGCCGCGCGCCACGGCATCCGCACGCACAACGGCATCAAGGCCCTGCACCTTGATCATGTGCTCGGCTCGGGCTCGCAGGGGTGCGTGCCCGGCGCGCAGATCGAGGAACTGCCCTCGCGTTTTGCCGCGGCCAAAATCTGGAACGCCCACAAAAAGCTCGGCCAGTCCACGGCGTTCCGCGCGATGGACGAGGCCATCCGCCTCGCGGATGAGTATGGCGTCGGCACCGTGTCGGTGGACAACGCTTTCCACTACCTCTGGGGCGGCGGCTACGTGATGGACGCCGCGAAGAAAGGCTACATCGCCTACACCAACTGCACCGCGGCGCTCGCGGAAGTGGTGCCCTTCGGCGGGAAATTTCCCACGCTCGGCACCAATCCGCACTCGTGGGGGTTTCCCACGACGGGGGCGATCGGTTTTCCCATCGTCATCGATTGGGCCACCTCGGTCGTCTCCATGGGCCGCGTGCAGCAGTTCAAACGCGAGGGCAAGCCGCTGCCGCCGCTCGCCGCGGTGGACGGAAATGGCCGTCCGACCGATGACCCCAACGCCGTGGCCGCGCTTCTGCCCTTCGGCGCGCACAAGGGTTACGGCCTCTCGCTCATCAACGAACTCGTGTCCGGGTTCATCGGCGGCTCGCTGCCCACGCTGCGCAACCGCTGGGACCAGGCCGCCGGCGACAAGGCCACCTGCACGTTTTTCTTCCAGGTGATTCATCCCGACGCGATCAGCGGCGGCGCATTCGCCAAGGGCCGCAGCCAGCAGGAAAACGTCAAGGCCGTGATCGCCGACGTGCTCGGCCACGGCAACGAAAGCTGCATGATTCCCGGTCAGCTGGAGGCCGACTGGGCAAGGCACACGGCGGCGGCCGGCGGTCTGCTCTTCAGCGCCGCCGAGATCGAGGCCTTCAACGAGGTGGCGGCCGAGTGCGGTCAGCCGCGCTGGAATTCCGCGGATTTCAAAACCGTCACCTTATGAGCACCTATCTCGATCAACTCTTCGGCCTTCACGGCAAGGTGGCGGTCGTCATCGGCGGCACGGGTGAGCTTTGCGGTGCGATGGCCGAAGGTCTCGCCGGCGCGGGTGCCGAGGTCGTCCTCGTCGGGCGCAACGAAGCGAAGGCGGCGGCCCGGTTGCAGAAGATCGCCGCGGCGGGCGGCCAGGCGTGGTTTCATGCGACGGAGGCTTCGAGCAAGGCGGAACTCGAAAGCCTGCGCGAGGCCGTGCTGCGGCGCAGCGGCCGGATCGACATCGTGGTCAACGGCGCGGGCATCAACTCCGCCACGCCGTTCTTCGACATCACCGAGGAGGAGCTGGACCGCATCGTGCGCGTGAACCTCAAGGGCGTGTTCCTCGGCTGCCAGGTCTTCGGCCAATACCTCGTCGAGCGCGGGCAGGGCGGCTCTCTCATCAACCTCGGCTCCATGTCGGGCGTCGTGCCGCTCTCCCGGGTCTTTACGTATTCCGCGACGAAGAGCGCGGTGCACAATCTCTCGCTCAACCTCGCCCGCGAATGGGCGCCGCACCGCGTGCGCGTCAACGTGCTCGTCCCCGGTTTCTTTCCCGCCGAGCAAAACCGGAAAGTGCTCACGCCGGACCGGGTGACCAGCATCATGGGCCACACACCGATGAAACGCTTCGGCGAGCCCCGCGAACTGATCGGCGCCACGCTGCTGCTCGCCTCCGATGCCGCCGGCTCCTTCATCACTGGCGAGGAGCTCATCGTGGACGGCGGCTACCACGCGATGACGATCTGAAGCTGCCCACGGAATACACGGAACACACAGAAATTCTTTCCGTGTATTCTGTGGGTTCCGTGGGGCATCCCCGTTTTATCCATGAGCCCCATCAATGACTTCCTCCTGCAGCACGATCTGCGGATCGCGCAGAATCCCTGCATCTCGCCGGACTTCTGCCTCGATTGGGCGGCGTTGCAGGGCGACCTCAAGGCGGGCAGGGTGGTCGAGTTGTCCAAGAGCCGTTTCCAGACTGCAGCAGGGTGGTGGACGTTGGTGGAAAATGCGGCGGGCGACTGCGCCTGGAAACTGCACGGCGCCGGGGCACCGCTGGCGGACGGCGTGGCGATTGACGGGGTGACGTTCTTTCCGGCGTCCTGGTCCAACCTGCTCGCGCTGAAGAATCTCGTGCAGGAGCACGATGCCGGTTCGACGATCTTTCCGACGGCGACGGGAACGCTCGGCCGCAGCACGCTGGGCGTGGGGGCGCGCTTCACCACCCTGCACTGGCCGGCGGTCGAGTGGGTGATGAGCGCGCTCGGGCTCGGCCTGACCGCCAACCAGAACTCCATCCCGCGCGAATTGGTTTACGATGTGGATGCGATGCTGGCGAACCGGCTCGACACCGTGCCGTTTCCTTTCATCGGCACCAGCGTGCCCGAAGGTCATCAGGGGCAGAGCGTCGAGGGCATGAGTCACGGCTGCGTGCTGTCCAAGCTCAAGACCGGCTTCCACCACCGCCGGATCGCGTGGGCATTCAACGCCGATCATCAGCCCATCGGCGGCAAGTTCGACGCGCGGGAGGATGCGCTTGTGCGCGGTTGTCTGCTCGCCAGCTACATCACTTTCGACCTTTCGCCGGAACTCGCGCTCAACCAACCCGCGAACACCGCCGACATTCCGGCCGAGGTCGTCACGAAGACCCGCGCCCGAGTGGCCGCCGCGGGAGTGTCGCTGGATGACGCGGCTTTCAACCGGCTCCTCGCCACGGTCTGGACCCCGTTGCTCAAGATGAAACGCCGCGATGAGCGATATGCCGCCGCCCGCGCCGCCGCGTTCACCACCGCAGTGGGGCGCGCCTATCTGCGCGAGTTGTCCATTGATGAGCTGCCCGGTCTGACGACGCCCGAGACCACCGCCATCATGCTCGCGCTTTGCGAAGTGCTGGAGATGCCGGTCAACTTCGTGGCGCCCGCGTTTGGGTTTCAGAAGAATACGCCGTATCCCGACAACGCCGCGCTGCAAAAACTCATCGAGGCGCAATGGGCGGTGTGCCGGCGGTTCGGCGTAAGCATCGGTTTCCATTCCGGCTCCGGAAAGTCCGCGGAAAACTATCAGGTGATGGGCGAAGTCACGGGCGGCGCACTCGAAATCAAAACCAGCGGCCGCTATACCTACGAGCTGGGCGTGGCGCTCGCCCAGTCGAAGAACGCCGGTGACGCTGCGTTCTGGCAGGACTGGTATCAGTTCACCATGAACCTGGCGGTCGCCGGCGCGTTCAGTGCCGATGCCACCGAGCGGAAGATGGCGCGGCTGTTTATCGTGGAGACCCTCTCCGCGGCCGGCCAGCCGGCCGAGACTTTCCTTTCACCCGAAGCCTGCCGGGCGGCCCTGGCCGCGCTGCCGCCCTCGCCGGACCATATGTTTTTCTTTGAATACAATTTCCTCTACGTGCTCGCGGCCGGTGGTCGGGCGGAGAAATCCGCGCTGGGTGACCACGCTCCCGCCGGCTACCGGCAACGCGCCCGTTTCTACGCCGTGAGTGCGGAGGCGAAATTGAACTATGCCCGGCGCGTGGCCGCCTACCTGATCTTTCTTGCGGAACACACCGGCCTCGCGCCGAAGGAACGTTGCGCCGCCGCCAGCAAACTCCTCGCCAGCTATTCCACCCTCGACGCGATGCTCAACGATATCAGCCGCTGATGCCAAACCTCGTACAGGGGAACCGGAGAGAACGGAGAATCGTTTTGAATAGTCTCTCTCTCGGTTTCCTCTGTTACCTCCTGTAAGAAATATTCCCCATGAAGCCTTTTATTCACGACGACTTTTTGCTCCAGACCGACGCGGCCCGTGAGCTCTACCATGATTTCGCGCAGGCGGAGCCGATCTACGACTACCACTGCCACCTGCCGCAGCGGGCGATCCTTGAAAACCACCGCTTCGCCGACCTCGCGGAGATCTGGCTGGGGGGCGATCATTACAAGTGGCGGGCGATGCGGGCCAACGGTGTGGCCGAACGGTTCTGCACCGGCGAGGCGACGCCGCGCGAGAAGTTCGATGCGTGGTGCGCGACGGTGCCGCACACCCTCGGCAATCCGCTCTACCACTGGTCTCATCTGGAGCTGAAGCGCTCCTTCGGTCTCGATGAACTCATCAACCCGCAGTCGGCCGACAGGATCTGGCGGGCGGCCAACGAGCGGCTGGCCACGCTGCGCGTGCACGACATCCTGGCGGCGAACAAGGTGGCGGTCATCTGCACGACCGATGATCCGGCCGATCCATTGACCGAGCACCAGCGCGTTGCCGGGCTGGGCCTGGCGACCCGGGTCTATCCCTCTTTCCGTCCGGACAACGCCCTCGGCGTGACCGCTCCCGCCGCCTACAATGTCTGGCTTGAGAAACTCGGCGGCCAGGTGGGGACGGGCATTCGCACTTTCGATGATCTGCTCGCGGCGTTGAAACGGCGGCATGATGATTTTCACGCCCTCGGGTGCCGGTTGTCTGATCACGGTCTGGAGTCGGCGCTGGCCGAAGACTGCACGCCGGCGGAAGCGGCGGCGATCTTCACCGCCGTGCGCGGCGGGCGCGCGGCCACGCCGGCGGAAGCGGCGAAATTCGGCTCCTGCCTGATGCGGGAATTCGGCCGATGGGATGCGGCGAAGGGGTGGGCGAAGCAGCTGCACCTCGGGGCGCTGCGGGACAACAACACCCGGCTGCTGGCGAAGCTCGGGCCCGCCACGGGCTTCGATTCAATCGGCGATTTTTCGCAGGCCCGGGCGCTCGGCCGTTATCTTGATTCGCTGGATGCGACCGGCGAGTTGCCGCGCACCGTGTTGTATAACCTGAACCCGGCCGACAATTACGTCCTCGCGACGATGATTGGCAATTTTCAGGACGGCTCCGTGGCGGGGAAGATGCAGTTCGGCTCCGGCTGGTGGTTTCTCGACCAGAAGGAGGCGATGGAGTGGCAGATGAGTGCGCTCGCCAATCTCGGTCTGCTCAGCCGGTTTGTCGGCATGCTCACGGATTCGCGCAGCTTCCTCAGTTATGCGCGCCACGAGTATTTCCGCCGGGTGCTGTGCAATCTGCTGGGCGGCCAGATGGAGCGCGGCGAACTGCCGGCGGACCGCGCTCTCGTCGGGGGCATGGTGAAAAACATCTGCTTCGCCAACGCCCGGGATTACTTCCGCATGGAGCTGGCCCCGCTCTACGCCCGTTGAGGGGCGGCGGGCTCAGGATTTCAGCGGGTCGTATTCGCGGAGGAATTCGCGCACGTCGTCGGGCATCTGCTGGTTGAGGTGGGGCAGCACCCAATGAAACAGCTGGAGGATCTCGGCGCTCTCCACCTTTGAGCGCTGGAGGTCGGGCGCGCCGTAGCCGAACTGGTGTTCGGCGGGCTGCGATTCGCTGGTGAAGATTTCCAGCTGGGGCGGGACGGCGCCGCTGCGCACAAAATAGTCGTGCATCCGGAACTCGAAGCCCTGGATAACCTGGCCGACGAACTTGCGCCAGATGGTGAGCTGCGTGTCGCCCGGCCCGTGGTAGTGGATGGTGATGAGGCCCTGCTCCTTGTCGCGCACGAGCTGGGGATCGCCGGCGCGGAGCCCGAGGCCGATGGTCACGGCTTCCAGCAGCTGGAGGTAGCTTTTCTTGGTGTCGAAATCCTCAAACTTGAGTTGAATCCCGAAGATGGTGCGGCTGCCGCCGGTCTGGGTGTGGGCGATCTCCACCGCGGTGGTGAGCGTATGCGCATCAATCCGGAGTTCGATCTGCCCGGCGGTGCCGCGTGGGGTTTCCAGCGGCTCTTCCACCCGGAGGCTGAGCCCGCTGCTGGAGAGGTTGACGATCCGGCCGGGATGGCGGCGGCCGCCAAGGGTGAGCGTTGCGCTCAACGGTGAGCTCTCGATCAGCGTGTAGCGTTCCGCGTGCCGCTGCTCCTGTCGGGCGACGGTCTCTTTGTTGAAGTTGAGGATGCGCTTGAAGAACGCCACGGTGCCGCAGGCTGCCGGGCGCGGCAGGCGGGCTCAAGCCCGCAGCAGGGTCACCGTCAAAATCGCATGAAATCCACGCGGTTACGGGCGATTTCAGCGCGGAAAAATAATCTGCACTGGAGTTGGGCACCCGGCCGGGCCAAGGTGGTCGAAGGCGGGTTTTCGCCCATTGTTAATGACTGACTCAACCGATCCTCACTTCTGGAACACACGCTACGAATCCGGGCAGACGCCCTGGGATCTCGGCGGCGTGCCCAAGGCGCTGCAGGAATACCTGCGCAAGGCCAAGGGCGGGCGGGCGCTGGTGCCGGGCTGCGGTTCGGCGCATGAGATTCCGGCTTTGGCGGCGGCGGGCTACGAGGTGACGGCGGTTGATTTTTCGCCGGTTGCTGTGGCCCGGGCCCGGGAGCGGGTGGGTCCGGGGCTGGCCGCGGGTCTCATTGAGGGAGATTTCTTCACGCATCCCTTGGCGCCGGCTTCATACGACCTGATTTACGAGCGCACTTTCCTGTGCGCCATCCCGCCGGAGCGCCGCGCGGAATACCGGGACCGGGTGGCGACCTTGCTGAAGCCCGGCGGGGCTTTCATCGGTTACTTTTACTACCAGAAGACCGACCCCAAGGACGGCCCGCCGCACGGGCTGGCCTGGGGGGAAAGCGATCTGCTTTTTGCCCGGCACTTCCTGTTGTTGCGCGACATCCCTTCGCCGGATGCGCTGCCGCTGTTCGCCGGGCGGGAACGCTGGCAGGAAAACCGGCGCACGGCCCAGCCGGTTGCGACGGAGTAAGCGGGATCGGGCGGACAATCCCAATCCGGTTTCCGCAATCGCGGGAGAGTGGCGGCGAGAGTCGGCCGCGGTTTCTGGCGTTCAGCCCGGGGCTTCGTTCGCCGGGAAGGGCTCCGGCCTCACGCCGCGGCGGCGTGGCAGTGGAGGGCGAGGTCGCGATCGGTGATGGCGGGAATGCGCTGCAGGGCGAAGAGGGTGCGGGGTTCCCAGAGCTGGGTGCGCAGGGGTTCGAGAAAACGCCGGGGCAGATCGGGCGACTCGAGCTGGCTGAGGATGGCGAGGGTCTGGCGTGAGGCGGGCAGGCCGAGCCATTCGAGCACGCCGTAGATGCCGCTGCGCTCGTGGAGGGCATTGATCTCGGCCCAGCGGGGGTGGGCTGTGCCGCGCAGGCTGCTGTGCTCGGCGATGAAGGCGGTGAGCGCCGGGGTTTCGATGAGATCGGGCAGGAGCCCGGGGCAGCGGGCGGCGACTTGCAGCGCTTCCATGCGGGCGAAGGAAAACTTTTCGAGAAACGCGCGAATCCCGGCGGGGACGAATTCGAGGTAGGGCTGCCAGTTGCGGCGGCGGCAGGCGATGGACGCCGCGGCGAGCAGGTCGCCATCGGGGTTGATGGGCAGCCAGTCTTCACCGTAGAGGCGTTCGAAGCGGACTTCGGGCCACGGGGTGACGCGATGGAGTTCGCCGTAGTGGGCCCAGGTGAGGGCCATGGGGAGGGTGCTTTTTTGGAATGGGCGGGTAAGGATCATGCGCCCAGATTAACGGATGGGGTGAGACATTGCTTGTCTCACCAAAAAATTTCCCGCAGATTTTTTTCATGACCCCCCAGGCCCAGCTTTCCCGTCCGCCGCTGGAGCGGATGCTCCGGATCCATGAGGCCCTCCAGCGCGGCACGCGGGTCAACTGCACGCAGCTGGCGCGGGAGCTGGAGGTGGTGCGCAAGACGGTGGTGCGCGACATCGCCTTCATGCGTGACCGGCTCGACCTGCCCATCGAGTTCGACCCGCACATCAACGCCTACCGTTACACCGAACCGGTGAACGCCTTCCCGACCGTCAACGTGACGGAGGGTGAGTTGCTGGCGCTGCTGGTGGCGCAGCGGGCGCTGGAGCAATACCGGGGCACGCCGTTTCACCGCCAGCTGGAGGTGGCTTTTGATAAACTGGCGCGCGGGCTGCGCGACCGGATTTCGTTTTCGCCGGCCGATGAGCTGAGCGCGGTGTCATTCCGCAACATCGGCCTGGGCAAGACGGACCTGGCGGTGTTCAACGCGCTGAGCCGCGCGGTGCTGCACCAGACGGAGGTGACGTTTGCCTACCGCAAGCCGGGCGATGCGCAGGCGGCGGCGCGGCGGGTGCAGCCCTACCACCTCGCGCACCGCGAGAACCTCTGGTATCTCGTGGGCTTCGACACGGAACGCGGGGCGCTGCGCACATTCGCGCTGACGCGCATCCGCGAGGCGGTTGTGACGAAGAAGGCGTTCCGGCGGCCGGCGGATTTTTCACCGGAGAAGTTTTTTGCGAACGCCCTCGGCGTGCTCGGCGGCGCGGGCGACTGGCGCGTGGTCATCCGGTTCACCGCGGTGGCGGCGGAGCGGGTGCGGGAACGGGAGTGGCACGAGTCGCAGGAGATGCGCGACCTGCCCGGCGGCGCGTTGGAGCTGAGCTTGCGGCTCGGCGCGCTGGAGGAGGTGGAGCAGTGGGTGCTCGGCTGGGGCGCCGCGGCCGAGGTCGTCGGCCCGCCGGAGTTGCGGACCAAGATCCGGGAGACGGCGAAGAAACTGACCGCCGTTTACGCCCGGTCGTGACGCAGGGCCCGGCCGAGGGCGGCGACCTGCGGCAGGAAGGCTTCCTCGATGAGTCCCGCGCGGGTGAGCGGCACATCCCAGGTGACCACGCCACCGCGTTGGTTGATGAATTTGGTGTAGCCGATGGTGAGCTCGTCGGGAAAACGCACCGGGCCCTTGCCCCACCATTCGCCCATGATGGTGAGCACGTGGAGCTGGGCGCCGTCGAGGAACCGGTTGTAGGGCGCGAGGCGCGAAAAGTCCGGCAGGTGGCCCGGGGCGACGGAGAGGTCGCGCTCGATCTCGCCGGGCGTGTAGTCGTCGCATTCGGTGAGGGAATAGAGCGGCGTGCGCAGGCCGTTGTTGAAGGCGACGAGCGAGTCGGGATTGCCGGCCTTCAGGGCGGCGGCAAAGCTGCGGTAGTTCGGCTCCTCGGGATGCTGGTAGGCGGGGGCATCGTAGGGGCCGTCGATCCACCAGCCGTGCACGGAGCGGCCCCAGCGCAGGGACCATTCGCGGACGACGGCTTCCCAGTGGCGCTGCAGGGTGGCGTGGCGCGCGTCGTCCTCGCCTTCGAGCCGGGCTTTGGCGACCGCGTCGCTCGCCGGCGCCTGCCCCGGCAGGTAAACCATCAGCCGGATGCCATACGGCGCGAAGGCCCGGGCGAGGTCGGCGATGAGGTCGCGGCGGGAGCACTTGCTGGGCCGGATGCCGGTGATCTCATCATAGGTGGCGTTGGGGCTCAGGTAGAAACCGGAGTTCTGGCCGAGGGTGATGAAGAAATAGGGCACCCCCTGGTCGGCGAGCTGGTGGGCGAGCCCGTCGGCATCGAAGGCGTCGATGCGGCGGTTCCAATCATCGGGGGTGAGGTCGATCGGCTGCAGGTTGCTGGCCGAGTCGGCGAGGTAATGGGTGAGCAGGCCCCAGCGGGCTTGGTGAAACCAGTCGGTGTTGGCGCGGAGCCAGGGGGTGTTTTGGGGAGCGGTCATGGGAAGGGGTTTAGCGCACGGTCTGCTTGAGCCGGGCGAGGTCGGCTTCGATGCGGGCGATGAGCGCGGCGGGGGAATCGGCGGGGGCGGAGGCGTGTTTGGCCGCGAGCTCGGCAGCGTTTTCCTTCACACCCAATTCCTGCATGGTCGAGACGATGATGCCAATGAACAGATTCAGGATCGTAAAGGTGGCGATCACAATGAAGGGTATGAAGAACATCCACGCCCAGGGATGGGTGGCCATCAAAGGCCGCACGATGGCCATGGACCAGCTGTCCATCGTCATGATCTGAAAGAGGGTGTAGAGGCTGCCCCCGAGGCTGCCGAAGAAATGCGGGTGGGTGGCGCCGAACAGCTTCGTGGCGAGCACGCCGGAGGTGTAGAAGAAGATGAGCATCACGGCGAGGACGCCGATGAGCCCGGGGATGGCATGGAAAAACGCGGTGACGACGCGGCGCAACTGCGGCACGACGGTGAGCAGCCGGAGCACGCGCAGCACCCGGAGCGAGCGCAGGACCGCCCAGGCCCCGGCGCCCGGCGCAAGCGCGATGGCCACGACGAGGAGGTCGAACCAGTTCCAGCCGTTGCGCCAGAACAGACCGCGGTAGGCGACCAGCTTGAGTCCCAGTTCCAGGCAAAACACGGCGAGGCAGAGGCGGTCGGCCGCGATCAGCCATGGCCCCCATGCGGCCATGGCGGCGGCGCTGGTCTCCAGGCCGAGGATGATGGCGTTGACGAGAATCAGGGCGACGATGGCATACTGAACCCGGGGCTGCTCGATCCACTGCGCGAGCCGGAGCCGCCACGCGGTGGGCTGGAGCGTGGCGCGGAGGGCGGAGAGGTCGGTTTCACTCATGTCATCGTGAATGCACCGGCGGCCCGGCGGGCGTCAATCTGCGTCCGCCGGAGGGCGGGGGCGCCGTGACATAATTGTCACCCAATTGTAACGAGCATCCTTGCCGTGGCCGGAGGCGGCACCTAACCCTTGCCCGACCTTTCCGATGATAAGCACCACGCTTACCCTTCTTGGCAGCATCGCCATGTTCCTCTTCGGCATGAAGATCATGTCGGAATCGCTGCAAAAACTTTCCGGCGAGCGGCTGCGCGCCATCATGCGCACCATGGCGGTCAACCGGTTCACCGGGGTGGGCTCCGGCCTGGCCGTGACGGCCCTGATCCAGTCTTCCACGGCGACGACGGTGATGCTCGTGAGCTTCGTCAACGCGGGGCTGCTGACGGTGCTTGAGGCCACCAGCATGATCATGGGGGCCAACATCGGCACGACGACGACCTTCTGGTTCGTGTCGTATTTCGGTTTCAGTTTCAGCATCTCGGCCATCGCGCTGCCGGCGATGGGGCTGGGCCTGCCGCTGATCTTCGTCGGCAAGCCCCGCGTGCGGGCGCTGGGCGAGTTCTGCATGGGCTTCGGCCTCCTGTTCCTCGGGCTCATGTATCTCAAGGAGGCGGTGCCCGACATCAGCAACAACCCCGACATGCTGTCGTTCGTCCAGAATTTCAGCGGTCATGGGCTGGGCTCGGTGCTGCTGTTCTTCGCCTTCGGCACCGTCCTGACGATCGTCGTCCAGTCGTCCTCGGTGGCGGGGGTCATCACGCTCACGATGGCCTACAAGGGCTGGCTCGATTATCCCACGGCCTGCGCCATCATCCTGGGTGAGAACCTTGGCACCACGCTCACGGCCAACATCGCGGCCATCGGCGGCAACGTCGCGGCCAAGCGCGCCGCCCGCGTGCATTTCATCTTCAATGCCATTGGCGTTACCTGGGCCATCGCCTTTTTTGGGCCGCTCACGGCGCTCATCGACTGGATCATTCCAGGCGATGCCATGCAGCCGGCCAACATTCCGCTGCACCTGGCGGGTTTCCATACGATCTTTAATATCATCAGCACCGCGCTGCTGATCGGCTTTGTGCCGCAGCTGGCCCGGCTGGCGGAGTATATCGTGAAGGACACCAAGGCCCCGGCCCGCGATCACATGGATTACGAGTCGCCCCTCGTGCCGCACACCGGCGAGCTCAATCTTGCCGAGGCCGAGCGCGACGTGCAGCGCATGGGGACAATCACCCGCGAGCTGGTGACGGGGTTTGTCAGCCTTTTCGAGCAGGCGCCGCCGGACCTTGAGGGGCGCATGAAGGAGCTCAAAGCCCTGGAAAAGGAGAGCGACCGCCGCGCGATCGAGACCACGCAGTATCTGCTGCGCTGCACCGCCGGCGGCGTGAGCGCGGAGACGATGGCGCGGGTCAGCTCCATGCTGCGCGTCGTGGCCGAGCTGGAGGATGTCTGCGATTGCGGTTACCGACTTGTGCTGCTGGCCGAGCGCAAGCACCGCAAACAGCGCGAGTTGCCGCCGGAGGTTTTCAAGCAGGTGCGCGACTTCTCGCAACTGCTGCTGCAGTTTGTGGACTTTTACTCCAGCCGTCTCGTCACCGGCGTGGCCACGTCCGACATGGAGACCGCCTACCAGCTGGAAAACCTGATCGACGGTTTCCGCAAGAGCCTGCGCAAGGAATCCGTGCGCCGCATGCGAGTGAATGGCGACGTGGTGAAGGCCGAGATGCTCTACATTGATGTGCTCAACAACCTGGAGAGCATCGGCAACCACTCGCTCAACATCCTGCAGGCTCTGCGGCACGAGAGCTGAGCCCGCGTCTCCGCCGGCCGGGGCTCACCTGATGAACTGGGCGAGCGTGGCGCGGAGCGTTTCCAGCGGAAAGGGTTTGGTGAGGGCGGCCTTGAAGCCGTGTTGGGCAAAGTCGCGCAGCTCGGTCGCGTTGGCGTAGCCGCTCATGACAATGGCGGTCACCGCTGGGTTGATGGCCTTCAAGGCCTGCAATGTGTCCACCCCGCCCAGGCCGCCGCGCACCGTCAGGTCGAGAATGACGAGATCGAAGCCGCCGGAACTCTGGACGGCGGCGTAAAGCGCCAGGGCTTCCCGGCCTTCGCCGGCGGTTTGCACCGTGTAACCGAGCCCTTGGAGGGTGCCGCCGACCGTTTCACGGATGGAGGCCTCGTCATCCATCAGCAGGACCCGGCCGGGCCGGATCCTGCTGATGG
>CAYSBR010000037.1:0-36083 GCA_964429385.1 uncultured Opitutaceae bacterium
GGCTGCCCGGGCTGGGATCGAACCAGCGACCAAGTGATTAACAGTCACCTGCTCTGCCACTGAGCTACCGGGCAACGTGGCTGGCATGGGAGGCCCATGCGCAAGGCGCACGAAAAACAGGGGGCTGCATGGGCTTGTCAATGCTCGTTTTGAATTTGATAGGGGAAAAGGTAAAGCGTCCCAAAGTTTTGGTTGCTTTCAGTCGCGGCCCTCCTATGACCTGACCCTCTTTTTCATTACGCCTGCCCTCATTCCGGGGTCTCAGGGGGAACGAAATCCATGAAACAACAATTCATCCTCAATGTCGCCGCGCGCGCCCAGACCGGGCGCAGCGCCTCCCGCCGCCTGCGCAAGGCCAACAGTGTTCCCGCCATCCTTTACGGGAAACACACCAATCCCGAGAAGCTCTCGGTGGATATTCCGGAGTTCGTCCGCTTGCTCAAGACGGTGGCCGGCCGGGCGGTGCTCATTGAGTTGCACCGGAAGGATCAGACGGAAAAGGCGCTTTCCTTTTTGCAGGAAGTCCAGCGCGATCCCATCACCGACAGGTATCTGCACATCGATCTGCAGGAGGTGAAGGCGGATGAGAAGGTGGAAATCCGCGTGCCGATTTACATCACGGGCGAGTCGTTTGGTGTCAAAAACCAGAGCGGCGTGCTGGAGACCTCGACACATGCTTTGCGTGTTCGTTGTTTGCCGAAGGATTTGCCGGCTGTCATCGAGATTGATGTGACCGAGTTGAAGGTGGGTGAAACCATCAAGGTTGGCGGTCTCAAGCCGATTGCTGGCGTGGATTTCCTCGATGCGGCGGGCCAGCCGGTCGTTTCCTGTGTGGAGCCCGTGGGTGAAGTCGCTCAGACGGGCGGAGGGGCTGCTGACGCGGCCGCTCCAGCTGCGGGTGCGACTCCGGCCGCCGCGGCACCGGCGGCGGGTGATGCCAAGGCCGCACCGGCGGCCAAGGCTGCTCCTGCTGCGGCCAAGAAGTAAGCTTTTGCATATGTCGGCCGCTTGACGGCGGCCGACATATGTCTGTTCTTTGAGTCATGTCCATTTCGCTCGTTGCCGGCCTCGGCAATCCGGGCCGAGAGTATGAAGACACCCGCCATAATATCGGGTGGATCGTGGTCGATGCTTTTGCACGTCAGCATGCCCTGTCGTGGAAAAAACAGGCCCGTTTTGAGGTTGAGATCGCACGGTGGGATCGCCCCGGCCGGCCTTCGTGTCACCTCATCAAGCCGCTGACATTCATGAATGAGAGCGGGCGGTCCGTAGGTGCCTTGGCCAGGTTTCTCAAGCTGGAGCCGACCGAAGTCGTGGCGGTGTATGATGATCTCAACATCGATCTCGGCCAGGTCAAAGTCTCGCTCAACGGAAGCGCCGGCGGGCACAACGGTGTTGCCAGCCTCTTGGAAGGCTTGGGGACGGGGTTTGTCCGCTACCGTCTCGGCATAGGCCCCCGACACCCTCCGCAAATGGATCTCAAGGACTTTGTTTTGGGCAAATTCGCCCTCGATCAGACCAGTATTATCCAACAAACTCTTCCTCACTACCTGAACGGTCTCGACCTGCTCCTCACGGACGGGCCGGACCGGGCTATGAACCATCTTAATCGCAGAGCAAAAAAATGAATCCGACCAAACGCAACTATCGCGCCACCTTCATCCTCGATAATCGCGGCAAAGAAGACTCCGTCGATCAACTGATCGAGGACCTGAAGAAGGAAATCGCCGCGCTGCAGGGCGAAATCACTGCCACCGAGAATCTGGGCAAGCGTGATCTGGCTCGAGTGACCGACCCGAAGTTCACGAGCGGTACCTACGTGCAGATTGATTTCAGCGCGCCGGGCGAAGGCCCGGCCCAGCTCAAAGAGCGCCTCCATTTGAACAACAGCGTTTACCGCACTTTCGTTCAATCCGCCTGACGCCGTCGTCCCATGGCCAACTACAACAAAGTCCTCCTGATGGGCAACCTGACGCGAGATCCCGAACTACGGGTGACGCCGAAGGGGACTGCCATCTGCCAGTTCGGCCTCGCGGTGAACCGCCAGTTCAAGGATGAATCCGGCGCCCAGCGGGATGAGACGACGTTTGTGGACATTGAGGCGTGGGGCCGGCAAGGTGAGACCATTGCGAAGTATTGCACAAAAGGCCGCCCGCTTTTTGTCGAGGGGCGCCTGAAGTTCGACCAATGGGAAGACAAGGCGAGCGGCCAGAAGCGGAGCAAGCTGAAGGTGGTGCTTGAGGGCTTCCAATTCATGGGCGGGCGTGGCGAGGCCGGCACCGGTGGCGGCGATGATGGGGAGCAGAGCCCCGAGCGTCATGCCCCTCCGCCGCGCAGCACCCCCCGGCAGGCGGCGCCCCCCGCGCAAGACAGCATGGACGAAGACGTCCCCTTTTAATCAATCCTACTTAACCTTAACCCAGTCCTCTCATGGCATACAGTGAAGTTCTCCTCGTCAAACCCGTCGATGGCCTCGGCGGTGAAGGCGACCAAGTCAAAGTCCGCGCCGGCTACGCGCGCAATTTCCTCCTGCCGCGCAAGATTGCGATGCCGCTCACCACGGCGAATCGCAAGCAAGTCGAAGCGCTGCGCAAACGTCGCGCCCTCCGGGAAGCTGAGGAGCTGAGCGGTGCCCAGGATCTCGCCAAGCAGATCGAGAAGGCTTCGCTCGCGTTCGCCGTGAAGACCGGCGAGGGCGGCAAGATGTTCGGCGCCATCACGGTGGCCGATATCCATGAAAAACTGACCGCGGCCGGCATCACGCTGGACCGCAAGCGCATCCATTTGCACACACCGGTGAAGACGCTCGGCCAGCACAGCGTGAAGATCAAGCTGCACGCCGAAGTGGCGGTGGAGATTAATTTCGATGTGGTGTCCGAGAATCCCATCGAATCCGCCGAGACGGAGAAGTAAGTCTTAAGTGGCTAATTGATTTACCAGAAGCCGCGTCGGATGACGCGGCTTCTGTGTTTCAGCCGGGGGACTTGCAGGAATCTCTGATTCTGATTGCGGGAGAGCCCGCTCGCCCGCCTTACTTATCACCCTGCTCATGGCAGAAACCAATCATCCTTCTTCCGCGCGCCAGCGTGGCGCGACTCCCGAGCCGGCCTCGCTCTTCGGTCGTGATCTGCCGCACAGCCTGGAAGCGGAGGAATACCTGTTGTCCTGCTGTTTTATTGACGGCACGGATACGGTGGGGCGTTGCCTGGAGGAAAAACTGACGGCCAAGGCGTTTTTTGCCCCGGCAAATCAAGTCATTTACGACAAGCTGCTGGATCTGTATCAGAAAAACCTGGCCATAGACGTTGCCATTGTCGCCGAGGAGCTCAAGTCGTCGGGCCAGTTGGAGACGGTGGGGGGGTATGCCTACCTGACGCAGGTCAGCTCGCGCATCCCGACCACGGCGCAGGCGGACTATTTCATCAGTCGCGTGCGGGATTTGCATGTGTTGCGCGAGATCATCCGCGCCGCCGGAGGGATTGTGGAGCGATCCTTCCAATTGGATGGGAGCAGCGTGGACGAGTTTGTTGATCAGGTGGAGAAGGACATGTTTGCGGTCACGCAACAGCGTGTATCCGACTCTGCCCAGCACATGAAGGAGCCGACGCGGGAGGCATTCAAGGTGATCGACAAGATGCTGCATCATCGTGGCGAGCTCACGGGGGTGCCTTCCGGCTTCAAGGACCTGGATCAACTGACGTTTGGTTTCCAACGGCAGGAAATGATCATTTTGGCGGCGCGCCCCTCGATGGGGAAGACGTCGTTTGCGCTGAACATCGCCGAGGCGGCCTCAATGCCGAAGAAGGGGCCGCCGATGCCCGTACTGATCTTCTCGCTGGAAATGAGCGCGGCCCAGCTGGCGTTGCGCATGCTGTGTTCCCGCGCCCGGGTGAACATGAAGCTTCTGCGCGAGGGCTTTGTGCGCCAGAATGGCGAGGAGATGAAGTCTTTGTTGGCGACGGCGGACGAATTCTCCAAATCGGCCATTTACATCGATGATTCCAGCGCACTGTCCATCATGCAATTGCGGGCCAAGGCCAGGCGGATTCATGCACAGCTCAAGGACAAGGGTGGGTTGGGGTTCATCATTGTCGATTACCTGCAATTGCTCAGCCCGACGGATCCGAAGGTGGCACGAGAGCAGCAGGTGGCCGAGGCTTCGCGCGGATTAAAGGCGCTGGCGAAGGAACTGAATGTCCCGGTGCTTGTATTAAGTCAGCTCAACCGTTCGTCGGAAAAGGAAAACCGCACTCCGAAGCTCGCGGATTTGCGGGAATCCGGCTCCATCGAACAGGATGCCGACGTTGTCCTCATGCTTGCCCGTCCCAAAGACGCCGATGAAAAATTCCAAGTCGCCGCCGACTCGGCGGAGTTAATCGTTGCCAAGCAACGAAACGGACCGGTAGGAGAACTGAAACTCACTTTCCTTAGAGATATCACCCGCTTTGAAAACTTTACTCAGTAACCCTCTTTGCAGGGTCACCTGCTTTCTATTCGCCATTTTTCTGATGTTTGCAGGCAGTGCGACACCGGCTGCCGCTCAGGCCAGTGCACCGGCCAACCGCGTAGGTGCTGTAAATGTCCGGTTCATAGGCACCTCGGTGGTCAGTGAGGATGTCGTGCGTGCCAACGTCCAGCTGCGTGCCGGCGGTGAGATGGATGAGTCGATGATCGACCGGGATGTGCGGGCGCTTTACCGCACGGGGCTTTTTGAATACATCGAAGTTAAGATCGAACCGGTTTCCGACCGCGTTTATAACGTGGTCTTCGAGATCACCCCAAAATTCCGTGTGCTGGCCGTGCGTTATGAGGGGAATCGGATCCGTTCCACCCGTCTTGACAAGGAGATCGGCAGCAAACCCAACTTTGCCCTTGATGAGCGGCAAGTGAAAGAGGACGCGGAGAAGATCCGGGAGTTTTACCAAAAGAGGGGATATAATCAGGTTTCGGTCAATTACGCCATCGAGCGTGACCGGACGACGGGCTTCGGCACGGTGGTTTTTCGCATCAACGAGGGAGCCAAGGTAAAGATCGGGCAGATTCGTTTCGAGGGTAATGATAACGTCAAAGCCCGAGCCCTGCGCAAAGAGATGGAGACCAAGAAGTACTGGTGGTTGTCCTGGTTGACGGGCAACGGCCGGTTCAAGGACGATCAATTTGACGACGATCTCGACAAGCTGCGTGACTATTACCGAGAGGAAGGGTTTCTCGATGTGGAAATCCCCGAGGAGCAGATTACCTTCAATTATCCGTCGCCCTCTGAACTGGTCATCACGCTTCGGGTTGAGGAAGGGCGCCGCTACAAGATTGGCGAAGTCACCGTGACGGGCAGCGAAATCCATGAACCGTCGTTGTTGAAGCGCATTGTGCGTCAGCGCAGCGGAATGGTCTTCCGGCCTTCGCTGCTCGACAAGGACTCCACGCGGCTGGAGGATTTTTATGGGTCGCAGGGGTATTTGGATACGCGCGTGCGCATGCTGCGCCGGCCAAACATTGCCACGGGTGACATTGATATCGAATATCAGGTTTCCGAGGGGGAGCGTTTCAATGTTGAGTCGATTCTGATCGAGGGTAACACCACGACAAAGAGTACGGTCATCTTGCGTGAACTGGTCCTCGGTCCGGGTGATGTTTTCGACAGCGTACGCATGAAGATCAGCCAGCTCCGACTGGAGAATACGCGCTTCTTTGATGATGTGAACGTATCGCCGCAGGAAACCAATCTGCCGAACCGTCGCGATATGCGGATTGCCGTTCGCGAGGGACGCACGGGCAACCTGACTTTTGGTGCAGGTTTCAGCTCACTTGAGCGCGTGACGGTTTTCGCAGAGCTCAGTCAGGGGAATTTTGATCTGTTCAATCATCGCTCCTTCTTTCGCGGGGCGGGGCAAAAATTCCGTCTTCGTCTGCAGCTCGGCTCTCTTTCGAGTGAAGCCGTTCTTTCGTTTGAGGAACCGTGGCTGTTCCAGCGTGCCTTGGCCTTGGGCTTTTCCCTCTATCGGACGTCGTCTGATTACTACAGCCAGTATTTCACCCAGATTTCCACGGGTTTTGAGGTCTATCTGCGCAAACGTCTATTCGAATTGGTGGATGGACGCCTTTCCTACAATTACGAGGTGATCTCGATTGAGGATGTGGATCCCACCTACGCCGATTTTGTTGGTCAGACCAAGGAGTCCGTTTCACGTGTCGGTTTCCAATTGGTACGTGATACCCGGGATAAGATGATCAATACCACCCGCGGTAACCGTGTCGAAATCAACACCGAGCTGGCCGGCGGGACGTTGGGTGGCGACGCCGATCATTACAAATTGGAGTTCCGTGGCGCGCAATTCTACCCGGTGTTTGAGCTTCAGAATCAGGTGCTGTCGATCATCGCCCGTGGCGGTATCATTGAAAATTACAGCGACAGCGTGGATGTGCGCCATTATTACAAATACTATCTGGGCGGGCCCTATGATCTGCGAGGTTTCGAATATCGGGATGTGGCTCCTCGCTCGCCGGATGGCTTTCCCTTGGGGGGCAAATCTTATGGCATGCTCAGCTTGGAATACTCCATGGATATCGTCAGCCCGATCCGGGTGGCCGTTTTTTATGATGGAGGTTTTGTGAATAGCCGGGCCTTCGATTTCAATCCCGCTGACTACCATGATAATGTCGGTTTTGGTATTCGCATGTTTGTGGCTGGCACACCGCTCAGCTTGGACTATGGAATCCCCCTTACGGGCAGCCCGCAAAATAAGAAAGGCGGCCAGTTTAACTTTTCCTTTGGCACTCGCTTCTGAGGCCAGCTCCTCTTCTTCTGTTTTTATCTTACCCACGAACTCATGAAAAAATCAGTCAAATTGCTTATTGCCCTGCTTTCTCTTGGCATGTTGCCCATCGCGGCCATGGCCCAGCAGGCACCCCGGATTCTGGTTGTCGATATGGCGAGCCTGCTCGACGGCCATTACAAGACGCAGGAGCAGAACGCGAAGCTCCAGACGGATGGCCAGAAAGCGCAGGAGGAATTTGACCGTCTCAACCAGCAGGGTAACGCCTTGGTGGATCAATACCGGGAACTCGTGGAGCAGGTGAACAACCCCACCGCAAGTGATGCGACCAAGGCCAGGGTTGAAGCCGAAGCTCAGAAGAAGATGGAGGAAATTCAGCAGAAGCAGGCGGAGATCCAGGCCTTTCAGCAGAACACCCAGCGGGCGCTGCAGGGGCGGATTCGCACCTTCCGTGACTTGATGTTCGAGGAAATCGGCAAGATCGCCACCGATATCGCCCGTCGCCGTGGTGGCAGCCTGCTCTTGGATAAATCCGGGTTGAGTCTGATTGGCATCAGCAACGTCGTTTATTCCGATCCGGCTCTCGATATCACCGATGAAGTGATGCGTGAGATCAACAAGGACCGTCCGGCGTCGGCCGCCACTCCGGCTTCCTCCGCACCCGCTACAGATGGTCCTCGCGTCAGCTTGCCGGGCGTTGGCCAAAACTGAACAACGCTCGACTGTTGCAGAATTTCTTTGGCCCCGTCGTGTATGACGGGGCCTTTTTATTTGAGGCGTTGCGCTTGGTGAACTTCTCGCAAGAATGGTGTCATGCAGGCTTCATTTACCACCGCTGAAATCGTAGAGTTGCTCCAACCTAAAGAGGTTCGCGGCGGTACAGAAGAAGTGGTTCGTGGAATCGAAGCCTTGGCGGTGGCTGGCCCGGGGGATCTGTCGTTTTTGGGGAGCCCCAAGTTTCGCGCTGAAGCGGAGGCGTCAAAAGCTTCGGTGTTGTTGCTGCCGCCGGATTACACGGGGCAGCCATCGGCTGGGCAGCTGTACCTGCTAGTGGATGATCCCGCTGCCGCCCTGAATCGGATTTGCACACGCATTGAGCAGTTACTTTGGCCCAAACCCGCACCCGGAGTTCACCCCTCTGCGGTAGTGGATCCCTTGGCTGTCCTGGGTGAGGGTGTGACAATCGGCGCCCTGTGCGTAATTGAAGCCGGAGCGGTAATTGGGAAGGGCTCCCATCTTCAAGGTCAGGTTTATGTCGGACGCAATTCACGGATCGGCGAGCAATGCTGGCTGATGCCGGGGGTAAAAGTGTCGGCGGAGTGTCAATTGGGCAGAGGAGTGCGCTTGCAGCCCGGCGTGGTCGTCGGCTCCGATGGCTTTGGCTATGCTTTTGTGCAGGGGCGCCACGAAAAGGTGCCGCAGGTGGGAACGGTGATAATAGGGGATGACGTGGAAATCGGCGCCAATACCACGATAGACCGGGCCCGGTTCAGTCGGACCGTGATCGGGGAGGGGACCAAAATAGACAATCTGGTGCAGATCGCGCACAATGTTATCATCGGAAAGCATTGCATCCTGTGCGCCCAAGTGGGGATTTCCGGCAGCGCGACCATCGAAGATTACGCGGTGCTGGGGGGGCAGGCTGGAGTTGCCGGGCATATTACGATTGGCAAGGGAGCCAAGTCAGGTGGAGCGGCGGCCATAAGCACCAGTGTGCCAGCAGGCACATTCGTGAACGGGGTGCCGGCCCGGCCTTACATGCTCGAACGGCGTTTGCAGGTGCTCTTCCAGCGTCTGCCTGAACTCTTCAAACGCATGGCTGAGTTGGAGGAACAAGTAAAATTGTCTTCCGCCTGAACACCCTGACCGCAAGGATGCGGTTCCATGAGCGCTTCGCGGCTGAAAATCATTTCCGGAAATTCCAATCGACCTCTCGCAGAGGAGATTTGCAAATCCATCGGGGTGCCCTTGGCCGAGGCGACGGTCACAAGTTTCCCTGACGGGGAATCCTTTGTGAAGATCAACGAGAATATCCGAGGTCAGGATGTCTTCATCATCCAGTCCACCTGTCCGCCGACGAACCATCACCTGATGGAATTGTTGATCATGATTGATGCCGCCCGCCGGGCATCGGCGCAGCGTATCACGGCCGTGCTGCCTTTCTATGGCTACGCCCGTCAGGACCGCAAGGATCAGCCGCGGGTACCGATCACGGCCAAGCTCGTGGCGAACTTATTGGTGGCCGCGGGTGCGACCCGTATCCTGACGATGGATCTGCACAGCCAGCAGATCCAAGGCTTTTTCGATATTCCAGTGGATCATCTGTATGCGTCGCCGGTGTTCTTCGAGTATCTGGCGAAACGCAAAAGCACAAATCCCCTGGTCGTGTGCTCGCCTGATGTCGGCGGTATGAAAATGGCCGCTGCCTACGCCGATACCATGGGGGCGGCGTTGAGCTTCGTGGCCAAAAAACGGAAAAGCGCGACCACGGTGGAGGCCATGAGCGTGGTGGGCGAGGTGGCCGGGTGTGATGTCCTACTGGTGGACGACATCACGGAGACGGCGGGGACGTTGACCGCGGCGGCCCGGATGCTGCGTGAGCATGGAGCGGTGAGCGTGAGCGCCGCAGTGAGCCACTGCATCCTGAACGAGGTGGCGGTCGAACGCCTGAAGAGCGGTCTGATTGACAATCTGATCACAACGAATTCCACGCCGGTCGTGACACATGGGTTGCCTATCACGGTGCTGAGCATCGCCAAACTGCTGGGTGAGGCGATTGTCCGCATCACCAGCAACGAAAGCGTCACTGGCCTGTTTAAGATCAAAGGATTCTGAGTTCGGGAGTCATCAGGGATTTCTTCCGGGAACATCTGACGGTGAGCTCATGTCCGCAACGCGCCTATGAAACCGAGAACCCTTCTTAGCTTCACCTTTGTGGCGGTGGCTGCCACCGCTTTGTTTTTCAGTCTCCACGCCAAGAATACCACGCCTGCACTCGGCAAAAAACCGGAGGTGCGGGTGGATGATTCGCCACTCGGCGTGGGTACGGGGGCGTTGGTGACCAGTTATGCGGATGTGGTCGAACCAGTGCAGCGGGCGGTGGTCTCCGTTTACTCCACTAAAGTTGTCACGCAACGGGTGAGCCAGCATCCTTTGCTGCGGCAGTTTTACGATGTCCCCGACCAAGTGCGTGAACGCAAGGAGGAGGGGTTGGGGTCGGGGGTTATTGTTTCTTCGGACGGCTATATCATCACGAACAACCATGTGATTGACGGGGCGGATGAGCTCAGCGTCCTGCTGCCCGATGAGCGGGAGTTCAAAGCCAAGCTCGTGGGGAAAGACCCCAAGACCGATATCGCAGTGATAAAAATCGATGCGGAGGATCTCCCGACGGTGACGCTCGCCAACAGCGACACCGTGCGCGTGGGGGATATCGCCTTTGCAGTCGGCAATCCTCTGGGTGTCGGCCAGACAGTGACCATGGGGATTGTCTCCGCCCGTGGACGCAAGAACTTGGGACTGCTGGAAAGCGTTGGCGGCTACGAGGATTTCATTCAAACGGATGCAGCGATCAACATGGGGAATTCCGGGGGAGCGCTGATTGACGCGAAGGGCCGCCTGATCGGTATCAACAGCGCGATCATTTCCACGACCCGGGGCAACATCGGCATCGGTTTTGCGATCCCGATCAATCTCGCCGCGTCGATCATGCGCAGTTTGGTCGAGACGGGGACCGTGTCCCGCGGTTTTCTTGGCGTCTCGGCAGACCCGATCACCCCGGATGTAGCCGAGGCGTTGGGCCTTTCCCGAGGCACCCGTGGTTTGACCATCACGAATATCACGCCTGACAGCCCGGCGGAAAAAGCAGGTTTGCAGCTAGCCGATGTGATTCTCGCCGTGGATGGTCGCGCCCTGTCATCATTGGAGGACCTTCGATTGGTCATTGCGCAGGCTTCGCCTGGAACGAAGGTGACCCTGCGGGTGGCCCGTGATGGGGGAGAGCGTGAAGTTGAGGTTACCCTTGGTGCCCTGGCGGATCGCCTGACGGAATTACTTCCCGGTATTGAAGCGGCTCCGCTGACCGATGAGCTGCGCCGCCAGCTGGGCATTGATCCGAGGGCGAGCGGGCTGATCATTACCAAAGTGGAGCCCGGTTCACCCTATGCCGACCGATTGACGACGAACGTGGTGGTAATTGAGATCAATCGCGCGGCGGTGGCGGATGTGGCGTCCGCGCGCGAACTTTTGCGTGAAGGCCGCAACCTACTGCTGGTTTACTACCGGGGCGGGTTCCGCTATATCTCGCTGACCCTGCGATAGAGTTTTCCTGCAACAGCGAAAAGAAAAGGCCCGCCGGTTAGTCGGCGGGCCTTTTGCGTCTCAAAAATGGAGAGCCCGCTTCAGCTGCCTGGCTTTTGCACCGGGATGGCGGCGAGTTCGGGGGGGAGATGGTCCGCTTCGTAGGTGGGGAAACTCAATTCCATCAGAGATATCACAGGGGTATCGAAGCGCGCGTGACCGGCGCTGCGATCCACGAGCATGGCGATCGCGACGGGGATGGCCCCCGCTTGCTTGATAAGATTGAGGCATTCGATCACTCGGCCGCCGCGCGTCACAACGTCTTCGACGATCAAGACTTTTTCCCCGGGTGTAAATCTGAACCCCCGGCGCATCACCAAGGCATCATTTTCCTTTTCGGCAAAGAGGTAGCGGGAGCGGGTTTGCCGGGCGACCTCCTGCCCGATGACGAGCCCGCCCATGGCGGGAGCCAGCACCGTGGTGAAATCGTGACCCTTGAGCTTGGCCACGAGCAGCGTGGCCAGCCGCTCCATCGCATCCATGTGCTGGCAGACTTGCGCGCATTGAAAAAAGTGGCCGCTGTGCAGCCCCGAGCGAAGTACAAAGTGACCTCGCAGCAGAGCGCCGGTGCGGGTGAAAATATCGAGAACCTCTCGCTGGGTGGAGTCCATGCGGACGACTGTGGGCCGGCTTTTCAAAAAACCAAAACATTTTGACGAACATCGGTGCGGCGCGCGAAATGGAAGTTGACAAGGCAAAGACGATAATGAGTTTTTTGCCCTTCTGATTGGCTTCCTAGCTCAATGGTAGAGCAGTTGACTCTTAATCAATTGGTTCGGGGTTCGAGTCCCCGGGGAGCCACCACTTCCGCCTCGCGGCGAGAGTGAGGCGGGGTGTTCTTTAACAAATTTGGTCGGCGGCACGGTCCTTTTCCCTGCCGGCGTAGCTCAACGGTAGAGCACCTGTTTTGTAAACAGGCGGTTGCGGGTTCGAATCCCATCGCCGGCTCCATTTTTCAGCTTCTACTTCTGATCGACCATGCAAGCCCTCGGCGCCTATGGCACGGTTCCGACATGCAATTTAAATCCACTGCCTGGTGGTGTAATGGTAGCACAGCAGATTCTGACTCTGCTTGTCTAGGTTCGAGTCCTAGCCGGGCAGCCATTTTCCCTCGCCTGTGAGGGGATTTTCATCGTTTTTGGGGATGCGGGGTTGACAGCCAAGATTCGATAACCCTTGTTCGCGTGCTCCTGTGATTGCCTGCGCCAACCAATCGTTTTCCCCGCATCGTCTCCCTGTTGGAATTTTGTTTTCCAAATCCGAGATTTCGGCTGAAGTAGCATGCAACGTGCTTAAGACGGCGTAGAGAGTGCCGCCGATACACTCACTTTGATTTTCCCGCCAAATTTGCTTTCACTTTCTTTCACCTCACTGACAGTCAAATCTCCCAATCACCCATCATACTATGATTACTGATATGCCGATGTTCGCGTTCCTGATGAACATGACGTTCATGGAACTTTTTATCGCTGGCGAATGGATCATGTGGCCGATCCTCCTGACCTCCTTCATCGGGATCACGGTGATTGTCGAGCGGCTCATCTTCATCTTCGGTGAGAACAGCCGTCGCGATCCGGAAGTCGTGGAGAAGATCCTTGAGAAGGTCGAGCATCAGGATCACGCGGGTGCGATCGCCTTGGGCAAGAACAGCAAGGATTTCGTTGCCCGTGTGCTGGTTTACGCCTTGGAGCATCGTGAGCATTCCTTCGAAAACGCGCTGGTGCGCGCTTCCAATCGTGAACTGGCCCGCTTCCAGCAGGGCATGCCCACCCTTGATGCCATCATCCCGATCGCGCAGCTCTTGGGTCTCTTGGGTACGGTGACCGGCATGATGCGTGTGTTCGCCGCCCTCGGTGAGGGTGACATTGCGGAAAATGCCGGTATGATCACCGGTGGTGTTGCCGAGGCGCTCATTGCCGTGGCCGCCGGTCTGGCGATCGCCATCGCCGCCATGCTTCCCTTCAATTATCTCACGGCTCGAGCCGAGCTGGCCAAGCAGGAGCTCACTGATGCCGCGACTGCGCTGGAGATGATCCTCCACAAGCAACAGGGCAACTCGGTCAAGAACTGAGCGACCTGAAACGCCTCTTAACCCAAGTCGCTCACGCAACATGACCGGCGGTAGCCCAGGTGGTGGCCCAAAGAAGGCGCGCATTGAGATCATTCCTCTCATTGACGTTATCTTCTTCCTGCTGGCCACCTTCATCCTCTTCACGCTTTCGCTGAACAGCACGGGCGGCTTGCGGGTTTCCCTTCCCAGGGCGGAGACTAGTAAAGCCCGCGACCCATCTGGGGCGGTTACGATCAGCGTCACTCAAGAGGGAACAATCGCGTGGAACAAAGACCCTGTCACGCTCGACGAATTCCTCGTCAGGCTCCAAGCCTACAAAGCCAGTGAGCCCAATCCCAAGGTTCTGATCAATGGCGATGAAAACGCCTATTTCAGTCAGGCTATCTACGTCTTCGACGAGGTTCGTAAGTCAGGCATCAATAAAATCCTGATTGAAACCCGAGTGAAGCAGAACTGACCCAGTGCAAGTTTCCTTCCGCTCTTAATTCTCACGTCATGGCCGGAAAACACACTCCCAATACGTTGCCGCGTAAACAAGCGCGCATTGAGATCATTCCTCTCATTGACGTCATCTTCTTCCTGCTGGCCACCTTCATCCTCTTCACCTTGTCGCTGGATAAGATCAATTCGATTGAGGTGCAGCTGCCGCAGGCGGTTCCTCCAACAGGAGGCCCGCCGCCCGATGAAAATGAAATGGTGACCTTGCAGGTATCTGAGCAGGAGACTGTCTTCTGGAATCGCGAACCCATCACGCTGTCAGAAGTCACTCCCCGCCTGCAAAACCATAAAAATCAATATCCCAATGCCCGTGTCCTGATCGCGACCGATGACCGTGCGCGCTACAGCTTGGGCATTGAGGTTCTGGACAAGGTGCGCAAAGAGGGGATTGAGGCTGTCTCAGTCGAAACCCGAGTGCGCCCGACCGGCCGGTAAAACTGGGCAGACAAAGAAATACCAATGAGCAGAGATATTATCATCGGCATTATCACCTCGGCCCTTTTGCATGGCGGCTTCTTTGCCAGCTCCTTTCTCAAATTCGAGAAGCCGGAGGTTGCGATTGTCGAGGAAGAGCCCGTCATTGAGCTTATTCCGATGCCAGAGCTGGATCTGGAGGAGCCGGAAGTCATTCATGAGGATAGCTCCGAGCCTTCGGAAGTCATTGAATTTGCGCCGCCATCCCTGGCCGACGTCCCGCAGTTGCCTACGCCGGATGCCTTTGTTCAGCCCTTGCAACCTCCGCCGCCTGAAGGGCTGAAGCCCGTTGCAGGTGCAATTTCCATTCCTCAGACCCGTGTTTCCGGTTTAGGGCAGGGGGTTGAGGTCATTGATATCAGTTTGCTTGACCAGCGTCCGGTGCCCCGCGTGCAGATTCAGCCGCAGTATCCCTTTGAAATGCGCCGTGCCGGTATCACCGGTGAGGTTCTGGTGGAGTTCATTGTGGACAGCAATGGGGATGTCCGGAATCCGTTTGTGGTCCGTTCGACCAATCGCGAATTTGACGCTGCGGCCATTCAGGCGATTAGCCGATGGAAGTTCCGCCCTGGTCGCCGCGGTGGACGAGACGTCAACACCAGCCGCGTTCAGCAGCCGTTCACCTTTAACATCAGCGAGTAAACGATGCGCTCGGAATCTGCAATTTCATCCCCCGTTCGTCTCTCCCTTTGGAGTCGTGTTGGCGCCGTTCTGCTTTGCGTCAGCGTGTTGCTTTCATCGGTCCAGGCCCAAAGTGGCGAGCAGTCCTTTCAACTCTCGGACCGGGTCAGTGCAGAGATCCCCAAGCTCCAGCCTTTGCTGGATGCTCAAAACTGGAATGGAGCAATCGCCCTGATCAATTCGCTGCTGACGCAAGCAGCTCCGAATAGCTATGATCAGGCCGTCCTGAGCGATATTCTGGGGAAAATCTATCTGCAAAAAGGGGATTATGCCCCGGCGATTGCTCCGATGGAAACCGCGCTGCGCCTCTCCGATGCGCACGGATACCTCAAGGGGCGAGGAGCGGATGCGTTGGTTGATTTTCTTTCCAAGCTCTATTACGCGGAAGGAACGGCGGCCAAGTCTTTGGACATTCAGCGCCAGTATCTCCAGAGGGCCACGACTTATGTACAGCGGCTCATTAATTCTGAGGGCGGACTTACGGTCGATAACCAGCTTTTTTATACCACGCTCCTTTACACGCGGGCGGTCCTTGACGCCAACAACCTCGACACAGCCTTGCTTAAGCAAACCATCAGCGAAGCGGAAAAAGCGCTGCTGATGTCGGCCCGGCCTCGCGAAAATTTCTACCAGATCCTTATCTCGTCGTTGCAACAGCTGAATGATTATAAGCGTTCAGCCGATTACTACGAGATTCTCGTCAAACTTTATCCCTCCAATCGCACCTATTGGCAGCAATTGGCCGCCATTTATACCACGCTGGCGCAAGAGACCAAAGATGAGCGTGAAGCTTACGCTTACAATCTGCGCAGCATTTTGACGATGGAGCGCGCGCAAGCCTTGGGTTTTCTGAACACCCCTCGTGATAATTTCAATCTCGTTGGCGTCTATTTTAATATCAACCAGTTTGGCAAGGCGACGGAAATTCTTCACAAGGGCCTGAACGACAAAACGATCGAGTCCACACAAAGAAATTGGGAGCTTTTGGCCTATTCTTACCAACAGGTTAACCGGGAAAATCAAGCGGTGGAAGTTCTGCTAGAGGCCACCAAGCTCTTTCCGGAATCCGGGCAATTGGAGTTTCAACTGGGCCAGATCTATTATTCCTTGGAGCGCTATGATCCTGCCTACCGGCATTTCCGGCTGGCCGTTGAGAAGGGTTCTTTGGAGCGTCCTTTGGCCGTGTACTCCTTTTTGGGCTACCTCTGCTATGAGCAGGAGAAATACGAGGAAGGTATCAAAATCCTCAAGCAAGCGCTGGAGCTGCCCGGAGCCGAAGCAGATCAGCAATTGCCTCGTCTGCTGCAAGCCATGGAAGATGCTCTCGCTGCGCGTGAGACCACGCCTTCTTCGGGGAGCTAACACCTGATCACGATCCAAAACTTACCCACATGAAAAAAGCTATCTTCATTTTCCCGCTGTTGGGCATGATTATCTTCATCGGTATCTGGTGGAGTCACCACACCGAGCATGAGAAGCGCAAGCAGGATAAGGTCGTGCAGGCCCGGCAGGAGCTCGAAGAGCGCCGGAAGCAGGAGGCTCGTGATCGCGATGTGGCAATCAAAGACGCACTGAAAGCCCAAGAAGAACGCCGCAAAGAACGCGCTGAGAAAGAGGCGCAAGAAAAGGCCAAGCAGGAGGTCCGCCAGCAGGCAATTGAACGCCGCGACCGCACGGCCAGTGAGCGTCAGCGTTTTAGTAATCAAGCCGATCAGCTGGCCGAAAGCATCCGCAAGGAAAAGGAAGCCGTTGCAGCCCTCGAAGAAGACAAGCGCAAAGCGAGCGCCGATCTTGAGCGCCTGCGTGAAATCGTGCGGCAGGTCCAGTCCAACGAGCGCAATCTCCTCGGTGTCATTGATCGAATCACTCAAGCGGAAGCGGCCCGCGCTGCGGCGGCTGCCGCCGCAGCAGCCTCACGGCGCTGACCCTGAAACCCAGAGCCCGTTCTCATCGTCATGAAAAAGTGGATTTATCTGATTCTCCCCGCCGCGTTACTGGCGCTCTTTCTCTTCTTTTACTTCTCGCATCGTGAAGACGCCCGCGAGAAGGCGGTGGCCCGCGCCGCCGAGCAAGCCCGCATCGCGCAGGCGGAGGCGGAGCGCAAAGCTGAGATTGAGCGCGCAGCCCGCGAGGACGCGGAGCGCCGTGCGGCAGAGCGCCAGGCTGCCGAGCAAAAGAAGGAAGAGGAGCGCATCGCTCGATGGGAAGAGGATAATCGCCGTATCCAAGAAGCGACTGAGCGGAATGTGGCTGAAGCTGATACTCTTGCAAAAAAGGTTTCTGAACTTGAGATCGAACTGGACGCTTTGCGCCAGGCGAAGGCTAAACTCACTGCCGAGGTTCTTGAGCTCAACAAGCAGCGCGAGACCGCGTTGATTGATCAGCGTGCTGCCGAGCTTCAAAACCAACGCTTGGTGCAGATGATTGCCAACAAGGCCGGAGAAAGCTCTCTGACCCGGGCTCCGGTAGTTCCGGCCCCTGCTGCCCGCTAAAAGGCAACAAAGAGCACTTCATTTAGTCTCAAAGCAGTTTTCTCTTCTTTCGCAGAACTGTTTTGATTCTAGGCAGAAATTTATTGCGCAGCGGATAAGTCCTGCATTGGCTGCGCATCTTCCCTCCAAGTGAGGGCACAAGTAAATGTATCGGGGCGTAGCTTAGCCTGGTAGAGCGCTACGTTCGGGACGTAGAGGTCGTGAGTTCGAATCTCACCGCCCCGACCATTTAAAACTAGATATCTCTTGCGGTACTTTCCCCTTGCCAAGGGGCTGCCCGCTCTCTGTTTTCGACGACTCTATCCATGCAAAAGACCAAAAAGTCCGTTGCCAAGCGCTTCAAGCTGACCGCCTCAGGCAAGCTGTTGCACCGTTCGCCCGGGACCCGGCACATCGCCAGCACCAAGTCCTCCAAGCAGAAACGGCGCCTCGGTAAGGCCAAGACGTTGTCGGAGACGCATACGCCGCCCCTCAAGCGGTGTCTGCCCTTCGGTCTCTGAGCAGCCTGCGCTTACAAATCCAACCACGTCAGGCGGGTGAATCTTAAGCCGACCCGCCGGCGATTAACCAAAAGGAAAACACAACATGGCTCGTGCAACCAACTCCCCCGCGTCGCGCAAGCGTCGCAAAAAGACGCTGAAATACGCCAAGGGCTATTTCGGCAATAAATCCAAGCTCTTTCGCTACGCGAAAGAAGCCGTCCAGCACGCCTGGCAGTATGCCTATCGCGATCGCCGGAAGAAGAAGGGCGAATTCCGCGGTCTGTGGATTGTGCGCCTTAACGCCGCTTGCCGCAATGCCGGTATCAGCTACAGCCGTTTCATCGAGGGCCTGAAGGCTGCGAATATCGAACTGGACCGCAAGGTTCTGTCCGATCTCGCGATTCGCGACGAAGTGGCTTTTAATGCTGTGGTCAAGCAAGCCCAGGACGCGTTGAAGAACAAGGCCGAGGCAAAGGCCTGAGTTCTGAGACACGCGAGCCGGGATCGGGCTCGCCTCCCTGTCTGACTTTTCGGAGGACGGGCCTCATATCCGAGGTGCCGTCCTCTTTGTTTTATTCGCCAGTCACCTGCTTCCGCTCCAGATTTTTCCCATGCAAGACACTTTGAATGCCCTCGTTGCCAAGGCCACAGCCGAGCTTGCCGCCGTCAGTGCACGGCCGGAGTTCGAGGCTGCCAAGGCGCGCCTGGTCGGTTCCAATGGGGAACTGACCGCGCTCATGAAGCAAATGGGGGCGGTTCCGAAGGAACAGCGTCCGATTCTCGGCCGAGTGATCAACGAGGCCAAGGCGACCTTGCAGCACCTTTTGGACGGGGCTCTTGCACGGATTGAGGCCGCTGAGCTGCAGTCCCAACTGGGGCCGGCGATTGATCCGACTCTACCGTCCCCGGATGCGGGGCCGGGGTCTTATCATCCGCTGACGCTGGTTCGCGAAGAGATGTGCCGCATTCTGCGCAAGGTGGGCTTTGTTGTGGCGGACGGACCGGAGGTTGAAACGGAGTTTTATTGCTTCGATGCGCTTAATACCCCGGCCGATCACCCGGCGCGCGATGCGCAGGATACGTTTTATCTGCCCGAGTCGGCCCGGTTTGGCAATGTGGCGAAAAAAGTGGAAGGGGAGCGCTATCTGCTGCGCACGCATACGTCATCGGTGCAGATTCGCACCCTGTTGAAGGGAGAACCACCGATCCGGATCGTTTCTCCGGGACGCGTTTATCGCAGGGATACGTCGGATGCGACGCACTCGGCGAACTTTCATCAGCTGGAATGTCTTTACGTGGATAAAAATGTAACCGTTCGCGACCTCAAGGCGCTGATCGACTACATTTTTGAATCGCTGCTGGGCAAGGACACAAAGATCCGTTTCCGGCCGCATTATTTTGGCTATACGGAACCGAGCTTTGAGGTGGACCTCAGTGCCAGGCACCTGCCGAAGGTGAAAAAGGAGTGGATCGAGATCGGGGGCTGCGGGATGGTCGATCCCACGGTTTTCGCGGCGGTGGGCTACGATCCTGATGTGTGGTCCGGTTACGCCTTCGGGATGGGGCTCGAACGCCTGGCGATGTTGCTCTACGGCATTGATGACATCCGTTATTTCTACCAAAACGATCTGCGCTTCCTGAAGCAGTTCGCCTGAGGGTTTTCCGATGAAGATTTCGCTGAACTGGCTTAAGGATTATGTGGCGCTCGATGCCCCGGTGGATGAGATTCGCCGGGCCATCACTTTTCTCGGCTTCGAAGTCGAGTCGGTGGCTCATACCGGTGCTCCGCTGCTGTCACAGGTGTTGGTCGGGGAAGTGCTGGTGCGGGACAAGCATCCCAATGCTGACAAGCTTTCGGTTTGCCAAGTGGATGTCGGTCCTGCCGGAGGGGTGAAGACCATCGTTTGCGGGGCGCAAAACTACAAGGTGGGCGATCGCGTGCCCGTGGCGCTGCCCGGCGCGGTTCTGCCCGGAGATTTTGTGATTAAGCAGTCCAAGATCCGCGGGCAGTCCTCGGACGGAATGATGTGCTCGGCGAAAGAGCTGGGCGTGGCCGAGGATGCCGACGGGTTGCTCATCCTTGAGGGACGCCCGGCTTTGGGGACGCCGATCAATGAGGTGCTGCCCGCCGGGGACGTGGTTTTTGATATCGAGATCACACCGAACCGGCCGGACTGCCTTTCCCATCTGGGGATCGCACGAGAGCTGGCGGCGTGGTTTCGCCTGGAGCTGGTCTATCCTCAGGAGAAATTTCGCGGTGACACGGGAAGTGCAACCCGCCCCGATTTGCTCGGCGCGGTGGAGGTGGAGGCGGCGGAGGATTGCCCGCTTTATACCGCGCACATCATCACCGGTGTGAAGATCGGGCCGAGCCCGGCCTGGATGCAGGAACGGCTGAAGGCGGTCGGCCTGCGCCCCATCAACAACATCGTGGATATAGGCAACTATGTGATGCTGGAGTATGGCCAGCCGCTGCATGCCTTTGATGCCCGTAAGCTGGGGGGCGGCAAAATTATCGTGCGGCGGGCGACCGACGGCGAAAAAATCACCACGCTGGACGGGAAGGAGCGCACGCTCAGCAGTCGCATGCTGGTCATCGCGGATGCGGTGCGCCCCGTGGTGGTCGCGGGTATCATGGGTGGAGCGGATTCTGGTGTGAGCGAGGGTACAACCGAGCTCGTGCTGGAAGCGGCGCACTTCAATCGTCCGTCCGTTCGCTGGACTTCCCGGCGCTTGGGTCTGTCTTCCGATTCATCCTACCGGTATGAGCGTGGCGTGGATCCACATGCGACGCTGGAAGCGGCCTGGCGGGCGATTGATTTGATCCTTGATCTGGCTGGCGGGCAGGTGGTCGGCCCGGTCTTCAAAGTGGGCGGTGAAGCTCCCTGGCAACGCGAGATCGTGGTCACACATGATTACATCTGTGAAAAGCTCGGGTTCGACATTCCCGAGGCCGAGATGGAAACGGCGTTTCGGGCATTGGAGCTGACCATCACGCGGGAAGAGCCCACGTTGAACCGTGGCACAGCCTGGACGGTGAACATTCCCAGCTGGCGTGATGATCTCGACCGGCCCATTGATCTCGTCGAGGAAGTCCTGCGGCTGCACGGCACGGAGAAAATCCCGGCGACGGTTGTATCCGCACCGGGCCTGGTCGGTGACGATGATCCTGTGGTGATCTTCAACCGCCACGTGACGGACTATCTAGTCGGGCATGATTTCCATGAATGTGTGAATTACACGCTGCGGCCGGCGGCGGAGCTGGCGGGCTGGGTTTCTCAGACCGCGGCGGCGGAGCTGGCACTGGCCAATCCGTTTATTGAGGATCAATCGCACCTTCGCCCAACCCTGGTCATGGGGTTGCTTGATACGCTCAAGCTCAACCAGTCGCGCGGGGTGGCGGTCACACGGCTGTGCGAAACGGGCCGGGTTTTCATTGAGCGCAACGGCCAGAACCATGAATGCGCCGCGGTGGCTTTCATCGTGGCTGAGGATACGGAGCGCCGGTGGCTCAAGCGTGAGCCGGTTGATTTCTATCAGGTGAAGCATCACCTCACGGCGCTCGCGGGCTTCGGTGGAGTCGATCTCGCCCGCCAGCCTGTGGTTCCGGTGACGGGCGACTTCTTTGGCTGGCAGGAAGGGCATTCCGCCGCCGTGGGTGAAATGGCCCACGGTTGGGGGGCGCGTTTCGGTCTGCTGAATCTGGCGATGATCAAGTCGCTTGGGATCACCGGCAAGGTTTACGCCGGCATCTTCGTCATCCTGCCGGAGAAGCTTACGGGTGGGGTGGGGCGCAAGCGTTATGCCGATTTCAGTCTGCAGCCGGCGGCGTGGCGTGATCTCGCCGTCGTGGTGGATGCCCCGGTCCAGGCTGACGAAGTGCGGAAGGCGCTGGCCAAGATTGCCCGGGCCGCCATCGGCAACGCCTTTATTCTCGAAACCATCGGGGTGTTTGACGTGTATCAGGGAGCCGGGTTGCCGGAAGGGAAGAAGAGCGTGGCCTTCAATCTCGTCTTCCGGGCGGCCGACCGTACGCTGACCGACGAGGAAGTGAATCCGGTATTCCAGAAAATACAGGACGAGCTGACCCGTACGACTGGCTGGGCTATCAGAAAATAAGAACCGTCATGTCGTCAGTTCCCTCTCTCGATATTGATCATGTGGCGCGTCTGGCGCGTCTGGCCTTGACGCCGGAGGAGAAGGCGGATTTTGCCCGCCAGCTTGATGATGTTCTGCATCACATCGGACCGCTTACCCAAGTGGAGGTCTCCGGAGTGGAGCCGACGGCTCACGCCTATCCCGTATATAACGTCTGGGCGGAAGATGAAGCCCGGCCCGGGCTCTCGGTGGAGGCCGCGCTGAGGAATGCGCCGGCCCGACGACAGAATATGGTGGCGGTTCCGAAGGTGGTGGAATGATCCGGCGTCATGGCTTCAGAAATTTGTTTCCAATCCATTGCCGCCTTGTCCGCCCGGCTGGGGGCGAAGGAGCTTTCCGCCGTTGAGTTGATGCAGGCCCTGATCGCCCGCACCCGGGCGGTTGATGACCGGGTCAGGGCGTTTAATTCCCGCGATGAAGCGGATGCGCTGGCTCAGGCGGCGGCCTCCGATGCCCGGCGCGCCGCCGGGGAGTCGCGGGGACCGCTGGAGGGAATTCCGATCGGGTTGAAGGATGTGATTGCGGTGGAGGGGCAGCCGTTGACCGCGTCGAGCAGGATGCTGGAGAATTTCGTCTCACCCTACGATGCGACGGTGACCCAACGATTGAAATCGGCGGGGGCCGTGTTCTGGGGGCGGTTGAACCTCGACGAGTTTGCGATGGGGTCCTCCACGGAGAACTCTGCCTTTGGTGCCACGCGCAATCCCTGGGATCTGGAGCGGGTGCCGGGCGGATCATCCGGTGGCAGCGCTGCGGCTTTGGCCGCGGGGGAAGCCATTGCCACGTTGGGATCTGACACCGGTGGTTCGATTCGGCAGCCGGCGGCGTTGTGCGGGGTTGTCGGCCTCAAGCCGAGCTATGGCTTGGTTTCCCGCTACGGCTTGATCGCCTATGCGTCGTCGCTGGACCAGATCGGTCCGTTCACCCGTACGGTGGAGGATGCCGCCATCATGCTGGGGGCGATCGCCGGGCACGATCCGCTGGATTCAACTTCTTTTCGGACGGAGGTGCCGGATTATCGCGCTGCGCTCCCGGCGGGGGCAAGGCGCTGGCGTTTGGGCATCCCCAAGGAATATTTTGGCGAGGGGCTTGATCCCGAAGTTGCGGCGGCCGTCCGGCAGGCCATTGCCTTTTACGAAGCCCAAGGATGTGAAATCCGTGAGGTGTCGCTGCCGCATACCTCCTATTGTCTCGATACCTACTACATCATCGCCACGGCCGAAGCCTCTTCGAACCTCGCCCGTTACGACGGGGTCCGCTATGGTTATCGCAGCAAGGATACAGGGGATGTCACCGAGTTATATGCCCGCTCCCGGGCGGAGGGGTTTGGCGCCGAGGTGAAGCGGCGTATCATCCTCGGCACCTATGTGCTCTCCAGCGGTTACTACGATGCCTATTACCTGCGCGCGCAGAAGGTGCGCACCCTGATCCGGCAGGATTTCCTCAAGGCTTACGAGCAGGTGGATGCGTTGCTCACCCCGACTTCGCCGATACCGGCATTCAAGCGCGGAGAGAAATCTGATCCGCTGGCGATGTATCTTTGCGATGTTTACACGATCGGGGTGAACCTGGCCGGCTTGCCGGCCATCAGTGTGCCCTGCGGTTTCACGCAGGGAGGTCTGCCGATCGGCCTGCAGCTTATCGGCCAGCCTTTTCAGGAAGCCGCGCTGCTCGGCATCGCCCACGCTTACGAGCAGGCTCACGAGTGGCATGCGAAGCGTCCACGCTTGTGAGGCACAACGGTCGCGGAGAACCAAACCCGAGGGCACGGAGATGAATGCTGAAATCGATCAACAGATGGAGATGACCACTGGCTCACTCACCGGACGGCTCATCAACTTCCGTGCCGGATTGCCCAAGGACGGCTTGCGCCGCCTTGCTCTGTGAGCTCTCTCCCTATCGCCGTGTCCACTGTGTCTCACAACTCAACCGCCTACGAAGCCGTCATTGGTTTGGAAGTCCATGTTCAGGTCAGGACCCGGTCGAAGATTTTCACCCGGGTGGCCGCAGGCTACGGCCACGAGCCGAATACCCTGACCGATCCTGTGGTGCTGGCGCTGCCGGGGGTGCTGCCGGTGATGAACAAGGCGGCGCTCGACGCCATCATCAAGGCGGGGCTCATGCTGGGTTGCGAGATCGCCCCGGTGTGTAAATGGGATCGCAAGCAGTATTTTTATCCCGACTCCCCCAAGAATTATCAGATCTCCCAATACGACCAGCCCATCTGTCTGGGCGGCTCGGTCGAGATTGAGCTGCCGGGGGCGGCCCGCAATGTGATGGGTGAGCACAAGGTGATTCCGCTCACCCGTATTCATCTGGAGGAGGATGTGGGCAAGCTGAACCACGGCGCCACTGAGTCACTTATCGATTTCAATCGTGCGGGCACCCCGCTGATGGAGATCGTCTCTGAACCTGCCATGCATACGGCGGAGGAGGCCTTTGCCTATCTGACCTCACTGCGGGCCAGTATGATCCAGGGCGGGATTTCCGACTGCGATATGGAGAAAGGGCAGTTGCGCTGCGATGCCAACATCTCGATCCGTCCGGTGGGCGAGACGAGGCTCGGCACCAAGGTTGAGCTCAAGAATCTCAATTCCATTTCGTTTGTGCGCGATGGAATCGCCCACGAGATCAAGCGGCAGATCGCGGTGTTGGAGCGGGGTGGAGTGATCGAACAGGAGACGCGGGACTACGATGGCCAGACGGGGGTTTCCCAGTCGCTGCGCTCCAAGGAGATGGCACACGACTATCGGTATTTTCCGGATCCCGACCTGATGCCGGTCAAGGTGGACGAGGCTTGGAAATCACGGTTGAAGGCGGAGTGCCCTGAGCTTCCCTTCGAGCGGCAGCGCCGTTTCTTTGAGCAATATCAGCTGCCTTACACGCTGACTTCCGTGCTGGTCTGGGATCGCGAGTTGGCGGATTTTTTTGAAGCGGCGGTGGCTCTTGCGGGAGTCGGGAAGGGCCAGGCGGTTGGCAATTGGATCGCCAACGATCTGCTGCGGGAACTGGGACAGGCCAAGATCGTGCTGGCAGATGCGAAGGTGGCGCCGGCACAGGTCGCCGCCCTTGTAAAACTGGTGGAGGCCGGCGTGGTGCTGACTAATGCGGCCAAGGAGATCTTTGTGGAAATGTTTGCCACGGGCGAGGCGCCGGAGGCGATCGCTGAACGCCGTGGACTGAAGGCGGCGCCGACCGATGCAGGCGAGCTGGAGCAATGGTGTCACGACTCCATCGCGGCCAACCCCAAGGCCCTGGCTGAATTCAAGGCGGGCAAGGAAAGTGCGATCAATGCTTTCAAAGGGCCGGTGATGAAGGCGGCCAAGGGCAAGGCCAACCCCAAGCTGGTGGACGAGACGCTCCGGCGGTTGCTGGTTGCCTTGTGAGGGCTGTTTTGTCGGGTAAATCATCGGCGAAAGTCATGTGTCGCTTGCAGGAAGCCCGGGGCGTCTTAGCGTGAACGCATGGATTCCCATCTGCTTTCCCGCCGCGCTGCACTTAAAACCTTCGGCGTGGGCGCTGCGCTGCTCGGGCTGGGCCTGAAAACCGGTCGCGCGAGCGGTGCGACCAAGACGGAGGCGGGGGGCACGCTCCAACCCTTCTCATTACCTGAGCTCGGTTACGACTACGCGGCGCTGGAGCCTCATTTTGATGCGGAGACGATGAGGATTCACCACACCCGGCACCATCAGGCTTACATTAACAATGCGAATCAGGCGTTGTCGGGGCATCCTGCGTTGCAGCGGTTGACGGCCGAGGCCCTGGTGGGCGATCTGACCGCGGTGCCCGGGGAGATTCGCACGGCGGTGCGCAACAATGTCGGCGGCCACCTCAACCATGCGCTCTTCTGGCAGATCCTGTCCCCGCAGGGGGGCGGAGCCCCGGAGGGTGAGCTGGGTGCGGCGATCACGCAGGCCTTTGGTTCTTTCAACGAGTTCAAGGCCCGTTTTGCGGACGCGGCGATGCGTCGTTTCGGCAGTGGCTGGGCTTGGCTCAGCTTGAAGGACGGCGCGCTGATGGTTCATTCCACCGCTAATCAGGATTCCCCGTTGATGGAAGGCGCGGTTCCGCTGCTCGGGCTGGATGTCTGGGAACACGCTTATTACCTGCACTATCAGAACCGCCGGGCTGATTTTGTCGCGGCCTTCTGGTCGCTCGTGGATTGGCAGCGGGTTGGCTTGCTTTATAAAACTGCCGGACCGAGGGGATCCAAAGCAGTGTGAAGGTAACGAAAAAGGGGCGACCATATGGTCGCCCCTTTTTCGTAAACTCAAATCGTGGATTTTAGCGGATGTTGACAGGAGCCTGACCGCGTTCGGGAGCGATTGCAGGCTCGGCGAAAAATTCCACGACGTGGGAGATGCTGGTGTAGCCTTGGCGGCGCAGCCGGTCTTCTATACGTTGCACCGTCGCACGCAGCTCCGCGGTGGATTCGTCGTCCAAGGCGGCGACTTCACGCGTGCCCTTGCTGACCACATGGTAACGGTGCGCGTCGGTCAGGTTCAGCTCATAAAGGCTGGTGCCGTTGTGAAAAAACGAACGCCGGACCAGCGCGATCTCCTCAAAAGCTGAAAGGCAGCGGTAAACCGTGACGAGATCGCAGGAGCCCGAGGCAAGATCGCCATGGATTTGCTCGATACTGGCGGGTTGCCTACGCTGGATCATGGCGGTGAGGATGGCGATGCGCGGTTGGGTAATGCGCAGGCCGGCTGCTTTCAGCCGGCTACAGGCCGCCTCCAAGGGTGCGGATGGGGCGTGGACGGCAGCCCCGAGAGGATGGTTCGTTTGCGTGGAAGCGATCATGTTTTTCTTTTGTCAGAAACGTGTAACCGAAGGTTCAAATAGCGAGGGCGCATTCGCGATTTGATGGCAACTAACCCGGCCTATTAGCCGCGCTGGCAGGGATGAGCGATTTGCGCAGTTGCGGACAGGAACGGCCTATGCTACCCACCACCTTCAACACTCATGGAAGACCCTGATTTTGACTCCGTTGTCTCCATCATCCTGAAGGAGGATCCCCGGTTCAACCGCCGGGCGTATCATTTTGTCCGCCATGGTCTGGACCATACGGTCAAGGAGCTGCGCAAAAAAGACGCGGCCCGCACCGGCAAGTCCTTCCATGTCTCCGGCCCCGAATTGCTGGAAGGTTTGCGCGCGTATGCGCTGGATCAATTCGGACCGCTGGCCAAGACCGTGTTGAACGACTGGCAGGTCAAGCGCTGCCGGGATTTCGGTGACATTGTTTTCAATCTGATCGAGTACAATGTCTTCAGTAAATCCAGCAGCGACCAGCGGGAGGATTTTTCCGATATTTACACGTTCGACGAGGCGTTCGTCCGGCCCTTTCTTCCGAAAAAGGGACGTCTGCAGGGACCGCCTGCGGCGGAGGCATTGAGCCCCGCCTGAGCCTGTCCCTGCTATGGGGAAAGGTTGGTCAAGCTTTCTTCAAGGCGGTTTGAGGATTGGGAGCATGGGGAGGAATGAAGCGGCTCCTTCGCGAACGGCGTCGGTCGGCGACCGGGCCTTAGCCTGCTATCCGCGCGTGCACCAGAAGGTGCAGCGCATTATGATCGATTCAAGGTAGGCGCGAAGGAGTGACGGGCCGCCCCATCTTTGGACACGGGCATGGCTGAGCATACCCAGGGGACAGTGCGGACGGCCCGCCGCTCCAAAGTCAGTTGGTCTGGAGTCCCAGCGCGGCCGCGGTGGTGCGGCCCGTGGCAATGCGCCAAAGGTCCACGGCGAGTTGCCGCGCGATGGCGACGATGATTTTTTTCTTCCGCGCTCCGCTGATCTTCAAGGCCGTCAACGCGGAAGCCCACTTCGCGATCGCCCGGTAATGCGGCTGGAACTTGAACAGCCGCCACACCGCCTCGATCAGCAGGTGGCGCACGCGTGGATTGCCGTGCCGGTTGATGCTGCCCTGCAGGCGGGATTGACCGGAGGAGTGCTCGCTCGGACACAGGCCGGTGTAGCTTGCCACCTGACGGCGATTGCGGAAGCGATGCCAGTCGCCGACCTCGCGCTGGAGCAACTCCCAGGTCATCGGGCCAAGGCCCAAAGGCAGTCCGCTCGGCGCGGCTTGCTGCAGGCGCACCGTGAGCGCCTGCAACTCGGCATCAATGCTGACCAGCACGCGCTGCCAGATCTGCAGCTGCGCGAGCAGATCAGCCGGAAGCTCGAGGGTGACCAGCACCTTCGGCTCCCACCAGTCCTTCGGCAGTGTGCAGCCACGCAGCAGCGCCGCGCTCTTGCCTTGCAGCGTCAGCCGGACCCGTTCGTTGGCGAGCGCCTGGCGCTGACGGCCGACGGCCCGCGCCGCTTCCTCGGCTTCGCTCGGCACCCGCACGACGGCGAGCGCCCCGCGATTACCCGCCAGATAGCGATCCAGGCACGAACACAACGCGCTGGCGTCGCGACTGTCGGTCTTCACCCGCTCACCGTAGTCGCTCCAGTTCCGCGGCCGCACAACCAAGTTGTGCACGCCCAGCGCCGTGAGCTGCCGGTGCAGCACGTAGCCCAGCGGGCCAGCTTCGTAGCAACTGTGCACGGTCTGCGCCCGGGTCAGTTGTTTGCGCACGAACCCCGGGAACTGCTCGGGCGTGAAACGCTGCGCTGGCTGCGCCACCTGCCCGTCGATCTGCCGCACCACCACAATCGAGCTGGCATGCACGTCCAACCCGAGCTTGATTACTCCGGCGCGAGCGCCGATCTCTGTCTGGATATCTTTCGTTGATGTCATTGCACGGACAGCCTGGCGCTTCGCGCCTCGCTTGTCCGCCCCATGTCATCTTATTCCCTCGCTATGGCCAAATCCAGCCCGGTCCGGACGGACCTAAATCTGCTCGAAACGCTTTGGCGTGATCCGGCGCAGCGCCTTGTGCTGCCCAATGGTGTCACTGTCTTGCTCAAGCCTGACCACAGTGCCCCGGTCGCCTCGGTACAAGTGTGGGTCAGGACGGGCAGCCTGCATGAAGGTGCCAATCTGGGCGCGGGGCTGTCGCATTACCTCGAGCACCTCCTGTTCAAGGGGACGTCCCGCCGGGCTGGTCGCGAGATCTCCGCCTCGGTGCAGGCGCATGGCGGGGATATCAACGCTTACACGACATTTGACCGCACCGTCTATTACATCGATCTGCCGGCCGAGTCGGTGGGCTTTGCGTTGGATGTGCTGTCCGACATGGTGCTGCATTCCACCCTGCCGGCCGATGAAGTCGCCAAGGAAAAGGATGTGATCCTGCGCGAGATCGACATGGGCCAGGATGATCCCGACCACCGATTGGGGGAGGCCTTGTTTGAAGCGGCTTTCCGCGAGCACCCCTATCGTCATCCGGTGATCGGACACCGGGAGGTATTTGCCGCGACCTCCCGGGAGGACTTGCTCGATTATTATCGTGCCCGCTATGCGCCCAACAACCTGGTGGTCGTGGTGGTGGGTGACATTGAGGTCGCGGCGGTGCAGGCGCTGGTGCGGCAATATTTTGGTGGCGAGCCCCGTCGCCGGTTGGCTCCGGTGCTGGTGCCCGATGAGCCCCGTCAGCTTGCGCCGCGCTCACAGCATCGTTTCGAAAGCGTGGAGATTTCGCGCGCCGGGCTGGCTTGGCAGATTCCCGGTTTGACCCATCCTGACACTCCTGTGCTGGACCTCCTGGCCACTGTGCTGGGCGCGGGAGACAGTTCGTTGCTCTGGCAGGAGATCCGGGAAAAATCCGGGTTGGTGCATGTGATTGATGCCACGAGTTGGAATCCGGGCAGCATCGGTCTTTTCTATATTTCGTTCACGGCTGATGCCGACAAACGCGAAGCCGCCGTCCGTGCGGTGCAGTCGGCCTTGCTCCGCTGGTCCCGACAGGGTATCACTCCGGCAATGGTGCGTCAGGCGGTCCGCCAGCTTGTGGTCGGGGAGATCAACACCCGCAAGACCATGTCGGGGCAGGCCGCGCGGCTCGGCGTGGCCGAGGTGGTGGTGGGCGACCTGGAGTTTGGGCGCACCTATTTTGAACGTCTGGTCCGGGTGACGCCGGCGGATTTGCGCCGGGCGATTGCCACCTATCTGGTTCCATCGGTCCTCACGAGTGTCTCGCTTAATCCGTCTCAAAGTCCGGTGGAGGTGATGGCGCCGGCCGGCCGGGCCGCGGCCTTGGCGGACTTCGAGCAGGTTGTGCTGCCAAATGGCGCGCGGATTCTGCTGCAGCCGCACCCGCACCTGCCCAATGTGCATCTGCGGCTCACCTGCCTCGGCGGGCCGCTTTATGAGGCGGCGGATAAACGGGGGGCCTCCGCGTTGCTCGCCACGTTGCTGACGAAGGACACCCGGCGTCGCTCCGCCGCGGAGGTGGCGCGTTTCATCGAAGAGGTGGGGGGATCGTTCACTTCATTCGCGGGGAACAACAGCCTCGGCCTGGCGGTGGAGGTATTATCCTCCGAAGTGGAGCGGGCGGTGGCAGTGCTGGCGGATGCCGTGCTGCAACCTGCGTTTCGTGCTTCCACCTGCCGGATTGAGCGCGAGGCGCAGTTGGCCGCCTTGCGGCAGGATCAGGATGATGTGGTGACATTGGGCCGGAAGCTTTTGCGGCGAAAATTTTTCGGACTGCATCCGTTCTCGGTCGAATCCCAGGGGGATGAGACCGGGGTGGAGGGGCTCACCCCGGCCGATTTGAAGGCGCTGCATGGGCGGTTGCTGGTGGCGCCCAATGTCGTGCTCTCGGTGGCGGGAGACTTTGACCGGAAGACGCTGTTGCCACGTTTGCGTGCATTTCTCGGGCGCTTGCCGAAGCGGAAGCTGGTCATGCCGTCTCCGGTTGCTTCGGGGAGGGGCGAGGCCGGGGATTTTGTGGAGCGCCAACCGCGCCAGCAGGCGGTGGTTTACGAAGCCTACCCGGCGCCATCGCTGGGCGCGGCGGATTTTTATGTGAGTGACGTGGCTGATGAGCTGTTCAGCGGCATGTCCTCGCGATTGTTCGAGCGGGTGCGGGAAGAGAAGGGGCTGGCGTATTTTGTCCGTTCCGCGCGCGTGATCGGATTGGAGTCGGGGATGTTTTACTTTCTCGCGGGCACCGCGCCGGACAGCGAAGGCGCGGTGCAGGCTGAAAACGAGGCGGAAATCCTCCGCGTGGCCGCCGGTGAGGTCAGCCCGGCGGAGTTGCGCCGCTGTCAAGTCCGGCTCAAGGCGGGCCGTCGCATGGGGCTTCAGACCAATGCCGCCCGGGCGGGTCAGGCCGGCCTGAGTGCCGCCTATGGCCAGCCGGCCAACGATTGGAAAAACTACGACGCGCACATCGACGCGGTGACCGTTGCGGATCTCGCACGATTTGCGCGCGTTTACTTGAAGCGTGAGGCGCGGGTGCGGCTGGTGGTCAGGCCGTGAACGCGTTGGAGGCACTCTTCCCGCAGGAGGATCATCGCTTCCAATTGGGTTTGCGGGCGGGAGATCCGGCGGTGTTTTTTGCGCCGCAGGATGTTTCCGGCAGGTTGCTGGAAGAAAGGCGGCGCTGGCTGCGGGCGGATTTTTCCCGCCATGCCTGTTTGCAGCCGGGCGGCGAGAACCTGGCTGAGGAAACCCGGCGGCTGGCTCGGGCATGGGGAGTATCGTGCCCGCAGACGGGGGATTTGCTCACTGATCTGGGTGGTGCGCTCGAACCCGATTTGCTCTGGCTTGCGCCGGATGAGGCGGGGGAGTTGCGGTTGCTTGGCGGTGTGGTGTGTTTCCCTTCCTCGTGGGCCTTGGCGGAAAAGCTGGGGCAGACGATGGACTTCATTCATGGCCCGGTTCCTAGTTTGAACCAAGCCTTGGGGCCCAAAATTGGTTTGTTTCTTTCCAGATTGAAACCGGGGCAGGCCTATTTTCGGCATAACTGGGGACTGGCTGCGGTAGCGGATCTTAATCTGCACCCGGCGCTGCAACGTCCGCGATTATCCCTGCCGCTGGATCCGGCGGGGATCTGGTTGCGGATTGAGCATCAGGTCCTGATGGCGATTGCGGGAGGGGTGCTGTTTGGCATCCGGATCGAGGTTCACCAATTGACCGAGGTTTGTGCGAATCCTCGCGTGCGAGCCGGGCTTGGTCGTGCGCTGGCGACGCTGCCGGCGACGATGGCAGATTACAAAGGATTGGGTGCAATCCGCGGGGAGCTCAGTGCCTGGCTGGGTCATCGGGTCGTTTCCGATGGATAAAAAATCGCTCCGGGCTTGTTCGTGGTCGGCGCCCAGAGGTTTCCGACTTGGTCGAAGGCGCAAAATCTGCGCCCCGCTTTCCGCATTATTTAGCCGGAGGGGAGGCAAATTTCCGTTTGCGCTTTTCCCGCTCCTGTGTGGATGATTTCCCGGTAATGGACGCGATCAAGCCACTCGGTAAAACGCTGGTGACTTCGCCCGAGCGGCAGCACGAGGCTGATTCCGATTTGCAAGTCGTTCGTGCGGTCCAGGCGGGGGATGTGGCCGCGTTTGACGGGTTGATCACCAAGTATCGCGGTCGCGTCTATGGGGTTATTTACAATATGACCTCAAACCGGGAGGATGCGGCGGATCTCACGCAGGATGCGTTCATCAAGGCGTTTCAGTCCATCAACCGCTTCCAAGGGCAATCGTCGTTTTTCACCTGGCTCTACCGGATTGCCATTAATTCGACGCTCACCCATCTCCGAAAAAACCGGCTGCGCTCCTTTTTCAGCCTGGAGAAATTGGACGATGAAGATCGTCAATCTTCAGAAGTGATTGAGGCGTTAACAGATAAGTCGGGGGTTGAGCGCGACACTTTTGTCCACGAGCTTCAGGAAAAATTGAACGAAGCGATGCAAAAATTGTCTATCAAGCATCGAACCGTGGTTACTTTATTCGAAATAGATGGCCTCAGCCATCAGGAGATTGCCGAAGTCATGAATTGCTCGGTGGGCACGGTGCGTTCGCGTTTGCACTACGCGAAACAGCTGCTGCAGGCCGAGTTACAACCCTATATGCGCCAATGAACCACGATCATCCTCAGAAGTCTGTCACGGTCGAGCAGCTCATCCGCCTCAAGCGCGCAGAACGTCCTTCGCCTGAATTCTGGGCTGACTTTGACCGTGCGATCCGGACCAAGCAACTGGCGGCGATCGTGGAGCCGCGTCCGTGGTGGGCTCCCTTCATCCGTATCGGGGCGCGGGTCTCCCGATATCAGGTCCCTGTGGGTGCCACAGCAATTTTTGCCCTTACTTTTCTGACGGTGAGCGAATATCGCGGGCCTGAGAGCGAGCCGGTATTTGCGCCATCCGCGGCGCAGGCGGTTCAAAGCACGGCGATGCGACCCATGTGGGAAGAGGTGGCGTCGCGGGAGCAAACTGCCCCGACAGTGGAAAATCTTACCTCCGGGGGACCTGAACTGGTCGTGGCCGAAACAGTCGCGCGAACCGGTGTAGTGCAAACGGAGTCGCCGGTGGCGCCGACCTCTTTGCCGGGAGGTGCCCGTGCTTCCGCTGTGGCGGACTCTTTCAACCGTCCATCGGCACAGGCGATTGCCGCCAACTTGGAGGCGGTGAAGGCCAGCGAACCTGAAATTGCGCGGATGCTCGATTATGTGCCGGGGTTGCGTACGCAGCAGCTTGAAACGCGGACCCCGCCGGTTGATCCCCTGATGCAAGTGCCTTTGCCCGGCGAGTCCAACACCCGGGTGCGGCGCCTGCTGGCCAGTGCGTTGCCTGCGTCCGCACCTGCCGAGGATATGTCCACGCAACACGAGCAGAGCCGGGTGGGGCGTTCGCTTTCCGATGATCGCCTCTATGAGCGTCTGGGTGGCCGGTTCGACGTCGCAAGCGAGCGTTTGGCCATCAACATCCGGCTTTGAGCCGCTCCTCTGATTATCGCGCAATTCAAGGCCCCGCCGTTAAGCGGGGCTTTTGCTTTTCACGCATCCCTGCCTAGTCTTTCCACCATGCGCACGGAAAAGGACTCCATGGGTGAAATGCCGGTGCCGGATGAGGCGCTGTGGGGCGCCTCGACCCAGCGGGCGGTTTTGAACTTTCCGATCAGCGGCCGACCGATGCCGGCCGCGTTTATCCATGGCCTTGGCTTGGTGAAGCTGGCCGCCGCCCAGGCCAATGAGGAGTTGGGCAAGCTTTCGCCGGCCAAAGCGCGCTTGATCCGCCAGGCGGCCCGGGAAATTGCCGAAGGGATGCACGATGCCCATTTCCCCGTGGACATCTTCCAGACGGGGTCGGGCACCTCGACCAACATGAATGCCAACGAGGTGATCGCCCGCCGCGCCGGGCAACTCTCGGCGGAGCCGGCGATTCATCCGAACGATGACGTCAATCTCGGCCAGTCCTCGAACGATGTCATCCCCACGGCCTTGCACATCAGTGTGGCGGTGGCGTTGGACCGGCAGTTGCGCCCCGCGCTTGAGACGTTGGCCGGTGCGCTGGAAGCCAAGGTGGGGGCTTTTGCCGGGATCGTGAAAATCGGGCGCACGCACCTGATGGATGCGACGCCCCTGACTTTGGGGCAGGAGTTCTCCGGCTATGCGGCACAAGTGCGCAAGGCCAGGGAGCGCGTGCGGCGCGCCCTGGCGGTGCTGGCCGAGCTGGCGATCGGTGGTACGGCCGTGGGGACCGGGCTCAACACGCATCCCGAGTTTGCCGGCCGGGTGTGTCGTATTCTCAACACAGAAACCGGCCTTGATTTTCGCGAGGCGCGCAACCACTTCGAGGCCCAGGCGGCCCGCGATGATTGCGTCGAGGTGGCCGGGCAGCTTGCCGCCATCGCGGCGGGGCTGGCCAAGGTGGCCAACGATATCCGCCTGCTCGGCTCCGGCCCGCGCGCCGGCCTGGCGGAATTACGACTGCCGGCGACCCAGCCGGGATCCTCCATCATGCCCGGCAAGGTGAACCCCGTGATGAGCGAGATGCTCGTGCAGGTCTGCCATTACGTGCAGGGCCTTGCGCAGACCGTGGCCGCCTGCGGGCGGGATGGACAATTCGAGTTGAATGTCACCCTGCCGCTCATCGCGCATTGCCTGCACGAATCCATCGCCTGTCTGGCCAATGGCGCGCGGGTTTTTGCGGAGAAATGCGTGGCCGGCCTGGAAGCGGACGCGGCCCGTTGTCGCGAGTTGATGGAGCGGTCGCTTATGCTGGTGACCGCGCTCAACCCTTTCATCGGTTATGATGCCGCCGCCGCGGTGGCCAAGGAGGCCCATGCGACCGGCCGATCGTTGCGCGAAGTCGTGCTGGCGAAAGGATTGATGGACGCGGCGACACTCGATCGCGCGCTGGAGCCGTTGACCATGACCCGGCCGGGAGAAAGCGCCTTGTCGGGCGGCGGAGGCTGAGCTTCGCTCGGCGCATGGCCGTTCATCAGGAAACATTCACCTTTCGCACCCGCGGCGCCGGCCTGGTGGAGATCACCCACGAGGTGGCGGCGGTCCTTTGTCGCAGTGGCTTGGCGCAGGGCGTTGTGAATGTGTTTTGCCGGCACACCAGCTGCTCACTGATGATCATGGAGAACGCCGATCCGAGTGCGCGCCGCGACCTGGAGGCCTGGCTTGACCGGCTCGTGCCCGAGGGAGATCCCTATTTTACCCATACGCTGGAGGGCGCCGATGACATGCCGAGCCACATCAAGATGGCGCTGACCCGCACCAGCGAGGGCGTACCGTTTGCCCAAGGCCGCCTGCAATTGGGCACCTGGCAGGGCATTTTCCTCTGGGAGCACCGCCGTTTGCCATATGCCCGGCAGATCGTGGTGACGGTACTAGGGTGACGGCTACTTCTTCGCCGGCAGGCAGGCGCCGCAGCCGTTGGCGAAGAAGTCGTTGCCCTTGTCATCCACGAGGATGAAGGCGGGGAAGTCCTGCACCTCGATTTTCCAGACGGCTTCCATGCCGAGTTCGGGATACTCGAGCTGTTCGACTTTTTTGATGTTTTCCTTGGCCAGAATCGCGGCGGGGCCGCCGATGCTGCCGAGGTAGAAACCGCCGTGAGTCTTGCAGGCCTGTGTGACTTGCGGGCTGCGATTGCCCTTGGCGAGCATGACCATGGAGCCGCCTAGGGATTGGAAGAGGTCAACGTAGCTGTCCATCCGTCCGGCGGTGGTGGGGCCGAAGGAACCGGACGGCATGCCTTCC
>CAYSBR010000038.1:0-35572 GCA_964429385.1 uncultured Opitutaceae bacterium
GGGTGGGCCTTGGCGTAGTCCTTGACGGCTTTGGGCGCGCGGCGGTCGGAATTGCCTTCGCGGAGGACCGGATTGACGGCGGAGCCCTTCACCTTGTCGTAGCGGGCCTTGGTGTCCTTCTCGGCGTCGGTCTTGGGCGTCTCGGGGTAGTCGGGGACGGCGTAACCGTGGGCCTGGAGCTCGGCAATGGCTTCCTTGAGCTGGGGAACGGAGGCGGAGATGTTGGGGAGCTTGATGATGTTGGCCTCGGGCTTTTTGGCCAGTTCACCGAGTTCAGCGAGATGGTCGGCCTGCTGCTGGTGGGCCGGAAGTTTGTCCGCGAAAGTGGCGAGGATGCGGCCGGCGACGGAGATGTCGCGGGTCTCGACGTTGATGCCGGCATGTTTCGTAAAGGCCTGCACGATCGGGAGCAGGGAATAGGTGGCGAGCGCCGGAGCTTCGTCGGTCTTCGTGTAGATGATGGTCGGTTGGGCGGACATGATGGTAGGAGCTTTGAAGGATACGGCGCAAAACCGCGTAAATTGAGTCTGTCAGCTAAGAGGGCGCTGGCGGGTACGGTCAAAGGCAATTTGCCCATGAAGGGAAATTGCCAGCCGGCGACTTGAGGGGTGAATTTGTTTTCTCACTTGCTCCTATTAACTGGGGTGATAACCCCAGAATTATTCACCCTGATTTTATTTGGTGCGCTGATAACCCCTCATGTTCGGCCCCGTCTTCTTTTTCATTACCGGCTCAGGTGTCACCCTACTGATCTTCGGATTGGGCTGGTTGATCTGGCAGCGCAAGCGGGGTGATTCCCGGGTCGAAGTACGAGATGCGCCGTTGCCTTCGACGGAGGGGACGGCGGATCCCTTTGCCCAGTATTGGTCGCAAACGCTGCTCGATCTGCTGGACTGGCGTTCATTTGAGGATGTGGTGGCGGCATATATTCGGCAACTGGGCTTCGAGGTGAGAGTTTCGCCGGTGAACGAGGATGGTGTTCTGGAGATGCAGGGTTTTGAAGCGGGCAACCCGCGCCCTGTGATGTTGGTGCGATGCAAGGTCTGGGACCGCGCGCGGGTGGATGATCGGGCGGTGCGGGCGTTGCAGGAAGCGATGACGGCGGCCGGGGTCGGGCAGGGGGCGTTTTTCACCACAGGGAAGTTTGCGCCGGCGGCGCTGGATTTTGTACGTCCCCTGAATATCGACCTCGTGAATGGCTCGGAGTTGTTGGAGCGGATCGGCCAGCTCCCTCTCGGGGTCCAGAATGCGCTGTTGGATCTGGCTACCGACGGGCAATACGCGGTGCCGACCTGTCCCTCCTGCGCGATGAAGATGACCCGGCGTGTGACGATGAGCGCAGGCCGGCCGGGCGTCTATTTCTGGGGGTGCCGCAATTACCCGCGTTGCCAGCGGACGTTTCCAATGGCCTGAGCCGCCGGGCCGGATGTTTGTTACAAAGCTGTAAAGGGTGATGGATGGGGCTTCTGTCGGTTGAACGATTTGGAGGCGTCCGCGTCTTTCCCCATGTAGTCAGAGTTGGTTTGCTTGGTGTTAGGGAAAGAGCCGCCCAGGGGTGGGCGGCTCTTTTATTTTGGGCGTGAAACCAAATACTTCTGCGGGATTTACATCCGCCGGTCCAGTTGCAGACTCGGTCCGTTTCTCCCAGTTTTGGCGCGGGTGCGCCCTTATTTCATGTCATCCCCTCACTACGACCTGATTGTAATCGGTTCCGGGCCGGCCGGTGAAAAAGGCGCGGCGCAAGCGGCGTATTTTGGCAAGCGCGTGGCTCTGATTGAGCGTGAAAGCGCATTGGGTGGCGCCGCGGCCAACACTGGCACGCTGCCCTCGAAAACCTTGCGGGAGACCGCACTCTATCTGTCGGGTTACCGGCAGCGCGGCCTCTACGGAGTCACGATGACGCTCAAGGATGAAGTGACGGCGCGGCATTTTCTGTTTCGGGAGCGGCAGGTACGGCAGGCGGAGCAGCAGCGCATCACGGCGAATCTCAAACGTCACAAGATCGATCTTTTCACGGGTGAAGCCTCGTTTGAGGACGCGCACACGGTGCGTATCATGAAGGGGGACGATGCGCCGGTGCGCCTGCGCGGCGAGGTGATCCTGATCGCCACCGGTTCGCGACCGTTCCGGCCCGAGGTTTTTCCTTTCGGGGATTCCCGGGTTTATGATTCCGACACGATTCTCAATCTGAACGCGCTCCCTGCGGAAATGATCGTGGTGGGCGGAGGTGTGATCGGTTGCGAATATGCCTGCATGTTTGCCGCCCTGGGTATCCATGTGACTCTGGTGGAAGGGCGGGATCGTCTGCTGTCATTCCTCGACCATGAGGTGGCAGAGTTGCTCACCCGGCGCATGACGGAGATGGGGGTGGCCATCCATTTCAATGAAACGGTCGCGGCGGTTGGCGGTATGGATGCGCCCCGGCTCACGGTGACATTGGCTTCGGGTGGACAGCTTCCTGCCGATACGATTCTGGTCGCGGCCGGGCGGAGCGGTAACACGGACCGGCTCAACCTGCCGGTCGCAGGGCTCGCGGCGGGCAAGCGGGGCGCGATCGAGGTGAACCGTCACTATCAGACCGGTGTGCCCCATATCTATGCGGCGGGGGATGTCGTGGGCTTTCCCGCACTGGCGGCGACCTCGATGGAGCAGGGGCGCGTCGCCATGGTTCATGCCTTCGACCTGAAATATAAAAGCACGGTCACGCCCATTCTGCCGTATGGCATCTACACCATTCCCGAGTGTTCCATGGCGGGGGAAACGGAGGAGGCGCTGAAACAGGCCGGCGTGGCCTTCATCACCGGTGTGGCGCATTATGACGCGAACGCCCGGGGGCAGATCATTGGGGCGCGGTATGGATTTCTGAAACTTCTCTTCGAGCAGGACTCCCTGAAGCTGCGCGGCGTGCACGTCATCGGCGAACAGGCGACGGAGTTGGTGCATATCGGTCTTGTCGCCCTCCACGCCGGTGCGACGGCGGAGCTGTTCATCGAGACTTGCTTCAACTATCCGACGCTTGGCGAACTCTACAAATACGCGACCTATGACGCGCTTGGTCAGCGGGCAAAGCTGCGCGGTGAATCCCTCGCTCCCTTTGCGTCCTCTGCGGACGGAGAGAGTCGGACCGAGGAGCGCTGAAAAACAAGGAAGACGCCTTGCGGAGCGCGGCAGGATTTGCCGCACTGTCGGAGTTCCCCACACCCATCATGAGTCTTTTCATCGGCATTGATTCCGGTACCCAGAGCGTCAAGGCGGTCGTCCTCGACCTCGAAACCCGTCAGGTCGTGGCGGAGGCCCGCGCCCCGCACACGCTCATCTCCGGACTGCCGGTCGGGCATATGGAGCAGCATCCGCAGGAGTGGACGGCGGCGATGGACACGGTGATCAAGGCCGTGGTGGCAAAGGTGGATGCGGCGCGCGTGCGCGGCATTGGGGTATCGGGCCAACAGCACGGCTTCGTGCCGCTGGATGGCAAAGGGGCGGTGATCCGACCGGCCAAGTTGTGGTGTGATACGGCGACGACGAAAGAGTGTGAACTGCTCACGAAAAAGCTGGGTGGTGACAAGGCCGTCATCCGTCAGGCCGGGCTGCCCTTCCTGCCCGGCTACACGGCGCCGAAGATCCTGTGGCTGAAGCGGCATGAGCCGGCGAACTACAGGAAACTGCGCCAGGTGCTGCTGCCGCATGATTATCTGAATTTCCATCTGACGGGGAATTACTTCATGGAGCCGGGCGATGCCTCCGGCATGGCGTTGCTCAACGTGCGCAAGCGCACCTGGTCGAAGGCGGCCATCGCTGCGGTGGATAAGAACCTTGCCGACTGGCTGCCGCCCTTGGGTGATTCGGGCGGCATCGCGGGGACGCTCAGGGCGGAGCGTGCCAAGGATTACGGTCTTTCAACCGACGTAATCGTAAGCGCCGGCGGCGGTGACAACATGATGGGGGCCATTGGGACGGGCAACGTGGCGACTGGGGTCGTGACGGCGAGCTTCGGTACGAGCGGGACGATTTACGCCTTTGCGAAAAAACCGGTCGTGGATCCTCAAGGTGAGATCGCGGCGTTTTGCTCGTCCACCGGTGGCTGGCTGCCGCTGCTCTGCACGATGAACGTGACGACGGTCACCGAGCAGGTGCGCGCGTTGTTCGGCCAGAACCATGCGGCACTCAACGCCGCGGTGTCTGCCGTCCCGCCAGGCGCCGGTGGGCTCGTGTTGCTCCCGTATCTGGCCGGGGAACGCACGCCCAATGTGCCGGCGGGCTCCGGGGTGCTGCTGGGATTGAATCAAAACACTTTTGAGGCCGGTCACCTGGCCCGCGCGGCCATGGAAGGCGTGACCCTCGGGATGAACTATGGGTTGCGCCGTCTGGCCGCGCTCGGAGTGCGCGCGAAGGAGATCCGAGTGACTGGCGGCGGCGCGAAGTCGGCCGTCTGGCGGCAGATCATGGCGGATGTATTCGGCGTGCCGGTCGTCGCGATGGTCGAGGATGAAGGCGCGGCGCTGGGCGGCGCGATCCAGGCGGCGTGGGCACTGGCGCGCCAGACGCGACCGAAGGTGGCGATCACCGAGTTCACCACCGGTGTGGTGGCGTTGGATGAAGCGACCCGCTGCCTGCCCAATAAGGCCAACGTGGCGCGGTATCGTGAACTGCAGGCGCTGCAGGATAAGTTGAGCCTGAGTCTGCGTGAAATCTTTCCCCTTCAGCGCAAGCTGGCCAGGTGAGTTTTGCCACAAGAACACGAAGCTCACAAAGAACCGATCCTTCGGGAGGGTTTCTGAGTTATTCTGCGGTCAGGTTTCGCGTCCTTTGTGTTCTTCGTGGTTGATTATCACGTCAGCGCGCTTCGCCGGGGCTGTGGCCGTATTTCAAGCGGTAGGCGCGGCAGAAGGTATTGCTGCTGGTGAAGCCGCTGGCGAGGGCCACGTCCTGTACGCTCAGATGGGTGGTCAGCAAGGTGGCTTGCGCGTGTTCCAGGCGCAGCCGACGCAGCATGGCGCCCGGTGATTCGCGATAACGCGCGCTGAAGGCGCGAATGAAGTGCTCGCGGCTGACGCCGCATTTTTGTGCGATGCCCTTGAGGTTCACGGGTGAGCGGAAGTGGCTGCGCACATAGTGATGGCCAAACTCGATGGGATCGCTGCGCCGCGTGCCCTGTACTTGTTCGCGGTAGAGCGCAATGAGCAGCCGATAGAGCAATTCGGCTTCATGCAAGCGGTCGCGGAACTGGCGCTGCCGGTAGCGTTGGATGATCTCGTTGAACAGCGCGGTGGCTTCCGACCCGTCCGGCAGGTTGAGCACGGCACCGAAATCCGTGCGCAGCTGATTGAAGAGCTCGCGTGTGCCGGTGGGGGCGAATGAGATGAAACCCAGTCGGTAAGGTTCGGTTGCATCCGGCGGATACCCATAGGCGGTTGGTTCGTTGTGCGTGAACAGCATCGCCTGGCCGGCATTCACCAACTGGTGGCCGCGGATGTCCTTGAAATAGGCGGCGCCTGAGATCGTGCGCTGGATCACGAGCGCAAAACGGCCCTCGCGGCTGGCATTGGCGAAAGCGTAGTCCGGCGAGGTTTGCGTCTCCTCGGCGGCGACATGTAGGAGGGGGAAGGGATCGACGGACAAGGCCATGGAGGCATGTCACATTATGCACATTCATAATCAATCTTTTGCTATCGTGCCGAAGGGTGGGCTCGCTGATGCTGCGGAAGAACCCCTCACAATTCATCCCATGAGCAAACCTGCGAAGAAACTCATCGGCCATGCCGATCACACCAAAGATGCCGCCGCCATCGGGCTGCCCGGCAAGATCCAGCGCCCCATCAAGATCACGATGCTGGGCGCGGGCAGCGCCTTTACCCCGCGCCTGATGAACGACGTGCTGCGCATCCCTGGAGACCAGGGCGGCACGATCGCACTGGTGGATATTGATCGTGAGCGTCTCGATACGATGACGCAGCTTATCACCCGACTGGCCCGGCAGCTGGGCAAGGACAATTGGAAAGTCATCGGTTCCGCCAATCGCCGCAGTGTGATGGCCGGCTCGGATTACATCGTGAACTGTATCGAGGTCAGTGGCACGGCTTGCGTGCGCTTCGACAACGATATCCCGGCCAAATACGGCATCGACCAGTGCATCGGCGACACCATCGGGCCGGGCGGGTTGTTCAAGTCCATGCGCACGATTCCGGTGTTCCTTCAGGTGCTGAAGGACGCCGAGGAATTATGCCCGGATGCCATTGTGCTCAACTACACCAACCCGATGGCCATGATGTGTCTCGCGGCCGGCCGTTCCTCGCAGATGCAGATCGTGGGATTGTGCCATTCGGTGCAGGGGACGAGCCACTTGCTGGCCGAGCGCGCCGGGGTGCCGGTGGCGGAGATGGAATGGGAGTGCGCCGGCATCAATCACCTCGCCTGGTTCACGAAGCTGCAGCACAAAGGCCGGGATCTTTATCCGCGGCTTAAAAAGAAGGCGGCCGCCGAGCTGGAGCGGGCCTTCAAGGAGGGCCGACCGAAGAATCCCAAGCGACTCAGCCACTATCATTGGGAGGCGGCGGAATGGCACCGCGACATCGTGCGCAAGGATATGATGCTGCATTTTGGCGCCTTCATCACCGAGTCCAGCGGTCATCTTTCGGAATACCTTCCTTATTATCGTAAGCGGAAGGATCTCATCCAGCGCTACAGCCGCGAAGGCTACGACGGCGGCTCGAGCTTCTACGCCGACAACTGGCCCACCTGGCGCAAGAATGCGGACAAACAGCGCGGGCAGATGGTGGCGGGCAAGGAGCCGATGGAGTGGGAACGCAGCTGGGAATACGCGAGCTGGATCATTGAAGCCCGCGAAAAGGACTCACCATTCCGTATTCACGGGAATGTCATGAACAACATCAAGGGGGCGGGGCAGCTCATCACCAATCTGCCGGCGGATGGCTGCGTGGAAGTCGCCTGCATGGTGGATCGCAACGGCATCAACCCGACCCGCTATGGGGCGCTGCCGGCGCAGATGGCGGCGCTGTGCGATTCCAACATGCGGATGTTCGATCTGGGGGCGCAGGCGTGCATTGAGCGTTCGGTCGAGAAGGCAATCTACGCCCTGATGCTTGATCCGCTTTCTTCGGCTGTGTGCAGCCCGTCGGAAATCAAGCAGATGACGCTGGAGATGTTCAAAGCGGAGAAGAAGTTCCTCCCCGGTTACAAGTGAGCCTTCATTTTCCGGGCCGGGTTACCGGCCCGGAAAATCGCGCTCAGTTGCCGGCGGGCGGGCGGTTGATGTACAGGCCTTCCAACAACCGCTCCATGCGCTCACGCAAAAGCCGGTTTTCCTGCTCTGTGGTCAAGTTGTAGGCAGAGCCTTCGACAACGCGCTCGGCCAGCTCCATGCTGATCACATAAACATACCCATGGCGAATGAAGAGCAGATTGCCGCGCTTGGCTTCCGGTTCCTGCCTCGAACCTGAGACGACATTGACCAGGCGATGGGCGAACATGGTGCCTTCCGGGAGGATAGTGTAAATGATGAGCGCGCCGCCCATGAGGTTGGCGTCATACTCGGTGCTTTCGATCCGCATCGCAGGCGACAGCTGCTCGAAATCAGGGACTACGAAATGGAGAAAATAGAAGGCGAGGTAGTCGCGCAGTCCGCGTGTTGAAAGTTCCCAACGCTGTGAGGCATCCTGCTGGAAGGAACCGATGCTCACATGGGTTTTGAACTCATCGCGAAAAACAACGGCGCTCGACGTATCCGTGATGCTTGCACCCAGCTCAGGCAGGACTGGAATCGCAACTGAATAACTCCCATTGGGCGCATAATAGGTCATACCCTCGACCCGCCCGCGAAGCGAAGGCGCATCTTGGGCCGATGCAAACCAGACGCACTTCAGCAGGATCAAGGCGAGGAGGACGATGCGCAGCATGAAGCAATAATTAAAAGAGCATCCCTGCTTTTCAAGCAAGGGGTTACCGGGTTTGCAGTTGCTGCCACAGGGCAACCGGCACGTCTTCGGGACGGGCGGTGGGAGGGATCCCGGCGTTTTCCAGCACGGTCAGCCACCCGCGCCCGCCGTCGGGCAGACGGGCGCGCAGTAATGCGCCCAGTTGTTTCCGGCGCTGCTGAAAGCAGCTGCGAATGAGCGTCTTTGTCTCCGGATGGAAAACAAACGGCATGGGTTTGCGCACGAGGTGCAGCAGGTAGGAGTCCACATCGGGGCGTGGGTGAAAGCAGGCGGCGGAAACCCGATGGCCGGGCGCACTTGCGTAGGCTGATTGCAGGAAAATGGAGATCGCGCCAAAGGCCTTCGTGCCGGGCTGGGCAGCGTAACGCTCCGCTGCTTCCAATTGCAGCATGAGAACCATGCGTGAGGGCAGCGGTCCGCCCAGGACCGCATCCATCCATGGTGTGGAGATCGCATAGGGAAGATTGGCGACGATCTTGAAGTTATCGGTGTTCTCCACAGAAAGCGCCGCCACCGGCTGGTCGAGGGCATCGCCTTCATGCAGATGGAGGCGGGGGAATTGCGTGGCCAACGTGGCGCGAAGATGGGCGGCTAGAACGCCATCCTTTTCCACGGCCCAGACTTCGGCTCCTGCTTCCAGCAGGGCGGAGGTCAGGGTGCCCAATCCCGGGCCGATCTCGACGACGGTGTCGCCCGGTTTCACCTCCGCCAACTCCAGCGACTTGCGCACAATGTTGCCATCCACGAGAAAATTTTGCCCGAGGAAACGCTTGGGGTGGTGACCGAGCCGGCCCAGCAGTTCGCGAGTGGCGGAGGGGGAGAGTGGCATCGGCTGATCCTCGTGGGAAACTGCGCGACGTCAAATCACGGTCGGTCGGTCTCAGGCCGTGGCGATGGCCTGCAACAGCGCCCGGGTGTCGGAGGCCTTCATGAGCGCCTCGCCCACGAGCACGGCGTGTGCGCCGGCGACCCGGGCCCGGCGGGCCTCGACCGGTCCGAAGATACCGCTTTCACTCACGGCGGTGACATCGGCGGGAAACAGCGGGATGAGCCGCTCGCTCAAGCCGAGGTCGGTGGTGAAGACGGCCAGATCCCGGTTGTTCACGCCGATGATCCGCGCGCCGTGGCCGACGGCACGCTTCAGCTCCTCTTCGTTATGAATTTCAAACAAGGCATCGAGGCCAGCCGCCTGGGCCGCCTGGTGCAATGCGCTGATCTCGGGATCGGCAAGCGCCCGGACGATGATGAGAATGGCGCTGGCCCCGGCTTCCCGGGCTTCGCGCACTTGCAGCGGATGCACCATGAAATCTTTTCGCAGACAGGGGATCGCGGGAGGCTCTTTGCGAAAGAGTTCTGTCACAGCGCGAAGGTCGCCGAGATCGCCGCCAAAATATTTTTGATCGGTCAGCACGGAGAGGGCACTGGCGCCTGCGTTCCGGTATTTGAGGGCCTGCGCGGGGGCGGCGACCCCGGAGGCGATGGCGCCCGCCGAGGGGGAACGCCGTTTGATCTCGGCAATCACGGCCATCCGGCCGTCGCTGCGGCGCAGTGCCTGGGCAAAGGAGGGCACCGGCGGCAGGCTGGCGTTGAGCTCGGCCAGCTCGGTCGAGGAGACATCGCGGAGGAACGGGGCGACTTCCCGCCGCTTGTGGGCCATGATTTCGGTCAGCTTGTCCATCGTAAGGCCTTCCGACGAAACACACGGTATGGATGAAAGGAACAGGAAAATGCCGGGTTTTTTGGTGTATTTCGCCGGTTTGCGCGTTACTCCCAAGACCATGACGCCGATTGAAGAACTCCGCCAGACCATCGCCCGCCTGCGGGGCCCCGGAGGCTGCCCTTGGGATCAGGAGCAGACGCACGCCTCACTGGTGCGCTGCCTGATTGACGAGGTGAGCGAGTTGATCGACACGATCGACCGACTGGACCTGTCGCACATGCGTGAAGAGCTGGGCGATGTGCTCATCCAGGTGGTGTTTCATACGCAACTGGCGGAGGAGGGCGGGCATTTCAATTTCGACGACGTGGCGCGCGAGGTGAACGAAAAGCTGGTCCGCCGTCATCCGCATGTCTTCGGTGAAACCAAGCTGGGGACGTCCGATGAGGTGCTCGTGCAGTGGGAGCAGATCAAGGCGCGGGAAAAAAAGGCGGGGCCGGCTCCGTCGGGGGTGTTCAAGGAGCAACCGCCGCGCCTGCCCGCGTTGATGCTGGCCGAGGCGATCTGGAAGCAAATTGAGAAAAAGCAGTTGCCGGTGCCGGCCTTGGTGGATGCGGCTCAAATCCGGACATTGGGGGCGCAACTCGATGATGAATCCGTGGGGAAGATGCTGTTTGAAGTTGCCGCCGCCTGCCGGACCAAGGGATTGGACCCGGAGGGAGCGTTGCGCCGTCACACCGCGAGGGTGATGCAAGAGGTCGAAAAAAATGTCCAAGGCTCACCCGCCTGAACCTTTGCCGGAATCGTTGATCGCCGCGTGGTGGACGCCTTTCGCCGCGTATCTGAGCGACGAGCGCCGTTACTCGGCCTACACGGTGCGGAACTACCGGCAGGCTTTTGAAGACTTCCATCGCTGGCAAAAATCCTCCGGGCTGGGGGAGCGCTCGCTTGATGCACTGGCGGTGCGCGATGTGCGGGATTTTGTCATCGAGGCGCAACGCCGCTATGGCCGGCGCACCCTGCATAACCATGTATCGGGGTTGCGGGCCTTTGCCAAATACTGGATCCGGCAGGGGCGCCTGAAGCGTAATCCCTTCGTTGGCGTGCCGCTGCCGAAGCTGGAAAAGCGACTGCCGCAATTCCTCACGGAAGAGCAGATGCGCCGGCTTCTGTCCGGACCGCAGCGGTTGATCGAGAACGAGACGCTTGATCCCTTCACCGCCTGGCGCGACCGCCTGGTGATGGAGCTGCTCTATGGCGGCGGGTTGCGTGTGAGCGAGCTGGTGGCGCTGGACTATGGCGCGATTGATTTTCGCGAAGGCATCGCCCGGGTGCTGGGCAAGGGGCGCAAGGAGCGTGTCTGCCCGTTGGGCAAGGTGGCTATGACTGTGCTGGAGAAATTTCGTCGCGAGCAGGCGCGCGCCTCGGGTCCGACGGATCCGGTGATCATCAATTCCCGGCACGAACGGCTGGGCGTGAGGGAGGTGCAGTTGTTGTTGAAGCGCTACCTGGCCCTGGCGGAGCTGCCCCTCGATCTGACTCCGCACAAATTGCGACACAGCTATGCGACCCATCTGCTCAATGCCGGTGCGGACCTGCGTCTCGTGCAGGAGCTCCTGGGGCATGCCCAACTGGCAACGACCCAGGTTTACACGCATGTCACCGTCGCCCGATTGCAGGAGATCTACGCCAAGGCCCACCCGCGGGCCTGAATGCTTCAGGCCAAGGGCAGCGGCAACACACCGATGCGACTGGCCGGAGCCGGGGCGGGCACATGGGCGACCAGCACCGGGACGGAGGCATCGTCCGGCTGGACACGCACGCCCCAGTGCGTGCCGTGAAACCGGCAGGAGATGACGCTGCCCACGACGCCTCCGCCATGGCGGGCGGCGTCCTCGGAAACCAATTGGAGATGCGCTGGGCGGACCCAGGTCTCATCCGTTCCCGCGGGACGCTGCAATCCCTGCCAATGTTCGCTTGTGAGCGTGGAAAAGATGCGGCCGGGCAGGAAATTGCAGGGACCGAAAAATGCGGCCACCTCGCGATTGGCGGGCTGGCGATACAATCCCTCGGGAGTGTCCACCTGCTGGATGCGGCCCTGCTTGATGACGACGATGCGATCGGCCATGTCGAGCGCATCACCGGCATCATGGGTGACGATCAGCGCGGTGACGCCGGCCTGGCGCAGGATGGTGCGGACCTCGTCGCGAACGCGGGCCTTGAGATTGGTGTCGAGGCTGCTGAACGGCTCGTCGAGCAACACCAGCGCAGGGCTGGGCGCAAGCGTGCGGGCCAGCGCCACGCGCTGGCGCTCACCGCCGGAGAGCTCGTGGGGCATGCGTTGCTCGTGGCCGACGAGGCGGATGAGGGCGAGGAGCCGGGCGGTCTCGGCTTTGCGCTCCTTCAATGGCCGACGGGCGATTCCGAAGGTGATGTTTTCGAAAACATTCAGGTGTGGAAAGAGCGCATGGTTTTGAAACACCAGGCCGATCCCTCTCTTTTCCGGCGGCACGGTGTGACGCGGCGTGCTGATCACACGGTCGCCAAGCAGGATCTCGCCGGCATCGGGCACCTCCAGACCGGCAATAAGACGGAGCAGGGTGGATTTGCCCGCACCACTGGCCCCGACCAGTGCCGTGATGCTGCCCGGTTCGGCGGTAAACGCGGCATTTTCAACCGCCGGGCGTTCGCCGCGGTCGAAGTGCTTGGTGATGCCGGTAAGCTGGAGACGGGACATTGTGATGGAAAATGTGATGGGAAGACAGAGAAGACGCGAAGGATTTGCGCGCCGTGCGGCTGCCGAAATCAGCCGGCATCCGTAGGTTTTTCGAGCAATTGGTTAAGCGCGAAGACTCCGATCAGCCCGGTCAGAATAATGAGCAGGCAGGCGGGGGCGGCCTCGGGCAGGCGCGCCTGATCCACGAGGTTGAATGCCCGTGTGGCCAGTGTTTCCAGATTGAAGGGGCGCAGGAGTAAAGTGAGCGGCAGCTCCTTGAGCACATCGACGAAGACCAAAATGGCGGCGCCCCAGAGCGTCGGCCGGAGCAGGGGCAGATTGATGCGGAAGAGTGTCCGGGAAGGAGACGCGCCGAGGCAGCGGGCGGAAGCATCGAGGTCGGCGCATACCCGCTTGAGTCCGGCTTGGGCGGGGAGAAAGGCCACGGCGAGAAACCGGGCGACGTAGGCAAACATGAGTGCGCAGACGCTGCCGCTGAGAAGGAAGGTCAGCACCTTGTGTCCGGCGGGGCCGAAGAGTGAGCCCAGGCCGACATCAAGAAAACCGAGTCCGCGCAGAATGCCGAGGGCAAGCACGGCGGAGGGGATGGCATAACCGAGGGCCGCCAGCCGGCTCATCCACCGCACGGAGCGATGCGGATGCAGGCGTTCGGTGTAAGCCAGCGTAAGTGCCAGCGTGACGACGAACAGAGTGGCGCCTCCCGCCAGCAACAGCGTGTGCGCGATCTGCATAAGGAACTCCTTTTCCCAGGCGGCGGCGCCAACCTGCCAGCTCCAGAGGGAGAGGCGGAGCACGGGCAGAACAAAACCGAAGATTACGGGAAGGGCGCAGACCAGAATTGCGGCCATCGCCCGCCAGCCGCGCAGGTGGTAACGGGCAATGGGGCCGGAGCTGCCCGCCGTTTCGGTGAAGCGCTTCTTGCCACTCCAAAGACGCTCGGCGCCGAGCAGGGCGAAGGCCACAAGCAGGGCAAAGGCCGCGATGCGGGCGGCCGAATCAGGGTCGCCGAAGGAGAACCAGAAACGAAAGATGCCGATGGAGAGAGTCGGAATACCAAAGTGGGCGACGGCGCCGTATTCATTCATCACTTCCATACCGACGAGAATGACGCCGCCGACGATCGCCGGTCGGGCGAGCGGCAGAGTCACCCGGAAGAAGGCCGCCGCCGGGCTGCAGCCCAGCATGCGGGAGGCCTCCAACGCGGCCCGGCTTTGCGTAAGGAATGCCGTCCGGGCGGCGAGATACACATAGGGATAGAGCACCGAGGCGAGCACGGCGATGACCGCGACATAGCGCAGGATATCGTGGCTCATGCGCGACGCCGCGAGGCCCCATTGCCCGCGGATCCACACGACGATGGGGATAAGCTGGTCGAGAAGGTCGCCGTAGCCGAAGGCGACGACGTAGGCGGGCAGGGCAAGCGGCAGTACCAGCAGCCAGCTCAACAGGCGGCGACCGGGGAAATCGCATGCGGCGACAAACCAGGCGGATGCCACCCCGACAAGCGTCGCCACCAAGGAAACGCCGAAAAGGAGGATGAGTGTGTTGACCACATAAGCGCCGATGGTGGCGGCGGGGGTCTGCGTCCACCCGATGCCGGGGGCTTGCAGCAGGCTGAAAAGAATGAGCGCGAGCGGCGCGGCCATGAACAAACCGACCAGCAGCAGATGGCCGCTCCAAGGACTCCAAGGCCAGAGCCGCCGCGGAGCGCGCGGAGACGTGGGGGAGCGGGCGGTGGTGGCGTCAGCCATGAGGGAGGCAGGGCAAGGGAGTCGTCAGCGAAACGGCTTTGATGAAAAGTGAAAATGAGATGACAAAACAACAAGGACGCGCTGGCAAGGCGCGTCCTTGGTTTACCGTGATCGGCCGGCGGTCAGGGCCAGCCGACGGCGTTGAAGACTTCCACGGCCTCGGCGTTGCGTTCACCGAGACGGTGCACCGCCTGTTGATCGGCCTTGAACGGACCGAAATCCTTGAGGCTGGGCGAGGCATTGATGTCGAGGGTCAGCGGATACTCGTGGTTCGCTTCACTGAAGCGGGCCTGCACTTCGGGGGAAGTGAGGTATTCGATGAACCGGATGGCGTTTTCCTTGTTCTTTGAGCTGCGGGTAAGACCGATACCGCTGACGTTGATGTGCGCACCGCGCCCGGCCTGATTGGGGAAATACACGCCCACGGCTTCGCCGGCGGCGCGATCGGCGGCGTTGCGCGAGCTCCGCAGCAGACCGATATAATAGGTGTTGGTGATGGCGACATCGGCCAGACCGGCGGCCAGTGCGCGGGCCTGATCGCGATCACCGCCTTGCGGAGTGCGGGCAAGATTGGCGCGCACGCCCCGGGCCCATGCGAGCGCTTCTTCGCGACCATCGGCTTCGATGAGGGAGGCGAGCAACGATTGATTGTAAACGCTGCCCGAAGAGGTGACGAGGAGCCGGCCGCGCCACTTGGGGTCCGCAAGATCCTCGTAGGTTGAGAGCTCCTCCGGCTTCACACGATCTTTGGCATAAACAATGACCCGGGCCCGCACGGTGATACCGTGCCACTGCCGGTCGGGGTCGCGCAGATTGGCCGGTACCCGCTCGTCAATCAGGGGGGAGGTCAGCGGCTGCAAGAGGCCGGCTTCCTTGGCGCGTTGCAGACGTCCCGCATCCACCGTGAAAAGCAGATCGGCGGGAGAGTTGGCCCCCTCGGCCCGGAGGCGCTCAATCAGTTGGTCGGCCGAGGCCTGGACCACATTGACTTTGATTCCCGTGGCGGCCGTGAAATCGGCGAAGATCTGCCGGTCAACTTCGTAATGACGATGGGAGTAAAGGTTCAGTTCCGAAGCGGAAAGAGCGGAACTCAGCAGAAGGCCGATGGCAGCCACTGCTGGCAAAAGCAGCTTGTTTTTGAGCCCTGTGCCGAAGCTGAGGGGTTTTGTGGAGGTGGTGTCTGACATGGATTGATAGGGTGAAATGAGACTCCTTACGTCATGAGAATGAATCTCATGATCTGAGTCAGACCCAAATGCCCGGTGCGTCAAGCCGGTGGCTCAAAAAAAGCCCCTTTTCTGGCCCAAGTCAGGGAATACTCACACGCCGGGAGGACCCATTGCCCAATGCGTCGTAGCTGATGACCTCAAGTGAAGTCGCCCCATCTGCCTGGGCCGCCGTGATGCTGAGCCGAAAGGTTTCTTCGCGGCCATCGAGGATGCCGTCCACGGGATGCTCAAGCAGTGCCTTGAAGCCATTATTGAGCGAAACCTCGAGACCGCCTAGCAGGGAAAGCGCATCCTTGGCCCGTACGGAGACAACCAATCGGCCGTTCTCACGACCGACTGCGACATCGAGGAACTCCGGTGGAGTTCGATCAATCAACAGATCCTCGGTGGCGAAAGTGGAGCTGAGGCGATCCGGAAGCGGGCGAGGCTCGGTCTCGGTGACGATCAGCCGGGTTTGGTAGAGACCTTCGGGGAGATGAGCGGTGTCGAATTGCAGGTAGGAGTCCGCGGTATTCACAATCAGATCGGTCCACGCTTCGGTGCCGGCGCGACGGATTGAAAAGGTGCTGAGGTAGTCATCCCCATCGGGATCATTGAGGGTCCAGACCACCACCTGTGCGCCGGTTTGCGGGACGACTTGACTGGAGAGCAGGGAACTCGGACGGCGTTCATCCGACCGGCTTTGCGATTGCAGCAACTGGGCGAGGGTGGTGCTGAAGGCAGGCGGACTCTCCATGGCGGGGATAAGGGTGTGATTGGGCGGAAGCACCCGGAACTCCTGCAGGCTGGGTCGGCGATTCTGTGGCAGGTAGTGCAAGGTTGCCCGATCGATCTCGAAGCGGGCCGTGGCCGGGCTCAGGCGGGCTTGCACGTAACGACCGCGCAGGCCGTTGACCCGCCAGCCGCCGTCAGCCGGTACAGCGTGCTGCCAATCGCTCCACCCCTCGGCTTCATCGCTGCCATAGCTGGCTCGCAGTTCGACCGTCAGCCGGTCTTCTGCGATAGCCGTCCCGGCGCCGAGGCGCAATGCGCCGATTTCCGCCGGCACCCCGAGATCCAGGCGCCGGGATTCCACGCGCCGGGCCGAGCCGGCAGGGAAATTGACGAGACTGAGGGAGGCGGGGTTGTTGCCGATGGCGTGGTAAGCGCCGGGGATGCGGGCGGCCGGCAACAGGCCATTGATCTGGGCGGAGCCGGCGGCAGGAAAGGTGAGGCTGCGGCGGCGCTCGGGATCGTAGCCAAACAGGTCTCCCTGTTCACCTCCGGAAATGAGGACGATACCCTCATGGCGTTGCAGCCGGTAGAAGGCGGCGCCATTGCGCGAGGCCACGGTTTCAGGGAACCCTCCATTGGGAAGCCAAAGCAACTGGCCGCGTCCGGCGAACCGTTCAACGCGGACCGGTTCGACCGGAATCACGGGGGGCGGGGCGGCGTTTTCCGTCTCTTCGCGGGCGGAAGTTTCATCCGTTCGCGCCGCACCGGCCGGGGCGCGGTTGGCCGCACGGGCTTCCACCGACTGCCCGCCAAAAGTCAGTGCGGCAAAAAAGCCGCCATCCCAGGCCAGCAGATCGGTGACTTCTGCGTTGCGATGCTCGGCGAGGATACGGGGGGAGCCGCCCTTTGCAGAAAACTCATACAGATTACCCCGGGGCGAGGAGCCGGCGATGATTCGTCCATCGCTCAAGCGCAGGAGGCGGCTGATATTCTGGTCGCGAATTTCACCGAGCAGACTGATGCCACGCGCTTTGAGCGCGGCGGCTTCGGTGAGTTTGTCAAAAGAGTCTCCGGAATTGGCGAACACCGGAATTGCCGCCTGGTAGATTCTACCGGGATTGCCCGTCGCGATGAGGGCGACCGGAGCGGAGGGATCATCCTCAATCACAGAGAGGGCAAAAATGGAATCCACCGGCAATGCGGCGCGGGCGATCACCTGCCCCTCGCGACTGAGGACGAGCGTGCCCTGCGGCGAGGTGCCGGCGAGCACGTCGCCATTGGGCAGCCTGGCAAGGGCGAAGACATGTGTTTCCGGCAGGTCGAGCAGAACTTCGGGCGTGATTTCGCCGCGAGTGTCGGGATTGATGCGCAATATCCGTCCTTCCGGGCCGGTCCCGATCAGCAACCGGGCGCCGTCGGTGGTCATGCTCCAAAGCAGCTCCGAGCCGAAGCGGACATTCACCGGGCCGACGGTGGGGCCGGGCAGGAGCCGGCCATCCGAACGGGCGGTGATCCCCTGCAGATTGCGGCTGGGGACATCGGCAAAAAAATCAACGGGTTGGGTCCGCGAGAGAGGCGCGGCCAAGGCGGTGGCCGGTGCGAGGACGAGGGCGGCAAGAGCAGGCAGGGCAAATTTCAACATGGCAGAAATCAGTCGGTTACCCGGAAGCCGCGGCGGACGGTGCCGGAGATGAGGCGACCCGCAAGGCGATGGGTTTCCCAGAGGGGCGAGAATGCAGTCCGGCTGATGTAGCGGGCTTCATCGGACTGTCGGGCGATTCGTTCAAATGAGGAGGGCAGATCGCGGGTTCTGCTGCCTTGATCCATAAAAAGCCGGGAGCCTTCGACCACGGCCACATGGATGCCTTCCGGATCGCGGGACTGGCGGACGATGTCCAACAGGGCGGAAAAGCTGCGCAGCTGCGCGCTGGTGATGCCGGAGAATCCCGTCATCTGGTCGAGTGTGGAACCGTTGGTGACCACGAGCTCCAGTGATTTGCCCTGCCATGCCGGCGGCACGGGGATGAGTACGGTTTCCCTCGCTGAGGTTTTTTGAAAGTCACTCCAGCCGAGAGTGACCTCCAGATTCTGCCCGGGGGAGATCACGCTGTGGGAGAGTTGCACATACTCCAACGTCGCCTGGGGATTATAATCCAGCGGGGTAACACTGACCGTGAGCCCAATCGGAAAGGCAGGCTCATAGGGATTTTGCAAAATGGCTCCCAGATCGCGGACAAAACCATTGAGTCCCACGCCGAGCCCCTGCGCGCCACCGAGGAGGCGGACGGTCGTGACACTTTCGCCATTGGCAAAGCGGAATTCGGCGTGAACGCGAGCGCCTTCGGTGAGGCCGGCATCATTGGAGCCAAGGATCGCCTGGGCGGCGCCCGCGCCTATGACCACGGGAGTCAGCTGGGGATGACGTGCGGCGGAAAAACGCAGGACCGATTCCACGGCATCGGCTCTCCGCAGGGTGATCTCGACAGGCATCATTTCAGGGATGGGGCCGAGATCGCCCGCCACGGCGGAGAGCCGGTCCTGATTGATTGTGCCGATGATCTCGCCGGTGTTGGCGACTTTGAGTGAGTTCAAATTGGAGGGAAGAATTGTGACGATTTCCGCCCGGGCCATGGGCAGATCGACATCGCCGAGGCTCATCATCGGGTGACCGAAGGCGACGACCCGGTCGCCTTCGACGTAGGAGACCGTACCGGTTGCGGCGAGGGTGATGTCTCCCGTGGTCACCGCGACAGCCACCGCATCTCCGGGTTTGAGCGTGCCGGGATGGTCATGGGGCGTATTGCCGGACTGCATCTGTCCGCCGAGTCCGGCCACGCGCAGGCCGAGAGCGGAGAATTGCGGAGCCAACCAGTCCACGACTTGTGGCGCCAAGCCGCCAAAGGAGAAGACGGGGGTCAGCGGTTGCAACACATCACCCCATGGGCCGGCTGCGGGGATTTGGGCGAGCGTGCTCGCATTGGCTGGGTTGCGCGCGGCAAACGCGCGATCGGCCTTGCGGCTGACTTCGATCAGATCCGCCGCCGGGGTGAAGCCTGCATAGCGCACGGTTTCGAAGCGCTGGACCTGGTAGGAGAGGGCACCCACGAGGCGGCCATCAATGTAGAGCGGGCTGCCACTCATGCCGGCAACCGCGCCCATATTCTGGACACGTTCATCGGTGAGTTGGCAGAGGATGAGCGATTTGCCCGGACCGAGCGCATTGTGCACGACGCCGGTCACCTCGACGTTGAATGGTTCAGGCTGGGTGCCGTGAAAGACCGTCCAGACTTCACCTTTCATCCCGGGCCGAAGTTCGTCGATTGGCATCACACTTACGTCGCCGGGCGAGGCGGAGGCCAGCGTGATGGCTACGGATCCGAGGGCGAAAATCAGGCGGATGAAACGAAATTCCATGGCAAGAGCGTCAGGCTATGCGTCTTTCCCGGGGAATCAAAGTTCCCCGATGGCTTTGGCCATGATTTCACAGGCGCGATCAATCGCCGTGCCTTCATGCGCCGTGCTGATGAAGCCCGCCTCATAGGCGCTGGGGGCGAGGTAAACCCCCGCCGCCAGACAGGCATGGAAAAAACGGGCAAAGAGTTTGGCGTCGCCGGTGAGGGCGGTGGTGTAATCGCGGACAGGAGTGTCGGTGAAGAAGAAGCTGAACATCGAGCCGCATTGCGGCGCCTGCACGGGAATGCCCTTGGCCTGACAGGCCGTGAGCACCGTGTCGCGCAAACGCCGGCCCAGCTGATCGAGTCGCGCATAGGGGGCCAATTCATCAAGTAATTGCAGGCTGGCGATGCCGGCCGCCATCGCCAGCGGGTTGCCGCTGAGCGTGCCGGCCTGGTAAACCGGGCCGAGCGGTGCGAGCCGGTCCATGATGTCGGCGCGGCCACCGAAAGCGCCGACGGGCAGCCCGCCACCGATGATTTTGCCGAGACAGGTGAGGTCGGGTGTGATGCCCTCGCGTTCCTGCACCCCGCCACGGGCAATGCGAAAGCCGGTCATCACTTCGTCGAAGATCAAGACGGTGCCATGCCGGGTGGTGATTTCGCGGAGAAATTGCAGATAACCCGCGTCGGGCATGATGAAACCGACGTTGCCGCAGTAGGGTTCGATGATGATGCCGGCGATCTGGCCGGGATTGGCGGCAAAGGCGGCTTCAAGCGCCGCGCGATCATTGTAAGGGAGGACGATGGTCTCCCGGGCAAAGGAGGCGGGCACGCCGGCACTGTCGGGGTTGCCGTGGGTGAGTGCGCCGGAACCGGCTTTGATGAGCAGCGAGTCGGAGTGCCCGTGGTAGCAACCGGCGAACTTGATGATCTTGTCGCGTTGCGTGAAACCGCGGGCCAGCCGGATGGCGGACATCGTGGCTTCCGTTCCACTGTTGCACATGCGGACTTTCTGGATCGAAGGAAAGAAACGCACGATCAGCTCGGCCATCTCGACTTCGTAGGGATTGGGTGTGCCGAAGGAGGTGCCGTTTTCCAGCGCGGCGGCAATGGCCGCCTTGATGCGCGGGTGATTGTGGCCGTGGATCGCCGGGCCCCAGGTGCCGACGAAGTCGATCAACTCGCGCCCATCGGCCGTCGTGAGTGTCGCGCCCTGGGCGGACTTGGTGAAAAACGGCGCGCCGCCGACAGAGCGGAAGGCCCGGACGGGCGAGTTGACCCCACCGGGGATGAGCTGCTGGGCGCGATTAAAGAGGGATTCGGAGACAGTCATCTTGTTATCGGCGTGTGCGAAATCTGAACAAACATGAAAATTAAGAATAACGAGTTCTGATCAGCTCACGTATTTCTGCACGATGGGGATGCGGCGACCGACGCCGAAAGCGACGGAAGTGATCTTGAGACCGGGGGCGGCTTGTTTGCGCTTGTATTCGTTGAGGTCCACTTTGCGCACGATGTCGTTGACGACCGCTTCAGGGAGACCTTGGGCCACAAGGTCCCGGCGGGAGAGACCTTCCTCCACGTACCCGCGCAGCAGGGTGTCAAGCTGGTCGTAAGGGGGGAGACTGTCCTGGTCAGTCTGATCGGGGCGCAATTCGGCGCTGGGCGCCTTTTCGATGGTGTTGAGGGGGATAATCTCCCGCTCCCGATTTATCCATCGGGAAAGGGCATAGACCTGGGTCTTGAAGACATCGGAAATGACGGCGAGTCCGCCGGCCATGTCCCCGTAGAGAGTGCAATAGCCGACGGCGATTTCACTCTTATTTCCCGTGGTGAGCAGAAGGGCGCCGAATTTGTTGGAAATCGCCATCATGAGGACGCCGCGAATCCGGGCCTGGATGTTTTCTTCGGCGACATCCGGTGAGCGACCGGAGAAAATCGGGCCGAGCGCACTTTCGCAGGCTGCGACGGCGTCCGCTATGGCGATGGTCTCAAAGCGGATGCCGAGATTGGCGGCCAGCTGTCGGGCGTCATCCTTGGAATGCCCCGATGATATGGCGGAGGGCAGGGAGACGCCGGTGACGTTTTCAGCGCCGAAAGCCTCGACCGCGAGCACGGCCACAAGTGCGGAATCGATGCCGCCGGAGAGGGCGATGAGGGCCCGCTTGAATCCACTTTTGTGCGCATAATCACGCAACCCCAGCACGAGCGCATCATGAATATCCTTGAGGTCCTCCTGCGCGAATGTGGCGGCGATGCCATGGGGAGAGGGTTCTTTTCGTGTGGAGGCGACTTCCACCACCCGCAGTTCTTCGGCAAAGGCGTTGAGGCCTGCGATGATGTTTCCTGATTGGTCCGTCACCAGACTGCGGCCGTCGAAAACGAGTTCATCATTGCCGCCGATGGCATTCACGTAAGCAACAGGACAGTCCAAGGTGCGGGCGGCATCCGTGACCAGCTTTTGGCGGGTTGCGCCTTTGCCGTGATACCACGGGCTCGCGGAGAGGTTGACCATCACATCGCAGTTTTGCGCGGCGAGCTGGGCCACCGGATCCGTCCCGCTGTATAGCCGCCGGGTACTGATCATCGGGTGGGTCCAGATGTCTTCGCAGATCGTCACACCGATCCGCCGGCCATCATGGATGATGACGGTGGGCGTCGGAGCCGGTTCGAAATAACGGTCTTCATCGAAGACGTCATAGGTCGGCAGCAGGCACTTGCGCGCATAGGCGATGACCTTCCCGCGGTGGCAGAAGGCCGCCGAGTTGTAGAAGGGACGCCCTTGGCCGGAGGTGTTGGGTTCGACGGTGCCGATCAGCGCGGGCACCTCGCCGATGGCGGCGGCGATTTCCGTCAGTGATTCGGTGATGTCGGGCACGAAGCGGCGTTTGAGCAACAGATCCCGGGGGGGATAGCCGCAAACAACAAGCTCCGGAAACACGACCAAATCGGCTCCTTGCGCCGCAAGGGTGGCGTAGGCCTCCAGGATTTTGCGGCGGTTGCCGGGAAGATCGCCGACGATGGTGTTGAGCTGGGCGAGGCCAAGGCGCATGGTGATGGGTAAAAGGGTGACCGTGGAGTGAATTCGGCTGCCTGACAACTCGCAAGGCTTGCACTCGGAGCGGGTCGGGGAATTGGTTGAAGACCTGAGCATGTTAAAGCTGAAGCATTTCCTGTTTCTTGGGACACTGGGCGCAGCCTGTATCCTGCGGGCCTCCGGGCCTGTAAACCTGACCCTGCGCGAGGCGCTGTCAGATGCGGAGCAAACCAGTCTGGCCGTCCTGATCAGCCGGGAGTCCGCAGCGCAGGCGTTGGAGTCCGCGCTCCAGCAGCGCAGCAACCTGTTGCCGCAGGTCACGCTGGATGCCGCCCAACGACGCAGCCGCACCGCTTCCGTCGGGGGGGCACTCGTCAATAGCGGCATCAACAACCGGTTCGATGCGCAGCTCAATGGCCGGCTCGACCTGCTGAACCCTCAGCGCATCGCCGCCTATCAGGCCGCACGGCAGGCGGTCGCAGTGGCGGAACTCGGGCAGGAGCAGGCCCGCGAAGTCGTGCTCGCCGCGGTGGCCAACACCTATTTCACGCACCTGCGCAACCTCCGCCGCATCGAGGTGCTCGATGCCAATATTGGCCGGGCTGTAAGTCTGTTGCGCTTGGCGCAGAATCAGCTGAATGCCGGGGTCGCCACCCAGATCGATGTCACCCGGGCCGAATCGCAGCTCGCGATGGATGAACAGGCCCGTTTGCAACAGGAGACCCTGGTTCAATCCAGCGAGCTGCAGCTCAAGCAACTTCTGGCGATGAATCTTGGTGATGCCCTGAACCTTGCTCCGTTCAAGGTGCGGCGGACTGAACCGGTTGCCTACGGGGTCAGCCTGGAAGAAGCCGCTTTTGACCAGCGGGCGGACCTGCGCAGCGCCCGGAAGCTGCTTGATCAAAACGAACTCGAAGTCCGCGCCGCCCGTTACAATCGCCTGCCTTCGCTGGCTTTGATCGGCAGCTACGGTTACGCGAGCGCCGAGGCCTTCGATGGCAATGAGGCCAATATCTGGTCCGGCAGCCTGGCGTTGAGCCTGCCTGTGTTTGATGGCGCGCGCACCCGCTCACTGACCAATCTGGCCACCTCGCGACGGCGAGCCCAGTCGCTGCGTGTGCAGGATCTGGAAAACCAGGTGAGTGCGGAGTTGCGCCTCGCGCGTCAGGATGCCGCCTCTCGGCTCGCGCAAATCAATGTCGCGGAAAAAGGCTATCGCCTCGCCGGGGAGGAGTTGATCCTCGCGGAACGTCGTTTTGAGCAGGGGGTCGCCGATAATCGCGAGCTCATCGAGGCACAGAGCCGGCTTGCGGCGGCCTCGGATAATCTCGTCGAGGCGGAATACCGCTACAACCTCAGCCGGGTTGAGCTGGCCCGGGCCCAAGGACAGGTCCGCGCCATTCTGGACGAACAGGCCGAATGAACGGGCCGCCTCAGTTTATTTTGGCTTCCGCTTCCCCCCGCCGTCGGGAGCTTCTGGCCCAATTGGGACTGCCATTCTCAGTCGTCACGGCGCAGGTCACCGAACATGAGGACCCCTCGACGGACCCTCGCGAGATGGTCTCGCACAATGCGGCCTTGAAGGCCGATTGGGTGTCCGCCCGCCACCCCGAGGCTTGGGTGCTGGGCGCGGATACGACGGTTTTTATTGAGGGAAACGCGCTCAATAAACCCCGCGACCTGGATGAGGCGCGCGCGATGCTTCGCCGTCTTTCCGGTCGGACGCACACGGTTTTCACCGGACTCGCCCTGCGTCATGGGGCCGGCGGGTACAAAGCCGATGGGGGGGAGTCGAGCGAAGTGACCTTTCATCCGCTGACGGAAGCCGTGATCACCGACTATCTGTCGAAGGTTCACACCCTCGACAAGGCGGGTGGCTATGCCATCCAGGAGCAAGGTGAACTGATTATAGCCGGGCGAACGGGTTCTTTTTCAAATATCATGGGCCTGCCGCTGGATGGGACGAAACAAATTTTGATGGAGGCGGGTCTCCTGCGCTGACTTCCAGCGTCATTTTCACCCATGCCTGAGTTGCACACGCCTTTAATCCGTCCTGCCCGGCGGCCGTCCGTGCCGGGACTTTCGGCCAAGTCTGACCGCCGCTCCATCCAGATTGGAGTGATCGGGACGATCGGCGTGCACCTGTTGCTGTTTTTGGTGCTGCCGCCTTTGATGAAGATGGAGCCCGTGGAAATGCTGCCGCGGGCACCGGCGGCTCCTCAGTTCGACATCGAGCTGTCCGAGGATATGTTCACCCCGCCGGACGAGGAAGTGCCATCGCCATCGCGGTTCGTTGAGGTGAATCCTGATGCCCCGGACAACGAGCCGGACAAGACCATCAATTTCGGAGCCCAGAACCAGCAGGTGGCCCAGGAAACGCCCAGCACCGAAATCGGTGGCGACCGTCCGGCGATGGAGGGACGGACCGACATTGAGTCCAACCAGATCGTGAGCGGGCAATTGCTGCCTGATGAACCGCTCATGCCGAGCGCTCCGCCGGTCGAAGCCGTCGTCGGTGAGCAGGCGGTGGCGACAACGGCGCCGCAGCTTGAGCAAATCCCCTTGCCGGGCGTCGAGCGGTATGAGGGGGAATCTCCCGATGGCTTTGGCGGCAACATTGCGAAATTTCCGGAGCGGGCCACTGATGCCCCGGAATACGTGGAAGGGGTGCGGGATGTGCCGCTGATTCAGGGCGCGACTGGCTTCACCCCCCAGGTGGATCCACGCAATCCCCGCCCGGCCCCCCGCCTCGAACGGCGGGCGCGTCCGGCTATTTTTTCCGAGAACCGCATTGGCACCGCCAACATCGGCCCGGTTGCTTACGATGCGAAGTGGAGCAACTACGGCCAGTATCTCCAGCAGCTCATAGAAACAGTGCAGGTTCAATGGGAGCGTCTGTTGCACCAAAGCCGGGTCCAGCCGCCCCGGGGAACGACCGTCACGGTGAAGTTCCGCCTCGATAAATCGGGCCATGTCAGCGAAATCATCGACGTCACAAGCGAGTCGAACCATGAGCCGGCCAAGCGCAGCTGCATCGGGGCCATCACGGATCGCTCGCCCTATGGAGAGTGGACCGAGGATATGGTCACTCTGCTGGGGGAAACCCAGGAACTGACGTTCACGTTTTACTACATGTGAGCAAGGACGCGGAGAAATGCTGGTCCCGGCTCCCGCTGGGCGAAGAGGTGAAATTACTCGTCCACGACGCCAACGGACTTGCCGCGCTAGCCAAGCCCGCCGGCACGCTTTCGCACCCGAACGCCGCCGGGGATGAAAAGCGATCGTTGCTGCAAGCGCGCTATGAGCCTGAAGGTGAGTTTTATTTCTGGTCGAATGAGCCGGGCGACGTCCGGCGGCTCTGGCTTCTCAACCGTCTCGATTCGGCCACTTCCGGAGTCATTCTGGTCAGCGCAGATGAAATGTTGGCCGCGGCAATCCGCCTGCACTTCAGGCAGAAACGGGTGCGCAAAATCTACAATGCACTGGTCTTCGGTCGTCCCCAGGCGGCGCAACAGGTCTGGCGTGACCGTCTGGCGGTGGCGAAAAAGGGAGGCCATATCCGCACGACGGCCGCGGGCAACATCCCGGCGGAATGCCGCATGCAAATCCTGCGGAGCGGGGCGGGGAGCGCGCTTCTGCAACTTGAGCCCATCACCGGGCGCAGCCATCAGTTGCGGGTGCAGTGCGCCCGCCGGCATCTGCCCATCGTGGGCGATCAGACTTACGGCGATTTTGCGCGCAATCGTGAATTCGCCAAGGCGACCGGGCTGAAGCGGTTGTTCCTGCATTCGCTGGAGACGGCGTTCGATTATGAATTCAAGGGCCGGCGCTGTCACTTTGCCGCGCGGGCTCCGCTGCCGGCCGAGTTCACCGCCGCGTTGTGAGGACGCGGCTGGCGCGGCATTGACAAACCATCCTGCCCCCGGCAATCAACAAACCAGTGAACCGCGTCGCCGCTTACTTTTACCGTTTTGCTTTCTGGGGCTACTTTACCCAGGAAGGTACGGGCGGCTGCCGCGAAAACTGAATCTTCATCCCGTAAAATTTCGCAAAAAGCCGCCCGAAACAGGCGGCTTTTTTTGTCTCTCAAACCCACACCGCACCATGATTCTGCCCAAGTCCAACCGTCTCTCGCCCGCCCAGGAAGCCGAGATCACCGCCATCGTTACAGAGTTCAGCTGCACGATCCAACCCATCACCGGCGCGGTCCGCACCATCTACGCCATCGTGGGTGATGAAAGGGATGACCTTATGATCAACCGTCTCGAAGGGCTCGATTATGTGGAGCGGATCGATCGCATCCAGTCGCCCTTCAAACTGATGGACCGGAGGTCGGATCTGGCCAATGGCAAGCTCACGATCGGTGGCGTGACCCTCGGGGAAGACCTGTTCGTCATCGCCGGGCAGTGCACCATTGATCCGAAGAACCCGAATTACTTCTATGAAACCGCCGCCGCGGTGAAAGAAGCCGGAGCCAATGTGATCCGGGGCGGTGTCTGGAAACCGCGGACGAATCCCTACAGCTTCCAAGGCGACAACCGGTCGCTTGAAATTCTCATGGAAGCGTCGCGCCGCACAGGACTGCCGGTGGATGCGGAAGTCATGGACGAGGAGCAGCTCAAGCTGGCTCTCGGGGCCGGTGTCACGGTGTTGCAGGTCGGTGCCCGCAATGCCCTGAATTATTCGCTGTTGCGAGCCATCGGCCGCGCCATCGGGAACCGGCCCGATGTTTCCGTTTTGCTCAAGCGCAGTGTGCACATGGGGCCGCTCAACGAGTTCATTTCCGCGGCCGAATACATCGCCGCTTTCGGCAATCCCAATATCATGCTCTGCCCGCGCGGCACCACGCCGACGCTCGATGGTTACCGCAATCACCCCGATGAAAGTGCGACTCCCTTGCTTAAGGAGAAGACTTGGGCGGCTGTGGTGGTGGACCCTTCGCACTCGGTGGGCAAGGCAGCCTATGTGCCCGCCGCCGCGCTTGCCGCCGTGGCCTATGGCGCGGATGGCCTTTGCATCGAATCGCACATCGAACCCCAGCACGGGATCGGCGACGACCCGAAGCAATCAATCACGCCCGATGTGCTGGCCAGGGTCATCCGCCAGGCCAAGGCGCTTTGGCAACTCCGCCGTCAGGCGTAGATCGGCTCCAACTCCAGAGCACTTTACGAAGAGCTGCGGTCGGATTCGGCAGGGAAATCGTTGGCCACAAGCGGCACAAGAACGCACCAAAAGATCGAATCCCTGGTGCTTATTTTTGCGTCTTTTTGTGGCTGTGATTTGGTTTGGATTGCTCTGGCGCCCCCTGTTGAAGCCCACTTTTGGTGGCCGCTTGGTTTAGGTGTTTGGCGACTTCCCGACAGGGTAAAAGGGAAAGTTTCCCCAGGGAAAAACTTGCAATTATGACAAATAGTGGCCACATGTGGCCACATGAAGAAGTCAAAACGAGTTCTGGGTGCCAAGGCACTGCTTCCAAGCGAGGGCGGGCGGGTGGAGGAGCCTTCGCTCCTCGGCCGCCGGACGGAGGTTTCGGTGCGCGAAGCCAAAGACCAGTTGTCGGCGCTCCTGCAACGGGCCGCCGCCGGCGAGGAAATCGTCATCACTTCCGATGGTGAGCCCAAGGCCATGCTGGTGCGGCACAAGCCTGTCTTGACTGGCAAGCCATGGCACTCGCTTGCGGGATTCCGGGCCACTTTGCCGGAAACTCCTGATTCCGTTGCGATGGTCAGCGCCGCGCGGGGCGATTACGGCGATGTATCTTGATACCTCGGTCGTCGTGAAGCTTTACACGCCGGAGCCCGACTCCGGCGTGTGCGAGCGTCTGGTGGCGGGGCACAGGATCGTTTCATCCGAACTCCTGTACGCGGAACTGTGGTCGGCCTTGCTGGCGAAGGAAAGGAACGGGATGCTGGCTCCGCACGACCGCGAGCGGGTGTGGCATCTTTTTGAGATCCACCTGCTGGATGAAGTTGTGGAGCTGGTGGAGATAGATGGTCAGGTCGTGCGCGAAGCGGCCGAGATGATCGCCCGCGTGCACCCGAGCGTGCCGCTGCGCACGCTCGATGCGATTCATCTGGCGACTTACGCGGGGGTGGAGGCCGGGCCTTTGTTCACGCGGGACAAACGTATGCGTGATGCGGCGCGGTTGCTTTCGTTCCCGCTCGCCGACGACTAGGCGTCAAAGCAGGTCAAGCTGGGCATCATCCGCCGGCGTGACGGTGATTTTCTTCTTTGGCCGGGTGGCTGGAGCAGGGGCGGGGAGCGAAACCTGGGTGTCGTCGCTCTCGAGCTTTTGCAAAATGGTTTTGGCCCGGTCGATCACACTGAGCGGCAGCCCGGCGAGACGGGCGACCTGGATGCCGTAGCTGCGGTCGGCGGCTCCGGGGATGACGCGGCGGACAAAGACGATCTCATCGTTCCACTCTTTCACGGCCACCGAGAAGTTACGCAGCCGCGGCAGGTGTTTTTCGAGTTGGGTGAGTTCCTGGTAATGGGTGGCGAAGAGGGTGCGTGGGCCCCGCTCCGCGCTGCGGTGCAGGTATTCGACCACAGCCCAGGCGATGCTCAGACCGTCGTAGGTCGAGGTGCCGCGACCGATCTCGTCGAGGATGATGAGTGAACGATCGGTGGCGTTGTTCAGGATATTCGCGGTTTCGTTCATCTCGACCATGAACGTGGAATTACCCCGGGCGAGGTCGTCGCTTGCGCCCACCCGGGAGAAGATGCGGTCAACCAGTCCCACGCGACAGGCCTTGGCCGGGGTCCAGCAGCCGATCTGGGCCAGGAGGACGATGAGCGCAACCTGCCGGATGTAGGTGGACTTACCCGCCATGTTGGGGCCGGTGATGAGCGCGAGCTGGGCGTCATCACAGGACAGGAGAGTGTCGTTGGGCACGAAGGCCTGATTGGCTCCACGGGCCGTCACTTCTGCCGACCGGAGCATTTGCTCGACCACGGGATGGCGGCCATCGGCGATCGCCAAGGCTTCGCCATCATCAATTTCCGGGCGGCAATAATCCCATTCGCGGGCCAGCAGGCTCCATCCGGCCAGCACGTCCAATTCCGCCAGCGCATCCGCCGTCGCGGTCAGCGCGGCGGCATCGGCGATGACCGATGAAACCATGGCGTTGAACAGCTCCTGTTCGCGGGTGAGGGCGTTTTCCTCGGCGTGGAGAATCTCCTTTTCCTTCTGCTTGAGCGCTTCGGTGACGTAGCGTTCGCCGCTGACCGTGGTCTGGCGGCGGATATAATCCTCCGGCACGAGGTGCAGGTTGGCTTTGGTTATCTCGATGTAGTAGCCGAAATTGTTGGTGAACCTGACCTTCAGGCTGCGGATGCCGGTGCGCTCCTGTTCGGCGCGTTCGAGCTCGGACAGCCACGTCTTGTTGTCCGTCGTGAGCGAACGCAGGCGGTCCAGTTCCGCATCATAGCCCGAGCGGATGTAATTACCATCGGCGACGTCGGCGGGCAGTTCATCATTGAGCCCGCCGGCCAGCAAGTCTCGCAGACCGGGCAGCTCATCAATTCGCGGCGGATACTCCGCGGCGAGCCGTCCGCCCCAGGAGGCGAGCTCGGTGCGCAAGGCCGGCAGGCGGGCGAGGGTATCGCGCACGCCGCCGAGTTCGCGCGGGTTGCGCAGCCGGTTTTGCAGCCGCCCGAGAATGCGGGGGATATCGCGGATATGGCCGAGCAATTCACGGAGGGAAGCGAGGCGGGGGGAGTCGGCGAGTAATTCGCCGACCAGGCTTTGCCGCCGGTGGATTTCGGCAAGGTCGAGCGTGGGGGCGGCCAGCCAGCGCTCCAGCAGACGGGCTCCCGCCGCCGTACCGGTGCGGTTGATGGCCTCGAGCAGGGAGCCTTCCCGACCGCCGCGGGAAGATTGGAAAATCTCCAGGTTGCGCAGGGTGGAGGGATCGAGCAACAATGTGCCCGCGCTGCGATACTCCTGCAGACGACGGAGGTTCTCGGGTTTTGCGCGCAGGTTTTCCGTCGCGTAGTGCACCAGCGCTCCGGCCACACCCAGCGCAGGGTGATCGTGCGCGAGTCCGAATCCCTGGAGGTTGAGCACACCGAGCGTATCCATGACCGTCTTGGCCCCGGTCGCGGCTTCGAAGTTGTAGGCCGGCAGGTCGGAGCAGAGGCGATCTGCGCAGAAGCTATGCAACAGGTGGGCCGCCGTCTGCTCGTGGGGAGCCGCCTGCCAGGTTTCCAGCGCCCCTTCGGGCAAGATCATCTCAGCCGGGTCAAGCGCGGTGAGGACGGGCAGGAGGTTTTCCACCCGGGAATCAGAAGCGAGGCGGAACTCACCGGTGGAAAGATCGAGCCAGGCCGCGTGCAAACCCGCTTTGTCGAGAGTGACGGCGGCGAGGTAGTGGTTCCGGTTGGCATCAAGCTGGTTCGCTGCGAGGGTCGTGCCAGGGGAGAGGATGCGGGTCAGCGTGCGCCTGACCAGTTTGCCGGCTTTGGCCGGCTCGGCCTGGTCGCAGATGGCCACTTTTTTACCGGCGGCCAGCAGCTTATTGACGTAGGTATCCGCGGCATGGGCGGGGATGCCGGCCATCGGATGCTCCTGCCGTTTGGTGAGGGTGAGCCCGCAGAGGCGTGAGGCGGTGATGGCATCATCGAAGAACATCTCGAAGAAGTCGCCCAAGCGGAAGAGCAGCAGCGTGTCGCGCGGCAGCCCGCGCTTCACCTCAAAATACTGCTGCATCATCGGGGTCAGCTTCACTTCGGTGCTCATCAGGCCGCAACGCTCAGGAAAACGATCAATCACGCAAAGAAAAATGTGCGCATACCAGGACCTTGCCTTGGCCCTCGACCGAGTTTGCATGGGGGCATGCCCGTTTCCCTGTTTCACCGCGACCTCGGTGGCACCGACCAGCCGCCATTGGTGATCCTGCATGGCCTGATGGGTTCGTCGCGTAACTGGCAAACGGTTGGCCGGGATCTGGCGACCACCCGGCAGGTGCTCGCGCCGGATGCGCGCAACCATGGCGCTTCGCCTCACGATGATGCGATGGACTACACCGTCATGATGGGCGATGTCCTGACCTGGCTTGACGCCCTTGGGCTGAAGCGGGTGGCGCTGATGGGGCACAGCATGGGGGGCAAGACGGCGATGTTGCTGGCATGCCGGCACCCGGAGCGGGTGGAGCGGCTGATTGTCGTGGATATCGCCCCGAAGGATTATCACTGGGTGGGGCATCGGGAGGAGTTTGCCGCGATGAATGAGCTGGATCTGCGCTCCCTGGCTTCGCGGGCCGAGGCGGAACAGCGTTTCGAGACGCGCGTGCAGGACTGGGCGATGCGAAAATTCCTCGCCACGGCCCTTGAGCGGACTGGTCTGGAGGGCTGGCGCTGGATCGTGAACCTGCCGGTGCTCACCGCGGCCCTGCCGGTCTTGGAAAGAAACGCATTGGGAGAAGCAGACCATTTTGACGGTCCGGCACTTTTCATCACGGGCGGAAAATCCACTTACGTGGCGCCGGCGGATCATGCGACAATCCTGGCGCATTTCCCCTCGGCCCGAGTGGAAACACTGCCCGACTCCGCACATAATCCGCACATGGATGCCCGGGAGGGCTTTGTATCCGTGGTCAGGGCCGGGCTGGGGGCTGTTTGATTTTGATTCACACTGCGCGGCGGCATGCTTCGCTGGCGGCCCCCTATGGAGCTTCTTCAAACCGGCCCACTCAAGTCCTGGCAATCCCCTGAAACGCTTTCGCTCAACCGGCTCCCCGCCCGGGCGACGCTTTATCCTTATCCCAGTGCCAGAGCCGCGCTGGCGGGGCGCCGCGAAAAATCCCCCTGGTGGCTGTCGCTTGATGGCGAGTGGGATTTCCGCCTGGTGAGCCGGCCGGAAGCGGTCCCGGCGGAGTTTGTCCGCACTGATTTCCAGCCCGACAGCGCTTGGAGTAAGCTGCCGGTGCCGAGCAACTGGACGATGCACGGCCATGATCGTCCGCATTACACGAACGTCATCATGCCGTTTACGGAGCAGCCTCCCGTGGTTCCGGCGCTCAACCCCACCGGGCTCTACCGGCACAGCTTCACGGTGCCGAAGAATTGGGACGGTCGCCGTACCGTGCTGCATATCGGCGGGGCGGAAAGCGTGCTTTATGTGTGGGTGGACGGCCAGCCGGTGGGCTTGGCGAAGGATACGCGTCTGCCATCAGAATTCGACCTCACGCCCTATGTGCGCGCCGGGAGCACGCACACCCTGGCGGCTGCGGTCGTCAAATGGTCCGATGCCAGCTTCATCGAGGATCAGGACCAGTGGTGGATGGGCGGGATCCATCGCGAAGTGTATCTTTATTCACAGGCGGAGTATTATCTGGAGGATGTCTTCGTCCGGGCCGAGCCGGATGAGACCCTGCGCAAAGGAACGCTCAAGGTGGAGGCCAGGCTCGGAGCGCCTGACGAGTGGGGGAAGGGCTGCAAGCTGCGCGTGCAGGTCATCGATCCCGTCGGCAAGGCGCTTCTGCGCAAACCGCAGGAACAGGCGTTCCCCACGGATAACTTTTGGGTCAACCCGCGCCGCCGGCTCAGCTTGGAGATCCCGGTTGCGCGGCCGCAGCTTTGGTCGGCGGAGACGCCGCGGCGTTACACCGTGCTGGTCACGCTGGTCGGTCCCGGTGGCAAGGAGCTTGAACACACATCCATTCGCACCGGCTTCCGCCGCGTGGAAACGCGTAATCGCGAACTGCTGATCAACGGGCAGCCCGTGCTCATCACGGGGGTGAACCGCCATGACCACGACGACGTGCGCGGCAAGGCCGTGACCCGCGAGGGCATGCTGCAGGACGTGCTCGTAATGAAACAGCACAACATCAACGCCGTGCGCACGTCGCATTACCCGAATGATCCCCAGTGGTATGATCTGTGCGACGAATACGGCCTCTATGTCTGGGATGAGGCCAACATCGAGTCACACGCGTTCTACCACGACCTCGCGCACGACAGCCGCTATGCGCCGGCCTTTCTCGATCGCGGCCTGCGCATGGTCGAGCGCGACAAGAATCACCCCTCGATCATCACCTGGTCTTTGGGCAATGAGAGCGGTTACGGCCCGCATCATGACGCCATGGCCGCCTGGATCCGGCACCGCGATCCCAGCCGTCCGGTGCATTACGAAGGCACCATCACCTTTGATTGGACACGCGGCCAGGCGGCCTCGGACTTCGTCAGCCCGATGTATCCGCCCATTGAGCGCATCGTCCAGTGGGTGACCGATCCGGCGAACAAGGATGCGCGCCCGGTCATCCTGTGCGAGTTCTCGCACGCCATGGGCAACAGCAACGGAAGTCTGGGCGACTATTTCGATGCGTTTGATCAGCACCATGGCCTGCAGGGCGGCTTCATCTGGGAGTGGGTGGATCATGGCCTGAAGCAGCGCGATGCGAACGGCCGCGAGTTCTGGGCCTACGGCGGCGACTTCGGCGATGAGCCGAGCGATAAGAATTTTGTCTGCGATGGTCTCGTCTGGCCGGACCGGGCGCCGCATTCCGGTCTGTTCGAATACAAGCACCTCGCCCAGCCGGTGCGCGTGATCGCGCGCGATGTCCGTCGCGGCCGTTTTCGCGTGCAGAATCGGCGGTGGTTCACCGATCTTCGCGATTTGCGTGGCACCTGGACACTGCTCGTGGATGGCCGGACTGTGGTCGAAGACCAGTTGCCCGTTTTCCGCACGACGGCCCAGGCGCAGGAGGATTTCGTCCTGGAGTATCCGCAACTGACCCTCCCGCCCGGTGCCGAAGTGCATGTGACGTTCCGCTTTTTCACCCGGCAGGCGACAGCCTGGTGCCAGGCGGGTCATGAAGTAGCCTGGCAGCAGCATGCGGTTCCCGCCACCCTCTTTGCCCGTGCCGCCAAGCCCGCCCGGTCCCGGGGCCTCGCTCCGGAAGTCAGCGCTGCGGCGCATGGCTGGACAGTTTCCGCCGGTGACCTGAGTTTTGCGGTGGATCGCAACCAGGGCGCGATCGGCGATCTCCGGCACCAAGGCAATCTGCTCATCCAGCGTGGTCCGCAGCTCAATGTCTGGCGCGCCGCCACCGACAACGACGGCCTCAAACTGTTCACCGAGGTGGGCTGGGGCGGAGTACGGGTGCTCAACCGCTGGCTTGATGCGGGTTACGACCGCATGGAACTCGTGGAGAGCAAGACCACCGCAAAGCGCGCCAAGGCGGGAGTGGTTATTGCAATCCGGCAGCGCTGGCGGGCGCCCGGTGCAAAGAAAGACATCGTCCACCACCATCACTACCGGCTCTCGGCCACCGGGACGCTGCAGGTTGAAAACAAATTCAGCGTGGACCGGAAACTGCCGGAGCTGCCCCGCATCGGGGTGTCGCTTGTGCTGCCGCCCGCGCTGGAGCAAATGGAATGGTTTGGCCGCGGGCCGTGGGAAAACTACTCCGACCGCAAGCACAGCGCCCTGGTGGGCTGCTGGCGCACGACGGTGACCGCCGACTATGTGCCCTACATCCTGCCGCAGGAATACGGCAACAAGACGGATGTGCGCTGGCTTCACCTGCACGATGGCAAGGCCGCCGGGGTGCGCTTTCACGCGGCTCCAACGATGGAGGTTTCCGCCAGCCACTTCACGGCGGCGGACCTTTACGCGGCGCGCCATGTCACCCAGCTCACGCCCCGGCCGGAAATCCACGTCAATCTGGACCATGCCCAGCGCGGTCTCGGGACCTGCAGCTGCGGCCCCGACACGCTGCCGCAGTATTGCCTCCAGCCGGGCAATTACGGGCAGACCTTCACCATTCTGCCCGCAGGCGCAGTCAAGTAAGCAGGCAAGCTTTCAACGCGCGCGCCCTGTTGAGCTGCAACGCTCAACAGGCCGGGGCATCGCTTGATTCGGTGGCTGGCGGGCGGCAGCACACGAAGGCGGCGAGAACTGCGCGAGTGGTTGGGGATGACTTCCTCGGTGATGTTCGGATGGTGGGAGGCGCAGCCAAACATGAGCTTCAGGAGTCTGCCGCTGCAAGCAGGTGGGGTTGCGCCGAAAAAACACCGCTGCTCATTCCTACTGGTTAGGCTCTGGTTTCATAGGTCGCAAAAAACTCTCGTAGCATTCGATTCAGCTCAGCCTCTCT